>JANNGS010000001.1:0-163426 GCA_031403995.1 Thermoanaerobaculia bacterium
CAAGGACGAGGGCGCTGGGCGACATGAGGATGCGAGTATATCGGCCGGGTGACCGGGAAACATCCGCCCCGATGAGAGCGGACGGGCTAAAATGCGGCTACTTCCTGTCCTGTGCCGATTTCTACTGAACAAGGAGCTCCATGATGTCCATCCCGAAGGTCTGCTGCCTCGCCCTCGCCCTCGCCGTCGTCTCCCTCGCCCCGGCGAGTGCCGGCCGCATGCTCGATGAAGGCAAACTCGACACCTCCTGGTACGGCGACGACCGGGAGTTCCGCAAGGCCGACGAGATCGACTACCTCTGGGTGCAGCCCGGCTTCTCCCTCTCCGGCAAGAAGGTCCATTTCGCGGCGTGGATGGAGCCGCAGCTTCTGGGAGAGAAGGCCGGCGAGCGCGACGCCAAGGACAAGCGCCTGGCCGGGAACCTCACTGGTGATATGCCGGAGATTTTCGCCGAGGCCTTCCGCAACGGACTCGCGGGCACGGTCACCGTCGTGAAGTCGGGGGGAGACGTCAAGGTCGTCGGGCGGATCGTCGACTGCACGGAAGGCAGCGCCGCGGCGAAGTTCTGGGTCGGCATGGGCGCCGGCTCCGGCAACACCACTTTCGACATGAAGTTCATCGACGTCAAGTCCGGCGAGCTGGTGGCCGCGATCCATCACCGCGTCGTTTCCGGATCCAACCTCTCAACGACCGACTCGAAGTTCGTGAAGTGGGTCGACGAGTTCGCCGAGCGCCTGTCGAAGAAGGGACTCGAGCCGCTCTACAACGCGGGCAAGAAGGCCAAGGAGTAAGCCCGGGCTCGGCCCGCTGCGCTCGCCGCTCAGCGCTGGATCGACGACCAGCCGAGGGCGGTCGCGGTCTCGAAGCGATCGGCGAAGATCAGGTTCGACGCCAGTTGCCCGCGGGCGAGCGTCGCGGAGCGCGCCGGGAGGGTGAGCGTGAGCACTCCCGCGGCCGGGACGGCACTGCCGGCCGGCCCCAACGCGGTCGTCGCGGTGAAGCGATAGAGCGCGAAGTTCCCGACGAGGGGCGCCTGGATGGCGACTTCGACCTCGCGCGGCGCATTGTCCTTGTTGAACAGCAACAGGAAGAGCTCGTCGGCGTGGCCGCGGATCGCGAAGGCGCCGACCTCTGCCGCATCCGACGAGACCGAGCGCACACGGTCGCCCAGAGCCTTGGCGCCGGCGCCGTCGTAATTCAGGAAGAGCCGGAACGCCTCCTCGGTCTTCGAGCCCGCGGCCGGAACGACCCAGCGCGTCGCGAGATCCACCCCCTCGCGGCCGAGGATCGCCAGAACCTCGGCCTGGGCGAGCGCACCCGACGGTGCGGCGTCGTCCCCCCACGCATACTCCGTCAAGGCGAGGCGGGTCCCCGGGCAGTAAGTGTCGATCCAGCCGCGCAGGCGCGGAATCAGGAAGACCTCGTCGCCGATCCAGGAGGCCGACGTATAGGACGAATCCCAGAGCTCGCGGATCGACTGCAGTCGCGTCGCGGCGTAAGCCTCGCCGCCGAACGCCTCGCCGCTCTGCGGGTAGTAGTGGATGTCGAGGTAGTCGATCGGCCGGACCCCGGTGGACGTCAAGTGAGCGCAACTTTGCGCGAGGTACCAGGCGACGAACGGCAGCCCGCCGTGCGCCTGGCGATCGGGGCCGTCGATACAGGAGACGCCGCTCGCGGCGTCGGCGGCCGAGGTCCACAGATCGCACCACCCCCAGGTATCGGGACCGAGGATCTGCGCCGCCGGATCGAACGCCTTGACCGCGACGGCGACACTCAGGCCCCGGCTCCAGACCTCGTCGTAAGTCGGCGGCTGGGGGTGAATGTCGCGGTGCGTCGAGTTCCACAGCATCGGCTCGTTGTCGAGCGCGAAGTAGCGCACGCCGCCGCGCGACGAGCCTCCGACGCGGCTCGCCGCGAACGCCACCCAGTCGGCGACGAACGACGGCGAGACCGGAATCGTCGTGTCGCTCGGATCGTTGCCGACGATGTGCCCGGAGGCGTCACAGTGCAGCGGATTCGCCGCCTGGGTGCAGAGGCCGTTGCCGGCGTCCGCATTGCACCAGGGTGGCGGCACCTGGAAGTAGCTGCATTCATCCTGAAGCTGCGGACCGTAGAGATCCTGCGAGTAGCCCCAGCGGCGTTCGCGGTCCGGGCCGGCGACCCGGCCGATCGTCGGCAGCGTGAGCACCACCTCGGCGCCGGCGGCACGCGAGGCGAGCATGAACTGGTCGGCCTCGGAACCCGCCGGAAGCAGCTGCGGATCGTTGTCGGCGGCGTAGTTGAAGTAGAACCAGTCGAAGGCGCTGTTGTGCACGTCGAGCTGCCAGTTGAAGCGCGTCGTCGAGTTGCCTCCCCAGCGATTGAGCGTGTAGCCGACATCGGCGAGCTGGGCGGGCGTCGCGAAGTTCACGCCGTAGACGAGATCGGAAATGGCGCGCCGGTCGAGCGCCGGATCGACCGCCACGGACACCGCCGCCGGCGGCGTGGGATCGAAAATGAAGCGGATGTCGTCGACCCTCACTTCCGGCTGGTTGGCCGCAGTCGCCGCCTGAAGAACGAGCTCGTTGAAGCTGCAGCTCGCGAGGCCGAGCGCCGCGAACGGCAGCACCGCTTCGCGCCACTGGGAGGACGAGATGCCCCCGGCCGGGAGATAGGCGTCGAGATCGACCGTCGCGAGGGCGCTGTTGTCGAGCAGGATCGACAGGTCGATCTGCTGCCCGCCGCCGCCGACCCCCTTCACCCACAGGCGCAGGGAGAGATAGTCGGCGCAGTCGAAGCCGCCGTTGTTGTGGAGGAAGAGACCCTGCCAGTTGTCGGCTTCCCAACTGATCGCGTTGGGCGCCGAATGCACGTCGCCCGTCGCCGCGAGATTGCGCGTCGCCCAGCTCCAGTCCTCGAAGCCGCCGACGAGAGCGTTGTCGTAGACCCAGAGATCCTGGGCAAGCAGCGGCGACGAGGCCAGCGCCGGCAGCAGCACCGCCACCCCGAGTGTGCGACGAATCCAGCTGCGCGTGAATGGACGGGACAAACGAGATCCTCCGGGAGTGCATCCGGATCCTCCCCCGGACCGGCCGCGAGCGAAGTGAGGACTTTCACAGCCGGGCTCCGCCCGATTGCGGCAGGAGATGGCCGAGAAATGCGGGCTAGAGCTGGACGGTGCCTTCGGCGGTAAGCAGAATCGGCGAAGTCGGACTCGCCGTTCCGCCCTTGCGTTCGAGGGTGACCGCGATGGCGGTCGTGGCGGCCGGCATCGCGCTGTCGTCGAGAAGAGCGGACTTGCCGAGCTTGGCGTCGAACACGCCGCCTGAGAGCGGCAGGCCGTCGACGATGAACCAGAGCTGATAGTCCTGGGCCTCGGGCTCGGGCTTGAGGCCCTGCACCTCGAGTTGCCAATGCCGGCGGTCGGGGGCGAGGAAGAGGTGCCCACGGGCGAGCGGCTGCTGACTCCCCGCGGCTGGAGGGCGCAGGACATAGACCGTCGTCGCGGCGGCGGTCGCGAAGGAGTGGCGCTGCTCGAAGCGCGCCAACTCGGCCTTGGCGTCTGCGAGCTCCCCCGCCAGGCGGTCGACCTCGCTCAGCCGGGCACCGAGCCCGCGAATCTGCGCATCGCGGTAGGCCACCTCCGACAGCAGCATCGCCACCCAAACTCCCAGAGCGGCGGCAGCGAGCGCGAAGATCGTGGCCAGCACCACCGGCCAGCGGCTCCGCGGCTGCGAACGACGCGCGACGCTCTCGCGATGCGTGAACACCGTTCTGTCCGCCGTGCGTACCGCCGCAGGGGCACCGGTCGCGGGATCGAAGATCGGCACCCGCTGGTCCTCCAACGCCTGTTCCGCCGCGGCCTTCGGCGTCTCGCGATCTTCGTGAGCCGCCTTGGCCGCCGCAGGGTGGGGGGCGGGGATCATCAGCGGCGAGATCTCCTGGGTCTCGTCGCCGATCAGATGAGAGAGCAGGTTCACGCGCGTCCCCGGCTGCGGCTGGGCCGGCAGCAGGTCGTAAGCGAGGAGCCCCAGACCCTCGACGTAGAGGCGGCGCAGGACCTCGGCGGCTTCGTCGGCGGGCGGCGGGTCGACGGGCGCGGTGTCTTCCTGCCCGGCGCCGTGGGCGAAGTCCTCCAGCACGGCGAGCGCCGAGAGGCCCTCCTGCTCGAGCTCGTCGTTCACATGAGCTCCCGGATCTCGGCGCGGAGATTCCGCCGCAGCTGTTTCATCGCGTGCAGCGCCCGGCTCTTCACGGTCGCCAGCGGCGCGCTGTGGCGCTCGGCGATTTCGGTCAGCGACAGGCCGTCGTAGAAGGCCAGCTCGAGAACCTCCTTGTGTTCCGCTGAGATTCCGGCGAGCGCCCGCTGCACGCGCTGCCGGCGCTCCTTGACCGCCGCGCTCTCGACGTAGACGCCAGGCAGGGTCTCGACACCCCCCTCGGAAACCGCCGCGGCGGCGGGGCGCTCGCGCAACCGCCGCTGGCGCAGCCGCTCGAGCGCTCGCTCGCGGGCGACGAGCACCAGCCAGGTAGAGACCGACGAGCGTCCGGAGTCGTAGCGTTCGGCCTGGTTCCAGACCTGGAGGAAGGTCTCCCGCAGTGCCTCCTCGGCCTCGGCGGGCGTCGCCAGAATGCGGCGCGTCACCGCCAGCAGCAGGGGTGCGTAGCGATCGTAGAGCTCGGCCAGGGCCTCCTGGCGGCGGTCGAGGACGCGTTGAACGAGCGCCAGATCGTCGCTGGTGCGGAAAGGCATCGAGGTGGTTGGATCGCTTGCCATCGCGGGTCCGGAAGGAATCTCTAAGATAACATGCCGGGGAAAGCCCGAAGCGGACGGCACGCAGCCCTCGGGCGGAGAATCCGATGCAGCAAGACAGCGAATTCAACGCCATGCCCGCCATCCGCGTGATCATGATGCCGAAGGACACCAATGCCCTCGGGACCATTTTCGGCGGCGTGATCCTCTCCTACATCGACCAGGCCGGCGCTGTCGAAGCCCACCGCACGGTTCCCGGAAGAATCGTCACCGTGGCGATGCGCGAGGTGGTCTTTCATGCCCCTGTCTTCGTCGGCGATCTGGTGAGCTTCTTCACCCGCACGAAGCGGACCGGAAGGACCTCGGTCACCGTGGAGGTCACGGTCGAGGCCGAGCGCGGCCAGCCGGGCGGCCCGAAGGCCAAGGTCACCGAGGCCGAGATGGTCTTCGTCCATGTCGGACAGGACGGACGCCCGCTGCCGATTCCCGTCCGCAGCTAGAGCGCGGCCGCCGTGATCCCCGCGGCTCGGCAGCGTCTCGCGTGGTGGCAGCAGGCGCTCGCCGTCGCAGTGATCTTCGCCGCCAGCGCCCTGCGTTTCTATCCGGCGGTGACCAGCGTCGACCCGCTCGGGGACGAGCTGGCGCAGGAGGCGGCCTTTCTCCAGCAGGCCGCCGGCCGCTCGCCCTATCTCGACGGCGGCTACGTCTATCCCCCCTCGCTCATGCGGCTCGGCGCGGTCCTGCGCCAACTTCCGCTCGCCTCCCCCTTCCTGCCGCTGCGCTGCGCGTCGCTCGCCGGGCTGGCGGTCCTGCTCTGGTGCGCCACTGGCTGGCTCGCCCGAAGACCGTGGCAGCGCCTCGGCCTGGCGCTGCTCTTCGCCATGCTCGCCCCCGGCGTTCGGCAGGGGATCGAGTTCGGCAACCTCTCCTTCGCCGTGGGTGGTCTGATCGTGCTGGCTCTCCTCGCCTGGGAACGCACCCCCGTCGCGAGCGGCCTGCTGCTCGGCGCGAGCCTGCTCATCAAGCCGCTGGCGCTCGCGGCCCTGCCGGCGCTCTTCTTCCATCGGCCGGAAAAAGGCGGACACCGGCACCAACTCGCGGTCGCCGTCGCCGTCGTCGCAGCGGCCCTGCCGCTCCTCGCCGATCCCGAGCTCGGCGCCTTCCTGCGCCATGGGTCCCACACCTGGGTGTTGGAGCGCACGGTGTCGCTACACCGGTTTCTGGCGTTGGCCGACGCTCGTGGAGGCGCCTCGACACTGTCGCTGCTCCTGCTCGCCGGGGTCGCTGCGGTGGCGCGCGCACGGGTCACCGACCGGGAGCGGCTACTCGCCGTCGCCCTCGCCGGCTGCGTCATGGTGACCCCGCTGGTGTGGAATCACACCCTGGTGCTGACCGTGCCGTTGCAGGCGATGGCGATCGGTCTCGCCCTGGCGCGACTGCGCGCCGCGAGCGAGCCGGACCGACGTTGGCGGCGTTGGGAGTTGGCGGGAATCGCCCTCGCCGTCGCGGCGCTCACTTTCGCCGAAGGCGCCACCGGCATCGACGATCGCGGCCTCGCCTTGCAGATCTTCGCCACCCTGCCGCCGGCGCTCGCGCCGGCGCTCCTCGCGGCCTACGTGTTGCACTTTCATGCAGTGGCGCGAGATCCGGCGCGGGAGCACGCCTAGATGGCCGACGACGACGCGAAACGCGCCGCGAACGCGCGCTTCGAGCGCCTGTCCCGCCTGCTGGACGAAGCCCTCGACCTGCCCGAGAGTGCGCGCAGCGCATTCCTGCGCCAATCCACCGACGACGACCCGGAGCTCCTGGCGGCGGCCCTCGCGGCGCTCGCCGATGAGCCGGAACCGGCGGCGAACCTTCGCCGGCAGGTGGCGGCGGCGCTCGAAGGGCCGCCCGGCCCGCTGGGGTCACTGGAAGATGCGCGAACCGCCGAGCGCTGCGGCCCCTGGCGGTTGCTGCACTCGATCGGCGCCGGCGGGATGGGCGAGGTCTTTCTCGCCGAGCGCGCCGACGGCGCCTTCGAGCAGCGCGTCGCGGTCAAGCTGCTGCCGGCAGCGGTGCGGACGCGCGAGCTCGGGCAGCGGCTCGAACGCGAGCGCCAGATTCTGGCGCGGCTCGAGCATCCGAACATCGCGCGGCTGATCGACGGCGGCGTCGCCGAGGACGGCACCCCCTATCTCGCGCTCGAGTATGTCGAGGGGCTGCCGTTCGACCGCTATTGCGCGGCGGCCGGCCGCACTCTCCCGGCCAGGCTCGCCATCTTCCTCAAGATGTGCGAAGCGGTCGCCTATGCGCATGCGCGCCTGGTGGTCCACCGCGACCTCAAGCCGACGAACGTCCTCGTCACCCGCGACGGCGAAGTGAAGCTGCTCGATTTCGGCATCGCCAAGCTCCTCGAGGAGGACGATCTCGGCCTGACGCGCAGCGTCGACCGCCTGTTGACCCCGCGCTACGCCGCACCGGAGCAGGTCGAGGGGAAGCCAGCGACCACCGCCACGGACGTTCATGCTCTGGGGCTCCTCCTGTTCGAGCTGCTCACCGGGGAGCGCCCGTTCGGGGCCCAGACGACGAGCGCACTCTCGCTCGCCCGCGAGATCGTCGAGCGCCAGCCCGAGCGCCCGAGCCAGATCGCGCGCGACTCGCGCTCGCGCACCGAGGCGCGGGACCTGGACGAGATCTGCCTCAAGGCGCTGCGCAAACGCCCGGAGGAGCGCTACCCCTCGGTCACCGCGCTCGCCGACGACATTCGCCGCTCGCTCGCCGGCTTTCCGGTCGAGGCGCTCGCCGGCGCGCGGCTCTATCGCGCGCGCAAGTTCGTCGCCCGGCATCGCCTCGCCCTCGCGGCGGCGACCCTCGCCTTCGTCGGCCTGGCAACCGGCCTGCTCATCGCGCTCTCCCAGCGCGATCGCGCGCGCGCCTCGGAAGAGCGCTCGCGCGCGATCCAGGGCTTTCTCGTCGACGACCTGCTGCTCGCGGCGACGCCGGAGGAAGCGCGCGGCAGAAAACCTCTCGTGCAGGAGGCGCTGGCGCTCGCCGCCCGCCGGGCAGCCAGCGCTCTCGCCACCCAGCCGGAGGTCGAGCACCATGTCCGCGGAGTTCTGGGAGAAGCGTTTCTCCGCCTCGGCGAGCTCGACCTCGCCCGCGAGCAGATCGACCGCGAACGCGAGCTCACGCAGAGTCTCCGCCTCTCGGCCGAGGCCTTCCGCTCGGGAGACATGCGCGCGCTCAAGCTCTTCCTCGCCCGGGCGCAGAACGCCGCCGCAGCCGATTTGGCAGAGAAGCTGGACCGCGAGCTCGCGGCAGGCGCCCCGGCGAGCGAGAGCCGCTGGCTCGCCCACGCCTACCTCGGTCTCGCCGTCCAGCGCCTGGGCAACTACGCCGCCGCGGAGTCTCTGCTGCGCGAGGCCGAAGCGGGACTGGGCTCGGTCCCGGGCGCCGGACGCGCGCGCCTGGAGGCCCTCGCGCTGCTCGTCGCCAACCTCACCCTGCAGCGCAAGGACATCGAGACGGAGCCGGTGGCGCGCCGTCTGCTTGAGGAGACCGGGGCCCTCCTGGGAGTGGACCATCCCGATCGGGTGCGCGCCCTCGACAGCTGGGCGCAGACGCTGCGCCGCCTCCGGCGGCGCCCGGAGGGGAGGGCCGCCGCCGAGCAGGCGATCGCGCTCGGTGACCGCGTGCTCTCCCCGACCCATCCCGCGACTCTCAACTCGCGCCTCACCCTGGCCTTCATCCTGTGGGACCTGCGCGAGTTCGCCGCTGCCGAGGCGCAGGGAGAGGAGCTGCTGCGTCTCTCGACGGCGGCGCTCGGAGCGACCCATCCGACCACGGCGCGCGCCGAGGAGCTCTTCGCCATCCTGCTCTCGTCGCGCGGCGAGTTCGACCGCGCGGCGGAGCTCTACGCCCGCTCCTTGAAGACCTTTCGCGCCGCCTATGGCGACCTTCATTCGGTGACCCTCCGGACCCTGCGTAATCAGATCTCCTTTGCCCGCCGGCGCGGGGACGAGGCGGCGGTGGGCGCGGGGAATCGGCTCATTCTGAATCTCGCGCACCAGGCCCTCGCCGAACCCGAGCTCGACCCGATCCTGACCTCCGACCTCGCCTACTTCGCCGTCTCCTGCGAACCTGCGCAGCAGCGCGAGCCGGCGCTGGCGGTCGCGCTCGCCGAACGCGCTGTCGCCGCCACCGCCCGGAAGTGGCCCGACGCACTCTCCACCCTGGCGCTCGCCTATGAACTCTCCGGCGATCCCGTGCGGGCGATCGCGGTGATGCTCGAGGCGTTCGAGAACCCCGACAGCTGGCTCGCCTCCGGGTTTGCCCGCCGCGCGCACCGCCTGCTCGACGAGCACGGCGAGCCGGGCGCGACGGAGGCCTTTCTCGACAAGCTCGCGGCCTCCCGCAGGACGCTCTATCCTGACGACCACAACCTCGAGGGCGAGACCCTGCTGCTCCTCGCGACCCACGACCTCGACCGCGGCCGCGCGGATGCAGCCCTGGGAAAGCTCGACGCGGCGGAGCGACTGCTCGCGCAGGAGAACCCGCCGACGAACTCCCGCCGGGTCGACGTCGCGCTCGCCGCAGCCGACGCCCTTGACCGCCTCGGGCGCCGACCCGAGGCACGCCGCCGGCTCGCCGAGCTCCTGAAGCTCCTCGAGAGCGAACCCGCCGCCGACCCCGACGACCCCAAGATGGTCGCCGCGGCGCTCGCCAAGCTCGAGGGTCCGGGCGGATTCGCAGCCAACTAGAGTTTCAGATCGCCTGCGGCGAGAGCTTGAGGGCGAGCCAGCCGCGGACCTTCACCCAGTCGCGGTGAACGGTGCGCCAGGAGACGCCGAGGGCGGCGCCGATCTCCTCCTCGCTCATGCCGCCGAAGACCCGGCATTCGAGGACCCGCACCAGCCGCGGTGCGATCTCTTCGAGCTCGACCAGAGCGTCGTCCAAGTCGAGCAGGGCTTCTGGAGACGTTCCGACCACCGCCACGTCTTCGGCCGCCCCGAGCGTCACCGGTTCCATCACCCCGCCGCGACGCTGCCGGTGGCGCCGGCGGAGCTCGTCGATCAGCACCTGGCGCATGGCGCGGCTGGCGACCGCCAGGAAGTGCTCGCGGTCGGCGAGCGGCAGAGCCTCAGCCTTGGCCAGCCGGATGTAGGCCTCGCTGACCAGCGCCGTGGTGTCGAAGCCGGCCGAGCGCCCTATCTTCCCGCGCTGCCGGTGGGCGGCGAGGCGCAGGTCCCGGTAGAGGAGCTCCACGAGATCATCCAACGCCGCCGCTTCGCCGCCGCGAAGCCGGCCGAGGGCAACCGTGATGGCGCCTGGCTCGAGTCTCAAGAGAGCACAGCATACCGGACAGGGGGCGAGGAGAGATCCCGCTCCGCCTATGGCAGGACGGGCCCGGAAACGACGTGGAACAAAGGTGGAGGGCCTCCATGAGCCGGCAATCGACCTCGATTCGCAGATCCCGCACTCCCACCGCCATGCGCCGGTCCATAGTCGCCTTCGGTGCTCTCCTCGGCGTCCTCCTCGGACAGCCGGCGGTCGCTGCGACCTACTGGGTCGGAAGCGGCGCGGGCTGCACTCATGCGACGCTCGACGCGGCTTTCGCGGCCGCGCTCGCCAACGGAACGAGCCCCGACTTCATCAAGGTCGCCTCGGGCCCGCCCCCGCTGGGCGGCCTGATCGAAATCACGGACGACTCCCTGTACCTCGAAGGAGGGTATGGCTTCTGCGGCGACGCCAGTGGCGGTTCGCCGACGATCATCAGCGTCCCAGGCGCCCACGACGCCTTCTGGATCCACGGCACGAGCCCGGTGAATCTCAGGCTGCGCAACGTCCGGATCGACATGGGTCCCAGCGCTGGTCGCGCGATCCGCCTCGAGGAGCAAGGCCGGGCGCAGCTCACTGCGGCGACTCTCCTCGGCGGCCAAGCCGCCGACGGGGGCAACGTCTGGATGAGCGGCCCCGACACTTTCCTCACCGTGGAGTCCGGGTCGCGGATCGCCCTCGGAGAGGCCACTCTTGGCAACGGCGGCGGAGTCTATTGCTCGGCTGGCGGCACAGTGACTCTCCAATACGGATCGTTCATCACCCAGAACACGGCCTTTCAATCCGGCGGCGGGCTCTACCTCGACGACTGCAGCCTGCACTGGCATACCTACAATAGCGCCGCCGGGGACATCCCCGATGTTTCCGAGATCGCCGAGAACGGTGCCTTGCACGGCGATGGTGGCGGCATCGCCGCCGTCGGCGGGTCGTACGTTGTCGCCACCGGCAACGAGCCCACGATGCCCGCGATCCTGGCGAGCAACTACGCCGCGGACGGCGGGCGTGGCGGCGCCGCGTTCTTCGCCGACGCCGGCACCCAGGGGTATTTCAGGAACGCCCACATCTTCGACAACGGAGCGGACGGATTCGGCGGCGCTCTCTATGTCGAAGCAGGCGCGATCGTCGAAGTCGAGCTCGACCCGAGCTCCTGCTCTCTCGGTCGCGGCTGCTCGCAGATCGTCCGCAACCGATCCTGGACGGGCGCGGGCGGCGGGGTCTTCGTCGGCGCCGGTGGCCAGACCTGGATCCGCCGCACGACCCTGAGCGAGAACTACACGTTGACCGACTCCTCGGGCGCGGCGCTGGCGGCCTATGGCGCGGGAGCGCTGCTCGTCGTCGAAGGATGCGAGATCTACAACAACGATCCGAACAGCTTTGCCGGCGTCGAGTCGCCGCAGATCCTCGCCGGCAACCTGGCCTCGCTCACAGTGGCCTTCTCGACCATCGTCGAAGCGACTGCTGCTCCGGGCATGGCGGTCTTCGAAAACGCCAATGCCGCTTCGCTGAGCCTCCTTTCGAGCGTCGTCCAGGCGCCGCACACCTTCGTCCTGCCGCCGCCGCCCGCGACCCAGGTGCATTGCGTCATTACGCGGGAAACCGCCTCGCTCCCGCCAAGCGCCCAGGCGGTCGTGGTGGTGACGAATCCTGCGCTGATCTTCCGCCTGACGACTCCAGAGGACTACTCCATCTTCCGCTACTCGGAAGCCCAGGACTTCTGCGACACCTCACAGTGGGTTCCCTTCGCCACCGACATCGAGGGCCAGCCGCGTGGCCACGACGACCCGACATTCATCGACATCCTGGGCCCCTTCGACGTTGGCGCGGACGAGTGGCGGCCCGAGGTCTTCGCCGACGGTTTCGAAGGCGGCGACCTGGGCCGCTGGTAGCGGCCCTCGCCCTGGCGTTGGCGCAGCTTCAGGCGAGAAAGAGCTCGTAGCAGCTGCGGCAGCGGGCTTCGTAGGCGTCGGTGTCGCCGACCTGGACCTGTTCGGCGCCGCCGGCGATCCGCTGGCTGTAGTGCGCCGGCCCGCCGCAGCGCACGCAGACGGCGTGCATCTTGTCGACCATCTCGGCGAGCGCCATGAGCTTCGGCATCGGCCCGAAGGGCTGGCGCGAGAAGTCTTGATCGAGTCCGGCGACGATCACCCGGACCCCGCCGTCGGCGAGCTCGGTGGCGAGGTCCACGAGCCCGTCGTCGAAGAACTGCGCCTCGTCGACGCCCACCACCTGCACGCCGACCTCGAGCGCCAGCTGCAAGTCCCTCGAGGTCCTGACCGAGACTGCCGCGAGCTCTCGCAGATCGCGAGTGACAAGCCGGTCGGGGTCGTGCCGGACATCGGTGACGGGCTTGAACACCTGGACCTTCTGGCGGGCGATGGACGCCCGGCGCAAGCGTCGCACCAGCTCTTCACTCTTGCCGGAGAACATCCCCCCGGCGATCACCTCGATCCGACCGTTGCCGCCATCCATGGGCGCGACCATATCGAGCGCGGACGGCCGGAGCAACGATGGCGCGATGTTAGAGTCGGGTCATGGCGGTGAAACTCAAGACTCCGAGGCACTTCAGCTACGAGGAGGCCCTGTCGCTCTTCCCGGTCGTGCGCGACCTGACCGCGGACGCCGTCCAGCAGGTCGCGGCGCTCACCCGCGAGCTCGAGGGCACGGAGGCCGGCTCCCCGCAGCGCGAGGAGCTCGAGAGCTCCCACCAGGCGATCGTCGAGCAGTGGACCCGCGAGGTCGAGGCCCTCGGCCTCGAGGTCAAGGGGCTCTGGCTGGTGGATTGGGACTGCGGCGACGGCTACTACTGCTGGCGCCATCCGGAGCCGAGCCTGGCGCACTTCCACGGCTACGACGAGGGCTTCGCCGCCCGCGTACCGATCAATTAGCCAGACGTACGGTCGGCAAGACAGGCCTCGAGGTCCCGCAGCCTGAAGCCATCGAGCTTCTCGATGACGGCGTCGGCCCCGGCGAGCGCGCTCGCGGCATACGTCTGCGCGACGCCGAGAGTGCGCAGGCCGCAAGCCGCCGCCGCCGCGAGTCCGGCCGGGCTGTCTTCGATCGCCACACATTCGTGGGGATGGATCAGCCGCGCCGGCAGCGGTGGCTCGGCGTTCAGGCCGGAAAGCGCGAGCGCGTAGCCCTCCGGGTCGGGCTTGCCGCGCTGGACATCGTCCGCCGTCACCAGCTGCTTGAACAGCGCCAGGATGCCGGCCTGCTCCAATCCGCCGACGACCTCCTCCCGCAGTGCGCCGCTGACCACGGCGAGGGTCAGGCCGGCCGCCGCCGCTTCGTGGACCAGTTCGGCGGCGCCGGTGAACACCGGATAGCCGTCCCGCCGGATCTCTTCCCGGTAGTAGGCGGCTTTGCGCGCGATCAGACGGGCGAGGCGCTCCGGTGGACAGGGCGCCGCGTGCGCGGCGAAAACTGCGGCGAGGCAGTCGCGGTCGTCGAAACCGAGGTAGCGACCGTAGTAATCGTCCTGTGAGAGGTCGAGGCCCTCCTCGCCCAGAACGCGGCGGAAGAGCTTGAAATGCAGCGGTTCGTCGTTGACCAGGATGCCGTTGAAATCGAACAGCAGGGCGCGCAGCACCCCCGGATGATAGCGGGTGGACTAGAATCCCGGTTTCGGGAGTCGCACCGCTGGAACAATTGGCGGCATTCCCCGGTTAAGATCCTGAAAGGAGCCTCTCCAATGAGCCTCGACACCCAGCCGATCCCGCAGCCCGATTTGCCCGATTCCACTGCCTCCGCTGCCTCCACCGCCGGCACGCCGGCGCCGGCCGCTCCCATCGTCGTCTTGACCGCCAAGGCGGTCGAGATGATCAAACTCACCCGCACCCAGGAGGGGATGGACGAGTCGTACGGCCTGCGCGTCGCGGTCGCTGGCGGCGGTTGCAGCGGCTTCCAGTACGCCCTCGACTTCGAGCAGGAGGCCCGGGAGACCGACGAGAGCTTCGAGGTCGACGGCCTGCGCGTCTTCGTCGATCCGGTGAGCGCGCGCTATCTCGAGGACGTGGTGATCGACTACGTCTTCGGCATGAGCGGCGCCGGGTTCAAGTTCAACAACCCGAAGGCCACCGGTACCTGCGGCTGCGGCTCGTCGTTCGCCGTCTGACGGCGGACTCAGCCTTCCCGAAAAGGCAAATCCACCACCTCGACGATGCCGCCCCCGGCGACTTCGAGTCGCGTGCCGGGCGCGGCGCCGCGCTGATGCAGCAATCCGAGTCCGATCACCCCGAAACGTGGTGACCGCGCGACGCTCGTCGCTCGGCCGACGCTGCGTCCATCGAGCAGAAGCTCGACTCCTGCAGGCGGTGGATTGTCGGCGTCGCAGCGTAGACCGCGCGGCTGGCGCTGCACGCCGCCGCGGTAGTGAATGCGCGCCACCACTTCCTGGCCGAGATAACAGCCCTTGGAATAGGAAACGTCCGCCTCACGGCCAGTCTCCTGGGGGAAGTTCTCGCCCGAAAAATCGACTCCGAAGAGGAGCTCTCCGTCCTCGATCCGCTTGATCTCGACCGCCGCGGCGCTCACTCGCCGCAGCGGCACCGTACGGGTCCCTTGCATCAAGGAGCTGTGGAATTCCTCTGCTTCAAAAGCTTTCAGTAAGAGGAAAACGGCTCCGCTGCCGGCGCCTGCCGAGACCCCTTGGAAACCGTTGCCAGCCAACACCTCCGGAGCTGCGATCTCTCCGGCGCGCGGCCCGCGCAGTTCGAACAGGCGCCGATCGCCGACCAGGGAGATCTCTACCCGCGAGGCGACCCTGTATTTCTCGAGATGGGTCCGGATGGTGTCACCGGTGCCGGCCGGAAGGACCAACCAACAGCTGTCAGGGAACGCGAGCAGTCGGAAGTCGGCGAGGATCTTCCCTTGTCCGGTGGTGAAGAATCCGCCCGCGGTCCCTCCCGCGGGCAGGCCCTTCACGTCCGTCGTCACCAGACCCTGGAGCAGCCGCAGGCGGTCGGGCCCCGAAATCTCGAGCAAATCGGCGGGGCGTTCGACGATGGCGGCGCCTTCGCGCAGCGCGGCCAGATCCGCGACGACCTCGCCATTCATCACTGCTTCATCCGTGCTCACGCGAGCAGCGCCGCCACGATCTCGTCGACCGGCGTGAGGTCGGAGATTACGCGCTCCGCGCCGGCGGCGGCGAGCGCCGAGTACTCCGTGCGGCCGGTCGCGACCGCGAGGCAGGGGATGGCGTGGGCGCGGGCGCAGTCGACGTCGAGCAGCGAGTCGCCGACGATCCAGGTCTCCTCCGGGCTGAAGGCGCGCCCGCAGTGCTCGGCAGCGCGGACGAGTGCGACCGGCGGCAGGTCGCGGCGGTCGGTCTGGCCATCGCCAAAGCTGCCGAAGGCGAAGAAACGCCGCAACCCGACGCTCCCCAATTTGATCCGGGCGCCGCGCTCCCAGTTGCCGGTGAGCAACCCGAGGACGAGATCGTCGCGCTCGGCGAGCGTCGTCAGAAGCTCGACGACGCCCGGCAGGATGCGCACATGCTCCGGTTCGAGGCGCTTCTCGAGGCGGCCAAGGTAGGCATCCCGGAGATCGGGCAAGCGCTCGTGGATCACCGGCGCCGGCACGCCCGCCGCCGTCATCAGATCGACGACGATGCGCGGATCTGTCTTGCCCGAGAAGTCGTATCCGGGGAGGTCCCCGCTCGCGCCGTAGACCTCCTCGAGCGCCTCGCCGAAGAGGGGCTTCGGTTGCCCGCCGCAGTCGACCAGCGTGCCGTCGATGTCGAACAGGATGAGTTTCAAGCGTCGCGCCTCGAGACGCCTTTCATGGCGCTCATCATCGGATATCGCGCCAGTCCGGAGTCCTCTTCTCGGTGAGGAAGGTTGCGATACCGCGCCGGCAGTCGGCGGTGGCGCGCGCCGCGGCGTTCGCCGCCGCCGCCGCGCCGAGCCGCTCGTCCAGGCGCAACCCCGGCAGCTCGAGGAGCAGCCGCTTGGTGCGCGCGATCGACTCCGAGCTCGCCTTGCCGAGGATCTCGCCGGCGAGCTCTTCTCCGGCCGCTGCGAGCCTGGCTCTCGGCACGACGCGATTCGCCAGGCCGATCGCGAGCGCGCGCTCGGCGGAGACGAAGTCGGGATTGAGCAGGAGCTCGCGCAGGTCGCTGCCGCGCACCCGCATCGGCAGGTAGGTGGCGACGATCGCGGCGACGAAACCGATGCGCACTTCGCTATAGAGAAAGCGGGCATCGTCCGCCGCGACCACGAAATCGCAGGCGGTCGCGATACCGCAGCCCCCGGCGACGCAGGAACCCTGGACGAGGGCGAGGGTCAGGGCCTCCTGCCGCAGGATCGCCTCGAAGAGGTCGCGCAAGCGCGCGGAGTCGAGCCGGTTGTCGAGCGCCGAGGCCGCCTGCAGCGACTGCAGATGCTCGAGGTCGGCGCCGGCGCAGAAGTGCTTGCCGGCGCCCGCGAGCAGCACCGCGCGCACCCCCTCCGCGCGCAGGTCGCGGCGGTAGAGCGCCGTGAGGTCGGCGGCGAGCGCCGGCGAAAGGGCGTTCGCCCGCCCCGGATCGTTCAGGGTGACGAAAAGCAGATAGGCGTTCGAGCCAGCGCGCCGGACTTCGAGCAGACTCAAAGCAGCTCTCCGGGGACCTCGATCTCCATCTCGAGCATCCCCTGGCCGTGGGTCTTGCCCTGGGCGTCGGTCAGCAGACTCGCCGTGCCGCCGCCGCCCAACGCGTCGTGGAGCAGGAAGTTGAGCGCCAGGAGGTTCGGCACCTCGAAGCGCTCGACCTCGCCGCGGCAGATGGCGCTGAAGTGACGACGCACGCGATCGACGGTCACTTCGCGCACGATGACCTCGTAGAAGGCCGGCGAGAGCGCCACCAGGCCGACATTGGAGGCATCGCCCTTGTCCCCGGAGCGGGCGTGGGCGATGCGGGAGAGCGCGACGATCACGGTGGCGGACATCAGATCGCCTCCACCGAGACCTCGAGGGTGCGTTCGATCTCCTCCCGCGCCAGGAGCGCCGGCCAGTAGGCGACGACCTCCTGCGCCTTGGGTCGGCCGCCGGCGAATCCTGTGACTCCCGGCGGCCCGGCGGTGACGAGCGGCGCGATCTCCTTGCCGAAGCGATCGACCTTGGCACGGTCGGCGCCGCGCACCGCGAGTCGAAGCACGACCTCCGGCGGATCGGACGGCGCCGCGAGGATGCCCGGCAGGACGCCGGAGACTCCAAGCAGTTCGGTCGCCCGGTCGCTCTCCGCAAAGGTCACCCCGGCGCGTTCGAGACGCTTCCAGACGATCTCTGCCGCCAGGCGGGCTTTCTCGATCGCGCGCGGGCCGGAGACGGTGACCTGCCCGGCCGCCTTGTAGCCGTCGAGATACGAAGCCGAGATCTTCAGAAAGGGCGTCTTCGCCCGGCCGGCAATTCCGGAGACGCGGACGCGATCGACCCCCTCCTGCGCCAGGCGGATCGAAGTGAAGTCGGCGGTGACGTCGGGCGTGATGTAGCTCTTCGGATCGCCCATCTCGTACACCAGCTGCTCAGAAACGGTGTCGACGGTGACCATCCCGCCGGTGCCGGGATGCTTGCTCACCACGAAGCTGCCGGAGGCTTCGACCTCGGCGATCGGGTAGCCGACCTTCCACAGCTCGGGGACCTCCCACCAGCGGGTGAAGTTGCCGCCGGTTGCCTGCGCGCCGCACTCGAGGATGTGCCCGCAGATCGTCCCGGCCGCCAGCCGGTCCCAATCGTCCGCCGCCCAGCCGAACTCGTGCACCAGGGGGCCGAGCGCCAGCGCGGTGTCGGTGACCCGGCCGCAGAGCACGATGAGGGCCCCGCCGTCCAACGCCTCGGCGACCGGACGGGCACCGATGTAGGCGTTGGCGGAGGTGACCTGGGAAACCAGCGGAGCGAGCGGCGCGCCCGAGTCCATGTTGCGCAGCTCGTGACCGCGCCCGAGCAGGTCGGGAAGCCGGCCGAGCAGGTCGTCGCCCTCGACGACCCCGACCTTGAAGCCCGAGACGCCGAGCTCACGTGCAACCTCGAAGATCTTTGTCCGGCAAGCCTTCGGGTTGAGGCCTCCAGCGTTGGTGACCACCCGGATCCGCTTCTGCACCAGCTGCGGCAGGGCGCGGCGGATGAAATCGATGAAGTCGGTGGCGTAGCCGGCAGCAGGATTCTTCAGCTTCTGCCGCATCATGATCGAGAGCGTGACTTCGGCGAGGTAGTCCATGCCGAGGTAGTCGATCGGCCCACCCTCGATCAGGTGGAGCGGCGCGTCGACACTGTCTCCCCAGAACCCCTGCCCATTGGCAATTCGAACCGTTTTCATTGGCCTGCAAAGGCTAGCACGCGACCACCGCAGCGAGCCCGACGAAGGAGCGCGAAGCGAACGCTGGCTCGCGGCGCGCTCACCGGCTATCGCTTGGGGGGTGAAGCGGAAGCAGACGTTGCTGGCGGATGAGGCGGCGTCGCCGCGGGCGCCACGGTGATCAGCCGCGAACCGCGTTCGAAGGTGAAGTAGGACCAGATCCACTGGGTGAACACGATCAGGCGATGGTTGAACAGCGCCAGCGAGACCACGTGGATGAAAATCCAGGCCAGCCAGGCGAAGAGACCGGCGACGCGCAGGTTCCCGCGTTCGAGGATGGCGAAGTTCCTGCCGACGACCGCCATGTCGCCCTTGTTGAAATATCGGAACGGACCTGGAGCCGCTCGTCCGGCCACGCGCGCCGCGATCGTCCTGCCGACGTGCCTTCCACCCTGAATGGCGACCTGGGCGACTCCAGGGAGTGGACGGCCTTCCTGCTCTTGGGCGGCCACGTCGCCGACAACGAAAACCTCGGCGCGTCCGGGCAGGGAGAGGTCGCCCTCGACCCGGACCCGCCCCGCGCGGTCAGCGGCCGCGCCCAACCAGGCGGCGGCAGGGGAGGGCCTGACACCCGCGGTCCAAAGCACCACGCCGGCGTCGATGCGCTCTCCACCGATCTCCACACCCCGTGCGTCGACAAGCTCGACCGGCTGTCCACAGCGGACTTCGACCCCCATGCGCTCGAGCCGGCGGTGGACTTTCGCCGCCAGACTTGGGTGAAAGGTCGGCAGAATACGTGGCCCGGCCTCGACGAGCACGATGCGGGATCGGCTGGGGTCGATGCGGCGAAAGTCCTCGACCAGCGTGGCCCGAGCCAGCTCCGCGAGGGCGCCCGCCATCTCGACGCCGGTCGGTCCGGCGCCGACCAGAACGAAAGTCAGGAGATCGGCGCGTTGGGCAGGAGCGGCCTGAAGCTCGGCGCGCTCGAAGGCGCCGAGCAAAGCGCCGCGAACCGCCGTGGCATCTTCGATGGTCTTCAGGCCGGGAGCGAAAGGAGCGAACTCGTCGCGGCCGAAGTAGCTCGGGCCGACCCCGGTGGCGACGACCAGGAAGTCGTACTCGAGGCGGACCTCGCCGCGCCCCGGCACCTCGATCCGCACTTCGCGGCGGTCCGGGTCCACCCCCTGGACCTCGGCCATCGCGACGGTGACGTTCTTCTGTCGCCGGAAGATCTGGCGGATCGACCCTGCGATATCGCCCGGAGCGAGTCCGGCGGTCGCCACCTGGTAGAGCAGCGGCTGGAAGAGGTGGTGGTTCTTGCGGTCGACGAGGGTGATGCGGACCGGCGCCCCGGCCAGGGCTCTGGCGGTCGCGATTCCGCCGAAGCCCCCACCCAGGACGACGACATGCGGCAGCTCCGAAGCCCGCTCGCCGACGTCGCCGGCGGCAGCGGCAGCGGCAGGGGGCGATGACGGCTCTTTCCCGGTGGTCGCTCGCATCGCCTCGCCCTTTCAGGCGGGGCGAGCCTACAGCGATCCCGGTAGCCTGCGCACTCCCGACCCGACCGGAACGGCGAATTCCGTTCCGACAGCGGCTACGTCTATGCTTGTGAAGGAGAGACCATGACCAAAATCAAGATTCCCCGGCTGGCCTACAACTGGATCAGCGCCCTCGGCATGGCCCTGGCGCTGATCTCGGCGCTCACCCTCGTGCTGCTGCTCGCCGCCAGCCTGTTCATCGAGACGGGATCGAACCCGTACTTCGGCATCTTCCTCTACATGGTCCTGCCCGGGATCATGATCGCCGGACTCCTCCTGGTGCCTCTCGGGATGTGGAGAACCGCCCGCCTCTGGAAGCGCGAGGGCGCCCCACAGGCGGCCCGCTTCCCGGTTCTCGACCTGAACAACGCCAAGCACCGCCACGCCGTGCTGATCTTCTCCATCAGCACCCTGGTCTTCCTCGTTCTCTCCGCCATGGGCAGCTACGGCGCCTACCATCACAGCGAATCGGTCGAGTTCTGCGGTGTCACCTGCCACGAGGTGATGGAGCCCGAGTACACGACCTATCAGAACAGTCCGCACGCCCGCGTCGCCTGCGCGCAGTGCCACGTCGGCGAGGGTGCCGGCTGGTTCGTCAAGTCGAAGCTCTCGGGCGCCTACCAGATCTACTCCGTGGCGGCCAACAAGTACCCGCGCCCGATTCCGACTCCGGTGCGCAGCCTGCGCCCGGCGCAGGATACCTGTGAACAGTGCCACTGGCCCGAGCACATCTACGGCGCCGTGACCCGCCAGTTCAACCACTACATGTACGACGACGCGAACACCCACTGGCCGGTCAACATGCTGATCAAGGTCGGCGGCGGCGACCCCGCGACCGGCCAGAGCGCCGGCATCCACTGGCACATGAACATCGGCGTCCAGGTGGAGTACATCGCGCGCGACGAAGAGCGCCAGGAGATCCCGTGGATTCGCGTAACCGACCGCAAGACCGGCCGCGTCACCGTCTACAAGGACTCAGAGAATGCGATCACCGACGCCGAGGTCGCGGCGGCAAAGCCGCGCGTCATGGACTGCATGGACTGCCACAACCGGCCGAGCCACATTTTCCGCTCGCCGGAGGTCGCGATCAACGAAGCGATGCTCAGGCGCGAGATCGACGCCGCGATTCCCGGCATCAAGGCGAAGGCGGTTGAGGCGATGGCCGCTGAGTACTCGACCAAGGACGAGGCGATGCGCGAGATCGCCACCCGGATCACCGACGGCTATCGCAAGGACCGCCCCGAGGACTACGCGAAGTATCAGGTGGAGATCGACCGCGCCGTCGTCGCCACCCAGAACGCCTACAGCCAGAACATCTTCCCGGCGATGAAGGCGACCTGGGCGGCTTACCCGGTCAACATCGGTCACTTCACCAGTCCCGGCTGCATGCGCTGCCATGACGGCAACCACGCCTCGGAGGGCGGCGTCGCGCTGACCCGCGACTGCACCGCCTGCCACACCATCCTCACCCAGGGCAGCGGCGAGCGCGCCGCCATCGCGGCCACCCAGGACGGTCTTCCCTTCGAGCACCCGGAAGACATCGGTGACGAGTGGCAGACGACCGGCTGCTACGAGTGCCACACGGGCGTGAAGCCCTGAGCTGACGCTTCGCGCGGCTACTGCCCAGCAGGATGCGGTAAACGAAGCGAAACGCATCGATGGTGGTGCGTCCACCGCCGACAGCAGGCAGGCGCGCGCGAAGCGCGTCTCGAAGGCTCGCAGGATGCGGTAAGCGAAGCGCATCCAACATAGGAACTGCGGAGCCGCTACGCCTTGTCGTTCTTGCCGGGCAGTTTGGCGTTGCGCCGTTCCCAGGCGCGGCCGGGGGTCTGGCGGCCGTCGATCGCCGCGGTGTCGAGCGGGTAGACCATCGGGTCGAAGATCACCAGGTAGAAATGCCAGACCAGGATGGCGAGCGCGGCGAGAATCGCCTCGTAGAGGTGGACGACCGTCGCGAGGTCGGTCACCCACTTCGGCGCGACCCGCAGGACGGCGTCCGGGAACCAGAGGATGAAGCCGGTGGCGCCCATGACGAAGGTGCCCCAGACGACCGCCAGGTACTCCATCTTCTCCGGGTAGCCGACCCAGGGGGTCTCGGGCGGCTCCGGATGGCGGCCGGCGAGGTAGGCGACCTTCTCCTCGAGCTCGTGGATGTCGGCCATCCCCGGCCGCACCATGGCGCCGATACAGGCGCGCGCCCGGCGCGAAAGGAAGAGATGCACGACGTGCATGACGCCGACTCCGAGCATGATGACCGCGGCGACGCGATGAATGCCGCCGCGCAAATCGACCTGCGGCTCGCCGGTCGACCTCAATCTGACTCGCCGCAGCCGAAGTGTCGGCTTCAGGGGCAGGTACTCAAGGCGGAGGAATCGAGGACCGGTGGGAACGCACGCCCCAAGGGGTTGTCGAAGTGCCAAGACCGATCACGCAGAAGGTCCTCCACGGTAAGGTGGACCTCGACGTTGGTCAGTCCAGCGGTGTACACCCAGAAGTTCGAGTTCAGCTGACAGCCGTCAATCACCTTGATCGCGAGCTCCAGGTTTTCGGGCGAGAAGAACCAGAAGAGCCCGCTGTCGTCGGCGAGCGGCGCCGACATCGCCGGACCTGCCAGACCATCGAAGGCGCGCCACGTGGCCGCGACCCGGAACCGCCCTCCGTTCAGGCAGAGGTGCGTCGCGTCCGGAGTGCAGAGCCCGTCGCTGGTCGCGACGCGCCGAGGTGATTCGTCGTTCGCCGAGCCTGGGGCGAAGGTCACCGGCCGCGGCGCATCGCATGTGGCGAAGCGCTCGATCTGCTGCACCGGTGCGAACGGTTCGCCTTGAGTGCTTCGCCAGGTTTCGACGGTTCCGGTCCAGGTGTCGGTAACGACGAGGTCGACCTTGACGTCGGTGAGTCCGGCCCCGAAGACCCAGAATCGGCCGTTCCAGTCACAACCGTCGACCAGCTTCACGAGAAGCTCGAAGTTGTCGGGAGCGAAGAACCAGAACCCGCCAGACCCCGATGTGAGCGGGATCGCTTCGCCGAAGCCACGCGCCCCCGCGGCGGTCTCGTAGAGCGCTCGCACCAGGAAGCGGTCGCCCAGCAGGCATAGCGTCGTCGGCCCAGGCAGGCAAGGGAGCGTGAAACGACGGGCGATGACGTCCTCATCCGCGCCATAGGGCGGATCGAAATACTGGTTGCTGTGCCAGGAGACGACGAAGGTGCCCGAGTCCGAAAGCGAGATGGAGGAGGCGTCTTGCTCGTAGACGATCTGTTGGTTGACGAGGACCTGGTCACCGATGGCCGTGCCATCGGCGCGGTAGGCCTTCACGTACGTGTCGAAGGCAAGATCGGGCTCTTCCAGGATACTGGAGAAGGAGATCACCGAATTCCCGGCCCAATCGACGGCTACGGAGGGTTCGTATTGGCCTGAGTAGACATTGGAGCTCACCTGAAACTCGGGCCCGACCTCTTGCCCGAGCCGGTCGAAGCGTTGAGCGAAGATCCCTTCGCCGCTTCCATCCTGCCAGAAGCTGTCCCAGACGACGGTGAAATTGCCGTACGAGTCGGAGTCGACTTCGGGATCGACCTGAAGATCGATCTCATAGCTGTTCACCAGAAATGCCGGTCCTTCCGGACTTCCGTTCGCGTCGTAGATTCTCGCCAACACACCGTCTTGATCGAGATCAGCCCCCGGCGCATTCCAGACCACCACCAGCCGCCCCGAATCCAGCCAGGCCACGTCCGTCTCCGTGGGAAAGCTCGAGTTGTAAGCACCGTCTTGCTGCACCCGGATAGGCCCTGGCCCCAGAGTTCCATCTCTACTGATCGTCTGTACCCAGACATCGATAGTGGCCAGCGTTGGACCAACCGCAATCGTGATCCAGCTAACTGCCGAGGCTCCGTCGGATCGGACACTGACGGAGGTATTCCCGGCTTGAGCCGCGAGATCGGACCACAGGGAGAATGTCTCGGGGAGGGCACCTGCCTCGAGATCAATTGGTCTCAAGGCGATGAGCGCCGGCGGCCCTCCCGCCCACACCGCGGCACCCTCTCCCCAAGGGTTCGATTCACAGCGCGGACGACCGCCAGAAAGTGAAGCTGGCCCCGTGAGCTCAGAAGAAGGAGTGCTCGGCTCCCCCGATGCGCCGAAGCTCCTTCCCCAGATCAGAAAGCTCTGATCCCAGACGAAGAAGACCCGCCCCCCGGCATCGACGCAGGATGCCGAATGTCGCTGCAAGAGCTCGATACTCTCGTGAATGCGAAACTCATCCGCGACGGGGGCCTGGGCCGAGCCTCTGGACGCGACGGCTAGTGCCCAGATTGCAATGGCAATGCTCCGATTCATGGGGCTTCGCCGCCCGTGAGTGTGGAAGTAACCTCATACTCGCCCGTCAGGGCGTTGCCTTGAAGAGAGAGATCGCGGCCTCTTCGAATGGCCGAACCGTCCGGTTGAATCGCTTCCCACTCCACCACAAATTGTCCGCTGGTCGTCGCGACGACTTCGGAGAGCGCGAGAAGCTCGCTCGAGAGACTGGAGGCAACGACTTGGTTGGTTACCTGTCCCGACTTTCCAAGGAACAGGGAGACGAGCTCATTGCCGCCGGATTCGTCGGCTTCCGCCCAAACCAGCAGGACGTTACCGCCAGCATCGGAGGCGACTCGTGGCGCTGGCCAGGCATCCTGCGGCTGCCCGACGGCCTCGGGACTGCCCAGAGGCGCGTCCGTCCAATCGAGTGTTTGAATCCATGCCTGTTTGAGCCCAGTGTTCTCATCCAGGCTCTCCCAGGCGACAACGGCATTGCCATCCCCGTCGAGTGCGACACTGGGGCTCTGTCCAAAGCCACTCTCCCCGAAGCTCACGTCGAACTCGACGCCCGCTGGCACGCCATTCTGGTCGAGTCTCCGTCCCCGAACCCCGGGGCGACCATTTCCATCTCCGTCCGCCTCCCAGACGACGAGATGTCCGCCCTTTCCATCCCGCGCAACCGCAGGTCGATGCGCCTCGCTGACCGCCGGGTCGCTGATTCGCACTGGCCCACTGCTGAAGGTCGCATCTCCGTTGCGGAGGTCTCCCCAGATGCCCCAGGTTTCCTCCTCCGTATACCTGCCTTCGAACGCCTGCACGAACTGATTGTTCGACCCGGCCCAGCTCTTCGCGCTGACGCTCCTTGCCGGTTGCAGCAGAACGCGGTCTCCCGATCCGAGGAGCGCGGTGCGGCCGGGACTGCTGAAGACGGCCATGCCGTCCAGCCAGGAAAAGGGTGCGTCCCCGACGTCAATGGTGCCCGATCGAGGGTTGTACCACTTTCGAAGGTTGATGTCGCCGGTGAGTTGGCTTGGATCGATGTTGATGCTCTGCCCCTCAGGGAGGTAGGCCAGGAAGTTGTAGAAATCGCGCAGAAACGCCTGCTTCTTGTCGTCAGGAAGACTGGCGTTCAGCGCCAACCGCCACTGTTCGCGGAACTTGGGGTATCCCCAGAGAATCTGGCGAATTCTCCGAAACGCCGTCATGTCGCCTGAGGCTGGCTGCGCCATCCCCTGCGCAAAGGTACGCCAGCCAGTCACGAACTGCTCCTTGCAGGTGTTGGGAGTCGGCTGGCCACAGACACCCCAGTCCCACACGCCTCCGGTTCCCGCCGTGAAGCCGGTGGCGCCCGTCAATGAGCTCAGCCAAGCGGTTTGACGCGCTCGAAAGCGGTTGTTTCGATCGGTGGTGCTGACGGCGTGTCCGTTGTCGTAAGTCGACTCGCCGTTGACGGTCACCTTGTGAAACGGCCAGACCGTCAGGGATTCCAGTTCCGTGGAGAGCTCGCGAGCGCGGTTCGTTACCCGGTTAAGGTTGCAGATCATGCCGCTCTGGTACATGTGGAAGTCGAGCCACGACTCGCCGTGAATCTCATCCATTCCCGATTGCGAATACTCCGGCGGATTGCAGTCGCTTGAAGTCGACAGGAGGGCGGTCGAGGACCAGTGATTCGTTACCAGATGACGAGGAGCTGCGGCCTGGATTTCGGACCCGACGGCCTTGATTCGCGGAAGAAGATCGAGGAGCGAAGTCGTAACTGGGGGGGAGTCGAAACCAGGCGAGAAGATGACGTGATCTCCCGAAAGACGCGAAGCGAGCCAGCGGGCGAAGATCGTCGCCTCGGCCTGTAAGGGATAGCGCTGGGCATCGGTAGCATCAGTGTTCGGTGCCGACGGGTCGCC
The DNA here is from genome assembly GCA_031403995.1 of Thermoanaerobaculia bacterium. Classification (GTDB taxonomy): domain Bacteria; phylum Acidobacteriota; class Thermoanaerobaculia; order Multivoradales; family JAGPDF01; genus JAGPDF01. Next base: position 26,051 of record JANNGS010000001.1, read on the forward strand.
GCCCACCGGTTCAAGAAGTCCAGCGATGAAAACCACCAGCTGGTGGTCGTTTGCCTTCTTCACCATGGTGTCGATGTTTCGCCAGAACGGGAGCCCCGGGCGCACGTTGGAACGTGGGAGCGGCCAAGATGGACTCGGGGCGCTGCAGGTTCCGCTTCCCGACGCTCCGTTGCAGAAGGGTCGATCGCCGGCTCTGTTCGATTCTCCAGCCCAGTAGGGCGCGAGGCCAATGTGCACCACGGAGAACTGTTTCGCTTCGCGATCGGCGAGGTATCTCTCCCACTCGCTCGGATTTCCTGGGCTTTCTTCCATGCTGGCTTCCATCGGCGCTGCCCAGGCGCTGTCCCCCAACCAGAAGAACGAATACCCGCCGACGTGTGCGATCGGTTCCTAGTAGGGTCCGACGTGAAGAAAGCCTGCGTTGTTCCAATACAGTTTGTGACCGGAGCCCGCAGTCGAGACGGTGACCGAACCGGACCGCGAGAAAGTCGAGCTCGAACAATAGGTGGGCGTTTCGCAGCTCGTTGACCAGGTCCAGGTCCCGGACTTTGGAAACGCCGTGCGCGCGACGAAAGTGCCATTGCTCGACGAGGTTCCAGCGCCACCATCCCAGAATGCATATCCGATGTATGTCTGACCCGTGGCCGGGCTCGTCTGCGTGTAGGTTACCCTGAGCTTGGTTTGAGCATAGAGCTTGCGCTCGGTACTCGTAGATCCTTGAACGACAGAAAACGAGCAGCTCCACCGCTGCCATTGCAAGGCGCTCGAGGTGCCAGGCGTGCTGCCATTGGAAGAGCAGGCGGCCTCGACAAGCTGTGGAGCCATCAGCGTCAAGCTGAAGGCCAGCAGAACCTCTACGACTCGCAGCTGCTGCCGCGAAAACGCCCAGTCGCGAGCCGCCGTGACGACGCGCCGCATCAGGTCGAGTGGGTTCTCCATGCATTCCTCCCGTGAAAGTAGCATTGCCCTCGCAGTTACTATCACACGTCTGCAGAGCGCCAAGCACGGCTGCCGGAGAGCGCTCAGACGTTAGAAGCGTGCGCGGCAGAACGCCAGCGCAAGGGACGAACTTCTGGGTACGGCTGCTGGTTTCATCGGGCGCGCAGTTCTCTTGCATCGATTACGGAAACGACGTGAGCAGTTGCGCGATGGCTCGGCATGCAGCGCTTCGCAGGTCTTTCTTGATGTTGCCACAGGTCCACCGTGGCGTCATCCGGCGGCCTGCTGGAGATTCGGCTGGCACCCGTCCTGCAGTCCTGCTGCGGAACAGCCCGCACGCCCGGGTCGCCTGCGAGCAGTGCCACTGGCCGGAGCACATCTACGGCGGCGTGACGCGCCAGTTCAATCACTACATGTACGACGAGGCGAACACCCACTGGCCGGTCAACATGCTGATCAAGGTCGGCGGCGGCGACCCCGCGACCGGCCAGGCCGCCGGCATCCACTGGCACATGAACATCGGCGTGCAGGTGGAGTACATCGCGCGCGACGAGGAGCGCCAGGAGATCCCTTGGATTCGCGTGACCGACAGAAAGACCGGCCGCGTCACCGTCTACAAGGACTCGACGGATCCGATCACCGACGCGGAGGTCGCCGCGGCCACGCTGCGCGTGATGGACTGCATGGACTGCCACAACCGGCCGAGCCACATCTTCCGGTCCCCGGAGGTCGCGATCAACGAAGCGATGCTGACGCGCGAGATCGACGCTTCGATCCCCGGCATCAAGGCCGCAGCGGTCGAGGCGATGGCCGCGGAGTACGCGACCAAGGACGAGGCGATGCAGCAGATCGCCAGCCGGATCACCGACGGCTATCGCAAGGATCGTCCGGAGGACTACGCCAGGCATCAGGTGGCGATCGATCGCGCGGTCGTCGCCACCCAGAACGCCTACAGCCAGAACATCTTCCCGGCGATGAAGGCGAACTGGGCCGCCTACCCGGTCAACATCGGACACTTCACCAGTCCCGGCTGCATGCGCTGCCACGACGGCAATCACGCCTCCGCCGAGGGCGTCGCGCTGACCCGCGACTGCGTGGCCTGCCACACCATCCTCACCCAGGGCAGCGGCGAGCGCGCCGCCATTGCGGCCACCCAGGAGGGTCTGCCCTTCGAGCACCCGGAAGACATCGGCGACGAATGGCAGACGACCGGCTGCTACGAGTGCCACACGGGCGTCAAGCCCTGAGGTAGACGCGGGGCCGCGGTGCGGGTGGAAAAAGAGGGACAGGCACGGTTTTCCGCCTTGAGGATGAAGCCGGGGGCGCCCTTTTCATAGGGGTGCTCATTGGCAGCCGACCGAATAGCTCGGCTCGCCTGGTCAACGGGCGGAGGCTTTGCCGTTGGTATCAGCTCGTAGGATGCGGTAAGCGAAGCGCACCGCATCGGTCGCGTGGCGAAGGAAGCGGTGGAGGGGCTTCGGAACCCGACCGATGCGTTTCGCTGCGCTCAACACATCCTACATAGGCCTCGCGGCGCGAGGGCGCTGCGCAAGTGGGTGCCGGTCACCTGATCCCGCATGGGACTTCTGACGAGGTAGTTCCGCTCGCCCTTACGACTTCTTGTCGCCCTCGCTGCCCGGCACCTTGGCGTTCCGGCGCTCCCAGGCGCGGCCGGGGGTCTGGCGGCCGTCGATCGCCGCGGTGTCGAGCGGGTAGACCATCGGGTCGAAGATCACCAGGTAGAAATGCCAGACCAGGATGGCGAGCGCGGCGAGAATCGCCTCGTAGAGGTGGATCACCGTCGCGAGGTCGGTCACCCACTTCGGTGCGACCCGCAGGACGGCGTCGGGGAACCAGAGGATGAAGCCGGTGGCGCCCATGACGAACGTGCCCCAGACGACGGCCAGGTACTCCATCTTCTCGGGGTAGCCGACCCAGGGGCTCTCCGGCGGCTCCGGGTGGCGGCCGGCGAGGTAGGCGATCTTCTCCTTGAGCTCGTGAATGTCCGCCATTCCCGGTCGCACCATGGCGCTGATGCAGGCCCGCGCGCCGCGGGAGAGGAAGAGATGGACGACATGCATGACGCCGACTCCGAGCATGATCACGCCGGCGATCCGGTGGATACCGCCACGCAGGTCGACGAGCGGATTGCCGAAGGTAGCGAGGCGTGACCACCAGGCCTCCGGGTACTTGAGGGCGAAGCCGGAATAAACCAGGACGATGAAGCTCGAGGCGAGCAGCCCGTGCGAGATGCGGAACCAGCCGCTCATCCGCACCGGCGCGTCGTCGAGGTTCGGCAGATTGCGCAGGTAGCGGGCGCCCTTCGCCTTGCGGTAGAAGTCGAGGCCGTTGTGGAGCAGCATGCCGCCGATCGTCAGCCCGATCAGCCAGAGGTAGACGATCCGCGTCCAGTAGACCGACGGATGACTCTCTTCCTTGCTGCCCGGCAGCACATGGACGGCGCCGATCGCGAAGCTCGCGCCCGCTCCCGGATGGCAGCTGCCGCAGGTGGCGGCGATCTTGTCCGGATGGATGTGCGAGCGCGGATCGGTGGACGGCAGGATGTCGTGCACGCCGTGGCAGGAGGCGCAGTTGGCCACCTTGATGTCGCCCGACCGCCCGGCGAGACCGTGGAAGCTGTCGTCGAACGCCTCGACGGCGGTGTTCTTCATGGCGAACTTCTCGGTCACGCGCAGGTCGCCGTGGCAGCGCCCGCAGGTCATCTTCGGCACGTTCGAGGCGTAAACCGGCGAGCCCTGATCGCCCGGCCCGAGGATTCGGTGCTCGCCGTGGCAGTCGGTGCAGACCGGCGACTCGCCGATCCCCGCCGCCGCCGCGACGCCATGGACGCTCTCGCCGTAGGCCTTGGCGACGTCGGCATGGCACTTGGCACAGGTTGCCGGGACGTTCTCCCGGTGAACCGTCGAGTCCTGGGCGTCGGCCTCGAGGATGCCGTGACTGCCGTGGCAGTCGCTGCAGGTCGCCGCGTGCTCGCCGCGGGCGACGCCACCGGCGTGCACGCTCGCCTCGTAGGCCGCGAGCGGCTGCACCAGCTTGACTCCCGTCTGCGCTCCGAGCTCGGGATTCGAGTGGCAGTTGCCGCAGGTCTGGGCGAGCCGCTTGGGATGCACCAGGGAGGCTTCGTCGGCGGCCGGAGCCATCGCGTGCAGCGTGCCGTGGCAGCTCAGGCAGTCGGGGCGCTTGACACCTGCCGGGTCGGCCTTGTGGTGGACGCTCGCCGCGAGCGCCTCCTCGGCGTCACTGTGGCAGTTCGTGCAGGCTGCACGCGGATCGTCGGTCTGGTGCGGGTAGTCGGCTTTGCCGGGGTGACAGTCGGCGCAGCTCGCCCCCGCCGCGCCGTGCACGGTCGCCGCCCACTGCGTCTCGCCGACGACCAAGCGCTCCTCGCCGACGTTGTCGACCGTGCTGTGGCACTCGAGGCACTCTTCCGCGCCACGCACCGCGCCCGCTGCGCCGAAGGCCAGGGCGAACCCGGCGAAGACCGACAGGAAACCGGCTGCAAAAGATCCAGAGCGCATGACGACCTCCACAAGCACCGGGGTCCTCAAGCTCGAAAGGGCCTCAGTGAACTCAATGACTCGAGCTTCGACTCATTGATAGCTGAACAGCATGGCGTAGATGATCAGTCCGATCAGCGTCAGACCGATGGTGAGGGCGATGAAGCCGAAGATCCGGAAGATGCGCTCGACGGGCTTGGCGATCGGGCCGACCATGTGCTCCTCGAGCTCGCCGCTCGCGACCATCTGGGCGTATTCGTCCGGCTTGTCGTGCTTCAGCTCCTCGAGCGGCACACGGCCGGTGAAGATGACCGGGTCCATCGGGAACTTGTCCGGCCGGAAGTGCGTGTTGAAGAAGTGGATCGTGAAGATGAACCCGACGGCGAGCAGCGCCTCGTCGCTGTGGATGATCGTCGCGACGTTGATCGTCCAGCCCGGCATGACCCGGGTGAAGAGCTCGGGGAACCAGAGCGCGAAGCCGGTCGAGCCGATCACCAGCACGCCCCAGAAGACCGCAAAGTAGTCGAACTTCTCCCAGTAGGTGAAGCGGCCGTAGTTCGGCCGCGGCCCGAGCCCGAAGAACCACTGGATCGAGCCGACGAACTCCTTGAGATCGCGCGGCGTGAAGAGGATCGAGCCCGGGCCCAGAATCGTCTGCAGCCAGGTCCGTCCCGAAGCGATCTTCTGGCGGCGCACGTCCCAGACGTGCACACAGAAGACGATGATCAGCGCGATCGCCCCGAGCCGGTGCACGACGCCCATCGCCTCGAAGCCGCCGAAGGCCCGCGAGAAGCCCTGGGCCCACGCGGCGTAGGAGAACTTGAGCGCCATGCCGGTGAGGGCCAGGGTGAAGAACGAGATCATCATCGCCACGTGCTGCAGGCGCTGGAAGGCGGTGAAGCGCTGGTAGAGCTTCTCCTGGCCGTCGAGGCGCGAGGCCGCCTTCATGTGCCGCCACTGGTCGCGCGACAGGAAGAGCCGGACGAGCCAGGCGACCGTGTGGAAGACCGCGAAGGTCAGGGTGCCGACGAGCAGCGCGGTCATGGCGCGGAAGACCCAATAGAGCCACGGGTACTTGTCGCGGTCGTGATGGGTGGCGTGAGTCAGGTAACCGGCGAATCGCCGGTTCGCGCCGGGGTGGCACTGGGCGCAGGTCGCGACGACGTTGTCGCGCGACAGGGTCGAGGCTGGGTTGGTCGGCTTTAGAATGTTGTGTTTGCCGTGGCAATCGGAGCACTTCGCCGAGGCCTCGCCGCCCAGCTGGGAGACCTTGCCGTGGAAGGTCTCGAAGAAGGTTTCGGCCTGCTCCTTGTGGCAACCGCCGCACTGGCTGAGCATCTTGGTGCGGGCGCCCGGCAGATCGAGGCGCGAAATGTTGTGCGAGCTGTGACAGTCCTCGCACACCGGCAGGTGCTCACCGTTCTTCGGTTCGCCGGTGGCGTGGATGCTCGTCGCGAACGCCTCCTTGACCCCGTAGTGGCACTTGCCGCAGGTGTCCGGGAGGTTTGCCCGGTGGACCGTGGAACGCGGATCGTCGGGCGGCAGCTCGCCGTGAGAGGAATGGCAGTTGACGCAGGTTGCGGTGACGACGAGGCCGGACTCGGTGAGGCCCTGGCCGTGGATCGAGTCGGCGTAGCTGCCGACGATGTCCGTCGTCTCGCCGTGGATGCGGACCGCCGCCTGCGCGCCCACCCGGTGGCAGCGTGCGCAGAGCGTCGGGACGTTGCGGGCGAAGGTCGGCGAGAGCGGCTCGCTCTTCGACTTGGTGGCGTGCGGGGAGTGGCAATCGAGGCAGCCCGGGGCTTCGGAGTCGTTCTGCGCGGCGAGCGTTCCGTGGATGCTGATCTGGTACTGCTCCACCTGCGCCGCGTGGCAGACGCCGCAGTCGGCCTTCCTGGTGATCGTCTCGCAGGGCCTGGTGTGCGACGGCGCGACCTCGGTGTGGCATTGCGCGCAGGCGGTCTTGCCGTGCGTCGAGGCGGCGTAGGCGTCCGGGTCGGTGTAGAGCGAGACCTGCTTGCCGTCACGCTCCACCGCGAGGTCAGGCTTGGCGTGGCAGGTCAGGCAGTCCTGGTTCGCCATGCCGGCGCTGTAGAAGACACGGCGCACTTTGTGCGGCTCGTGGCAGTCGACGCAGACCGGGATCTTGCTTGGCGCGCTCTCCCAGAGATGGCCCTCGATGACCTTGCGGTGCACGAGCTCGATCTGCGCATGGCACTGGGTGCAGGTCGCGACCACGTTGCGCGCGCTGATCGTCGACTTCGGGTCGCCGTGCGGCAGGATGTTGTGCGCCGAATGGCAGGAGGTACAGACGGCGGTCACCGTCAGACCCTTCTTGAAGAGTCCCTCGCCGTGAATCGAGTCGGCGTAGTTCCCGAGAATGTTCTCCTGGGGAATGTCGTGGGTCAGCGAGACCTCGCTGCCCTCGCGATGGCACTTGCCGCACAGGAGCGGGATGTTCATCACCGCGACCGGCGACTTTGGGTCCTTGTGACTCAGGATTCCGTGGCCGCCGTGGCAGGTAAGGCAGGTCGGGGCGAGCTTGTCGCCGCGCACTGCGGCCTTGCCGTGGAGACTCGCGTGCTGCTCTGTCGCCACCGTGGCGTGACAGGTGCTGCAGGAAGCCAACGCCTTCGCGGCGTTCGCGATCTCGTGTGGCTGGCTGTGACAGTCGAGGCAGGTCGCGTTGGGGCGATCTCCCTGAAGCGCAGCGTGGGCGCCGAGCGCCGCCGTCTTCGCCTCCGCCTTGTGACACTGGGCGCAGGTGGCAGTGACGCGCGCCGGGCCACTGAGCGAGGCCGCTGTCTTCGCCGCGAGAATCTCGTGCCCGGCACCGTGGCAGTCGCGGCAGCTCGGCGCCGCCTTGCCGGCGACCCCGTGGACGCTCGCCGCGAGCCTCTCACCGGCATCGTGGCAGTCGACGCAGACGGCGTAGGGCTTTGGAGGGAGCGCTTCCGGATGGGGGTCGGCGTCGAAACCCGGATGACAGTCGAGGCAGGCGAGCTCCGCATGCGGGGTCGCGTCCAGATGGACGTCGTCGTGGCACTCGGCGCAGGGAGACTCCTGAGAGAAAGCCGGCCCTTCGAATCCACCGGCGAATCCGGAGGCAAGAAGGATCGAAAGGGGGCCGAGGAGCCCACCGAGGCGGATTCTGGGCGAGAGTGCCATGCCTGCAAACTACTAAACGCCCGCTTTTCGGTCACTACCCGATAGGAGGGCGGGGGTTGGATAGGATGCTCCCGCAGTCGCCCCACGACAGCGTGGCGCCGCGAGACGATCCCGGAGAGTCGATGGCAAAATCAGAGCAGGAGACGTTGACCCGCCGGATGCTGCAGCGCTACTCCGTCACCTCGGGCAAGGGATTCCGGTTGCGCGGCATCGACCCGCAGGACACCCTTGGGCTCAAGGAGAAGGACGCCCGCGCCGCCCTCGCGAAAGACGTCGAGCGCCTCGACGAGCTGCAGGAGATGCTCTACGCCCAGGACCAATGGGGGGTGCTGCTGATCTTCCAGGCGATGGACGCGGCGGGCAAGGATGGCGCCATCGAGCACGTCATGTCCGGCGTCAACCCGCAGGGCTGCCAGGTCTTCTCGTTCAAGGCCCCCTCCGCGGAGGAGCTCGACCACGACTTCCTCTGGCGCACGTCGAAGAATCTCCCCGAACGCGGGCGCATCGGCATCTTCAATCGTTCGTACTACGAAGAGACGCTGGTGGTGCGCGTTCACCCGCCGATCCTCGCCGGCCAGCATCTGCCGAAGGAGTTGGTGACGAAGTCGATCTGGGAGGAGCGCCTCGAAGACATCGCCGCCTTCGAGCGCTACTTCGCCCGCCAGGGCTACCTGATCCTCAAGTTCTTCCTCCACGTCTCGAAGAAGGAGCAGAAGGAGCGCTTCCTCGCCCGCCTCGACGCGCCGGAGAAGAACTGGAAGTTCGCGCTCGGCGACGTCCGCGAGCGCGAGCACTGGGACAGCTACCAGAAGTGCTACGAGACGACGATCCGCGCCACCGCCGCGCCGCACGCCCCCTGGTTCGTCGTCCCGGCCGACCACAAGTGGTTCACCCGCCTGGTCATCTCGCAGACCCTCGTCGCGGCCATCGAGGGCCTGGACCTCGCCTGGCCGAAGCCGTCCCTCGCCCCCGCCGACCTCGCCGCGGCGAGGAAAGCGCTCGCCAAGGACTGAGGGCCCGCATCAGCGCCCCCCGGACCGGGAGGGCGCGATCGGGGAGCTCCTGTCCCCCGGTGAGCTCGAATCGCGGTATCAGGGTGGGGTGAACGCCATGATGCCGCAATCGAACCGTCTCCTTCCTATCCTGTGGGTCGCTGTTCTCGGCGCGTCGGTCTCGCCCCGGCTGGCCGCCCAGTACGACGGCGCCCTCTCGCTCAACTGGGGTGCCGGAGACGGCTTCGCGACCTGGCAGGGGCCAGGGGGAGCGGGACAGGTCTTCCTGGAGACCGCCGTGCCGACGAACGACCTGCTCTACGGCGTCGGCGACTACGACTTTCCCGCCGGAACTCGGAGTCTCCACTTCCAGGCGGTGGACAGGAACGGCGAAATCCGCAGCGACCGCGCCTGTCACGAGTCGACCTCTGCCTTCGGGGCCTTCACCGACGAATCCGGCGGCGAAGCGGCGATCATCGACTCGTCGGGGAACCTCCTCATCGGCGGTTGGCTGACATTCCAGGGCACCTCGCGGCTGCACGCGCTGCTCGCCCGCTACGAGATCGATCAACCCGGCTGCACGCTCGACGAGGACTTCTCGACCGACGGCTTTCGCCTGTTCGACACCCAGAGCTACTGCGACACCGAGGCCTGCGTCATCGTCGCGCTGGGCGAGATCCGTTCGGACACGGGGGCGGTCAGCGCGCCGAGAACGATCGCGCTGCTGCGCGCGGCGGTGGGGCTCTCGAGCTACAACTATTACCTCCTCGGCCTGACGACGAGCGGTTCCCTGGACACCGCGTTCGGCTCCGGAACCTCCGGCGTCCGCCAGGTGACCTTCGCCGGCCTCGGGACGCTGCGCAGCAACGTCGCGATGACCGTGGACGATCTCGGCCGGATCGTCGTGCTGGTGACGCGGGTCGACCCGGGCTCGACGAGCGACCTCGACACCATGGCGCTGCGTTACACCGCCGGCGGCGACCTCGACACCACCTTCTCCGGCGACGGGCTGCTGACGGTCCGGGACTCGGGGCCGAACGACGACGAAGATGAGATCGCGGGCGACATTCTCGCCTTGCCGGAGGCGGGGTCCTACATTGCTTCCGTTCGCCGCCTCAGCGAGCACCTGGACCTGGTCCGCATCGACGCCGAGGAGGGGACTTCCCACCACCTCTGGGCGCAGTCGACGCCGGCCCAACTCGCAGCCCAAGGCGACGGTTGGACGGTCCTTGCGACGGAATGGGCAAACAGCGACGCATTTCGAACCCAGCGGCTCGATCTGACGGCTTCGGGCTACGAGGTGGACCTCAACTACAGCTCCGGGGTGTCCGGCTACGAGGTCTACGACCTCGACCACGCCGGCGGCACGGAGCAGACGATCGCCGACTTCCTCCTCTGGGGCGGCCGGCCGATCGTCGTCGGCAACGCGATCGACGGCGCCGGCGAGAGCTGGGGCTTCCTCATGCGCGCCGAGAATGCCTACATCTTCGCCGACGGCTTCGAAGGCGGCTCGCGGGCGCGTTGGTGGGGCTACTGAAGGCGCGCGACCTCGTCGTGCCGGAAGCAGTCGACGAGGTGGTCGTTCACGCAGCCGACCGCCTGCAGGTAGGCGTAGACGATTGTCGAGCCGACGAACTTGAAGCCCAGTTTGGCGAGCTCCTTCGACAGGTGGTCCGACTCCGTCGTCTTCGCCGGCACCTTGCCCATGGACCGAATCCGGTTCTGGCGCGGCCTCCCGTCGAACGGCGCCCAGACCACTTTGCCAAGTGTCCGGCCGCTCGCGCGGAGCGCCAGGTAGGCGCGCGCGTTGGCAATCGCCGACGCGACCTTCAGCCGGTTGCGCACGATCCCGGTATCGGCGAGGAGAGCGGCGACTTTCGCGTCGTCGTAGCGCGCGATCCTCTCCGGATCGAAGCCGTCGAACGCCCGCCTGTAGTTCTCGCGCTTCTTCAGGATCGTGATCCAGGAAAGCCCCGCTTGCGCCCCCTCGAGGTTCAACATCTCGAAGAGGTGCCGCTCGTCGAACGACGGTACACCCCACTCCTGGTCGTGGTACGCCTGATAGAGCGGATCGCTCCCCGCCCAAGCGCAGCGGATGACCGCTTCGAGCTCAGCTGGCACTAGGCCTCTTCGTCCGGAGGGACAAGGCGTTCGAGCTGCTCTATCAGGGCCGGAAGGTCTCGTTCGAGAACCTGTCTCACGACTTCCATGTTGACCCGACCATAGTCGTGGACAATGCGATGGCGCATGCCGACGATCTCCACCCAGGGAATTCCGGGATTGGCACTCCGGATCTCCTCGGACACGCCTCCAGCTGCCTCGCCGACAATCTGAAGTGCGTGGAGGACAGCGAACTGCGCCATGGTGTTCTCGTCGAGCCCCATTGGCCCGGCATCCATGGAAAACCGGAGCGCATCCCGGGATCGCAGGAGCATGTCGAGCAGGTACGACTCATCCCGCCGCATAGAGCGCTTCCGCAGACCGCAGGATCTCTCGCCGTCGAATGTAGTTGTCGCTTGCCTCGACGGCTGTGCGTTCCACGAGGTCCACCCGCCGACCCAGCTTCTCTGACAGCTCGTTCTCCATGCGAACGAGATCCAGATAGGACCAACTCGATCCACGCTCGAAGCTGACCAAGAAGTCGACATCGCTTTCAGGGGTGAAGTCGTCTCGCAGTACCGAGCCGAAAAGTTCCAGTTTCGAGACTTTCCACTCGCGACAGAAGTCGACGATCTGGCTCTGGTCAATGACGATTCTGGGACTCACCGTCTTGGCTCCGCCACAGGGAGTGCGTGCCCCATCTGCAACCCGACGAGAATCCAGTCCTCGAAGGTGGACCGCAGCTCATGCTCACAGCTTTCGAGCGACGACGCGAAGGCGATGACGCCCGGACAGGAGGGCACCCGGCCGACGAAGGAGTCGTCCTCGAGCATGCCGAAGGTGGTTTCGGCGAGCGCCAACTCCAGGTGGGATGCGGAGACAAAGTCGCGATTCATGGTTGCAAATTGTACGCTCAGTCAGACCAAGGCCAAGAGCTACCGTACCGGCGACCAGCTCCGCGCCGGCGCCGGAGGCGACGGCGAGGGCCAACGCTCTAGAAGCTGTCGTGAGGAGCGGCGACTCAAGGTCCCGACCAGGCGCTGGTGTCGCCACTCTGGAAGCCGTCGGCGAAGAGGACGCCGCCCGCGCATATCGTCACCGGGCAGGCGCTTCCCAGGAACTCCCAGACGTAGGAGGTCAGCGTTCGCGGACCGCCGTAGAGCCCGTTGCCCGGCGCGGCGAACCCCCTCGCGCCCGGCAGCCCGCCTCCGCTGTAAGCCGCGAACTCCGTCTGGATGACCGCTTCGTTCGGCCAGGGCCACAGTCGGTCTTCCAGCCCTCCGTAGCCGTTCTCGGGGCTGCGCTCGACGTTCCATCCGGGCTCGCCGTAAAGAGTGCCGTCGACGCCGATCTTCCACAGCACGCGCGCGCCGATCCGTCCGCCGTTCTCGCCCGCGGTCGCGAGCAGGGAGCCGGCTTCCGGCCCGCGCGGCAAGTAGCGCAAGCTACCCGAAGGGTTGCCGGCCGAGTAGAGGATGTCGTGCGTCGTCAAGTCGCTGGGGCCGGGCACCGGCTGGACGCCGCCGTAAGGAGCGCCGTTGCCGAAGTAGGCGTCGTAGTTGCCGTTGACGTAGCCCGCGACGCCGAAGGATTCGTTGTCGACGAAGATGGAGTCCGTCACCGAGTTCGCGAGGTCGTTGTTGATCGCGAAGCCGGTCCCCCGCATGCAGCCGCCATTCGGCGGGTCGTAGTCGCCGGCGTGAGAGCCGGAGGTGATGTGGGTGACCAGGGGCCAGGACGCCACCAGCCCGTCGCCCTGCTCGCCGCAGTAACCGCCGTTGCTGTCCCACCAGAGGTTGTCGGAGAGGTGGCGCGTGCCGGACGTGACCCAGTCCAGGTGCGCGCCGTAAACCGACTTGTAGTTCAGCGCGATGTTGCCGTGGAACTCCTGGCTGGTGTCGGGAGCGTGGTCATCCTTGTTCTCGTTGAAGAACGCGGAGTACAGGCCCGAGTGGCCCGGGCAACACCCCGTGTTCGAGTCGATGGCGATGTTGTTCTGCCACACAGTATGGACGGAGTCGTAGTTCGTGAACGCCGCGGCCTGCAACGTGCCGATCCAGTAGTCGTTGCGCGCCACATTGCGCCGGAAGACGGAGTGGTCCGCCCAGTAGTTGAGGAACATGTAACGAGCCCCGCCGAACGCGAAGTTCTCCTCAAAGAGCACGTAGTCGGTGTCCGGCCCGGTGCCCGCGGCGGCGACGTTGCCGGTCACGCCGGCGTACCCGAACCCATTGCGGATGATCTTGATGTGGTTCGAAGATCCGATCGAGATCGGCCCGCTGTTCTCGTTCGCCTGGGTGGAGTAGATCTTGAACCCCCGCACCTCGATGAACTGCTTGCCGTCGAGTCGCACGCCGTAGACCCAGGTGTCGGGCCACCCGGAGCCGTCGATCAGCACGCCGAAGTCCGTTGCCGCACGGACCGTCGTGTAAATGTCGTCCGCGGTGCGCGGCAGGCCGTCGGGGCCAGGGTTGCCGGACGGCACTTCGCGGATGGCGTTGGGCTCGGTGTAAGTGCCGTTGCCGACGATCAGGGAGTCGCCGCCGACCATCTGCGAGACGCCGTAGGGAATGGTGCGGCAGGGGGCCGCCGGGTTGGAGCAAGCGCCGCTGTCGACACCGGTCACCGCCACGTAGCGCGTCGTCGCGAAGCCAGCCGCCGGCAGGAAGAGCAGAGCGGTCGTCACGATCCGCAGCACGGAACCGAAGTGCTCGAGCTTGGAGATTCCCCACTCGCGGCAAAAGGCGGCGATCCGGCTCTGGTCGATGGCGATCCGCGGGCTCACAGTCCTGGCTCCCACAGGGCCGTGCGGCGAGTACGCGAGAAAGGCCCCGAACGGGACCTCAGAAAGCAGCCGCATCAAGCTGGAACTCTTCGACCGGCGGCAAGAGGGAAAGGAGCTGTTCGCTGGAATCCAGGATGTCCGCTCCGTACTGCATCACCAGCTTGGGCCACTCGAGCCCCGGCTTGTCGACGAGCGACCTCATCAGGAACAGCGGCCGCCCGAGACGAATGGCCTCCCAGGCCTGGGAGACCGTACCGCTGCGCTCCTGGGCATCTACGATGACCGTCGCCTGGGAGACCAGCGCCATCGTCCGGTTTCGCGCCGGAAAATGCCCGGATTTCGGCGGGGTCCCTTCGGCGAACTCGGTGAGCAGGAGATGGCCCTTGGCGATCTCACGCTGCAGCTCCCGGTTCTCCTTCGGATAAAAAGTCGAGAGACCGTTACCCAGGACAGCTATCGTCCTTCCATTCTCTTCCATCGCCGCGCGGTGCGCCGCGGTATCGATCCCCTCCGCAAGCCCGCTGACAACGACAACCCCGGCGCGAGAAATCTCGCGCGACAGCCGCGCCGCGCGCCGGATCGCCTCCTCGCCCGCAGCCCTTGAACCGACGATCGAGACGCGCGTCCTGCGCAGCAGTTCGAGATCCCCCTGGAACCAAAGCTCGCGCGGCGCATTCTTCGCCTCGACCGCATTCAATGGCCCAAGGAGCTGCTCTGGAGTCAACATTTTCATAGGACTGCCAGCCAAGTCTAAACCCATTGCCGGGCCTTTCGCCCCCTCGGACCTACCGCACCGCCGGCCAGCTCCGGGCCGGGCCGGCGCCAGAGGCGACGGCGAGGCCCAGGGCGGAGAAGCTGTCGAGGGGAGAGGCGAGTGCTTCGGGCAAGAGCTATGCGAAGGCTACTCCTGCAGCCCCTGATCCACGGTCGGCCCCAGCTCGGCGATCAGCGCTGGAAGGTCTCGCTCCAGGATCACCCAAACCATCGACCAGTCGATCTCGTCGTACTGATGGACCAACACGTTGCGGAGACCGACAATTCGCTCCCATGGCAGGCTGGGGTGCCTCTCGCGTAGGGACTCGGGCAAGCGGCGGACCGCCTCTCCGATGACGAGAAGCCGCCGACAGACGGCATCCTGGTGTAGCGAGTCGCGCCGAAACTGCTCCAGGGAGAGGCCCGCTACGTACTCTCGGGCCAGGCGAGCCGAGTCGACGATGTCGTGCAGGGTCCCCAGCTCATGCCGCAAAGAGCACCTGGACCGAAGAGAGGATCGCCGACTTTCGGAAAGGGTTCCGACTCGCCTCGACTGCCGGCCGGGTCAAGAGGTCGACTTCGCGATCGAAAATCGCTTCGAGAGCAGCTTTCATGTCGACCATGTCCAAGAGCGACCACCGCGAATTTGGCTCGAAGCTCACCAGCACATCGACATCGCTCTCGGGCCCAAAATCGTCCCGGAGCACCGAGCCGAACAGCTCGAGCTTGGAGACTCTCCAATCGCGACAAAAGGCGATGATCCGGTTCTGGTCGATGGCGATCCGCGGGCTCACAGTCCTGGCTCCGCAGGAGATTGTCGCATGGGCGGCCCCTTACCGCACCGCCGACCAGCTCCGGGCCGGGCCGGCGTCGGAGGCGACGGCGAGGCCCAGGGCGGCGAGGCTGTCGAGGGAGGAAGCAAGCGCTTCGTCCTTGGCCCCCTTGAAGGCGGCTTTGGCGCCTGCGAGGTCCAGCGCGCCGGCCTCGCCGAGGAGGTCGCGCACCGCCGCCACCTGCCGCGGCAGCTCCTTGGGCCAGGCACGCTTCTCAGTCTTCGCTGGGGTCTCCGACTTGGCGGACTTCTTGGCCTTCTTGGGTCCGGTGCCGGGGATCTCGTCCTGGACCGCGCCCTTCTTCCCCTGCGGGTTCTGGAACTCGGGGCGCAGCCAGCGGATGAGCCCGCGCTTCTCTTCTTCGGCGCGCTCGTGGTTCAACGCATGGTTGCTCATTGACCGCTCGAGACGCCTACGACAGCAGCGACATCTGGGTTTCGAATGGAATCGGGAAAACGCCAACGATCACCCAAGGGTTTGGCGCGATGAAATGAAACTCCTGCGTGGTCCCCAAGAAGAGATGCAGGTCCTTCCCATTGAACTCGTCCATGTACTTCTGTCGGACTTTCTGAAGCGCAGTGCCCTCGTCGCCTTCTGCATCCCGGAGGCAATTCCAATACAGTGCACCGATCTCCCAATCGAGAATCTGGAGCTCGCTTCTCTTGCCCTCTGCGTCTTCAAGCCTGTAAGAAAAACTGTACGGCAGCTTCGGGATGACCTTGAAGGTTTCTCTCCAAGAATTGTCTTCGAAGATATCGGTCTGCCTATTCAGCTCGCGAATTGCCTCGAGCTTCGCAGGGTCCCAGTCTCGATCCTCTTGCTCAATGACGAAGTCCACTACTCGCGTTGGTCGAAAAACTGCGAGCGACATGCGATTCGCCTTCGCTCCGTCGATCAGGTCCTGAATCCGAGCAAAGACCTCACACCTTCCCAGCACGAGATCTCTTCGTTCTCGCCAACCGGAGTCGGTGCCGATGTGCCCAACAGCTACCATCTGGCTCGAGTCGTAGGGTCGGCGGGTCTCTGGCCTTGGGTCACTCTTGTTTGCCCTTAGGTCGCACTCGATCCAGTCGAACTTCGAGTACTGCTCCTTCTCCTCCAAACGACGGAAGGGGACCGGATAGATCCTCAGCCATGACCCGTCCTCGCGAATGCCCGCAGTACAAACGGTCTCGCCGTACTTCTTCGACAGTGTCGGATACGTCTTAACAGTGATCAAGACACGTTCGCGCACTCTGGAGTGCTCCTCTCAGAGGTGTGTAGAAGCGAGGCCCTGTCCGAATCTGTCTTCCAGGAAGCTCGCGACGCAACCGCGATGACACATCTGGGCGCTCGACTCGAAACAAGTCAGCGCAACGGCTTTTCCCTCACCAACCCATCGCCGGATGGTTTCAAGCGCCTCTGCCTGCCGTGGCAACGTATCGCGCCGGTATGCGTCGAACAGGCGCTCGTAGGCCTCGGGAGAGCTGAGTTCGGCGCGATCATGGGATGCGACACCCAGTTCGGGAATGTGCTCGTACCGAATCCCCAAGCTCTCGGCTGCTCGACTCAACGTCGAGCGAGAGAATCCGTACTTCCTGCTCAAGGGATTGCGGCGGACATCACACAAGAGCTCAACGCCAGCTCTCAGCAGGCGCACGAGATAGGCCTCCAGGCTCAGTCCTTCGTAGCCAATCGTAAACAAGCCGGCACGCGTCGGACGCACCCTCGCTGCTCGAACCGCTTCAAGCGCCTGCTCATCGCCCCGAAGAACTTTCTCGGCAATCTCGCTACGTGTCGCGAAAAAGGGGAATCTCCGGTATGTCTCTGCGACCAGCGAGTCTCCTCGTAGCCGTGCGTTGCGCTTGGCAAAGTCCGCAGCTGTCGGGCGGAACGGGTTTCGCTGCAGCGTTTTGACGCCGACGCCGGTCAGAACCCAACGATCATCGACTTTCGCGAGCTCTCCGCTTTCGATGAGCTTCCGCTTGTCGGCGTATGAGGAGAAGGAAAATGCACCGAACTGATAGGGCACAAAATCATAGGGCGCATCTTGCCCGCGCTCCTGGCCATACAAGAAGAGTAGCTTCTGAAAGTCCGTCGAGGCCACGTCGCCGCCCAATGCCTCGAGGAGCGCCAGAAGCTCTCGTTGTCGAGCGAAAATCATAGGTCTATCTTACCGCCGACCAGCTCCGCGCCGCTCCGGCGCCAGAGGCGACGGCGAGACCCAGGGCGGCGAGGCTGTCGAGGGAGGAAGCGAGCGCATCGTCCTTGGCCCCTTTGAAGGCGGCTTTGGCGCCGGTGAGATCAAGCGCGCCGGCCTCGCCGAGGAGGTCCCGCACCGCAGCCACCTGCTGCGGCAGCTCTTTGGGCCAGGCGCGCTTGCCGGCCTTCACCGGCGCCGCAGCCTGCGCCCCCTTCTTCGCCTTCTTCTGCCCGGTGCCGGGGATCTCGTCCTGAACCGCGTCCTTCTTGCCCTGCGGATTCTGGAACTCGGGGCGGAGCCAGCGGACGATGCCGCGCTTCTCTTCCTCCGCGCGCTCGTGATTCAACGCCACCAGCCGCTCGAGGATCTGCTCGTCAGTGAGCGTCACCGGCCACCCATACGCCGCAAACACCGCCGCATCGAGCTCGTCATGGATCTGCCGAAGCACCGACACCAACCCCTGCTCGTGAATCCCGCGCTCCTTCGCCGTCAACTCCTCCCCCGACCGCAACTTCTCGAGCACGTTGTACATCCCCGTGATCGTCAACCCCGCATGCGCCGCCTGCTGCCGCTTCCGATGCGCATCGAGCTGTTCGCCAAGTTGGCGAATTTTTTCAGCAACTGCAAAAGCGCACACAGGGAAAGGAAAGGGGTCGAAGCATGCAGATTTCGTATACCGGGGGTCGTTGCCTACACCCAGTCGCCCACCCGCCGAGATGCTCCAGTACACGTGAATGCGGCTCGACAGGAATCCAAGCACTGCCGCATCGGACACCGCGACAGAGGTGAGCATGTTGTCGGGCAGCACTTCGCTTGGAAGAAACACAAAGACTCTGTGCTTCGAGGTTTCGGGTGTCACGATGTATCGACTCAAGGAAGAGAGCGCGACTCGCAAGGCTGGGCGCTCCCAGCCATGCCGCCACCAGCGTTCACGTATCGGAGCCCTTTGATTCTGATCCCTTTCTGGCTTCACTCTTTCCAGCAAGTGCTGATAGAGCGCTGGGTGTCTACCTCTGAGTTCGTTCAGCTCCCAGCCAAATGTGTCAATGATGGAGACGTTCCTGGGCCGGTTCGTGATGTCCTTTCCATTCCGGTAGGGACGAAGGAGCGGACACGGTTCGTGCCCATCTCTCGCCGCGAAATCTGCCGCTTCCTCAGCCTCGACGACAAAGCCGGCGCCGTACAGCTGAATCCCTGGAGAGCAAACTCCATTGTTAGCTTCGAGTGGAAAGACTTGGCTTAGGTCGACGCCGATTCGAAGGCTCGCCTGAACAACCCCCACTGCCAGCTTCGTCCTGAGGGCGGCAGACCCGTCTTCGAGCGGAGTCTCCTCCAGTACTTCTTCGAGCACTCCGGCACTTGAGGGCATCGCCTTTCCGCTGGAAACGACAGTCATCGAGACCCTAACCGCAGCGCCGGTCTCACTGTCGACCCAGGGATGGTCTGGAATAGCCCAGCGAATCACTGCTCCAGCCTCCAGCGACGCCTCCACGACTCGCCGCTGGAATACTTGGCGCAAGCTGTTCGTAGTAATCAACCCAGAACGTCGTGTCTTGCCATCTACCAATTCGGCGGCCGCCTTAGACCACCAATACATGACGTAGTCCGCCTTCTGGGGAATTTCTGGGTAGGCAGACCACAGAGCTTCGAGATATCCCTCACCCAGTACTTGACGTGATTTCCATCCGCCAATGTACGGCGGGTTCCCGATGATGAAGTCGGCTTGGGGCCATTCGGCGGCCCGTGGGTTCTTGTAGGTGTAGACGGGGATCCTCGCGGCATCGTCGGGGATCGGTTCTCCCGTTACTGCGCTTTTTTTCATCGTGGTGCCATCCCAGCGGGTGATCGGCGCGCCGGAGTCGTCGCGGGCGAGCTCGGGGTCGCCGTCCCAGGTGAGGACGGCGTCGCGGCATTCGATGTTGTCGTAGTCGCGGAGGACGGGTTCGGGGATGGTCAAGGCGCCGCCGGGCTGTTTCACCTGCCATTGCAGGTAGCCGATCCAGAGGACGAGCTCGGCGATTTCTTTCGCCCAGGGCTTCACCTCGATGCCGCGGAACTGCTCCGGCGTCACTCGGTACTTCTCGAGCTCGAGGCCCATTTGCGTGTAGCCCAGGCCCTGGAGCTGCGCCAGGACCTCGGTCTCCAGGCGCTTGAAGAGATCGAGCGTCACGTAGAGGAAGTTCCCCGTGCCGCAGGCCGGGTCGAGGACGCGGATCGTGCAGAGCTTGTGGTGGAAGTCGCGCACCCGCTCCTGCGCCGTCTCGACCTTGCCGGCTTCCACCAGCAGCCGCACCTCCGCCCGCACTAGATCCCAGTCGGCGCGCAGCGGCTCCTCGATCGTCGGCTTCACCAGCCGCTCGACGTAGGCGCGCGGCGTGTAATGAGCCCCCAGCCGGTGGCGCTCCTCCGGGCTCAAGGCGCGCTCGAGAAGCGTGCCGAAGATAGAAGGATCGACTTCCGCCCAGTTGCTCTCGGCGGCCTCCGCCAGATGCTCCAGCTGCTTCTTCGTCAACGCGATCGCCTGCTGGTCGGCGAAGAGGCCGCCGTTGAAGCGCAGGAGCTTTCCGGCCGCCGTCTCGCGGCCCTCGTTCATGTCGCGCCAGAGGGCGCCGACGCCGCCCGGGAAAGAGGGCGGATTCGGCAACCAATATTCGTGGAGGTACTTCGAGAACAGCTTCTCCGGCAGGAGGCCGACGTCCTCGGCGAACATCGTGAACAAGCAGCGCATCAGGAATTCGGCCACCCGGCGCGGGTCCTGACCCGAGCCCTCCAACTCGCGCGCGAGAACCGCCAGCTTGGCCGCGATTTCGCGCGTGATCTTCGACTGCCTGCGCGCGGGGTCGAGGCCCAGTGGATCGAGCCAGAGAGCGCGCAGCGTGTCGAGGTGCTGTTCGAGGTCCTTGAAGTAGAGGCGCTTCTTGAAGCCATCAGGGAAGGGGCGGTAGGCCCCCGAACCATCGAACGAGGCGTGGAGGTCGAAGCAGTGGCCGATATCGCAGACCACCACGAACGGCGGCGGCTGCGGCAGGCTCCGGGCGTAGCCCAGCGCCTGGCCGAGCGCGTCGTTCATCGCCTGCTGCCAGGCGGGGGTCTCGCGTTTGGCTGCGTCGACCTGCTTCGCCTCGAGCACGAAACAGCCGGCGCGGAAGAGGTCGATGCGCCCGATCGACGTCCCGTCCTCGCGCGACCGGGCGACATCCTTCTCGAAGACGTAGCGGTCCTTCTCCGGATCGTTCGTCTTCGGCAGCGGCCGTTCGACCTCAAGCACGTCGCAGAGCTCGGCGAGAAAACTGTCCTTGTTGGCGCGCTCGGCCGCGCCGGCGTGGCGCCAGCGTTCGAGGAACTCCGCGGGTTTCACGCTCAGAGCCTACCGGAGAGCGCTGCCGGCGCCGTCAGGCGACGCGGGGGCCCCATCCCGGTTCGAAACAGAGAATCACTTTATTAGCCCGAAAGCACAAAAAGTTGCGCCTTTTTGTGCCTCATGGCAGAATTGGCAAGGAACGATGCGACGCTATCTCGAAGACCCAATCCGGAGGGACCTCGAAGAGAAGATGGTCTTCGTCGCCGGACCGCGTCAGGTGGGGAAGACGACGCTGGCGCGCCAGATCCTCGAATCCGAGGCGAACGGCCGCTATCTGAGCTGGGACCGCCGCGAGGACCGAGCCGACATCCGCGCCGCCCGCTGGCCGCCCGGCTCGCCTGCCCTGGTGGTGCTCGACGAGCTGCACAAGTGGCGGCCGTGGAAGCGCTGGCTCAAGGGGGAGTTCGACGCCCACCGCGCGACCACCCGGTTCCTCGTCACCGGCTCGGCACGGCTCGACATCTACCGCCGCGGCGGCGACTCCCTCCAGGGCCGCTACCACCACTATCGCCTGCACCCGCTCTCGCTCGGCGAGATCCACTCCCCGGCGGCGCGCTTCGAGCTCGAGCCGGGACAGCCGCTCGCCATCGCTCGAGCCGGGCGCGGGGCTCGCGACCAGCGGGCGGTGCTCGAGGCGCTGCTGCGCTTCGGCGGCTTCCCCGAGCCGTATCTGGCGCAATCCGAGCGCGCCCACCGACGATGGCAGAAAGATCGCCTGGATCGCTTCTTCCGCGAGGACGTGCGCGACCTCGAAGCGGTACGCGATCTCGCCGCCCTCGAACTGCTCGCCGACGAGATCGCGCGACGGGTCGGATCGCCGCTATCGCTCAACGCGCTACGCGAGGACCTCGAGGTCAGTCACAAGGCCCTCACCCATTGGATGGAAGTCCTCGAGCGGCTCTATCACGTCGTGCGCGTGCGCCCCTTCGCCTCCCGCGCCGTCGCCAGCCTCAAGAAGATGCCGAAGGCCTATCTTTGGGATTGGAGTCAGGTGAGTGCGCCGCCGGCGCGTTTCGAGAACCTGGTCGCCCTCCATCTCCTGAAGCTCTGCCACCTGCTCGAAGATCGCGACGGTCACCGGGTCGAGCTGCGCTACTTGCGGGATCGCACCGGCCGGGAGGTGGATTTCCTGATCACGCTCGACAACCAGCCCTGGTTCGCCGTCGAGGTCAAGACGTCCGCACGCGCGATCGATCCGTCGCTCTTCTACTTTCGCGACCGGTTGAAGATCCCGCACGCCTATCAGGTCGTCCTCGACCTCGATCGCGGGTTCATCGAGAACGGCGTGCACTGCCTGCCCGCGGTCGACTTCCTGAGCGCGCTCGCCTGACTCCGACTCACGGTCAGGGCTTCGCTTCCCGCAGCCCGGCGAGGTCACTGTCAACGGCTGCCTGCTGCGCGAGTTTCGGGTTGAGCGCCAGGGCGCGATCGAGGGCGGCGCGGGCGCCGACCTTGTCGCCGTTCGCGAGGCGGATCACCGCGGTGTCGTAGAGCACCTCGGGGAGGATGCCGGCCTGCGTCGCCTCGGCCTTGGCCAGGGTCAGCTCCTGCCACTTCAGATCTTCGCCGCGCCGGCCGTCGCGGAACGCCGCCCAGCCGCGGTTCCAGAGGTCGTTGACCAGCGCGAGGTTCACCAGGCGCCCGAGCTCGACGATCGGCTCCAGGTGGTCGTCGACGCGGATGTCGATCGCCCGGTCGTCGTTGCCACCGTAGCCACCGCCGGCGCGCGACACCAGGAGCACCGCCGACTGCTTGCCGCGGCTGTCTCCGCCCGCGGCGTCGCCGGCGACGATGGCCGCATAGAGGCGCTCGGCGAGCGGCTTCCCGGCGCTGTCGAGAAAGGCTTTCTCCATCGCCGCCACCACCGGCTCGCCGGTCAGGATGTTTCCTTGTACCGCGTAGCCCGGGCCGCTCCGTCCCCCGGCCCAGGCGCTGCACTCCGGGCCGGTGAAGGTCGCCGAAGCGCCGTCCGCCGCCACCACGCCCGCCTGGCGGTGACTCTGCCCCTTGTCGGCGCGGGTGAGGATGGCGAGCGCTTCAGCCGGTGTCGTGCCGCGCGCCAGGAGCTCGAGCGCCCCCGGGCCGTAGGTCGTATTCGCCGACGCCTGGGTCGCCACCGCACCGACGCCGGCGCGCGCGAAGGGCACCACCGAGCCGACGGCGAAGAAGCGGCTCGCCACCGCCACTCCGACCTCCCCGGTCGCCGGATCGGCGGCGACGATCGAAAAGGTCGACGGTCGCGGCGGCTCGGCGTAAGCTGCGGGCGCGAGCGCGAATGCGCAGAGGAGGCTCAAGGGCCGGAGAAGGGAAGCTGGGCGTTCGAACATGACGATTCTCCTTCGGATTCGGCGTTCATTCTGACGCAGGTCGACGGTCGGCCCTTTCGCCGCGGAGATGTCGGTACTATCTGTGAGGGGGATCTCATGCTCACGAGCCGGGTCGCAACGATCACCGCCAGCCTCGTGCTGGCGCTTGCCGGAGCGCTGCTCGGCTCAGGAGGGCTTGCGGCGCAAGCGCCGCCGCCCTATGAGATCCGCCAGCTCTCGCCGTCCGGCGAACCGGCGTCGCGGGTCAGCAGCCCCTGGGCGATCGATCCGCGCGGTGAGTGGGTGGCGTTCATCGGCGACGTGGAGATCGCCGGCGCGGAGGCGGTCTACGCCATGCGCCGGAACGGCTCCGACCTCCACCGCCTCTCGCCTCTGGGCGCGACCGGATCGATAGCGCAACTCGCCTTCTCTCCTGACGGCCGGCGCGTCCTCTACCGCGGAGACCTCGAGGTCGATGGGCTCGGAGAGATCTGGAGCGTCGCGCCCTGGGGCTCCGCGGCAGCGGCCGTGAAGCTCAACGGACCGGTGAGCGGCGACGGCGTGCTCTTCTTTCGCGTCCCGGAGGTGGGCGACCGGATCGCCTATGTCGCCGAGATCGCGGGCGACAGCCAGGCCTGGAGCGTGCAGCACGCCGGCACGAGCGCAAGCGGAGTGCGCCTCGACCCGCCCGCGCTGAGCGGCGAAATCCTCTTGACGGTCTTCTTCCAGCCGGACGGCGCGCACCTTCTGATCCAGTTTCTGGACGGTGCCGCGGTCACCGGCCGGCTCTTCACGGTTCCGGCCGGGGGTCCGGCGGCCGCCGCGATCCTGCTCGCCGGCGAGACCCCCGGCGGCTGCGCCCCCGTCGCCGGCGAGTTCACTCCCAACTCGGCCTACCTCATCTATGGCGGATACTGCCCGCCCGGCCTGACCCTCACTCAACTCTGGAGCGTTCCCGCGACCGGACCCGCCGCCGCCGCAGTTTCGCTCGCCGGCAGCTTCGCCGCGGGCGGAACGATTCGGGAGCTGGCTCTCTCTCCCGACAGCCAATGGGTCGTGTTCAGCGCCGACCGGCTGGTGGACGAGCGCGTCGAGCTGTTCAGTGTTCCGGTCGCCGGGCCGGCGGCAGCGATCGTGCGTCTGAACCCCTCTCTGGTCGCGAACGGCGACGTGCAAAGCTTCTTGAGCATCTCGCCGGACTCGACGCGCGTCGCCTACATCGCCGACCAGGCCTCCGACGAACGGTTCTTCCCCTACTCGGTGCCGATCGCCGGACCGTCGACCTCGGCCGTATCGCTCTACCAAGGCGTGCTGATGGTCGGCGCCGACGCGCAGAATCTCGCCTTCACGCCCGACAGCTCAAAGGTAATCTTCCGCTTCGACCTCGCCGTCAACGAGCGCTTCGATCTCTATTGGGCGCCGGCGGACGGTTCCGCGGTGCAGTCGCGAATCACCAACCGCGGTTCGAACCCGGCGCCGCCCCGCTCGGTCGCCTTCCGCTGGTACATCCATCCCGACGGCGAGCGGGTGTTCTACCAGTTCGACGAGTTCGCCCCGTTCGACGAGCGCGGAATCGGCGAGCAGCGCCTCGTCGGACCGTACACCGCGGACGCGCGACTCGACGGCGTCGCGGTCAACGGCGGCAAGGTGAGCTACTTCGAGCTCTTCCCCGACGGTGCCGGGCTCGCCTACCGCTCCGACGAAACGGTGGACGAGAAGCACGAGCTCTTCACCGTCGACCTGCGTCTGCTCGGCGACGGCTTCGAGTCCGGCACTAGCGGCGCCTGGGCCGACCTGCCCTGAAGCCGGCACGCCGCCCGAGCGGCGCCGCTGTCGCCCTGGGCGCGAGAACTGCGTTCTTCCGGGTATGCGAGTCTCGTTCTGCCACGCCAAGACGCTTCGTGCCATCTGTGCGGCTCTGCCCTGCGCAGCGCTCCTGCTGGCCACCGCCGCTCCGGCGGCCGCCCAGCTGTCGCTGCCGCCCGACTACGTCCGGCGGCAGCTCTCGCCCCCGGGCGAGGCCGCCTCGTCGGTCAGCTTCCAGTGGCGCATCGACCCGCGCGGCGAGTGGGTTGTCTTCATCGGCGACGTGGAGAGCGCCGGAGCCCAAGCGGTCTACTCGATGCGCCGCAACGGCGCCGAGCTCCATCGGCTGTCGCCCTACAGTCCCGCCGGCACGATCGGCCGGCTGGAGCTTTCGCGCGACGGGCGCCGGGTGGTCTACTCGGGCGCGCTCGAAACCAACGGCCGCCCGGAGGTCTGGAGCGTGCCGCTCGCCGGTACGCCGGCCGCCGCGGTCAAGCTGAACCTGCCCGTCATCGGCGAGGGCGTGACCTTCTTCACCGTCGGCGACTCCGGGGACCGGATCGGCTACGTCGCGGAGACCGCGTCCGGTTGGGGCTTCTGGACCGTCCCGGTGGCGGGTCCGGCGGCGGCGGGAGTGAGCGTCGCGCCCCCCTTCGCCCCGGGCGAGCTTCCCTATTTCGGCTTCGTGCTCGGAGAGCCCTCCCGGGCGCTGCTCTTTGTCTACGACACCGTAACGCCGGCGCTGAAACTGTGGAGCGCGCCTGCCGCCGGCCCGGCCGCGGCGGGTCTCTACCTGCTTTCCAGCAACCCGGCGGGTTGCACCGCGTTTCCTGCCGCGGTGAGCTCGGCCGCGCGGCGGATCGGCTATATCTTCACCTGCGACACTCCGGTGGGCAACCGCGCGAATCAGCTCTGGAGCGTGCCCTTCGACGGACCTGAAGCCGCCGCGGTCTCGCTCGCCGGCAGCTTCGTCGAGGGCGGGGCGATCAGCACCATGTCCTCCTCCCCGGACGGTTCCCGCATCGTCTTCCTCGCCGACAAGCTCACCGACGAGAGGCGCGAGCTCTGGAGCGTGCCGTTCGCCGGTCCGGCGGGCGATCTCGTCCGCCTCAACCCCAGTCTCATCGCGACCGGCGACGCGACGGCGTTCGCGATCTCGCCCGACAGCGCGCGCGTCGCCTACGTCGCCGATCAGGAGATCAACGAGCGGTTCTCTGCCTGGTCGGTGCCGATCGCCGGGCCTTCGACTGACGCCGTGCCGCTGGTCACCGGAAGCTTCGTGGGTCGGGACGTCACCAATCTCGCCTTCACTGCCGACAGCGTGAAGGTGGTCTTTCGCGCCGACCTCACGGTCGACAACCGCTTCGACCTCTACTCGGTGCCGGCGGACGGCTCCGCGACCCAGGACCGGATCACCAACGACAGCTCCATTCCCGGTCCGGAGCGCTCGACCGGCACCCTCTGGAAGCTCCATCCCGACGGGCGGCGGGTCGTCTTCACCGTCGACGAGGATGCTCCATCCGATCAGCGCGGTCTCTACGAGCAGCGCCTGTCGCCGCGCTACATCCAGGACAAGCGGCTGAATGGCGATCCCGTGCTCGGCGGCCGGATCTCCACCTTCGAGGTCTTCCCCGACAGCGCCGGCACGCTCTACTACTCCGACGAGCTGGTCGACGAGCGCTGGCACCTCTTCTCGGTCGACAGCCGTATCTTCGGCGACGGCTTCGAGGAGGGCACGACCGCCGCCTGGGCCGACGCGCCGTAGGCGGCTACCCAGAGGATCAGGCTCCGGCTTTCTTCGCCGCCTCCGCGGCGTCGAGCCAGCCCCGGCGGAGCTTTTCCGGCGGCACGTTCGAGAGGTAGGGTTTGAGGTCGACGATCGGCGAGCCGTCGAGCATGTCGACGCCGCGCACGCGGAGCGTCGCGCCGTCGCGGCCGAGGAGCTCGACGACCGAGAGCGCCAGCGGATTCGGCCGCCGCGGCGAGCGCGTCGCGAAGACGCCGTGCTCCAGGCCGTCGGTCGGGTTCCGGCCGAGCAGCTCGAAGCTCTCTGCCCGGTCGAAGATCCAGAGCACGTAGAGATGCGAAAAACCCTCGATGTCCGCCAGACCGGCGGCGAACTCGGGGAGAATCTCGATCGTTCCTTCGGCGCCGTGCTGGGCGCCGAGCCCTTTGGGAACGTCGTCTCGCGTCCGGTAGGGCGAACGCACCACGCCGATCGGCTGCAAGTGGATGGTTGGCGTCGCAGCATCTTCCGTCATCGAGTCATACCTCCAGGGGAGCGTGCCATCAATCGCCATCGCTCCGTTCGAGTTCAGCCCGCGCCGCAGCCAGATTGCGGATGAAGGCCGGAGAGGGTACCTTCGTCGCCGTGATCGCCTCGGCGGCGGCGAGCCGCGCGCGGGCACGCTCGACCGCCGCGGGTCTCTCCGCCGCCGACCCAACTTCGGCGAGGTCGAGGCGCGCGAGCTCGACCTCACCTTCGGCGAGGCGCAGGTGCCCGACATCGAGCTTGGCGCGGGCGAGTGCCAGCGCCTCCTCGAGGACGGTGCGGGCCTCGCGATAGCGGCCGAGCTTGCGCAGCGTCGCCCCCCAGTTCAGCCGCGCCCGCAGCAGGCGAGGATTGTCGAACTCTCCCAGAGCGCGCAGCGCGGCGGCGGCGCGCTCGAACATCGCCTCCGCCTCCACCACTCGGCCCTGCTCGCTCACCGTATAGGCCTCGTTCGAAAGCGCATTCACGGCCAGGACGCTGCCTGCGCCGCCGTCTTTCGCGAAGCGCGCCGTGGCGCGCTCGAAGGCGCGTTCGGCCTCGGCAAAACGGCCCAGATCGGCGAGCGCGAGGCCACTGTAGTTGTCCACCGAGCCCAACTCCGGATGATCGAGCGGCTCGTAAATGGCGCGCGCCTCGGCGAGCGCGGAGAGCGCCTCGGCGCTCCGTCCAGCGCGCGAGAGACGGAGGCTGGTGATCACCAGGGCCTCGCCGAGCGCCGGATGCTTCGCGCCGTAAATCCGGCGACGCCCGGCCACAACGCGCTCGAAGTACGGCAGCGCCTCCGCGCTCGCTCCCGCCGAGTCGAGCGCCGTGGCGAGGTTGAGCACGATGTTGAGCACCTTCGGCGCGTCGGCGCCCTCGGCCGGCTCGAGCACCGCGAGGATCCGGCGAAAGATGCCTACCGCCTCGGCGAAGGTACCGGCCTCGGTCTGGAGCACGGCGATGTTGGAGAGATGTTCGAGGGTGCGAGCGTCGGTCTCGCCCAGCGCCGCGACGCAGATCTCGTAGGCGCGGCGCTCGTCGACGAGCGAGCCGGCGAGGTCCCCCGTCATCAACTTCACCTCCCCCCGGCCCGAGAGCGCCGCGGCGCAATCGACCGAGCGCGCTTCGCCCGCGCTCTCGAAATGCAGCACCGCCTCCTCGAACCGCCTGCCTGCCTCCTCGACGCGCCCCAGGGCGAGCAGCGCCCTGCCCACCGTCACCAGACTCTGCGCATGCTCGCGCGAGCGCGGGCCGAAAAGCCGCGCCCGCTCCGCGGCGGCGAGCTTGGCGCTCGCGAGCCCCTCGTCGAGCAACCCGAGGCCCCCCTGGATATGGGCCACGGCATCGTAGAGCTCGGCGCGAACCTCGGGCTCGTCGGCGAGCTCGGTCGTCAGGCGTTCCACGCCCTCGGTGAGGATCTGCCGGGCGGGCATCTCGGCCCCCATCGACCGGTTCGGATCGGCCTGTTCGAAGACCGAGATTAGGAAGCCCTTGACCCGCTCCGCGCGCCGCGCTTCGAGCTCTGCCTCTGCCGCCGCGGCGTTTGCCCGCCGCGTCTGCACGATCGAAACGCTCAGACCGCCGACGAGGGACACCAGCACGAGCCCTGCCGCCGCGACGCCGAGGCGATGCCGGCGGATGAACTTGGAGAGGCGGTAGCCGGCCGTATCCGGGCGCGCGGAGATCGGGCGCCCGGCGAGATGTGCGGAGAGATCCGCCGCGAGCGCCGCCACCGAGACATAGCGCCGCTCCGGTTCGCGCGCGAGCGCCTTGAGCACGATGGTGTCGAGATCGCCTTCGAGCCGCTTGCGCTGACGAGCCTCGCGGGGATGCCCCGCGGCCAGGCGGCGCAGGCGAAGCGATGGGCGCTCGATGGTCTCGTGCGCGACATCGGCGGCGAGCGCGGTCGGCGAGCTCGACCGCCGCCGGTGCGGCAGGGCGCCGGTCAGCAGTTCGTAGAGGATGACCCCCAGCGAATAGACGTCGGTCGTCGTGGTGACGGGCTCGCCGAGAATCTGCTCCGGCGCGGCGTAGGCGGGGGTCAGCGCGCGCAGCTCGGTGCGCGTGGCGCCGGACTCCACACCATCTTCAGGCGGCGGTTCGAGAAGTTTGGCGAGGCCGAAATCGAGCAGCTTCGGTTGCCCGTCGGAGGTCACCAGAATGTTCGACGGTTTGAGATCGCGATGCACGACCAGCGAGCGGTGTGCGAAGTCGACCGCCTCGCAGACCGCGAGGAACAGGCGCAGCCGGGCGTCGACGTCGAGGCCTCGATCGGCGGCGAAACGGTCGATCGGCAGGCCCGCGATGCGCTCCATGGCGAACCAGGGACGTCCGTCGGGCGCGATTCCGCCATCGAGGAGCCGCGCGATCGCCGGATGCTCGAGCCGCGCGAGGAGTTGGCGCTCGACAGCGAAGCGTGCGACCACCTCCCGGCTCGCCATTCCGGAGCGCACCAGCTTCACCGCCGCGCGCTGGGTGAAGCCCCCCTCGGCCCGCTCCGCCGCCCAGACTTCGCCCATGCCGCCCGCGCCCAGCTTCTCCCCCACCCGCCAAGCGCCCAGGCGCTCGGGAGGCGGGGGCTCCGCGGGATCGTCGGCGAGGAGCTGGCGCCCGGCGGCCCCGGCAACCTCGTCGCGCAGACCTTCCATCGGTCCGAGGGACTGGCGGTCGAGCTCGAGCATGCGACGGACATCGGCGGCGAGTGCCTCGTCCTCGGCGGCGAGGCGGGTGAGCGCTTCCTGGAGTGGCGCTTCGTCGAGCTCGCAGAGCTCGGAGAAGAGGCGCGCTCGGCGCTCGACGGGCGATTCGGAGGCACTCATGAAGAACGGCGATTCTGCCACGTGGGCGCCGGCGCTACCCGCTTCCGCGCCAGGGAGCTACAATCCTGGGCGTGGCGGATTCCGATTCACCTGCCGGCGGGCCCGTCGTCGACGGCGCGGTCACGCGCCTGCTGGCCGCAGCGCGCCAGGGAGACGCGGAGGCGCCGGCGAAGCTCTTCGAGATCGTCTATGCGGATCTGCGCGCCCTCGCCGGGCGGCACGTGCGCGGCGCGCGCAACGCCGGGCCCTCGGCGACCTCGCTCGTCCACGAGGCCTTTCTGCGCATCGCCAAACGGGGCGACCTGCCCTACGCCGACCGCACCCACTTCTTCGCCGTCGCCTCGCGCGCCATGCGCCAGATCGTGATCGACGACGCCCGCGGGCGGAAGGCCTCGAAGCGCGGCGGCGGCCAGGCCGACGTCGACTTCGAGGCGATCCAGGTGGCAGCACCGGCTGCGGCCGCGCCGGTCGAGGACCTGCTCGCGCTCGACGACGCGCTCTCGCGCCTCGAGAGCGCCGCGCCCCGCCTCGCGCAGACCGTCGAATGGCACTTCTTCGGCGGCCTCACCTTCTCCGAGATCGCCGAGGCGACCGACGTCTCCCGCCGCACCGTCCAGCGCGACTGGCGCGCCGCCCGCGCCCTCCTCCACCTCGAGCTCGCGACCAGCGAGCCGTAGTTCTGCGCCGTGCGGCGAGTCGTCATCCGCGCTGCCGCCTGGTTTTCGAACGCATCGCCGCCTGGCTAGCGTTCCAGCCACGGCAGCAAGCTGCTGTAGCCGCGCGAAACCTCGACCCGGAATTCCGGCGGCGGAAAACAGGCCTGGCGGGGCGTCTCTTGTGTGGCGAAGTGAAACAATCGCGCCCGGTTGGTGTCGGGCAGGGAGACGATCGGGTGCCTCGGGCGCAGGCCCGCGAGGAGGTCCTCCGGCGACTGGAATCCCGCATCGAGCACCAGAACGCAGCCTTCGGGCTGGCGCGCGAGCTCTTCGCGCAGGCGTCCTTGATCGCCCAGCACCGTCGCGACGCCTCGCGGCGCTTCGCGGAGATTCCGATAGCGGCCGAGGTAGTAACCGAGCGAAATCTGCGCCCACTGGTTGGTGGTGACGACGTAGGCGTCCGGACCTCGCAGCGCCACCACGGCGCGCGCCACCGACGGCCAGTCGGGCCGCCCGTGCTGCGCATAGCCGACGACCCCGGTCACGAACGTAGCCGCGACGGCGCCTGCCAGGAGCGCTGCCGTGGCGAGCCCCGACCTTCGGCTGAATTCGCCGAGCAGTCGCGCGCAGGCCACGATGCCGGCCGCGAGCGCCGTCAGCAGGAAGAGCAGGCCGAACTGGTTGTAGCGCACATGGCTGAAGCGGCGCATGGCCAAGAGCACGATCTCCACCAGCAGGGTACCGGCGAAGAGTCCGGCGAAGGCGGTGAGGCCGCCGCGCCGCCGCGCCAGCACGACGCAGCCGACGACGGTCAGGAGCGCCAACAGAATCGCGCCGCCGTCGATGACCGGTTGACCGACATTGCCGCGAAAAAGGAGATCGTCGAAGCGTCGTTCGACCAGCTGCCAGTCCCATTGCGCTGTGCGCAACGGCTGCTGTGGCCCGCCAAGGCCGGCGAGGAGCGCGAACCAGGCGGCGAGCGGCAGGAGCGAGAGCGCAGCGGCGGCCGGCAGCCGCACGCCCAGGGACGGCACCCGCCCCTCGCTGCGAGCCTCGAACCAGGCGGTCGCCACTGGCAGCCAGAGCGCGACCGCGAGGTAGTGGGTCATGGCGGCGAGTCCCGCGGCGCAGGCCAGCTCGAGCGGGAAGCGATCGGCTCCGCGCGCCAGCCAGCGCTCGCTGGCGTCGAGCGCCCAGACCGAGAGCAGCAGCGCGAGCGCGTACGGGCGGAGCTCATGGGAGTACCGGATGAGCAGCGGCGAAGTGGCGAGGAAGAGAGCCGTGAGAGCCGCCGTCGGGAGGTCGAACCGGCGCGCTACCCAGCGTGCGAAGAGGGCCACCGCGGCGGCGCCCAGGACGGCGTTGATCAGGCGACGCACGAGCTCGCCCTGGCCGAGCGCGAGCAGCGCCCAAGTGAAGAGCGGCTCGACCGGCGGTTGCGCCCGGTCGTAGAAGAGGCTCGAGAAGAGCTCCCCCAGCCCGTCGCGGGCCATGAGCGTCTCCATGATCTCGTCGAGCCACATCGACGAGCCGCCGAGACCCACCAGGCGGAAGATCAACGCCACCGTAAAGGCTGCCGGAAAGAGCCAACGCGCCCGGGATGGAGGTGAGGCTCCAGGCCTGTCGATGTCTGCTTTCACTTGCGAGACCGCCGGCTGGGTATCGGATGTCGCGACGCGCAAGCGGTCGCAGAACGGCGCGGGAGCACGAGTCGCCGGGCTAGGTCTGCAGCACGCCGGTCTTGAATTCGGCGACTTCCGGGTTGTTGGCGCAGGCCGCGAGGGCGTGGGCGACGACTTCGCGCGTGCGACGGGGATCGATGAGCCCATCGACCCAGAGGCGGGCGGCGGCGTAGCGCGGATTCATCGCGTCGGCGTAGCGCTTCTGGATGTCGGCGAGGCGCGCCGCCTTCTCCTCCTCCGAGACCTCCTCGCCGCGATTCTTGAGCTGGATCGCGAGCAGCGTCCGCGACGCCTGCTCGCCGCCCATCACCGCGATCGACGCCGACGGCCAGGCAAAGAGGAAGCGCGCGCCGTAGGCCTTGCCGCACATGGCGTAGTTGCCGGCGCCGTAGCTGTTGCCGACGAAGACGGTGATCTTCGGCACCACGGAGTTCGCCACCGCGTTCACCATCTTGGCGCCGTCCTTGATGATGCCGCCGCGCTCCGAACGGGAGCCCACCATGAAGCCGGTGACGTCCTGCAGGAAAAGAAGCGGGATCTTCTTCTGGTTGCAGAGCTCGACGAACCTGGCCCCCTTGTCGGCCGAGTCGCTGTAGATCACGCCGCCGATCTGGAGCTCCTTGTCGCGCGGCTCGAGCCCGGTCCGGCGATCGACGACGGAACGTTGATTGGCGACGATGCCGACGGCGTGGCCGCCGATCCAGCCGGTGCCGCAAACCAGCGTCCGGCCGTAGGTCTCCTTGAACTCGTCGAACTCCGAGCCGTCGAGGAGGCGCGCGAGAAGCTCGTGGGCGTCGTAGGGGCGCGAGCGCTCGACCGGCACGATGCCCAGGAGCTCCTCCGGGTCGTGGAGCGGCGCCACGGACTCCCGCCGCGCGAAAGGCGCGCGTGCGCCGACGGCGAGCTGCGCGAACTGCGAGCGCAACTTGGCGAAACAGGCGGCCTCGTCGGGATGGCGATGATCGACAATGCCGGAGATGTCGGCCTGCACCACGGCGCCGCCCAGGGCCTCGTTCTCGATGCGCTCGCCGATCGCCGCCGCGACCAGGTGCGAGCCGGCGAGAAAAATCGAACCGGTGCCCTCGACGATGTGGATCTCGTCGCTCATGATCGGCAGGTAGGCGCCGCCGGCGACGCAGGAACCGACGATTGCCGCCATCTGGAAGACCCCGGCCGCCGACAGGCGGGCGTTGTTGTAGAAG
This sequence comes from Thermoanaerobaculia bacterium, assembly GCA_031403995.1. Lineage (GTDB taxonomy): Bacteria > Acidobacteriota > Thermoanaerobaculia > Multivoradales > JAGPDF01 > JAGPDF01. The sequence goes on from JANNGS010000001.1 coordinate 59,407, forward strand.
ATCCGGCCGTAGTGCTCGCGATCGGGGAAGATCTCGTCCTGCATCGGCAGGAAGACCCCCGCCGAGTCGACGAGATAGACCACTGGCAGACGGTTCTCGAGCGCGATCTCCTGCGCCCGCAGGACCTTCTTGATGCCGAGCGGGAACTTCGCGCCGGCCTTGACGGTGGCGTCGTCCGCCACCACCATCACGTCACGGCCGTGGATGCTCCCGACGCCGGTCACCAAACCTGCAGCCGGCGCGCCGCCCCATTCGGCGTACATGCCGTGGGCCGCCCAAAGGCCGAGCTCGAGGAAAGACGCGCCCGGGTCGCAGAGCGCCGCAACGCGCTCGCGAGCCGACATCTTGCCCTGCTCGCGCTGGCGGGCCTGCGCTTTCGCGCCGCCGCCCTCGCGCAGCCGTGCCTCCTCCGCGGCGAGTCGAGCGAGCTCGGCGGACCAATGCTCGTGCCGGCGTCGAAACACCTCGTCGATCTTCAGCCTCGATTCCATGACCGGCAATGCGATCTCCCCTCGCAAACCGGACGATTATACGGGCCGGCTGAGGGGATACGCTCGTCCTCGAGGAGGCCAACAGGCTTCCTCGCCGTTGGCGGAGCCATTCCGCTTCGAGTTGGCCGGGAGGGATGGCGAAGAGCCGCAGAAGCGAAGCGCAACCAGGACGGCGAGACGCGGCCTTTCAGGGCAACTCTAGCCGGCGCGGCTCATTCGAGCTTGAAGGCCCAGACGCTGGGCTTCACCTTGCCGTAGGCCTCGTAGAGGACAAAAACCCAGCCGCCCGAAACGTCGACCAGAACTTCCTGCGCCGGTTTCATGCTGCTCAGGACGTTGCCGAACTTCAGGGTGTGAAAGCGATAGACAGTCCCGGTCTCCTCGACCTCGACGGCGATCTCATGGCCGCGCACGCGCAGAATACGAGCGTTGAGCGGACCGAGTACCGGCAGCGACATGGAGTAGGTGCGCTGGAGCTTGGTGCCGTTGAGCTCGTTGGTTTCCGGGTTGAAGAGATCGCCGAGCTTGAAGAGATCGCGGTCGTCGGCTCCGAGCCGGAACTGCACCACCAGAGCGGACCGCGGATTGCGCAGCCAGGCCGTGCCCTTCTTGAGGTCGACACGAATGATTCTGCAGCAGGCCTTTGCATCCTCGGCGGCCCGCGCCGGCGTGACGGCACCGAACACGCAGAGCAGGAGCGGAACGACGAGAAGCACTTCGGGACGATCCTGGAAGCGCATGGGTCCCTCCCTGTTTGTCGGACTGTGACAACAGTGTACTCGAAGGGAACGGTCAACCGCGCTCGAGAAGGGGGCGTTTCTAGATGAGCCGCGAGCCGCCGGATGCTACGATTCAACGCATGCAAGTGCGACTTCTCGCCTTCGCCTCGGCCGCGCAGGCGATCGGCACCGGATCCTGCGACTGGCAGCTTCCCGGAGAGTTGTCGGTGCGCGAGCTGCGCCAGCGCCTCGCGGTCGACTTTCCGGCTCTCGCGCCGCTTCTGCCGCGCTTGGCGATCGCCGTGGAGGGCACGGTCGCGAATCCCGCGGCGGTGGTTCGGGAGGGTGCCGAGATCGCCCTCCTCCCCCCCGTCTCCGGCGGCTGATCGTGCGCACCGGGCTGGTCGAACTGCCGCTCGACATCCCCGCGCTGCTCGCCGCGGTCGCCGATCCCGCCTGCGGCGCACAGGCGATCTTCGTCGGCACAGTGCGGGACCGCAATGAGCCGGAAGGTGGCCGCGAGGTGGTCGCGATCGAGTACAGCGCCTACACCGTGATGGCGGAGAAGGTCCTCGAGCGGATTGCGACCGAGCTCGAAGCGGCGGCTCCGGACCTGCGCGTCGCGCTCTGCCACCGGATCGGGAGGCTCGCGGTCGGCGAGGCTTCGATCGCCATCGTCGCGGCGTCGCCGCGGCGCGACGCGGCGCTCGGCGCGATCCGCGCCGCCCTGGAACGGGTCAAGTCCGAAGCGCCGATCTGGAAACGGGAGATCTACGCCGACGGCGGCGCCCGCTGGCGCGAGGACGAGCCACTCGCGCCGCCGACCTTGGACGACGGCACCGGTTCCAGCTGAACTGGGGAGCCCAAACTACCGGCGTCAAGCCGGCGCGGATCGCGGCGGGCCGGCGAGCAGGAGCTTCACGAGCTCGACCTGACGCGTGGTGCCGACCTGGTGATAGATCCCGCCCAGGCAGGAAGCGATCACCGCGGTGGGCACCCCGAGCTCGCTGGCGACCTCGGGAATGCTGCGCCCGCGCAGCAGGTGACCGACGACCTGCGACTGCTCGAACGACAGGTCGTAGCGTGCCGCGAGAGCCACCGCCGGATCTTCGGCGTCGGCGCGCGGGTCGAAGAGCAGAATCACCGCCACTGCTGTCGGCAGTGCGTCGGCGAAGCGGGGAGAGGCGATCACCAGCACCTCGAGCGCCCCGTCGCCACCGCGGGAGATCCGCATCGACTCCGTCGCGACGCGACGTTCGTCGAACTGGCTGTCGGGTGCGAACAACGCCGCGAGCGAGCGATCGAGCGCCTGGCTCGCCCCGCGCAGCCGCCCCTCTTCGATCTTGAGCTCGCTCTGCGAGGCGAGCTTCGCCCTCGCGGCCGGGTTGGTCTGCAGCACGACACCGTCGCGCCCGAGAATGAGAATGCCGGTCGCGAGCGGCTCGAGGACGCGTGAGCTCCAGCTCTGCCGCCGCTCGGCGGCCGCCATCGCGTCGGTGAGACGCCAGGCGCGTGCCAGGAGCGGTGCCATGCGCTCGACGAGCGCCAAGGCCTCGGCATCGAGGTCGGCGCGATCCAGCAGCAGGGAGAGACGGCCCTCTCCCGGCAACGCGAACTCGCGATACTCGGGAGGACAGGCCGGCCAGGTGGCGTCGAGGTCGCTGCGCCGTCCGGCGAGCCGGCGGATCGCGCCGGGATCGAGACTGTTGGTCGCCAGCACCGCCCGCCGCGGACCGCCACCGCGCAGGATCATCACCTGCTGGCAACCCAGACAGCCCGCGAGGCGGGACAGCGCCGCAGGCCAGAGACCGGGCTCCTGCACGGCAATCAGCAGGTCGCCGACGACCTCGAGAAGCTCGTCCGAAGACGGCAGAGTAGCTCGCGAATTCACGCCGACAGGCGCCTTTGCACCTTTCGCGCCAGTAGGCGACGCCTTCGCAGCGCAGGCCCAGATTCGGGCCGGCTGCGTTCTACGCAGGCGTTCGGCATCCGGCCCCCGGGGGCGAAGTTTCGTTATGCGACGTCTTCCGCCACCCGTAACTGTCGAAAATTGTCACCTGGCTACCGAGGGGGCTGATGGCGTGGATCGGGGAGATGCGACCTGGCTGCCGGCCGGGCGCAAAGGCGGCAGGCGGGCGAGCTCGCCGCGCGTCCAGAGTGCGAGCTCAAGATCGAGCTCTTCCCAGGGCTGCCCGAGCGCCCGGCGAAGCTCCTCAGCGGCCGGCGAGGCGCCCGCGGAAACTTCGCCGAGCCAGCTGCGAAAAAGGCTGTTTCTGGCCGGCGCGGCAAGCAGCATGCGGATGAAGGCCGCCGCTGCGGCGTAGTGGAGCTCGGCACTCTGCTCGGCGACGAAATCCTCCCACTCGAGGGCCAGTATCGCGCCGAGGTTGAGCCGCCCCGGCGCGTTGCCGTCGGGCCCGAAAACGTCGGCGAGGTCGCGCAGCGCCGCTTCGCCGCCGGAGATCCGGATCTCGTTCTCGTGCGCGGCGAGCGTCCGCGACCAGGTCCCTGGCCACAGGCGGCCTTCGGCATCGATCCGGCTCGCGCCCAGGTCGTCGGCGAGGCCCTCGTCGAGCCAGGAGGGCAACGCCGGCCCGATCGCCCGGCGATTGAGCAGATGCACAAGCTCGTGCACCAGGGTGCCGAGGAGCTCATTGTCCCTCCGCGGGCCGCGGAAGGTCGCCACGATGCCTCTCCCAGCCAGTCCCGTGGAAGCGGTCAGGCCGGCCAGCCGGCGATCCCCCGCCTGGAAACCCCGGTAGTCGAGCTCGGAGGAAAAGAGGACGATCGCCTCACGCGGCGTCCCGACCGGACGCCGCCCGTAGCGCCCGTAGTAGATCGCCTCGAGAGCGCCGATGACCCGCTCGGCGCGTTCGACCAGCGCGGGATCGTCGATGTCGGTCAGCAAGAGGTAACCACCGAGCGTCGACTCGCGGACCTCGCCGCCGAAGGAGGCGCGCGCCTGCGTCAGACGCTGCGGGTCGGGGCTCGAGGCGGGCAGCGGCAGCGGCGGCTCGATCGCCCGCCCGAGCGGCGGCTCCGGCGCGACGGTAGGCCTCGCCGCTGCGCCGGCGAAAACCGTCAGGACGACGAGAGCAGAGGACCGAACGGCGCGGCGACGGAAGGCAGCCAGCGGCGGCAACCGAGGCATGGCATCACTCGGCGAGCGGCACGAGGGTCAGCGGATCGCGCAGCGGGAGATGCTTCACCTGCCCGCCGAAGAGCTCCGCCATCTTCGCCCGACCATCCGCGTCGCCGGGCTCGATTTCGCTCCACTTGCCGACCACCAGCATGGCGAGCTTGCCGGGCTCGAGATATTTCGCCGCCGCGGCGCGGACGTTCTCGGCGGTCACCGCCTCGATCCGCCGGCGGAATTCGCTCCAGTAGCTGTGCGGTCGGCCGATGACCTCGTCGGCAGCGAAGGTCCTGGCGGTCGCCAATGGCGACTCGAAGGTACGCGGGAAGGTATCGATGAAGGAGCTCTTCGAGACCCGGAGCTCCTCGTCCGAAACCAGGCCCGTCCGGATCTTGTCGACCTCTTCGAGGACGATCTTGGTGGCGAGAGCGACGGTCGGGTTCTTCGAGGCGAAGCCGATCTCGAAGAGGCCCGGCCAGAAAGTGCCGATACCGAACTCCGAATAGATGCCGTAGGCGAGCCCCTCGTCCGACCGTACCCGCTTCACCAAGCGGGCCGTGAAGCCGCCGCCGCCGAGAATGTCGTCCATCACCTTGAGCGCATAGGCCTCAGGGTCGGCGTAGCTCTTCCACTGGATGCCGAGCTCACCCAGCGTCACCTTGCCCTGCGGGATGTCCTTCTCGATGTGGAACAGGCCGGGTGGCGGGGTGAACTCCGGACCGCTGGGCGGCCAGGGCGCCTTGGGCTCCCCGGCCTTCCAGCCGGCCAGGTGCTTGCCGAGGTCGGCCAGCATCTTCTTCGTGTCGACGTCGCCGGAAACCGCGACGACGAGATTCTCCGGGCCCCAGGTCCGGCGGTGGAAGGCAACCAGCTTGTCGCGCGTGATCGCCTCGAGGTCGGTCCGCGTCATGCGGCGCGAGGCGTAGTGCTTCTCGCCGCGGGTGAGGAAGCTCCACTCGCGGTCGGCGATGTCGCCGGCGTCGTCGTTTCTCTGCTTCATCTCTTCGAGCGCGGTGCTCTTCTGGATCGCCAGGCGGGCTTCGTCGAAGCGCGGGTTGCGCACCATGTCGAAGAGCAGATCGAGACCCGCTCCCAACGCCGGCGTGATGACGTCGAGCGCCGCCGAGGCGGAGGTCGGCCCGGCCGAGCTCGAGACGATCGCGGCAAGGAAGTCGGCCTTCTGGTCGAACTCCTCGGGAGTCAGCTTCGCGGTACCTCCCTGGCGCATCATCGCGGCGGTCATCGTAGCGAGGCCGGTCTCGTTCTCGCCCTCGCGAAAGGCGCCGGTCCGGAAGGTCGCCTGGAGCTTGACCAGCGGCAGGCTGTGGTCCTCGACGAGGTAGACCACGACCCCGCCCGGCAGGATGTGCCGGTACTTGTCACCGTCGGGAGCAGCGAAATCGAACGGCTTGTAAGTCAGCTGCTCCGGGCGCGCCGGAACCTCTCCCGTCGGCGCCGCGAAGGCCGAAGGAGCGAGGCCCAGAGTGACCACGGCCACGCCCGCGAACGTCGCGGCTCTGGGCGCGAATTTCATCGTCCACCTCCCGCGCTGCCGCGGCTTTTCAGTTTCTCGAGCTGTTCACGCGCCGCCTTCGCGATGGCGTCGAGCGCCGGCTTCATCTCGGGGGGAACCTGCGCCCCCTGCTGCTCGAGCCCCGAGAGGATCTGCTCGAGCATCGCCGGATCCTCGACTTCGCGGACCTGACGGATCTGTGCCATCACCTGCTGCTGCATCGGCGCCGGCATTCCGGCGAGCTCGGCCGGGATCTCCTCTGCCGCGGTACCGGCCTTGCGGTTGTACGAAGCGACCGTGCGGTTCTCGGCCGTGAAGTACTGCTTGGCGACCCGCTGCACGTCCTCGGGGGTCACCGCGAGCGTCTTCTCCGACCACTCGTTCAGGTACCTCCAGTTTCCCCAGCCGTCGTAGAACAGCAGTTGCAGGAGGAGGTAGAACGGATTCTCGAGGTTGCGGTACGACTCGGCGACGATCTGGTTCTTGACCTTGGCGAGCTCATCGGCCGGAACGGTCTCGTTCTGAAGCTTGCCCAGCTCCGCCCAGAGCGCCGCTTCGAGCGCCGCCGGCGTCGCCTCCCCCTTGGTTTCGGCCGCGAGGTAGAACGATCCGTTCCAGAGCTGCGATTGCTGCCCGGCGGAGGCCGACGAAGCGATCTGCTGGTCGAGCACCAGGCTCTTCCTGAGGCGCCCGGTCTGGCCGTTCAGGAGGCTCTGCAGGACGTCGAGCGCGTACTGATCCTTGTGCTCGAACGGTACGGTGTGGAACTGCACCGAAACCTGCGGCTGGCAGTCGCACTCGGCGTTCATCCGCTTCTCGGCGAGCTGCTTCTCCTCGAGCGTCACGATGTCGGGAACCGGCTTGCCCGAAGGCGGGATCCTGGCGAAGTACTTCTCGGCGAGCGCCTTGGCTTCGTCCACCGTGATGTCGCCGACCAGCGCCGCGGTGAGATTTCCGGGGGCGTAGTAGGTGGTGAAGAACTCCTGCGCGTCGGCCATCGACAGCGTCTTCAAGTCCGACATCCAGCCGATCGCCTCCCACTTGTAGGGGTGGGAGGTCCAGAACATGGCGTTCAACTGCTCGTCGAAACGGCCCGTGGGGGTCGACTCGAGGCGCAGCCGGCGCTCCTCCTGCACGACGTCGCGCTCGGAGTAGAACTCGCGAAAGACCGGCTGCAGGAGGCGCTCGGACTCCATCCAGAACCAGAGCTCGACCTTGTTGGCCGGCACGGTGACGAAGTAGAGCGTCGAGTCGGTGTTGGTGGTGGCGTTCATCCCCGACGCTCCGGCCTCGGTGTAGATCTTGTCGAACTCGTCCTTCACCATCAGCGCGCGCTGCTCTTCGACGAGCTTCTGGAAGTCGGCTTCGAGCCGCTCGAGCTCGGGGGTGCGATTGGCGGGGGCGAACGGATCGTCGATCTCGCCCTTGCGATAGCGCGCCCGCTGGCGGGCGTACTCGGTGCGGATCTGCTCCTGCAACGCCTCCTGCTCCGCCATGATCTCCTGGTCGCGTACCGCGTCCTTGGTCCCGATGATGCGGCTGCCCTTGAACATCATGTGCTCGAAGAAGTGGGCGACACCGGTGATGCCGGGGCGCTCGTTGGCCGAGCCGACATGCGCCACCCAGCCGCCCATGACCGTCGCCTGCGCCGGCCGGGAGACGACCAGGAACCTCATGCCGTTGGCGAGCGTGAACTCGGCGACCGGCACTTCCGCCTTCGGGTCCGTCGCGCCGGAAACCGGCGCGACCATCGCCAACAGGCACAGCGCCAGCATCGACATGGAGCTTCGGCTCCCGGTGCGTCGCGGTTGCTCGTTTCTCTGCCTCATGATCTGCACCGTCCTGGAGTTAGAAGTGTCCGAACGCAGGTTCTCCGGCGCCCGATCTGTCAAGGATACGACGGGCGGCGCGGAAATGTTCTGCCGGGCGCAGCGAATCCGGGCTGAGGAGCCGGCGGCAGGCTGCGCTACACTGCATGCTCGATGGAAGGCTCGCGTATCCTCGTGGTGGACGACGACCCGGCGATCCGCTCGCAGTTGCGGCACCTGCTCGAGGCGGACCGCTGCGAGGTCCAGGACGCCTCGAGCCTCGCCGCCGCGCGAGCCGTTTTCACCGACTTCCGCCCCGAGATCGTCCTGCTGGACTACGAGCTTCCCGACGGCACCGCTCTCGATCTGCTCCCCTTCCTCAAGGAGGGGGCGCCCGACGTACCGGTCCTCGTGCTCACCGGCCATCGCGAGATCGACGTCGCGGTGGCGACGATCAAGGCCGGCGCCGAACAGTTCCTGACCAAGCCGATCGAGCTCGCGGCGCTGCGCACGATGGTGCGGCGGCTCATCGAACAGCGGCTCTTCGTGCGCCGGGACCGCGCCGGGGAGGTGCGACGCGCACGCTACGAACCGGAGCCCTTCCTCGGTGAGTCCGCGGTGATTCGCAATCTCGAGCGCGAGGCCAGGACCGTTGCCGGCGCCGAGAGTCCGGTGCTGTTGCAGGGCGAGACCGGGACCGGAAAGGGCCTCCTGGCGCGCTGGCTGCACGCCAACAGTCGCCGGGCGCGGCAGGCCTTCGTCGACCTGAACTGCGCCGGCCTGTCGCGCGAGCTCCTTGACAGCGAGCTTTTCGGCCACGCCAAAGGCGCCTTCACGGGAGCGCTCGCCGCCAAGCCCGGCCTCTTCGAGACCGCCGACCGCGGCACGTTCTTTCTCGACGAGATCGGCGACACCGAAGTCACGCTGCAGCCAAAGATCCTCAAAGTGGTCGAGGAGAAGCGCTTTCGCCGCCTCGGCGAAGTCGCCGAACGGCGCGTCGACATCCGGCTGATCGCGGCGAGCAACCTCGACCTCGGGAAGGCGGTCGCCGAGAAGCGTTTTCGCCCCGACCTCTACTACCGGCTCAACACGCTCACGCTGCACCTCCCCCCGCTGCGCCAGCGCCCCGAGGACATTCCGGCGCTCGCCGAATCGATCCTGGATCGCCTCGGAAGCGAGACCGGCAAGCGCCTCGCGCTCGATCCCGGGGCAATCGAGCAGCTGCGTCTGTACGACTGGCCGGGGAACATCCGCGAGCTCCACAACGTGCTCGAGAGAGCGCTGCTCCTGGCGCGAACACCGCGGATCGAAGCCGGATTGCTGGCTCTCGACCGGCGATCCGCGAAGGGGGAGGAACCTCGAACCACGAGCGACATCTTTCAGGGAACCCTGGAGGCGGTCGAGCGGCGCTACATTGAGCAAATCCTGCGGCTCGAGAACGGCCAGGTCGATCGTGCCGCCGACCGGCTGAGCGTCCCGCGCAGCACGCTCTACAATCGCCTGAAATCCTGGGGGCTGCAGCCGTCCGCATTCAAGAGCGACCGCGAAGAGCCGGCACCGGAGCTCTCGTGAACCGGGAGCAGAAGATCGGCGGCCGCCTGCTCGTTGTCGACGACACGCCGGCCCATCTCAAGATGCTGGCCCTCGCGCTCCAAGAGTCGGGGTTCGAGGTCGAGACTGCCGATGGCGGCCTCCAGGCGCTCGCCGCTGCCGACCGGAATCCGCCCGACCTGGTGCTGCTCGACGTCGACATGCCCAAGCCCGATGGCTACGAGACCTGTCGCCGGCTGAAAGCGCAGGAGCGCTTCGCCAACACGCCGGTCATCTTCCTGTCCGGTCTCTCGGACGTCGCCGACAAGATGGCGGGATTCGCCGCGGGCGGAGTCGACTTCGTGACCAAGCCGTTCGTCATCGAGGAGGTCAAGGTCCGCGTCTCGACGCACCTCGAGCTCGAGAGACTCCGCCGGGCGGCCGAGCAACACAGCCGAGAGCTCGACGCGAGCCTCTCGAAGCTGCGCGAGCTCGAGCACTTCCGCCACGATCTCGTGCACATGGTGGCGCACGACATGCGGTCGCCACTCATGGCGGTGAGCGGTTACCTCGAGCTGCTCGATCTCGACAACGCCCGCCTGGGAGAGGACCACCGTGAGTTCGTCGCGCAGGCGCTGGACGGCGCGCGCAACCTCGTCCGACTGATCGACGCCATGCTCGACACCGATCGCCTGGAGGCGTGCAAGCTCCCCCTCCAGCTCGTCGAAAGGGACCTGCGCTCCGTCCTCGACCTGGCGGTTTCCTCACTCGGTCCAGCGAGCGCTCGCCGGCTGGTGATCGAAGTGGCGACGCCCGGGCGCGTCGTTGTGCACGCCGACGGCGAGGTCCTGCGCCGCGTGATCGCCAACCTGATCGCGAACGCGCTGCGCAACTCCGAGGACGACGCCGAGGTTCGCGTCGTCACTTCGACGCGAAGCGCCCGCGCCCGGCTCGAGGTTCACGACACCGGCACGCCGATTCCCGACGACTTCCGCTCTCGCGTGTTCGAAAAATACGCCACCCGCGCTGGCGATCGCGGCCCCCATCGCCGCGGAGTCGGCCTGGGTCTTCCCTTCTGCCGCTTGGCGATGGAGGCTCAGGGCGGCACGATCGGTTTCGACACCGGCGCCGCAGGTTCGACCTTCTGGATCGAGTTCCCGGTCCGCGAAGCGCCTGCCGTCCCGGACTGATCGCCGTCAGGCCGCCGAGCGCGCGCGGACCTGGGTCCAGGCTTCGCCCGCTCCGGTCGTCGCTTCGGTCGGTTCGGTCGCTGCAGGCCACTCGAAGGGCTCGGAAGCGGACCGGATTCGGCACTCGATGACGAGAATCGTGGCGTCGAGCGCGCCACGAAACCGCGCGACCTGGCCGCCCGAAATCTCGACCTGACCGCGCTTCACCGTTTCCATCAGCTCGGTCGCGAGACCGGCGAGTGGAATCGCACCGAGATTTCTCGCGCCGCAGGCGAGCCGGCCGAGTTCGCGCGTCAGGTCTCCGACACGGCCTGCCGCAAGATGCTCGGCCAGCCGCACGCCGAAGCTGGCGTAGCGCTGACAAAAGAGCGACAGGAGCGACCGATAAAGCGCAGCATCCCACTCGATCTGGTTCGAGGCCGCCGAAACAGCCAACCACACCTCAGGCGCCAGAGCCTGAGCGTCGCACATCTCCATCCCCGGCGCGCAGATCGGGAGCTCCTCGGAAAGCGCTTCACGCTCCACAGGAGCCGTCCTCTCCACCGCCCCGTCCTTCTCGACCGCCGTCTTGGACTCCATCGCAATCAAGCAGACGGCGCTCAATTCACCCCTGCCGTCGAGGATCGGCAGGCGCTCGACCAGGTAGAGGGGCGAGTCATCGGCGAACGACTCGAGCCCGGGTTTGAGCGCCACCCCGCGCATTGCCAGGCGCTCGCGCTGGGCCATCTCTCCGGCCACGTCCGGGGCGAGCAGGTCGCGATCTAGCCGGCCGCGAACCGCCTGCACATCGAGCCCCAGGGCGCATGCGTACGCATCGTTGACCTCCAGGTAGCGCCCGTCGCGATCCTTGATCGCGATCAGGAGGTTGCGCGAGGCGAGCAACGCCTGGAGGCACTCCGCGGCCTCCGGCAGCTCCTTGCGGCCCTGCCCGGCCCGGCCCACCGTCGCTGCCCGGGGGCGCTCGCGGCGACCCTCCCGGGAGGCCTCGGAGGCCTTTCCCCGTCGTGTCCAGAGACTGTCCATCATCATGATTGGCTCCTGGCGGCGCTGTCGAGCGTCAAAAGGCCAGACATGCCTCAGCCGGCCTGCGCAACCAGCGACAGCCCGCCGTGATTCGCCCACACCGCGGCGCGCGGCGCGCGCGCAGCGATCGGAAGGACTGGAACGACCGGAACGCTCGGCTGAAAGAGCGACGCGACCAGGTCCTCGGCGGTGCGCGGACGCGAAAAAAGGAATCCCTGCGCGTATTCGATGCCGAGCGTGCGCAGCGTCTTCAGATCCTCCTCGTTGTCGACACCCTCCGCAACGAGGTCGGCGTGCACCTGATCGGCGAGCAGCCGTATGGCGCGCATCGTCGCCTGCTGATACGTGTCCCGAGCGACACCGCTCACCAGGTAGCGGTCGATCTTGAGCATCGTCGGGCGGGTGATGAGCATCATCCGGAAGTTCGACATCCCGACTCCGACGTCGTCGAGCGCGACGCTGCACCCGGCGTCGCGCAGGTCGGCGAGCGCGGCGACGAAGTTCTCCTCCTCGACGAAGTTCGAATGCTCGACGATCTCGAGAGTGAGCCGGCTGGTATCGATTCCGAGGCTCGAGCTCGTCTTGCGCACGAACTCGACGAAGCGGCCGTCGCGGCCCAGAGTCGAAGCGTGGACGTTCAGATGCAGAGCGAGGTCTGGCGGCAGCTTGCGTGCCTCGCGCAGGATCGCCGCAATCGCCGCGCGGTCGACGATCGACTCCTCGTTCTTGCGCCGGGCGAATTCGAACAGGATGTCCGGCGACTCGAGCGTCGAGCCCTTCGGCCCGCGCGCCAGCCCCTCGGCCGCGATGATCTTGGCCTCGCCTTCCAGGATGCGGAGGATCGGCTGAAACAGCGCCGTGATCGCTCCAGGTTCGATGACACGTTCCATAAGCGACTTCAACATGACGCGACCTCCTTCACGGGTGGCTGCAGCAGGCTCAGAAACTGGGCGATCGGCTGCCCCTTGACGAAGACGGCGCTCGCGCCGAAGCGCAAGCAGGCGCGATGAACGTCCGGATCGCCGTTGCCGGTCTGCACCACGATGTTGAGCGATGGCCAGCGATGGCGGGCCTGGCCGACGAGCTCGAGCCCCTCGAGGCCGGACAGGCCGCGCAGGTCGAGGTCGACGCAGAGTGCGTCGTAGTCGCGGTACTCGAGGATCGCCGCTGCCTCCTCGAGTTCTTCGGCACAGGTGACCCGGCAACCGCTACGGGAGAGTACCGTCGTCAGCAGTTCCCTGGTCGACTGGTCGTCGTCGACGACCAGAACGTTCGGAAGCAGGACGGCGGCTGCGTGAAGGGCGGTTGCCTGGGTCATACCGGGCACTACCGCAAGCCCGCTGCCAACCCGCGGAGCCCTGGACCGCAGGCTATAAGCAGCTCTATTCAGAGCAGTTAACTATGAATCTGCAGATTCCACCAGAAGCCCTGCGGCGTCTGATTCCCGGAGTCCGTCTAGAGTCTGGACGGACGACGAGCGAGTCCCGCAGAATCGGCGTCGTCAATAGCGCGGCAGACCGGGATCGACCTCGCGACTCCAGGCGTCGATGCCGCCTGTGATGTTGCGCGCCGCGGCGAAACCCTGCTGGCGCAGGAGCGTCGTGGCCGCAGCCGAACGAATTCCCGAGTGGCAGAGGGCGAAGACCGGCCGGTCGCGCGGGATCTCACTCAGGCGTTGCGGCAGCTCGTGCAGCGGGATCCAGAGAGCGCGAGGAAGCCGCGCCAGCAGAAGCTCGTGCTCGAGGCGCACGTCGAGCAGAGTGAACTCTTCGCCGGCCGCGGCGCGGTGTGCCACCTCGGCCGGCCCGATCTCGAAGGCGACCTCGAGCGCGCCCGACGCGCCCGGGCCGGTCGGGGGCAGCGCGCAGGCATCATCGTATTCGACCAGGTCCTGCTGCGTCGGCCGGTCGCCACACAACGGGCACTGGGCGTCCCGCTTGAGCTTGAGCTCGCGAAAGCGCATCGCCAGAGCGTCGAACAGCAGCAGCCGGCCGATCAGCGGCTCGCCCACGCCGAGCATCAGTTTCAACGCCTCGTTGGCCTGGATCGATCCGACGATGCCGGGCAGGACTCCGAGGACCCCCGCCTCGGCGCAGGACGGCACCGATCCGGGCGGCGGCGGCTCCGCAAAGAGGCAGCGGTAGCACGGCCCACGGTCGCGGGCGAAAACCGAAGCCTGGCCCTCGAAGCGGAAGATCGAGCCATAGACGTAGGGGCGCCCGGCGAAGTAGCAGGCGTCGTGCACCAGGTAACGGGTCGGGAAATTGTCGGTGCCGTCGATGACGACGTCGTAACCGGCCACCAGATCGCGCGCGTTCCCGCGATCCACGCGGGTACCGTGCAGCGTGAGCTCGATCTCCGAATTGGCCGCCCGCAGCCTTTCGGCCGCGGCTTCGAGCTTGCTCCGCCCGACGTCCGCTTCCGAGTAGAGAATCTGGCGCTGGAGATTCGAGCGGTCGACGAGGTCGAAATCGGCCAGGCCGAGCCTGCCGACTCCCGCCGCCGCAAGGTAGAGCGCCGCCGGAGAGCCCAAGCCACCCATTCCGACGACGAGGACGCTCCCCGCCGCCAAGCGCTCCTGACCGGCGACCCCGATCCCCGGCAGCGACAGATGGCGCGCATACCGGCGCAGGCCGGCGATCGACAGACTCTTCATCGGGTGAATGCTACCGCGCTCCCCGCCGTCGCATGCTCCCCGCCGCCGCGAAAGCGCTAGGATGCCGCCAACAATGCTCTGGAATCCCACTTTCATCCTGCTCGGCTGCGCCCTCGTCCTCCTTCTCCTGCTGGTGGTGAGCTTCGCTTCGCGCCCGCGGGTCTTCAGCCAGTACCTGCGCACCATGACCGGCATCGACGTGACGCCGCGCGAAGTCCGGCGGGTCTTCAAGCAGCGCGGCCGGACGGGCGTGCGCGAGCTCTTCCTCGACCTCCTGATCCGCGAAGATCTGCGCGAGGACGGCGTCGCGCGCCCGGATGCCAAGGCCGCGCGCCCGGTCGCCTTCGACATCGACACGGCGCGGAAGAAGTAGCGCGGCCGCGGTGGCGATCCCCGCGTACGCCGAGGTTGCGCGCGAGCTGCCGCTGCTCGTCGAGACCTCCCCGGCCTGGGCCGAGCTCGCGGCGGCGAATCTCCCGGCCTTCCTCGCCGATCATGCGGTCTGCGAGCAGCAGGTGGCGCAATACGCGCTCGCCCTCGCCGGCTGGTACCCCGGCGACTTCGAGCTCGTCGAAGCGGCCGCCAACCTGGCCGCCGAGGAGATCCAGCACTTTCGCCGCGTGGTCGCGATCCTGAATCGCCGCGGCCTTCCGACCGGCGGCCGGCGCGCCAACCGCTGGGTGCAGGCGCTGCGCGCCCGGATAGAGCCCCGGCAGGGATCCTGGACCAAGGTCGATCGGCTCCTTTTCGGGGCGATCGTCGAGGCGCGCAGTTGTGAGCGCTTTACCCGGCTGCTCGAGCGCGTGCACGAAAGCGATCCAGAGGTGGCGCGCCTGCTCGCCGACCTCGGACCGGCAGAGAAGCGCCACTGGCAGCTGTTCTATCGCCTCGCCGGTCGCGAAGTCGAAGCGCCGGCGCTCGCCGAGCGATTTCGCGGCTGGCTCGAGCTCGACCGCGACCTCGCTGCGCACGCCGGCGTCGAGCCGACCGTGCATGGCTGAAGGCCGCGTCAGCTCTGTTCGAGCTTCTGCACGATCTCGGTGACTTCAATCTCGGCGCGGCGGATCTTGCCGCGGCAGAGCTCGAGAAGCGCTGTGGCGCGCTTGAGCTCTTCGGCGAGGCGGTCGATGTCGAGCTCGTCGCCTTCGATCCGCAGCAGAATGGTCTCGAGTTCGCGCATCGCCGCCGTGAAGCCGGGCTCGGCCTCCGGCTTGCCCTCCGGTCCGGCCTCCCGGTCCGCTCTCTTCTGGCTCATCCCTTCTCCTTGCCGGAAAGTGCGCTGGGCGCAGGTTGGCCGCCGGCTTCGACCCGGCTGCATAACAGTCCCAGGGCGAGCTCGGATTCGATCACGGTCCCGGGGGAGACCGCTGCCGGATCGCGCAGGAGTGCCCCGGCCGCGTCGCGCGTGATGCTGAAACCGCGCCGGAGCGTCCGCGCGGGGGAAAGCTCGCCGATCAGCCGGCTCCAGCCCGCGAGCTGCAAGTCGGCGGTCCGGAGCCGGTGCAGGGCGACGCGCCGCAAGGCCTCAGCCAGTGCGACAAGCCGATGCGAGACCTGGGCAAGCCGCGCCCGCGCGGCGACCGCACGGCGCTCGGCGCGCGCCAGGCGACCACCCGCCTCGGCGACCGCCAACCGCGCCTGACGCATCAACTGCTCGCGCAGGCGGGCGACGGCAAGCTCGGCGCCGGCGATCCGGGCGACGAGCTCTTCGGCAACTTTGGTCGGCGTCTTGAAGGACTGGTGCGCCACCAGATCGGCCACCGACTCGTCGATCTCGTGGCCGAGCCCGGTCAGCACCGGTTTCGCGGCCCGCGCGATGGCCTCGGCCACCGCCTGGCTGTCGAAGACCGCGAGGTCACTCTTCGACCCGCCGCCGCGAATGAGCACGATGCAGTCGCAGGCGGCGCCGGCGGCGAGCGCCAGCGCCCCCGGCAGCGAGCGTTCGGCCTCGGCCCCCTGCACCGCGGAGTGCACGACGAGGACTCGGAAGGCATAACCGCTCTCCCGGAGCGTGGCGAGAAAGTCGTGGTAGGCGGCGCTCCCGGTCGAGGTTACGAGAGCGATCGCGAGCGGCAGCGCCGGCAGAGGCAGGGCGCGGTTGCGCTCCATCAGACCGGCCTCGGCGAGCGCCTGCAGGGTCTCCTGCCGGCGCTTCGCGAGGTCGCCCAGGGTGAAGGCGGAGTCGATCTCGCGGATCTGGACCTGCAGGCGGCCGCCGGGAGGATAGAAGTCGACACTGACCCGGCACCGGATGCGCAGTCCGTCCGCCAGGCGCTCGCCGGCGCTCTCGAGGACCGGTCGCAGCCGCAGGTACTCGCCCTTCCAGATTACCGCCGAGAGGACGCCCACCACCTGGTCGCGCGCTCCGCCCTCGCCCTTCTCGACGAGATCGAAGTACTGGTGACCCGCGGCGCTCGGCCGGAAGCGCTGGACCTCGCCGACCACCCAGACCGAAGCGAACGCCTCGGCAAGGAGGTCCTTGACCTCCCTGCCCAACTGGGAGACGGAGTAGGTCGGCTCAGTGATAGCTCTGCAGCTCCTTGGCCGAGGCCAGGGGAATATTCTCGGCCCACTCGACCGACTTCTTGTCGCCGCCGGTGCGCTTCTTCATGAACTGCACGGCTTCCTTGCGGTCGGTGAACAGCCGGAAGATGAAAGTGTGACCGGCCGGAGCGGTGAAGTAGGTGAAGTCTTGGGCGCCGGTCGACAGGGCGATCCCGAGATCGGCGTCGCCGTTGACGCCGACGCAGGCCGCGGCCATCGAGCGATGGGCGAGGATCAACGACTTCAACGCGTCCTCGTGATCGGCGAGCTCCTCCTTCGACTGGGGGGTGTGGAACAGCGCGATCTTGCCGGCCTCCTCGTCCGCCAGGAGGTTGTAGGGCACGTCGTGCCGGTCCATCGCCTCCTTGGTCTCGGACGAGGTCACGAAAACGTCGTCGGTGCCCAAGACCTTGTAGGCGAGACAGAAGCTCTGCTGCTCGAACTTCGGGAACGCCTCGCCGAGGATGCCCTCATCCTCGACGGTGAAGTAGTAGATTCGATTCAGTAGACGACGTGAGGCCATGGTTTTCTCTCCTCCGAACACACCCTTATATCAAAAAATCGCCGATCTCGATGCGACCGTGCCCGATACGGACGATGATCGCGACCCCGGCGCGGGGGGCCCGGCACCTACTTCCCGGGCAGCTTGTAGGCCGCAGGCGTCGGTTTCACCGGCCGGATGAGCCAGGAGGGGCGCCGGGTGCCGTCGGGGGAGTGGCGGTCGGCGGGCCGGCTCTTCGCGAGCCAGGCCTCGTAGGCGCGCTGGGACTTCGCGGTGTCGACCGAGATGTCGCCGTAGCCGTCGCCCGGGAGGGCCTTGCGGATGCGGACCGCCTGATGCCAGCAGTGCATGCCGGAGATCGGGTCGGGGTGGACCGGGAAGGTCAAGTTCTGGTGGACGCCGGCGTCGCTCCACCAGATACGCATCGTGTCGGGGTCGCTCGAGGCGTAGGGCTCGACGCCGCGCTCGCGGCGCAGCCCCCACTGCGAGCCCGACCGGTCGAGGGCGACCGTCGCCATCATCTGGCGCTGGCCCCGATTTTGTCCGGTACCGTTCTCGAGCTTCCACCTCCCCATGTGGTGCGAGCAGGCGACGACCCCCGGGCGGATCCCTTCGGTCACCCAGGCCTTGACGACGAAATGACCGATCTCGGTCTCGATCCGCACCAGGTCGCCGGTCGCGATCCCGAGGCGCCGCGCGTCGGTCGGATGGAGCCAGAGCGGATTCGAATGGGCGATCTCGTCGAGCCACTTCGCGTTGGCACTGCGGGTGTGGATATGGACCGGCAGGCGAAAGGTCGAAATCAGCGGCATCTGCCCGGGCTCGAGGCGGCTCGGATGGACGTGGCTCAGAATGTAGCCCGGCAGCGCCACCTCGCGCCAGCCCCACTGCGCGAGCGTGGTGGAGAAGAACTCGAGCTTGCCCGACGGAGTCGGGAAACCACGCAGGACCTTGCCGTCGACGCGCACGCCGACCGCCCGCCGCCCTTCGGCGTCGCCCGCTGGCGCCCCGGTCGGCGCGAGGTTGACCGCCGCCGCGGCCGCCGCGCGCGTGAACACCCGGCCGAAGCGATCCTCCGCGAGGTCGACGAGCTCGCTCTCCGGCACCTCGATCTCGAACAGCCGCCCGACATCCTTCGACACCTCGAAGGCGCCGAAACGGCGCATGTAGGCGAGCGGATCGAGGCCGGCCGCCGCAGCCTTCGCCGGCAGGCCCGGCACCGACTGCTCGAAGATGTAGCGGTAGTACTCGTCCACCGACAGGCGTGTGCCCGGCTGCGCCTTCGACTCGGCGAAGCCGCGGATGCCCAGCGCGCCGTCCGGGTCGATCCGCCAGGTGAGCTCGAGCCAGAACTCGTTCTCCTCCCAGACCTCGCCGGGATTCGTCTGCCGGCTGTCGGTGATCGTCTCGCCGTCGCGCTCGCGCGCGGCCCGCATCACCGGTTGGCGGAAACCGAGCCACTGGCCGTCCTGGGTCTCGTAGGAGTGGGTGTCGTGGCGCTCGGAGGCGAGCCCCATCGGCAGCACGTAGTCGGCGAAGAGCGCGGTCTCGTTCCAGGTGGGCGTGAGCGCGATGTGCAGCCCGACCTTGGACTCGTCGGTGAGTGCCTCGATCCAGCGGAAGCCGTCCGGATTCGTCCACACCGGGTTGTAGACCCGGGTGAAGTAGACGTCGAGCTTGCCGCGCCCCTCGAGGAGGAAGTGCGGCAGGAGAAACGACATCTCGTACATCGAGAGCGGAAACTCGAGCGGCCAGTTGAGCTCGTTCCATTTCTCGGGGTGCTGCTTCGGCAGGTGGATCGGCCGCGGCACGAACTTGTTCCAGGCGTTGGGGTAGGTGCCGCCCTCGGTGGCCACCGCACCCAGGAGCGCGTTGAGCAGAAATAGCGTCCGCGCGACCTGCCAGCCACCCTCGTTGCCGGCGGTGGCGCTCCTCCAGGTGTGGGTCGAGAGGCGGGTACCGGCCGAGGCGACGAGCTCGGCCACTTCACGAAGCGTCGCCTCGGCGACGCCGGACTCGGCGGCAGCGAACTCGAAGGTGTATTCCGCGTACTCGAGCGCGAGCAGCGCTTCGAACGACTCGAAGGTCGGCGGAGCCTCCGGATGGAGCTCGGCCAGGTACTCCTGCCAGTTCCACCACCGGCGCACGAACTCGCGGTCGTAGCGCTTCTCCTGGATCACGAAGTTGGCGATCGCGAGGTGCATCGCCGCCTCCGAGCCCGGCTGCGGCGCGAGCCAGTGATCGGCGTGCGTCGCGCTGTTCGACAGGCGCGTATCGACGACGATCAGCTTGGCGCCGTTTTTCTTGCCCTCGAGGATGCGCTGGGCGTGGGGATTGAAGTAGTGCCCGGCCTCGAGGTGCGAAGAGACCAGGTAGATCACCTTGGCGCGCGCGTGGTCGGGGCTCGGGCGGTCGATGCCGCACCAGAGCTCGTAGCCGGCGCGCGCCGCCGCGGAGCAGATGTTGGTGTGCGAGTTGTGGCCGTCGACCCCCCAGGCCGCGAGCACGCGCTCGGTGAAGCCGTCCTCGCCCGGGCGGCCGACGTGATACATGACCTCGTTCTGGCGTCCGTCACGGATCGCTTTGGAGATCCGCCCGGCGATGTCGTCGAGGGCTTCGTCCCAGGAGACCCGTCGCCACTTGCCGGCACCGCGTTCGCCGTCGCGCTTGAGCGGAAACAGGATGCGCTCCGGGTCCTGGATCTGGTTGAGCGTCGCCGGGCCCTTAGCGCAGTTCCGGCCGCGCGAACCGGGGTGCTCGGGGTTGCCCTCGAACTTGCGGATCTCGCCGGTCTCGCGGTCGATGTAGGCGAGCAGACCGCAGGCCGACTCGCAGTTGAAGCAGGTCGTCGGCACCAGCCGGTAGCGCTTTTCCACCCGCTTCGGCCAGGACTTCGAGTCGAGCTCGACCCAGTCGTCCCAACGCTCCGGCGGCGGATACGCGCCGAGCTCCGAGCGGCTCGGCCCTGGGTAGAAGGTCTCGCCACGCGCCTCGGTTTCGCTCTTCGACGCCTGGACCCGCGCCGGCTTCGCCGGCTCTTTCTTCCTGCTCATCGCGGGCTCCTCATGCGAGCGGTACCGATTGGCCGGCCTGGACGTAGGCGTGCTCGTGGGCGAGGAGGCCGGCGAGCGCTACGAGCGCCGCGGCCGCGACGACCACCGGGGAAGCCGCTGCAATCCAGGGCGCGCCGAGCGTCGCGAGCAGCAGCACTCCGCCGGCCAGAAAGTAGCCCTTGTATCGCCCCTTGGTCATCTCCCAGACGGCCAGTCGCGCATGTGCAGTGCCGTGGGGCAGGGTGATCTCCCCCGCGAGCAGGAGGAGATGCAAGGCCACCGCGCAAAAAAGCGTCCAGTAAAGGGAGGGCACGGCCAGGGGGGCTACCTCGAGCGCCAACAGCAGGGTCACCGCGGCGCCGGCGAGGAGGGTCTGCACGGCCATGTGCGGCGGCAGGAGCGCGCTCTGCCATAGGTCCCTGGCCTTTGCCTGAGCGAAGAGGAAGGCGGTGTAGACCGCGGTCCCCAGCGCGAGCGGCGCGCCGGCGAGGCTCAAGGGGAGCAGCATCTCCGTCTTGCCGCCCCAGCCCGCGAGCAGGTGGAGGGCAAGCACCGCACCGTAACCGGCGATCAGGAAAGCTCCTCTTACCAGCCAGCTCTTCCACTGCGGGCGGGTGAAGATCATGTAGAAGCGCCACGGGTGCGTGAGATCCGAGATCAGCAGAGCGCCGGTGACGGCGAGGAAGAACAGGCCGAGGATCGGCGCGCCCCAGATCCACAGCGGGCTTGCGGCGTCAATCCGGCCGGCGAGGAGGAGCAGGAGCGGCACGAGGTAGGCGCCGGCGGAGATCGCCTTGGTGACCGTGTACAGGCTCACCCGCCAGTCCCACGGCGCACGGTGCGGGATGTCGTAGGCAAGCATCGCGGCGGCGGAGGAGTTCGAGCCGGCTCGGTTCGCCTCCGCCGGATGGCCGCCTACGACCTGCTGCCCGCCGGTGAGCTGCTCGCTCCACATGAAGATTCCGCCGTCCGGGCGCCGCGCGGCGAGCGGATCGAGCGTCGCCTGCGTGCCGTGGCGATAGAAGAGCTTGGGCTGGGTGTCCTTCTCTGGCCGGCGCACGGCCACCGGCTCGCGATGGACGATCTGCGAGACGCGCGACGAGGGATCGTTCAGATCACCGATCAGGATCGCCTGCGTCGGGCAGACGACGACGCAGGCCGGTTCGAGCCCGACATCGAGCCGGTGCGCGCAGAAGTTGCACTTCTCAGCCGAGTGGTCCTCGGGGTTGATGAAGATCGCGTCGTAGGGGCAGGCGGCGATGCACGCCTTGCAGCCGATGCAGACGTCCTTCTCGAAGTCGACGATGCCGTCCGGACGGACGTGCATCGCCTTCGTCGGACAAGCGGTGACACAGGGCGCGTCGGCGCACTGGTTGCAGCGTGTGACCTGGAAGTCGCGGCGCGCGGTGGGGAAAGTGCCGACATCGACGTACTTGACGTAGGTGCGCGTCACGCCGAGCGGGACTTCGTTCTCCGACTTGCAGGCGGTGGTGCAAGCGTGGCAGCCGATGCAGCTCGTCTGGTCGATCACCTTCGCCCAGCGCACGGGAGTCGGGTCGGCAGGCGCGTCGTCGCGATCGAGCATCGGCGCGTCGCATCCTAGCGGATTCGCGCGCCGATTCAGGCGACCGAGGCCCTTCTGCGCCGCCAACGACACGTCGCGCTGGAGCGTCGTGGTTCCGTGACCCGAGACCCCCGCCGCCGGGGGCTTTCGATGTGGCCGGTCCCCCCCGGGAGCGGCCGCTTTTTCGTTCAAACGGTGTAGATTCAGTTCTTCAGACGGCGTGATGCCGTCTTTTTCTCGCCTCCCAACCTGATCCTCCCCTCCGCCATGCGACCGATTCCCCCCCCGGAACCGATCGAGCGCGTCCTCCCTGCCGCCCTGCTTCACTTCTGGCCGGAGAAGGACAAAGCTGCCTCGGAACGTCTGCAGAGTGCCGTGGCGAGATCGAGTGGAGTCTTTCCCGCCGGACCGGGGCGGTGGCTGTTCCTGCCGCTCCCCGGCGACGCCGCCATCTTCGATCGCGCCGTCGCGCTGGCGGGTGCGGTTCTCGCCGGCGCACGCGCCGGCAGCGCTCCCGCCACCGCCAGCGTCCTCATCACTCCGGCCGCGGCGGCGGTGGGCGGAATGATCAACCTGCTGCCGGAGCCGCTCCTCGACGAAATCGCTCAGCGGCGACCGGCGATCGAAGCCGGCAAGGTGCTGCTCACGACCCACGCTGCCCATCACCTGGAAGGCTCCTGGGTGGTCGAGCCGAGTGGCAATCTCTCCTTCGGCGGCGGCCGATTGATTCCCCTCGCGGCGGTCCACCCGCGGGCCGTCGCCATTCCCACCTGGCGCAACCCCGAGGTGCTCTCGCGGGCGGCGAAATGGGTGCCCCGGCCGGAGATCGAGGAGCTCTTGTCGGACCGGCTCGCCGAGCCGATCTGCCGCTTGACCGGTCCCTTCGGAGTCGGCAAGACGCGCCTCGCCTGGGAGGTGATGCGGGCCGCCGGCGAGCCGGCCATCTGGAGAAACGCGGCGCTCGCCCGGCTGCTGCCCGGAGCGGCGCTGCCGCCGATCGTCGCCGAGCTCGCCGCCGAACCGGCGCGGCCGGTCTGGATCGTCTACGACCACCTCGAAACCGCCCCGCACCAGGTCTGGGCCGAGATCGAGGAGCTGCAGAAGCATCCGCGCCTCGGCAGCGAGCTCCGCCTGGTACTCCTCGCACGGCCGGTGACCGATTGGCCGTCGGCGCTCGTGCAGACGCCCGAGGTGAAGGTCGGCACTCTCACCGGCGAGGCCTGGAGTCGCTGCACCTCGCAGCTCTTCCGCGGGCTGTCGCTGCCCGAGCCGGTCGCCACGACGCTCGCCGCGGGCGCCGGAGGAAATCCCTTCGCGCTCGAAGAGGCGTTGCACTTCCTGGTCCGCGATCGCCGGCTCCGCCAGGTGTTCGGCTCGTTCTTCTTCAGCGGCACCGAGGGAACCGAGACCCGTTTTCAGCCCAGCCGGCGCTACCTCGCCCATGCCGAGGCCGAGGCGATGCGGCTCGGCCCGGTGTTGCCGCTGCGGCTTCTCGCCCAGATCGACAGCCCGGTCCCGGCCACCGAGCTGCGTTCCGCGGCCCTCGCCCTGGGTGGAGAGAACCCCCCCCGCCATTGGGTGGCGGCCTTTCGCGACGCCGGGCTGCTCGTCGAAGGCGAAGGACCATGGGGGGAGGGCCTGTCTTTCGCCTCGCTGGCGCTGAGCATGGCGTTCTCCGACACCCTGCGCGCGGAGGCCTCCGCCAATCTGCGCAGCGCGCTCGGCGAGCTCCTCGCGGCGCGCTCGGGCTCGGTGGACGAGCTCTGGGCCGCTTACGAGCTGCTGCGCGGCTCCGAGGCCGGCGCCCGGACTCTCCTCGCCGCCGCTGCGACGCCGACCAAGATCCCGCGGGAGCAACTGTTCACCGCGCTGCGGCAGGAGCTTTCTGCGCACCGCGAGCGCGCCGGCGAGCCCCAGCTCGAGATCGATCTGCTCTGGGTCCTTCTCCCACTCGCCCGCCGCATGGGGCGCCTGCACGAGCTCTCGGCCGCGCTCGAGCGCGGCTTCGACCTCGCGCGGGACAACCCGCATCGCTTCCTCGCCATCGCCGCCCTGCGCGCCGAGCTCGCCCAGCTGGCGGGGCGTCACACCGAAGCGGAGTGGGTCCTGCGCCAGGCGCTGGCGGGACAGAAAGGCGGCGACGCGCGCCGCAAGGAGATGCTTCTCCTCGAGCTCGGACGCGTGCTGGCCCGTCAGGGCAAGACCGCCGAGGCCGGCGAGCTTTTCGCGAAGACCCTCAGCGTGGCCGAACACCAGGGCAGGAAAGGCCTCGCGGCCACCTGCCGCTTCTTTCTCGGCAACATCGCCTACCACGAGTTCCGCCTCGAAGAGGCGACCGCGCTCCATCTCCAGGCGCTCGCCGTGCGGCGCGAGAAGGGGACCGGCGTCACGGCCTCGCTTTCGGCGCTGGGCGCCGTTGCGCTGGCGCAGGGCAACTTCCCCGTCAGCCTGGCGCACTTCGAGGAGGCCCGGACGATCCTCGCGCAGGAGAGGTCCGAGGCGGACGAGGCCTACGCTCTGATCGGCGTCGGCAGGGCGATGAGCCGGCTGGGCGACTTCGCCGGCGCCGCGCCGGTCCTACGCCGCGCGCTCGCCCTGCGCGAGGGCCGTGACGACACCGTGGGCGAAGCGATTGCCCGCCTGGCGGTCGCCGAAAACCTCCTCAATCTCGAACAGCCTGACCAGGCCCTGATCGAGGCGCGCAAGGCGCACTTCGCCCTGAGCCTGGTTCCACCCGGTGATGCCCGCGCCGATGCCGAGCAGCTCCTCGGACGGATCCAGCTTCGCCTGCGCCGCCACGACGCGGCGATCGCCAATCTCGAGGAAGCGGTCCGGCTCCACCGCGAGCTCGGGAAAGGCTCGAGCCTGCTGGCCGACCTCGCCTATCGTATCGAGGCCGAGATCGCGCACAATCGGCCGGAGGCCGTGCTGACGGCCTACGAACAGCTGGCCGCCGAGCGCCCACTGCTCGACAACGCACCGCTCCGGGAGCTGTCGGATTTTCATCTCTACCTTGGTGCCCAGTGGCTCGAGGAGCGCGACGGCAAACGCCACGAGCCTTTGGTCCACCTCAAGCGCAGTTACGAGGAGCTCATGCGCCAGACCGCATTCCTCTCTCCGGCGATGCGCCAGCGCTTCCTCTTCCAGGTTCCATTGCATCGCGCCATCGTCAACGCCGCAACGCAGCACGGGCTCTCGCTTCCCGCGACCTGAGCCCGGACTTCTCACCAGCTTTCTGCTGCAGCGCCGCAGCTGCCGGCGTCTGCTGCGTTGCGCTCGGTCGGCGTGCTCGACGGGCCGTAGGGCCCGCCTCCGCTCGCCTCGGTCGCGACGTCTTGCAGCCACCGCCATCTGCGACGCTTCGCTACGAAAACTGGTAAGAAGTCCGGGCTCGCCCGTTCAGGGGGCGGCGGCCGCGGGCGGACCGAGAAGGGCGTCGAGCCGTTCGCGATCCGCGGCGGTGAGATTCTCGTCACCGAGGAAGAGGCTCCCGCCGCCCGGAATCGGCACTGCGGGACGGGTCAGGGCGCGATCGAGGCCCGAGCAGTCGATGGCACCGAGCGAGAGGGTCGCCGCCTGGTCGCAGAGCGCGAGAATCTGATTGACCGTCTGCGACTGCACCGCCACTTCGATGCTCTTGGGCAGCTCCTCGGGGAGAATCTCGTAGCCGTCCGCAACCCGCCGGACGCGCACCCTGGCGGCCACCCGGAGGGTCTGCGGCGGCACGACGACCTCGTCCGTCAGTTGGCGCACGATCGGCCCCATCGTCACGTCCGCGACCAGAGCGCCCTTGCCCTGCACGTCGAGCTCGATCTCACCCATGAAAGCGCCGTCCCGGATGGCGGTGAGCGGCGTCAGGCGAATGCGATGGTCACGCAGGATCAGCGTCTGGGTCGGCGACCGCAGGAGGACCGACATCCCCGCCTCGCCGATCGGAGCCAACTCGGTCACGAAGTCGCTGTAGGAGCGGTTCAGCTTCTCGAAGCGGAGCTCCGCCGGCGCGCTTGCAGCAGCAGACAGACCGGCAGGCAGCGCGAGGACAGCGGCAAACGCCAGGGCGGCAGCGATCGCGCTCTGGGCTAGGGATGGAACCGGGGCGTTCATCACAGTCCGCATCGTGTCACGGATAATAGCCGCGTGGGGCGCGCGTCTTCAGCTTGCCGCCCTTGGCCTTGACTTCCACTGTCGAGAAGACGCCCTCCTCTCCCGGAGGGTTCGGGGCGAAAGCCAGCAGGTACTGGCTGCGCAGCTCGCGCGAGATTTCGCTGTAGACGCCGTCGAGCTCGTCGGCTTTGGCGACGAAATAGGAGCGACCGCCGGTCTCGGCGGCGAGCTTCTCGAGTTTGCTACGGATGGTTATCTTCGTCGCTCCGACATCGAGGCCGATGGCGTAGATCGCCGCGCCGCTGCGGCGGGCGAACTCCAGCGCGTCCTCGTAGGAGACCAGGCTCGAGGTGTCGTCGCCGTCGGAGAGCAGGACGATCGCCTTGCGGCCGCGAATGCCGCGCAGCTGGTAGAGCGCGAAGACCATCGCGTCGTGGAGCGCCGTGTTGCCGACCGCCGGCAGCTCGCGAAAGGCGATCTGCACCGCCTGGACATCGGGGGTGAGCGGCATGAGCAGCCGCGGCCGATCCGAGAAACCGACCGCGAAACAGCGGTCGGTCGCACGCACGACTTCGGCGAGAAAGTCGCTCGCCGCATGCTTCGCCTCGCCGATCGACTCGCGCATCGACCCGGAGGTGTCGAGCACCAGCCCGACGGCGAGCGGCAGGTCTTTCACGAGCTCGAACTTCTCGATCATCTGGAGCTTGCCGCGGTCGAAGAGCTCGAAATCGCTCTCGGTCAGCTTCTCGGAGATCGTGCCGCTCTTGTCGTAGACCGTGGCGAAGATCTCGACCAGGTCGACCTCCACCTGCTCGAGGAAGGTGTCGCCACCGTTGAGGACGCGGAAGTCCTCGACCCGCGTGCCGTCGACGTAGATCGCCGAGACGGTCAGGTAGACCGGCTCGCTTCCCGAGGGCGCTATGAACGAGGTCTCCCACGGCGGCTGGGTGAGCGTCGCGAGCACCTGGTCGTTCAACCGGAACTCGACCGATTCGACCCGCTTGCCCTCCGGCACCATGACCGCTGCGCGCGCCACCGCCGGGCCGACGACCCGCTTGCCGCGCGGCGGCGAAAGGAGACGGACCTTGGCCTCACCCTGCGGCTCGTTGAGGAAGACCTCGTCCGCGACGATGACGGCATCGTTCTCGTCGAGACCCTCGGCGCGCACGACGAGCTCGGCCGGGATGTTCGGCAGGCGAAGCTCGGCGCTCCACGGGGCGGCGGTGCGCACCAGCTGACGCTGACCGTTGACGAAGAAGGCGACCTTCCGGATGCGTTCGCCGACCACGATCGCCTCGGCGCGCCAGAGTCCGAAGACGACATCGGCGAGTGGCGGCATCAGGACCAGGGCGTCGCGTCCGCCCATCTTGGTGATTCCGGTCTCCTTGCCAAGGACCACCTGCGCCCCTTCGGGATGGGTGTCGGTTTCCGGCACGGCCTGCTTCGGAACCGTGAAGCCCTGCGAGATCCAGGCGGTCTTCCCGGAGACCTCGTCGCGCAGCTCGAGCGCCACGATGTAAGGTCCACCTGGCCGCAGCAGGCGTTCGGCGATGAGCACAACCGGCGTCGTCACCGCCGGCGGCGGCAGGACGAAGCGATTGCGGAACTCCTCGAACGGCGCCCCCGCGAGCTCGAGTCTGCCGGCGACCGTGAGGCGTGATTCCGGACTCTTCTCGTCGCCGGCAACCGCGAGCCCCACTCCCGCCGGCAGCACGATGCGCAGCCGCGCGAGCATCCGTTGATCGTGGCGCTCCGGAAAGGTCACGCGCGCCGACTCGACCGCGAGCTCCGGGGCGAGCTTGTCGAGTTTCGTGGCCGCCGCCTCTTTCGCCCAGAGCGCGAGCTCCGCCGGCGGGGCGACCAGGGCGTCCATCATGGCGTCGGTCGGACGGTTCTGCTTGAAGCCGAAGAGGCCCGAGACGCCGGTGACCTCGTCGACCGTCTCGCTCGGCTTGCACATCACCCGGTCCGGACGCTTTCCCGAAAGGTATCCTTTGAGCTCCTCCCACTGCTCGAGGTAGTACTCCATCTCCGGCATGTAGAGCGCCCGCTTGGACTCGGTCGGCCGCCAGAGCACGAAGTAGGCATCGGCGCGCGGCCGGAAGAGCACGGCGTTGCGCGGACTCTCGATTGTGCCGTAGCTCCAGATCTCGAGTGGATGGAAAGTGTCGCCGCAGTCGACCTTCGTCCGCTCGCGCGGCGCGCCGCGGAGGAAGAGCAGGCGGCCGCGAGCGTCGCGCAGCGACAGGTTCTCGCTCCAGACGAGGCGCTGCCGGCGATCGATGCCGGCCGCGAGCTCGTTCTCGGACGTGTCGGGCAGGGGGTCCTCCGCCAGGAACCGGCGCTCCTCGGCGAGGCCCTCGGCGAGCGGCAGCAGGGCGATACGCTCGCGCTCCGCGGCCGGCAGCAAAAGCGCTGGGCCCTCGTCGAGGAACTTGCGCAGGATCTCGCGCTCCGCGGCCTCGATCTCGCTCGCGGACGGGGCGATCGGAGGGATCGGCGGGGTCGGAGGGGTCGCTGGAGTTGCAGCGGAAGCGGGCGCATCGGAGAGGCCAATCACCCCGTCGAGGCCCGGAAGGGAGCAACAGAGGGCGATCATCAGGGTGTGGCGGACGACATTTCGGCGCATGAACAGTCCTCGGGCTTCGACCAGCTTTCGAACGACCAGCAGCAAGCCGTGTACCAGCCCGGCGCCCGGCGACTATACTCGGCCCTCTTCTCTCCTCCGGGTGCCCCAGACCATGTCGCCAATCGTCAAGAATCAACCGATCGCCACCTGGAACGCCGGCGACTCCGTGCAGGGCTTCGCCTTTCTGAAGCGCAAGGAGCTCCGCCAGGACAAGAGCGGCAAGGACTATCTCGACCTCGAGCTCGCCGACGCCTCGGGCTCGATCACCGGCCGCGCCTGGTCGGACAGCTCGGCGCTCGCCAACGCCTTCGCGGCGCGCGGCTTCGTCAAGTTCCGCGGCCAGGTGCAGAGCTACCGCGACCAGCTGCAGATCAAGGTCGACCAGTGCCGGGCCGTCCTCCCCGAAGATGCCGGGGAAGGCTTCGACGAGAGCCTGCTCGTTCCGACGACCAAGTTCGACCTCGACGACCTCATGCGTCGCCTGGAGGGGACCCTCGCCCGCGAGGTGAAGCGGCCGGAGATGCGCCGCCTGGCGGCCGAGACCATGGCCGTCTACGGCCCCGCGCTGCGGGTGCATCCGGCGGCGAAGGCGATTCACCACGCCTTCCGCGGCGGCCTGCTCGAGCATGTGGTCTCGATGATGGAGCTGGCGGTGAGGTTCGCCGACAACTACCCCGAGCTCGATCGCGACCTTCTCGTCCTCGGCGTCCTCTTCCACGACCTCGGCAAGCTCCAGGAGCTGGGCGCGATGCCGGACAACGAGTACACGCCGGTCGGCCGTCTCGTCGGCCACATCGTCATTGGACGGGATCTGGTGCGCGAGCGGACGTCCGCGATCCCGGATTTCCCGGCCGATCTCCGACTGCAGCTCGAGCACCTCGTGCTCGCGCACCAGGGCAGGAAGGAGTTCTCCTCCCCGGTCGAACCGATGACCGCCGAAGCGTTCGTCCTGCACGCCATCGACGACATCGACTCGAAGCTCGCCGTTCTCAGGGGCATGAAGGAGAACGGCCAGGGCTTCGTCTGGGCGAGGAGCCTCGAGCGCTTCGTCTGGCTGGGAGAGGCCGAGGTGCCGGAGGCGGTCGAGGATGCCCTGCCGGCGAACGGCGAGGAGGCACTCTCGTCCCCCGCCGATGCCGCCGATGCCGGCGACATCGCCGTCGATCAGAAGCGCATCTGGTAGAGCATCCAGTAGACCACCACGCCGGTGACCGAGACGTAGAGCCAGATCGGCAGGGTCCAGCGGGCGATCTGCTTGTGGCGGTCGAAGCGCCGGGCGAGAGCGCGCGACAGGGTGATCACGGCCAGGAACGGCACCGCGGCGGCGAGCACGGTGTGGGTCAGCAGGATGGTCAGGTAAACGGTGCGGATCGTGCCGGTGCCCTGGAACTTCACCGAGCCGACCTGGAAGTGGTAGATGAGGTACGACACCAGAAAGACGATCGAGCAGCCGAACGCCGAGAGCATGGCGCGGCGGTGGGCGTCGACCCTGCGCCGCAGGATGAGCCCCCAACCGAGCACGAGCAGCACCGCCGCAGTCGCGTTGAGCGCAGCGTTGAGCGTCGGCAGATCGCGCAGCGTCAGGTTCATCTCTTCCTCACCTCTCCGCCTCGAGTGCTTCCAGATCGGCGAGGATGCGATCGAGCGCATCCTCCTCGAGTGCCTGATAGGTGGCGCGCAGGCGGCCCTCGCGGTCGATCAGGGCGAAGCGATTGCTGTGCAGGATCGGCGAGGTCGTGTCCTCGGGCGTCGCCTCGACCGCCAGCAGGAAGCCCTGGCGCACCAGCTCCCAGATCGCCGCGCGCTCGCCGGTGGCGAAGAGCCAGCGCGGTCCGGCCTGCCAGCCCTCGGCGTAGCGCGTCAGCACCTCGGGCCGGTCGTGCTCGGGATCGACCGTGATCGACAGCAGGCGGACTGCCGAGCTCGCCGGCAACCGCTTCTCGAGCTCTTTCATCCGCGCGGTGAGACGCGGGCAGGAGGCCGGACAACGCGTGAAGATGAAATCGACGATCGCCGGCCGGCCGGCGAGCGTCGCCTTGTCGAGCGGCGTGCCGCTGCGTTCGATCAGCGCGAAATCCGGGAGCTCCGAAAGCACCGGCAGCGGCTCGGGCGCGCGACAGGAGACGACCGCCAGCATCGCCAGGCCGGCGAGGCCGCCGAGGCGGACACCCGCGCTTCGCATCCCGCTATTCATCGCAGGAACAGGTGGTCGACGACGGCGACGCTGAACACCGCGGGGAGATAGAAGACCGAAGTCAGCAGGAGGCGGCGCGCCGTGGTCACCGACTGCTGGCGCGCGAAGAGCACCGCGCTCGCCAGAAAGGCGAGGCCGAAGAGCAGCGCGCCGGCGAGATGCACGGCGCCGGTGATGCCGACGGCCGACGGCATGAGCGACACCGGCACCAGCGCCACGGCGTAGAGCACTGCTTGCTGACCGGTCGCCCGGCCGTCGGGATCGTTCACCGTCAGCAGCGGCATCCCCGCCCGCCGGTAGTCGTCGCGATAAAGCCAGGCGATCGACAGGAAGTGCGGCAGCTGCCAGAGAAAAAGGATGGCGAAGAGGAGCCAGCCGCCGAGACCGATCTCGCCGGCGGCGCCGGTCCACCCCATGACCGGCGGCGCGGCGCCCGGAATCGCGCCGACCAGGGTCGCGAGCGAGCTCTTGCGCTTCATCGGCGTGTAGACCATGACGTAGGCGGCGAGCGTCGCGAGGCCGATCGCCGCGGTGAGCGGGTTCACCAACAGCCAGAGCAGGAGGAGCCCGGAGACCGACAACAGGCCACCGAAGGCCAACGCCTGGCCGGGCAGCATCCGCCCGGCCGGCAACGGCCGCGTCGCCGTGCGCCGCATCAGCTTGTCGGTCTCGCGCTCGACGTACTGGTTCCACGCCGCCGAGCCCGCGGCGACCAACGCCGTGCCCACCAGGGTCGCGAAGAAACGCGGTAGGTCGAGCGGTCGCTCGCTCGCCAGCGCGAATCCCGCCGCCGTGGTCAGGGTGACGAGGAGCGTGATCCGCGGTTTGGTGAGCTCGACCCAATCTCTCAGGCGGGGAAAAGCGAGCGCTGCCGACGACACCGGCGGAGCTTATCGCCAATCGCTGGACTGCACCGGCTCTTCGCCGCCGGCCGGCAGCAAGGACCGTCGTCGCCGAGCGGTACGACTAGCGGCGAAACCTGCGCCTGGCTCCGGAGGAGTGCGAGAGTGGTCGGCAGGTTCACACATTCTCGACATGCGTGTCACCTGCTCGTCCACGACTACGCCGACCGCAACCTGGACCGTGTGGTGGAGGCTCTGCGCGATCTCGCGGCGATCGAGCCCTCCTCGTCGTCGCGTCGAACGCCGAGAAGGCTTGGGAGCACGGCGAGAGGGCGGGGAGAGAGAGCGCTTCCCACGACACCGGCGCGGTTTATCACCGATCGCAGAGAGGTGTACTATCCGGCGTTTGCGTACACAATGTACTTGATGTATCCTTCGCCTCGGAGGCAAACGAGATGAGCGATACCGCACCCTTGACGTCCCGCTCCGCGCGGGAGAATTTCTCCGACCTGCTGAATCGCGCTGCGTTTGCGAAGGAGCGCGTGGCGATTCATCGCCACGGCAAGCCGATTGCCTACGTCGTTTCGATCGAAGATGCGGCGCTCCTGGAGAGTCTCGAGGATGCAGAAGACCTCCTGGCCTTCCGCTCCTCGAAAAGGCAGTTCGAGGAGAGCGGCGAAGCCGCCATTCCTTGGCGCCAGATACAGACGAAGCTGCGCGCCAAGTAGCCCGCGATGGCTCACGCCGTCTTCGTCATTCCCGCGGCGGCGCGTCAACTCGAGAAGCTCGATGCCGGAGCGCGACGCAGGGTCCGACTCGCGATCGACGCTCTCGCCGAGACACCGCGACCGAACGGCTGCAAGAAACTGTCTGCGACGGAGAACGCCTACCGCATTCGTGTCGGTGACTACCGCGTGCTCTACGAGATCGAAGACCGCCGGCTCGTCGTGCTCGTGGTACGCGTCGCCCATCGACGCGAGGCCTATCGAGATCGCTGACCTTCCTTCATCGGAAATCCGTTCGGTACCGTAGAGTCCCTCGATGGCTTCTCCTGTCCCCGTGATCGAGCTCCGTGCGGTGGAGCGGAGCTTCATGGAGGCCGGCCGCAGGCGTGTTGTCCTCGACGGCGTCTCCTGCGCCATCGCTCCCGGGGAGCTAGTAGTCCTGCTCGGTCGGAGCGGCTCGGGAAAGTCGACCCTGCTGAACCTCATCGCCGGCATCGACCTGCCGACCGCGGGCGAGGTGCTGCTCGAGGGGCGGGAGTTCGGGCGGCTCAGCGAGGACGAGCGCACGGTGATGCGGCGCGACCGCATCGGCTTCGTCTTCCAGTTCTTCAATCTCGTGCCGACGCTCACCGTCGAGGAGAACCTCCTGCTGCCGCTCGAGCTCGCCGGGCGGGCAACCGGGGCGAATCGCGAGCGGGCTCTCGCACTTCTCGCAGAGGTCGGGCTCGCCGACCGCGCCGGGCAGTTCCCCGACCGGCTCTCGGGCGGCGAGCAGCAGCGGGTCGCCGTCGCCCGTGCCCTCGCCGACGATCCGGCGCTCGTCCTCGCCGACGAGCCGACCGGCAATCTCGACCTCGAGACCGGGCTCGAGGTCCTCGAGCTCCTCGACCGTCTCACCCGCCGCGCCGGCAAGACCATGGTCATGGTGACCCACAGCCCCGAGGTCATGGGGATCGCCGACCGCGTGCTGACCCTCGACCACGGCCGACTCGTCGAACGCGCCCAGCGCCCGGCGGCGCTTTGACCGCCGGGCGCGAAAGTTCCCTCGCTTGACCCTGCTCGGACGCGCCAGCCGCCGCTATCACCTGCGCCATCCGGCGCAATTCGGGCTCGCCCTCGCTGGGGTCGCACTGGGCGTTGCGGTCGTGGTGGCGATCGATCTCGCCAACGAGAGCGCCCGGCGCGCCTTCACGGTGGCGACCGACGCCACGGCGGGCGCCGCGACCGACCAGATCACCGGCGACTCGAACGGCTTCGACGAGGCGCTCTTCGCCCGGGTGCGGATCGGCACCGACCAGATCCCGGGGTTCCGCGCCGCCGCGCCGGTCGTCGAGGACTTCGTCGTCCTCGCACCGGCAGAGGGCCACGAAGCGGAAGCGCCGGCGAGCGGCAGCTCGACCGCCCGCTCCGCCCCCGTCCTGCGCCTCCTGGGGCTCGATCCGTGGAGCGAGGCGCCGTTGCGCAGCTATCTGGGCGGAGCGCTCGCCGCCGGCAAGGACCTCACCCAGTTCCTGACGACGCCCGGTGCGGCACTGCTCGAAAGCTCGACCGCGAAGCGGCTCGGGCTCGAGATCGGCGACAGCCTCGCGGTGCGGGTGGGCGCGCGTCACGAGCGGCTGATCCTGGTCGGCACCCTGCAGCCGGCCGACGCCGCCGCCCGCGAGGCGCTATCGAATCTCGCCCTGGTCGACATCGCGACCGCGCAGGAGATTCTCGACCTTCCGGGGCGGCTCACCCGGATCGACCTCGCCCTGCCGGAGGGCGAGGCGGGCGAGCGGGCACGGCGAGAGATCACGGCGCTCCTGCCGCCGGGCGTGCACCTCTCGCGCTCGGCCGCCCGCCCCGAAACGCTCGAGCAGATGACGCGGGCGTTTCGCTTCAATCTTCGCGCCCTGTCGCTTCTTGCTCTGCTGTGCGGCACGTTCCTGATCTACAACACGATGACCTTCTCGGTCGTCCAGCGCCGCGAGCTCTTCGGACGCCTGCGCGCCCTGGGCGTCCGGCGCGGCGAGATTCTGACCCTCGTCCTCACCGAGGCCGCCGTGCTCGGCATCGTCGGCAGCGCTTTAGGGCTGCTCCTCGGAATCGTGCTCGGGCGGGGGCTCATGGGTCTCGTGCTGCAGACGATTCGCGATCTTTACTTCACGCTCGCCACCGGGAGCTTCGCCCTTTCACCGCTCTCCCTCCTCAAGGGCGGCCTCTTGGGGCTCGGAGCGTCGCTCGCCGCGGCGCTGCCGCCGGCGCTCGAGGCCGCCAACGCCCCGCCGCGCGCCACACTCCTGCGCTCCGAGCTCGAGAGCCGCGCCGGCCGGCTGGCCGGGCGCGCGGTCGGACTCGGTCTTCTCTTCGGCGTCGCGGGCGGCCTCGCCCTCGCCCTGGCGACACAGTCGCTGCCGCTCTCGCTCGGCGGTTTCTTCCTCGTCCTGGTCGGCTTCTCGCTCCTCGTGCCGCGCGCTCTCGCCCTCAGCATGCGCGCCGTCGCCTCGGTTCCGCGCCGCTGGCGGCGCCTCCATGGCGCGATCGGTCTTTTCGGCCGCATGGGCGCGCGCGCCGTGGCGGCGTCGCTTTCGCGCACCGGCGTCGCGGTGGCCGCCCTGACCCTCGCCGTCGCGGTCTCGATCAGCATCGCGGTGATGATCGGGAGCTTCCGCACTACGGTGCAGATCTGGCTCGAAGGCGCGCTGATCGGCGACCTCTACGTCAGCACTCCGACCCAGGTCCCGAGCCGCGCGCACCTGCGCATCTCGCCCGAAGCGGTCGAACGGATCCGCGCTCTCCCCGGCGTCGAACGGATCAACACCCTGCGCATGACCCAGATCGAGAGCCCGGGGGAGCTCCCGGCGCGGGTGTTCGGCATCGACCTCGACCGCAAGAGCCTCGCTGCGATGCACTTCAAGGAGGGGGATCTCGCGAGCGTCTGGCGCGACCTCACCACGACCAGCGACGCCGCGATCCTCGCCGAGCCGTTCGCCTATCGCCGGAACCTCCACCTGGGCGACCGCTTCGAGCTCGCGACGACGAACGGGCGACAGTCGTTCCGGGTCGCCGGGATCGATTACGACTACGGCTCGGACCAGGGCGTCGTGATGCTCGCGGCGGACTCCTTCCGCCTCCATTTCGGCGAGCCCGGGGTCGCGGTGCTGGCGGTCTTCGCCGAGCCCGGTGCCGACCTCGAGCAGCTCAAGGCTGCGGTCGAAAGCGCGGCTCCCGAAGGGGAGCTCAGCGCGCAGTCGAGTCGCCTCCTGAAGCAGATGTCGGTCGAGATCTTCGATCGCACCTTTCGCATCACCGGCGTGTTGCGCCTGCTGGCGATCGCGGTCGCCTTCCTCGGCATCCTCGCCGCCCTCGCCGCGCTCGAGCTCGAACGCGGACGGGAGCTCGCGGTCATGCGCGCCCAGGGCCTCACCCGCAGTCAGCTTCTCCGCCTCGTCGCCGCCGAAACCGGTTGGATGGGTCTCGCCGCCGGGCTCTTCTCGCTGCCTCTCGGCGCGCTCCTCGCCGCGCTCATGGTGCACGTCATCAACCGGCGCTCGTTCGGCTGGTCGATGGCGATCGATTGGACGCCGCGGCCGTTCGTCGAGGCGATGCTGCTCGCCCTCGCCGCGGCGCTTCTCGCCGGGCTCATTCCGGCGTGGCGGCTCGGGCGCACCGATCCGGCGCTCGCCTTGAAGCAGGAGTGACCGTGCGCACACCCCGCCGACTCCTGCTCGCCCTTGTCCTCTTCGTCGTCGCGCTCACCGCGCTGGCGATCGCACTCGAGCGCCGCGCCCGGCGCCCGGCCACGATCGCCGCCGAGCTCGACATCTCCGAAGCGCTCGGCGGTGGACTGAGCAAGGACGACGAGCGCTTCGCTCGCGCCACGACGCCGCGCGACTTCACCTTCCCCGCCGACCACGGTGCCCACGACGGCTTCCGCACCGAGTGGTGGTACGTGACCGGCAACCTCTTCGCCGCTGACGGTCGCGCCTTCGGAGTTCAGCTCACCTTCTTCCGCAATGCGTTGAACCCCGAATCGTTCGCCAGCCCATCCCGGTGGCGAAGCGCTCACGTCTGGATGGCGCACTTCGCAGTCTCCGACCCGGCGGCGGGCACCTTCCGGTACGCGGAGCGCTTCGCGCGCGAAGCGGTCGGCCTCGCCGGCGTCGCCGCCGTGCCTTTCCGCGTCGCCCTCGAGGACTGGTCGATCGCCTCAACATCCCCTGCCGGAAACGAATTCTCTCCCCTGCGCCTGCGCGCGAGAGACCACGCCTTCGCGGTCGACCTCGAGCTCAAAGCCGGCAAGGCGCCCGTGCTCCAGGGTGACCGCGGTCTTTCGCAAAAGGGTCCGGAGCCCGGCAACGCCTCTTACTATTACTCTCTCTCCCGCCTGGCGACCCGCGGCACGGTGACGATCGCCGGCGAGGCGATCGCGGTGACCGGCGAGGCCTGGCTCGACCGCGAGTGGTCGACGAGCGCCCTCGGAACCGACGTCGCCGGCTGGGACTGGTTCGCCCTGCAATTCGACGACGGCCGCGAGCTCATGTTCTATCGCCTGCGAAGAAAGGACGGCGCCGCCAATCCGTGGAGCCGCGGCAGTCTCGTCGCCGCCGACGGCGCAACGCGCACCCTCGCCGCCGGGGACGTGGACCTCACGTCGCTCTCGACCTGGCAGAGCCCCACTGGCGCGATCTATCCAGCGAAGTGGCGCCTCCGGGTTCCCAGCGAGGACCTCGAGCTCGAGCTCACTCCCCGAGTCGCCAACCAGGAGCTCGCCGTCACCGTGCGGTATTGGGAAGGCGCGGTGAAGGTGCAGGGAAAGAGCGATGGCAAACCGATCGGTGGCCACGGCTTCGTCGAGATGACCGGTTACGCCGCCGGCAAGAGACCCTGAAGTGCGGACCCTACCTGTCCCAAGCCCGGCGGCGGGCCGCGACAAGGGAGCGAAGAGTGGCTTGGGGAGTTAGAAAGACCGGCGAGGCCGGCGCAGAACGAAAAAGCCGCTGGCCAGGAGCAGGCCCCCCAGAATCCAGGCGCCGATCGCATCGAGCGTCGGGATCTCGGCGATGCCGCAGGTGGCGTTCACCGGGTCGGCGAAGTCGAGGATCGTTCCAGAGTCGACCAGGTAGACGCCGATACCGGGGCTCGCCTGCGAGACCGGCTGGTCGAGCTCGATCGTGCCCGAGAAGTCGTGGAGCAGACCGTCGGAGGAGGCGCTGAGCGCCACGACCTGTACCAGAGCGGCGTCATCGTAAACCTGGAGCTCGAACTCGTCGCTGCCCGTCCCGACCTCGGTGAGCACCTGCAGCGCATAGGCTACCGAGCAGCCTGCGGGAGACCCGATGGTCAAATCGCCGAGCACGAGGCGCATCGGCTGCAGCTCGCCGGGGCCGTTCAGCGCCGCGTTGCCTTCGGCGAAGGCCGCGCCTGCGCCCAGGCCCAGGAGCCAGCAGGCCGCTAGCGCAAACGCGGCTGCAGGCGCCTTGCCTCGAGAAGATCCGTCGCGCCCACGCATGCCGTGAGTCTAGCGGAAAATGCGGTTTTGACAAAATTCCGACCCGTCGGCCGGCGAACTCAGCCGAGCAGCTCCTCGACCGCCAGGCGCTCTTCCCGCAGCTCGCGGTCGCTGGCGTCCATCCGGCCACGGCTCCACTCGTCGATCACCAGGCCCTGGACGATCTCGTAGTCGCCCCCCTTGCAGACACAGGGGTAGGAGTAGACGACCCCCTCCGCAACGCCATAGCTGCCGTCGGCGGGCACGGCCATCGAGACCCAGTCGCCTGCGGCGCTGCCGCGCACCCAATCGCGCACATGGTCGAGCGCCGCCGAGGCCGCCGAGGCCGCCGACGAAGCGCCGCGCGCCTTGATGATCGCCGCGCCGCGCTGCTGCACGGTCGGAATGAAGGTCTCGCGATACCAGCTCTCTTCGACCAGCCCGAGCGCGGGCTTGCCATCCACGGTGCAGTTCGCGAGGTCCGGATACTGGGTCGAGGAGTGGTTGCCCCAGATCGTCAGCCGGCGGATGTCGTTGACATGTCCGCCGCACTTCTCGGCGAGCTGCGACAGCGCCCGGTTGTGATCGAGCCGCGTCATGGCGTGGAACTGCCGGCGGTCGAGGCCGGGAGCGTTCGAGGCGGCGATCAGGCAGTTCGTGTTGGCGGGATTCCCGACCACCAGCACGCGGATGTCGCGCGAGGCGCGCGCCGCGATGGCCTTGCCCTGCGGCCCGAAGATGGCGCCGTTGGCGGACAGCAGGTCCTTCCTCTCCATCCCCGGCCCGCGCGGCCGGGCGCCGACCAGAAAGGCGACGTCGACGTCGCTGAAGCCCTCGTCGATGTCCGCCGTGGCGACGATGCCGTCGAGCAGCGGGAAAGCGCAGTCGCGCAGCTCCATCGCGACGCCCGCAAGCGCCGGCAGCGCCGGCGGGATCTCGATGAGGTGCAGGACGACCGGCTGATCCGGTCCGAAGAGGTCGCCCGCAGCGATGCGGAAGAGGATCGCGTATCCGATATTCCCGGCAGCACCGGTGACGGCAACATGTTGGGCTTTTTTCATGGCCGAAGGATTCTACGGGAAAGGAATTGCGCGGCGAGCCCACCCTTCGGGCGGGGAAGAGGTCCGGACGCGGGCTCGGCGGCCGAAACCGGACCCCGCCTGCCGCGTAGAGAGGTGCGAGGGGGTACGTCATGACCAGCGCAACCCGGCAGCTCTCGTGGACCGATTTCTTCGCCGTCGCGGTGCGGCCGCGCACCTACGGCAATCTGCTCTATCTCTGGCTCGGCTTTCCCCTCGGGCTGGCCTACTTCGTGGGGCTGACGGTGGGGATCTCGGCCGGGGTGCCGCTTACCATCGTCTAGATCGGCCTGGCGATCCTGCTCGCGACCTTTCTCGCCGCCTGGGGCGCCGCCGGTCTCGAGCGCCAGTTGGCGCTCCACCTGCAGAACGGCATGGGCTGGCTGTGGGCCCGGATCGCCGAGGGAATGCTCGGGTCGACGCTTCCGAGCGCCCCGCGAGTCCCCGGTGCTCCCGCCTCCACCGAGAGCGTCCCGGCACGGGAGACCTCGCCAGCTGGCTGAGGACTGCCGGCGCGGCAAGCGGGCGGGTTTATACTTCGCTTTGTGGATACTCCTCTCGGGAAGCTGTTCCTTCGCGCGCCGCTGATCGCAATCCTGCTGCTGTCCGCCAGCCCGCTGCTCGGCGGCCTCGAAACGCCCGACGATCCGTTCGCCGGTAGCGGACCCTGGATGGTCCGCGCCTGGTTCGGTGACGAGAGCATGCTGCGCGAGGTCGCCTCCTGGGGCGACCACTATCGCAACCATCGGGAAAAGGGCTTTCTGTCGATCGAGGCCGACGCCGCGCGCGTGACCGCCCTGCGCGCTCTGGGCTTCTTCGTCGAGGTGGACGAAGAGCTCACCTCCTGGATCCGCCACGCCGAGGAGGCGCAACGGCGCGCCACCGAGCGCGCCGCGCGTGGCGAAGCGCCGGAGGCCGGCATCCCGGGATTCCCGTGCTATCGCACGGTCGAGGAGACCTTCGCCGCGGCCCAGGCGCTCGCGGCCGCGCACCCGACGCTCGCCACGGTGGTCGACATCGGCGACAGCTGGGAGAAGTTCACGCCCGGCGGCAACCCGGGCTACGACCTGCTGGTGATCCGGCTCACCAACTCGGCCATCCCCGGCCCGAAGCCACGGCTCTTCGCCCACGGCGCCATCCACGCCCGCGAGTACACGACCGCGGAGCTGGTGACCCGCTTTGCCGAGGAGTTGGTCAACGGCTACGGCGTCGACGCCGACGCCACCTGGCTGCTCGACCACCACGAAGTCCACCTGCTGCTCCAGACCAATCCGGATGGGCGCAAGCGCGCCGAGGCGGACAACTTCTGGCGCAAGAACACCAACAACAACTACTGCGCCAATACCGACAGCCGAGGCGCCGATTTGAACCGCAACTTCTCGTTCCAATGGAACTGTTGCGGGGGCTCGGACAGCAATCCATGCGGCGAGACCTTTCACGGCGCCGCCGCCGGCTCCGAGCCCGAAGTGCAGGCGGTCCAGGCCTATCTGCAGGCGAACTTTCCCGACCAGCGGCTGCCCGGGCTCAACGAGCCCGCGCCGCCCGACGCCACCGGCGTCTACCTCGACATCCACAGCTACAGCGAGCTGGTGCTCTGGTCCTGGGGCTTCACCAGCACCCCGGCCCCCAACGCCACCGCGCTCACCACGCTCGGCCGCAAGTTCGCCTACTTCAACGGCTACTACCCCGAGCAGTCGATCGGCCTCTATGTGACCGACG
Source organism: Thermoanaerobaculia bacterium (assembly GCA_031403995.1). GTDB lineage: Bacteria > Acidobacteriota > Thermoanaerobaculia > Multivoradales > JAGPDF01 > JAGPDF01. The sequence goes on from JANNGS010000001.1 coordinate 99,898, forward strand.
GCACCACCGACGACTTCGGCTACGGCGACCTCGGGGTCGCCGCCTACACCTTCGAGCTCGGTACAGAGTTCTTCCAGAGCTGCAGCTTCTTCGAGAGCAATATCCTTCCTGGCAACCTTCCGGCCCTGCGCTACGCGGCGAAGGTCGCGCGCACGCCTTACCTGACCCCGGCCGGCCCGGATGCGGTCGCCGTCGCGGCCGTTCCGGGTGTGATCGCGCCGGGCGACGCGGTGGACATCACCGCCACGTTGGATGAAACCCGTTCCTCGAGCGCCAACGGCAGCGAGCCCGTCCAGCCGATCGCCGCCGCCGAGCTCTACCTGGTCACGCCGCCCTGGGCGGGCGGGACGCCGCTCGCGATGAGCGCCGACGACGGCACCTTCAATGAGACCGTCGAAGCCGCGACCGCGACGCTCGACGGCGCCGCTACCGCCGCCCTCGCCTCCGGGCGGCACCTTGTCTATGTCCGCGGTCGCGACAGCGCGAACAACTGGGGCGCAGTCTCGGCCGCCTTCCTGACCGTGATCGACCCGGCGACGGCGCCGATCGTCGAGGGGACGGTAACTGAGGCTGGTACGGGGACTCCGCTCTCAGCGACGGTCGCAGTCGGGCCGTTCGCGACCGCCACCGACCCGGGCACCGGCGCCTATTCGATCCAGGTCCCCGAGGGGACCTACGACATCACGGCGTCGGCGCCCGGCCACGCGAGCGTGACCGCCGCGGGCGCGGTCCTGGCGAGCCAGCAGACCTGGGTCCAGGAGTTCGTGCTGCAGGCCTACGCGATCGTGCTCGACGACGACGTCGAGGGCGGCAACATCGGCTGGACGACCGGCTCGCCAGCCTGGTCGGTCACGACCTCGTCGTCGCACAGTCCGACCCACTCGTGGACCGACAGCGTCGGCAACTACATCGACAACGTGAACACCTCGCTCACCTCGCCGCCGCTCGACCTCACCGGCGTTCTGGGGATCCAGCTCTCGTTCTGGCACCGCTACGACACCGAGGCAACCTACGACTATTGCCATGTCGAAGTGTCGGCGAACAACGGCACGACCTGGACCGAGGTCGCGGTCTACGACGGCAACCGGCCGAACTGGCAGCCGGTGACGCTCGCGGTGCCGCAACTCGACGGCGTGGCGCAGGCCAGGGTCCGGTTCCGGCTCAGCTCCGACTTCTCGGTCACCCGCGACGGCTGGTACGTGGACGACATCGTGCTCGCCTGGCTGCCGCCGCAGGCGCCCCAGGCCATGACCGTTTCCGTGGTCGGCTCAGGCACGGTGACGAGCAGCCCGGCGGGAATCTCCTGCCCGGGCGTCTGCTCCGAGAGCTTCGCCTACGGCGCACCGGTGATCCTCTCCGCCGCGCCCATGGCGGGCTGGGCGTTCACCGGCTGGTCAGGCGACTGCGACGGAGCGGGCGTCTGCAATCTGACGATGAGCCAGGGCCACGCGGCGACCGCGACCTTCGACCTCGCCGACCCGATGCCGTTCCTTGACGGCTTCGAGAGCGGCGATATGCTGCAGTGGTCTTCGGCCGTACCCTGAATCCGCGGCGCGATCGCGTCGCAAGCGTGGAGAGTCAGCGATGATTTCGATGCGATCCCCGCGCCCCGCCTTCGCCGCCGTCCGCCTGGCGGCGCTTCTCGCGGCCCTCCTCACTTCTGCGGCACCGCTCGCAGCCGAAGGCTTCGCGGGCGCCGGTCCCTGGATGGTGCGCGCCTGGTTCGGCGACGAGGTCATGATCCGCGAGGTCGCCTCGTGGGGTGACCACATGCAAGTGGACCGCAACAAGGGATTCGTCCGCATCGTCGTCGACATCGATCAGCTGGCGAGGCTCGCGGCGCTCGGCTTCTTCGTCGAGGTGGACGAGGAGGCGAGTGCGCTGATCCGCCTCGCCGAGTCGGGACAGCCGGACGCGGATCACCCCGGGTCGATCCCCAACTTCCCCTGCTACCGCACGGTCGAAGAGACCTTCGCCGGCGCGCAGGCGCTGGTCGCCGCCCACCCGACGCTCGCCGCGATCGCGGACGTCGGCGACTCCTGGGAGAAGGTCACCGCCGGCGGGCAGCCGGGCTACGACCTGCTGGCGCTCGCGCTCACCAACTCGGCGGTCGCCGGGCCGAAGCCGGTGCTCCTGGTCAGCGCGGCGATCCACGCCCGCGAGTACACCACCGCCGAGGCGGCGCTGCGCTTCGCCGAGTGGATCGTCGGCGCCCACGGTCTCGACGCCGACGCCACCTGGGTGCTCGACCACCACGAGATCCATATCGTGCTGCAGGCCAATCCGGACGGGCGCAAAGTCGCCGAGGGAGCCAACCTCTGGCGGAAGAACCGGCACAACGACAGCTGCGGGGCGAGCTTCGGCGTCGACCTCAACCGCAACTTCGACTTCTACTGGGGGGCGTGGGGCGGTTCCTCGGGGGCGTCGTGCGATGAGACCTACCGAGGTTCGGCGGCCGCCTCGGAGCCCGAGACGCAGGCGCTCGCCGCCTACATGGCGACCGTCTTCACCGACTGGCGCCCGGTCGACGACCTGGTCACGCCGGTGCCGGACAACGCCTCCGGCATCTACGTCGACCTGCACAGCTACGCCAACGCGATCCTCTCGGCCTGGGGTCAGACCCCCACGCCGACCTGCACCGGCGCGCCGCCATCCTTTCCGCCCAACTGCGCGCAGATCTTGCGCCTCGGCCGCAAGTGGGCCTATCTCTCGGGTTTCAATCCCCGCGTCGGCAGCCTCTATTTCGTCGACGGTTCGACCAAGGACTACTCGTACGGCCGCCTCGGCATCCCCGGCTACACCTGGGAGATGGGCACCAACTTCTTCGAGAGTTGCGCAGCGTTCGAGTCCGCCGTCCTGCCCGACGCTCTGGCGATGCTCAAGTACGCCATGCGCGTGCCGCGCACGCCCTACCTGACCCCGGCCGGGCCGGACGCGGTGAACGTCACTGCGCCCGCGCAGCCGGTGGCGCCCGGCGACCCGGCTGTGATCACCGCCACGCTCGACGACACGCGCTACCTCGACCCCGACGGCACCGAGCCGTCGCAGCCGATCGCCGGCGCCGAGCTCTACCTCGACACACCGCCCTGGGCGGGCGGGACACCGGTCGCGATGAGCGCGGTGGACGGCACCTTCAACTCGCCCGTCGAGGCGGCGACGGTGACCCTCGACACCACCGGCCTCGCCTCGGGCCGGCACCTGCTCTACCTGCGCGGCCGCGACAACGCCAACAACTGGGGCGCCTTCTCGGCCGCCTTCCTGACCGTGATCGACCCGGCCACGGCGCCGTTCCTCGAGGGCACGGTCACCGCCATGGGCAGCGGCACGCCGCTCGCGGCCGCCGTCGTCGTCGGGCCGTTCTCGACGGCGACCGTGCCCGCCACCGGCGCCTATTCGATCCAGGTCCTCGAAGGGACCTACGACGTGATCGTGACCGCCGCCGACCACGCGCCGGCAACCGCTTCCGGCGTCACCCTGGCGACGCAGCAGACGGTCGTCCAGGACTTTGCGCTGGTGCCCTACGCGGGCGTGCTCGACGACGATGTCGAGAGCGGCAACCTCGGCTGGACGGCGCAGACGCCGTGGGCGATCACGACCACGCAGTCGCACAGCCCGACGCACTCGTGGACCGACAGCCCGAGCGGCAGCTACGGCAACAACCTCAGCACGTCGCTGACCTCGGCGCCGCTCGACCTCGCCGCGGCGGTGGGCGTCGAGCTCTCCTTCTGGCAGCGCTACGCGACCGAACTGGGCTACGACTTCTGTCACGTCGAGGTCTCGGCGGACAACGGCGCGACCTGGATCGAGATCGCAACCTACGACGGCACCAACACGACCTGGACCGCGCAGACGTTCACCGTGCCCGCGCTCGTCGGCGCCGCTCAGGCGCGGGTGCGCTTCCGGTTGACCAGCGATGGGAGTCTCACCTTCGACGGCTGGTACGTGGACGACATCCGGGTGCGCGCGGCGATTCCGCCGCTGGCGCCGGACATGCCCTTCCTCGACGGCTTCGAGACCGCCGACATGTCCCGTTGGTCGGCCGTCGTGCCCTAGAGGCCAGTGGCCGTCAGCGCGGCGCCGCGTCGATCCTGAGCTTCTCGCCCGCCGAGTAGGCGACGAACTCCGGAGCGTAGATCGACTGCACCTGCGCCGGGCCGCTGCGGAACTCGCCGGCGAGATTGGCGCGCAGGCGGTACTTGAAGGTGTACTCGCCGGCCGGCAGGTTCTCGAAGAAGAAGTTCGCGCCGCTGTCGCGGGTCTCCTCGTAGCGCGAGACGCCGAGATCCCACTTCCATCCCGACTCCGGACGATCGGGCTCGAGCCCGGCCGGGCGCGGATCGCGCAGGTGGACGTACTCGGCCGCCGCCTTGGCACGCAGCGAGAGTTGCACTTCGACCTCGTCACCGACGGCGAGGATCGCGCCCTTGCCGCCGGCAGCGAGCGGAAGCAGCGTCACCTCGCTGCCGACCTTGACGCGCTTGAAGTAGCGCCGCTCGACGCCGAAGAGATCGCTGCGCGACTCGGCCGGCAGCTCCTCGGTCGAGAAGTGCCAGGTCGCGGAGGCGAAGAGCAGCCCCTTCGTCCTCTTCTCGACGGTGACAGAAGCGTCCTCCGGACGCCTCTGCGCGTCGAGCTTTTCTCCCGGGACGACGATCTGGTTCTTCTTGCCGGTGAACTTGTCGGGCTCGAAAACGAACGTCGTCGTCTGGTTGGCGACCTCGACCGTCGCCTCTTCGCGCACCGCGAGCGTCCCGGTGGCCTTGAGATAGGCCGCCAGCGAGTAGAGCACCTCGGCGGTGGCGCGGGTCGATTTCCAGTGGTTGAGCTTCTTGTTGAGGAAGAGCCACTGCACGAGCCCGTCGCGGCGCGGATCGGCGGGCGTCACCTCCATCAGCGTCCGCAGCGCCCAGGCGTGGGTCTCGATGCGGTCGTTGTACCACAGCCAGGCGCGATCCTCGGGCTGCCAGAACGTCCCTTCATCGCGGGTCGTCTTCGCCGAATCCATGACGCTCGCCAGCACCAGCACGGCGTCCGGGTGCCGGTCCATGCGTTCGAGCGTCAGCGCCAACTGGAGCTTCAGCAGCGGCTGATGATCGCGCCAGTGCTTGAAGGAGAAGTCGAGGATCTTCCGGCGGTCGGCGTCGGTCAGGAATTCCCCGACCCAGGACGAGTCGGGATACGACGAGGCGACGTAGTTGAGATAGGTCAGCAGCTCCCAGCAGCAGTCGTCCTGGATCGCCCGCGGCAGCCAATCCTCCTTGGCTTCGCGCGCGAGGTAGCGCCAGCCGCTCTGCACCATCTCGCGCGGCACCGGAACCGCGAACTCGGCGGCGCGCGCCAGGCCCCCCATGAGATAGAGCGTCATGTAGGGCGACGCCGGGCCGCCGGCGAACCAGGGGAAGCCGCCGTTGGGCAGTTGCGCCTGGGCGAGCTTCGCCAGCGCGCCGTCGCGCTGGGCGAGCGACACCGCCGGATCGAGCACCCGCAGAAAATCCTGTCCGGCCTTGTCGCCGCCGCGCGCCTCGCGCAGCCAGGGGGTCTCCTCGAGCGCCATCTTCAGGTTCGGATCCGCCGCATCGAAGCGCTCGAGCGGCTCGTCACGCGCGGACATCTCCTTCGCCGCTTTCGCCACGGCCGGGTACTGGTCGAAGAGGCTCGACAGCATGCCGGTCGAGACGAAGCGGTTCATCGTCTGCTCGGTGCATTCGTACGGGTACTCGATGAGGTAGGGCAGCGCGTCGAGCATCGAGTAGAAGAGCTGGCCGTCGACGGTGACGACCATCTGCTCGTCGATGCGCGTCGGGTCGCTCCTTCGCATGTCGTCGAAGGTCATCGCGCGGCGCTCGGCGCCCTTCAGGGTGACGAAGCGCGACTGCGCGAGGTGGAGGCGCGACGGCAGGAGGGGCAGCGGCCGCAGCTCGCCGTCCGAGAGGTTGCCCGAGGTCGCCACGACTTTGAAGGCGGTCGGGCCGACCCGGCGCGGCGCGGTGAGCCCGAAGGTGAGATCGACGCCCTTGCCCGGCTCAACGCGGAACGGTTGCTTCGCACTCTCCGCGGTCAGCCCGAACTCGGCGAGCAGTGAGGCGTTCGTCTCGGGATCGAAGATCTCGAGCGTCGCCTCGCCGGCGAGCGCCGTTTCGCCGGCGCTGTTGACGACCACCTTGAGCTGGGCGACGTCGCCCTCGCGCAGGAAGCGCGGCAGGTAGGGGCGGACCATCAGCTCTTTCACCGACTCGGCGTTCTTCTCGGCGTAGCCGGAGGCGAGCGACTGCGACAGCGCCGCCACCCAGACCCGCCACGAGGTGACCGAATCGGGGACGGTGAACTCGATCGTCGCCGAGCCGTCGGCGCCGGTGAGCAGCTGCGGCTGCCAGAAGGCGGTCTCGGCGAAGTTCGAGCGCAGTGCCGGCGGCGCGGCCGAGGTCCGTGCCTCGCCCGTCACCGCGATGGTCTCGGCGACCGAGTCCAAACTCTCCATCCCCTGCGGGGCGGGCGCCGCAGCCGGCGCCTGCATCGCCCCCTCGCTGGCCATGGACGCCATGGCGACGACGCCGCCCTTCTGCATCCGGCGCATCGGTCCGCCGCGTCCGCCGCCGGGCCCGCCGATCCCCCAGGGCGAGATCTCGACGAAGGCGTCGCCGGAGAGGGCGTCGACCGGCATCGGCTTCACCCAGGATTCGTCGCGATACCAGAGCGGGCTGCTCGCCCCGAGGTTGGTCGAGAGCGGCGGGAAAAAGGCGCCGCTGGGGAAGAGGCCCAACGGGCGCGGCGCCGAGAACGGTGCGAAGAGGTCGAGGCTGCGGTCGTACATCGACGCCAGGAGCTCCGCAGCTCCCGCCTCGACCGGGCGACCCTGGGCGTCCTTCACGGTGATGCGGAAGGTCTCGCGCGCACCGGGTGTCAAGCGGTCGCGGAAGGTCGAAAACTGGAGGCTGAGCTCCTTGTTGCTCCACGGCACGTCGAGTGTCGCTCCCTGGGTGACGAACTGATGATCCGCGACAAGGGTCAGGCGCGCGGCGAGGCCGCCGCGGTCCGCTTCGCCAATCGGCACGTCGATCCACTGCGACCCGGAGAGCGTCACCGGACGGCGCCAGAGGCGCTCTCCACCCCGCAAGAGCTCGAGCTCGGCCGGCGCGGACTTCAGACCCGAGTGAAACCAGAGCCGGACCTTGTCGCCGGGCTCGGCGCGCGCGCGGTCGAACGCGATGTCGGCCGGCAGGGCGAGCGGCGTTACCTGTCCGGCGACTACGAAGTCGAGCTGGGCGCGGGCCGTTTCGCCGAAAGCGTCGCGCGTTTCGTAGCGCAGACGGTAGGCGCCCGCGGTCAGCCCGGAGAGCGGAATCCTGCCCTCGCCCGAGGCGTCATGTCGGAGGTCGCCGGTCGCGACCACGGTGCCGTCGGCGAAGAAGGCGAGCGCCCGTTCGGCTTCCGTCGCGCCGGTCCAGCGCGGGCGCAAGTGATCGCCCGGCGTCGCGAAGCGATCCGAGGGTTCCGCTGGGGCGCCGGCCGGAACGAGAGGCAGGTCGGCCGGCAGCTGAGCCACCGCCGGCTGCTCGAGACGCAACAACCGCCACTTGCCCTCGCCGGGTCGCGGCGTTCCGTTCAAATCCTGGCGGTGGAGAACGAGAGTCGCCGCCCGACCTTCGACCGCGAGGTCGGCCGGCTTCTCGACCAGTGCTTCGACCGCCGACCAGCCCAGGCGAACGGTGCGCTCGCCGGTGCGGGTCTCGCCGCCGTCGTCGGTGACGTCGGACTCCAGGCGATAGATGTAGGTGAGGCCTTTCGCCCTGTCGTGCTCGTCGGCCGCGGGAGAGAATGTGACGCGAAACGTGCCGTCGGCCGCCAGCGTCGTCGTGCCGCTCGCGATCGGCTGCGCCTCGGTCGAACCACCCGGAAGGCCCCACCAGCGCCACCACCAGGGGAGCTCCGGCTGGCGGGTCACTCGCCAGGCGACGCGGCCGGAGGTGACCGGCAGGCCGAAGTAGTAGCGCACCTCGCCCGTGAGCTCGGCCGGGCGGTTCAAGCGGAGCTCGCCTTCGGGAGCGGCGACCTCGACCTCGAAGGTCGGTCGTTTGTACTCCTCGACCTGAACCGCAGCCTCGCCGTCGAGCGAGCTCTCAACCGTCCACTCGCCGAGAAGCCTGCCGGCTGGAATCAGAAATTCGCCCGCCGCCGTCCCGAAACGATTGGTCGTGACCTGCATTTCGGCCACCTTCTCGCCGTTCGGATCGGAGAGCCAGACGGCGACCGCCGTCCCCGGAGCCGGGGCGAGCTCGCCGCGACCGCGGCCGCTCGTGTAGCCGAGGATCTTCCAGAAGAGTTTCTGCTGCGGACGGTAGATCGCCCGGTCGGTGAACACAAGAGCCCCGGTGCGGGAGGATCCTTCCGCCTGCGGCCCTCCGTCGTAGCGTTGCGCGACGGCGATATCGCCTCCACGTCTTGCCACCAGCAGGAAATTGGCGAAGCCGCGGTCACCGGAGGAGACGAACTTCGCGCGGCCAGTGGCATCGGTGCGTGCCGTTTCGACCTTCGCCGGCGCCTCGCGCCAGGTATTGCGATAGAGCGTGACCTCGACTCCGGCCGCCGCCAGACCGCCGCCGCCCTCGACCAGCCGCACCTCCCAGGGAAAGCGCGCGCTCTCTTCGAGAAGGACCAGATTCGACAGGGTGAACGGCAGCGCCACCCGGCGGTTGCCTGCCTTGGCGAACGACCGCTCCGCGGAAGCGATGACGAGGTAGAGACCAGGGCGGGTGAGCGGCGGCGTCGCGAAGGTGCGGTGGGTCTGGAAGTCCGCGGTCGGCGGCAGCGCGACGCTCCAGGAGGCCGCCGGCTCAGCGCTCGAGAGCAGGCGTTCGATCTCGCGATCGTCGTTCGGAAAAAGGCCGCGGAACTCCTTGCGGGCGAGCTGTGCCTCGAGGTCGACCGGGTAGGCACGCAGGTGGAGCTGTGCAAGGTTGCGATGGGAGATCTCGATCGAACGGCGGCCGGCGCCGTCGACGGCCATCATCTGGAGGGCGAAGTCGGGAGCCTCGATCGCCGCCCGGAGCTCGCGGCAAAGCTGGGCTCCGCGGCTGCCGGGGAACGCCTTCTCGCCTGCCAAAGCCAGCTCGCGCGCGCGGATCCGGCGCCCGGGATCGCTGTCCGTGCGATCCACCTCGCCGGCGAGCTCCGCCATGCCGACCGCCCACCAGGGATCGGTGCGGAAGTGCGGCAGGCGGCGCTCGAGGTCGGCGCGCAGGCGGGCCTGGTCGCTCTCCGAGGTACGGTGTTCGAGAAGCAACCGCTGACGCGCGAGACGTGCCGCAAGCTCCGCCCCGAGCTCGCGGCGGTTGCGGTGCCAGCTCTCGAGGTCGGCGAGGACGACGGCGGCGCGCAGCAGCGGATGCACCGCTACATCCCCGAGTGCGAATGTCCTTTGCGGCTCGTCGGCCAACAGGTTCCCGAGATCGAGCTGCCAGACCTCGTTCGCCTCGGACGCCGACCAGAAGCTCGAATTGCCGAGCAGGCGCTCGACGAAGAGGTAGGAGACGGCATCGCGCAGCGAATCCCGAATGCCTTTCGGGAAGTCGTTGGCCTGGAGGTAGGGGAAATCGCCGACCGCGACGCTGCCCAGCTCCGTGCGGCGCTCCCAGACGGCGAGGAAACTGCTCTCGGCCTCGGCGGCGATCTGCTCGGCGGTCCACGCCTTGAGGTCGAGCTTGGTGTCCGGCGCCACCGAGACCACGCGCTCGCGCTGGCGAATCTCCCAGTCGTAACCCGATAGGTACTCGAGCAGGGCGTGGGCGTAGTAGAGCTCGACCGCGGCGCGGGCGGTCGCACCTGCCGGCCAGGCCTCCGCCTTCATCTCCTCGACTGCGGTCTCGAGACCGCCCAGGGCGGTCCGCACCTGCGACTGGCGCACGAGGGCCTTCGCCCAGGTCGCCTCGTCGCCGGCGGCGCGCGCGCTCGCGACCAGGGGCGCCAGCCGGTCGGCGGCCTCCTGTAGCTTCTGCTCGCCCAACAGGCGGTCGATCTCTTTCCAGGCGGCGGACGGGTTCATGGTGGCACCCACCTTGGGGCTCGCTCCGCTCGGTTTCGCGGTGTTCCCCGGCTTCGCCGGCGGCGGATCGGCCTGCAGCTGCTGGCAGGAGAGGGCAGCGCAGGCGAGGGCGCCGGCGAGCAGGAGGGTCGAGGGGATCGAGGAGCGCATGTCGAGATCTTAGACCCCGCTCGAGGCGCCGGAGAAACTGCCCCCGCAGTGCGCGTACAATTCCCTCCACCCCCATCCCCGGAGACCCCCGCCGCCATGAACCCACGATCGCGATCCAGCTCTTCGTACCGCCTCCTGCTCGGCCTCGTGCCCGCTCTCTGCCTGGCGGCCCCGGCCGATGCCGGTCTCGTCTTCACGCAGGAGATTCGCGGTGAAGGCGAGGCCGCCGAGTTCCAGAACATGACGATGCGCACCTCGATCGACACCGGCGGGGCCAAAATGGAGATCCTCGCCTCTGGCAATCCGATGATGGGGGCGGGCAGCTACATTCTGATTCAGCCGGATGCCGATGCGGTGCTGCTGGTGAACCCGAAGGAGAAGACTTACGCCACACTCGACATCGGCGCGATGATGGGCTCGATGTCGCAGATGATGGGCGGGAACGACCCCAATGCGCAGCAAGGCAGCGTTCCGCGCAAGGTCGCCGATCCGATCGTCGAAAAGCTCCTCGAGGAAGACGGAGGCACGATCCTCGGCCGGCCGACCCGGCACTTCCGCTGGCGGACCCGCTACACCATGACGATGAGCCCGGGGATGGGCATGGACATGGAGATCGCCACCGACCAGACCGAAGACGTCTGGGTCGCCGATCTGAAAATCGATCCGAAGATCATGCGTTCGTTCGAAGGCATGGGTGCCGGCGCCGCCCTGCCGGCGGATCTGCAGAAAATCGTCGACGCCGCCAAGCAGACCCAGACCGGTTTCCCGCTGAAGCGCATCGTGGTCGCGACCAGCAAGACCGAGATGACCGGCAGCGGCATGATGGCCAGGATGATGTCGAAGTCGATGGCGAAGCAGAACAGCGACAAACCGACGACGACCACCTTCGAGGTGACCGAGCTCGCGGAGGAGAAGGTCCCGGCGGCGGTCTTCGCCATCCCCCCCGGCTACACCGAAACCGAGCTCATGGCGCCCGGCATGAAGATGCCGGACATGAACCAGCCGAACTGACGAGCGCGAGGCCACGGATTGGCGGCGCCTGAGGTTAGGATCGCCGCATGCGCCGATCGCCCCAGTTCGCTCTGCTCGTTCCGTTCGCCCTGTTCGCCACGCGCCTGCTCGCCCAGTCACCGGGCGGAGCGCCGCCTTCGCCGGCATCTGCCGACGACCCGGCGCAGCTCTCGTTCATGCAGTACGACCCGCCGTCGACGCTCAAGGTGTCGGAGCATCCGGTCCCGCGGGCGAAGTTTCCGTTCGTCGACGTGCACTCGCACCAGTTCGACCTCGACGAAGCCGGCGTGAGAGAGATCGTCGCCGAGATGGACAAGCTCAACATGGCAGTGATGGTCAACCTCTCCGGGCGCGGTTTCGAGCGCCGAACCGGAGCGGACGGCAAGCAGCGCTACGGGCTCAAGGAGCGCCGCTACCTGCTCGACGCCATTGCCCTCACGGAGCGCGTGGCACCAGGGCGGATCGTGCATTTCACCAACGTCGACTTCTCGCGCACCGGCGGCCCCGACTGGCCCGCGGCCGCCCTTGCCGAGCTCGAAGCCGACGTCGCGGCCGGCGCGCGCGGGCTCAAGATCTACAAAGGCCTGGGGATGGACACCCTGGACTTCGCCGGCCAGCGGATCGCAGTGAATGACTCCCGCCTCCGACCGATATGGGAGGCCTGCGGGCGGCTCGGGATTCCGGTCCTGGTCCACACCGCCGATCCAGCGCCGTTCTGGCAGTCGAAAGACAAGCACAACGAGCGCCTCTACGAGATGATCGAGGTCCCTGGCCGCTGGCGCGATCCCGCCGAAAACACCCCTTGGGAGCAACTGATCGGCGAGCAGCACGACCTCTTCCGCGCCAACCCGAAGACGACCTTCATCAATGCCCATCTCGGTTGGCTGGGCAACGACCTCGGGCGGCTCGGGAAACTCATGGACGAGGCGCCGAACGTGATGACCGAGATCGGCGCGGTCCTGGCCGAGCTCGGAAGGCAACCGCGTTTCGCCCACGACTGGCTCGTCAAGTACCAGGACCGCGTGATGTTCGGCAAGGACTCGTGGGAGCCGTCCGAGTACCCGCCCTACTTCCGTGTCCTCGAGACCGCCGACGACTATTTCCCCTACTACCGCCGCCGCCACGCCTTCTGGAAGCTCTACGGCCTCGCTCTTCCGGACGAGGTGCTGCGGAAGCTTTACTACGGAAACTCCTTGCGCGTCGTGCCGCGACTCGACCGCGCGCGTTTTAACTGAAGCGCCGGCGGCGCCGGCACTTGGGCGGCAGCGGACGACTGCGAACGGCTGCGGACGACTGTCGGCTACTCCGCTGGAGGAGGTTCCGTGCTCTCCAGGAAGGTCGTCATCGCGACGCTGCCCTTTTCACGCGCCGTGGAGAGCAGGAGATCGCGGTCGCGGGTGAGGTCGGCGCCGGCCTCGACCAGAAGGCGAGCGTTCTCGACCTGCGACTCGAGGACAGCATGGAGGAGCGGGGTGAAGCCGGAGGAGGTGCGCAACTTCGGGTTGGCGCCGGCGGCGAGAAGCGCCTGCACGACTTCCGGATTCGGACGGCCGGCGGCGAGCATCAGCGGCGACATCGCCGAGCGGTCGGCCCGGTAGTCCGGCGCCGCCCCTGCCGCAAGCAGCCGGGTGATCGCCGCGAGGTTGCCGGCGTCGGCGGCGATCGCCAGCGCGCTCATCCCTCCACTACCGTCCATCCCTCCGACACCGCCGACTTTCTCGAGGTCGGGCGAGACGGCGAGCGCGGCGTCGATCTCGCCGCCGCTGCCATCGCGGAACACGTCGTCGAAGGAGCGCTCGGGCGGCAGTGTCCGCGCGGCAGCCGCGATCTCCGGCCAGCCTCCGGTCTCCCGGCGCACGATCGGGGCCGAGAACCAGACCTCGAAGTTCGTCCCTTCACCCGAGAGCACCAGGCGACCTTCGAGCCTCGCGACGCTCTCGCTCTCGGGGGCGAAATGCGCCAGGCCGCGCAGCGAGATCCCGCGCGGCAGGCGCGGATGGTGGAACCAGACCTCGATCCCCCCGGCATCTCCAGGCAGGCCCGCGACGAGAGAACGGGCCTCGTCGGCAGCGGCGAGAGCATCGCGCGCCGCGGCGCTGACGAGCGCCTCCTCCGTGAGCTCGCGATCGGCGAGCACGACACGCAGCTCGCCGCTCGCCCCGTCGCCCGATTCACCGAGAACATAGGCGTAGCGCAGCACCGTGCGCTCCCTCGCCACCTCGAGCCAGCCTTCGGCGGTTCCGCCGGAGGCGGCCATCTGGTCACCGCCGGAACGGTCGGGCGGGGCGTCCTGCGCACCGGCGGAGAGCGCGAGAAGGCCCGCCAGCGCCATCGCCAGCGCGGCGGAGCGCGGCGAGCCGAGCCGCCTACTCCTTCGCACCGGCCGCCTTGAGCATCGCGACGACGTCGTCCTGGTCGCCGTTCTTCGCCATCTTGATCGGTGTGTCGCCGTCCGGCATCTTCTGATTGACGTTCGCCCCGAGCTCGATGAGGAGCGCGACGATCTCGGGTTTTCCGGCGCTGATGGCGCTGGTGAGAGCGCTCTGGCCGGTCTCCTTCGAGGCGTAGTTCACGTCTGCGCCGTAGCGCACCAGCAAGCGGATCAGATCGGCGTTGCCGGCGAAGGCGCCGAACATCATCGGCGTCAGGACGAGCCCCGGGAGCTCGGGTTTCGCCTTCGCCTTGAGCAGCATCTCGGTGACCTCGAGATTGTCCGCGGCTGCGGCGTTCGACAAGGCCGACTGCATGTACTTGTTGACCGAGTTCGGATCGGCCTTCTTTTCGAGCAGGAGCGCGACGATCGCCGTCTGGTCGCGGCTGATCGCCGCCTCGAGCGCCGTCGTCTTCTCGCCGTCCTGGACGTTGACGTCGGCGCCGCGGGCGAGAAGCAAGCGGGCGATCTCGACCGTCCCCTCACGCGCCGCTTTCATCAGGGGCGTCTCGAAGTTCTCGCCATAGTCGATGTGCGTGTCGGCGGAGAGGCCGGAATCGAGGAGGGCCCGCACCTTGTCAAGGTCGTCGTCCTCGATGGCTACCGCGAACTTGGCGCCCGAGGAGAGCTCCGACTCCGGAATCACTTCGATCTGCGCCGGCAAGAGTGCGGGAAACAGCACGGATGCAGAGCTGAGCGCCATCACCGTCAGGACTCTGGAACGCCTCATCGTCGATTCTCCCTTGACTCTCAAGAACGGCTTCTTCATCGAAAGGGTGCCATCGCTTCCGCTCGGATCCAGTGCTCGGATCGGAGGCCTACCCTGGACGGGTACGAAGTGTAGCCTGCGGCCGGGGGCGCCTCCTCCCCACCCTTTCTCCCGCCGCCGCCTTACGTTCTCTCAGGTGAAGGCAGGAGAACCAGCCGCATGCGCCCACTCGCCCCCGTGCGCCGTCCTCTTCCGCTTTCTTGTCAGCACTCTTGCGGGCGCCGCATGCATGGGCCTGGCAGGCCTTACGCTTCCGCGAATGCTTCCGCGGCAGCGCGCAGCGCGCCGGCCTCGCGGCGCAGCTCCTCGGCCGCTGCGACCACCGGCAACGGGTACGCCACGCTCGGCGTAGCTGCCGCGCCCGCCGCCGGAGCCTGGTCGTGGTGCGCATCGTCGGGATCGCCCAGTCCGGTGTCGCGGTGTCGGCGCAGCGATGCCTCGATGCGGTCGCGCAGGGCGGTGGCGTTCTCGATGCCGCGGAAGCGGCCGACGTGGAGGTTGGTGCTGGTGCCTCCGGGCTCGCCGCTGGAAGAGTTGCCGCCGCCGGCGGTGCGGACTTCGAGGTCGGCGATGCCGAGCAGTTTCTGAAGAGGTCCGCGGCGGATCGAGAGGTTCTGGATGTTGGCCACCGTCATCGTCCGCTCGTGGGTGCGGAACAGGCCCTCTCGGATACGCAGGCTCTCGTCGCTCACCATGTACCAGCGCACCTCCCAGTCGAGCCGGAGGAGCAGCCAGCTCACCGCCAGCCCGACGACGAAGAAGGCCACGGCGAAGAGCTCGAGGGCGCGGACAATGTCCCACACCGCGGCGGTGTAGTCGGCGGCGAGGTCGGGCCGGTCGATGTGGAAGATTCGCTCGGCGAGCCTCGCCATCACCTTGCGTATGGAGCCCTCGCTCGCCTGCTCGACGGTGGCCAGGAAGGCGAGGGAGAGCACGATGCCGGCAAGCGCCACGGTCTGGCGAAGCGCCCAGCCAGCCGCCTTGAGCTGAAAGAAGCGCGGCGAGGCCCGGAAGACATCGAGTGTGGGGCCCGATCTAGGCGGCGGCTCGGGTCGCTCGGCGAGTCGCAGCAGTCGCAGCAGGCGCCGCTTCACGAAGCGCCCTCCGCCTTGGCCCGCTCTGCTTTCCGAATGGCCGCGACTCCCTCGAGGATCTCGCGCACCCGCCGTAGCTCGGCCGTCGCCTCCTGCAGCGCCGCCACCACCGGCTCGGCCTCGGGCAGCGCCGCGGGCCCGGCGTCCGGCGCCGCCCCAGGCCGCCGCCGGGCACCGCGGGTCCGGGTGTAGATCCAGTCGCGGACCGCCTCGAAATCGGGCAGCCCCTCGATCGTCATCTCGGCACCGCTCGAGCCGCTCGCCGTCTGAATCTGGATGCGGGCGAGTCCGAGCCAGCGCTCGACCAGGTTGCTGGCGAGGTGGATGTCCTGGATGCGCGAGTAGGAGAGGCTGATCTCGTGGCGGAACAGGATCCCCCACTCCGCCGCGAGCCCGGCGCCATCGAGGTGGTAGCGGAGGCTACGGTACTTGAAGAGCCGCGGTACGAAAAGAACCGGGAAAAGCGGGCCCAACAGCAACGAGTTGAGGAAGTAGTAGACGAGGAGGTTCTTGTGCGGCCGCCGCAGGCCGATCGCTGCGCTCTCGCCGGAAGCTTCTTCGGGGCTCATCTCGCCACTCTAATGGTCTCGATCCGAAGACGCACGCCGAAGCGCAGTAGCTTTTCAATCTGACTCTTGTACCACCTGCTTCGAGCCCACCTCCACCTCTGAGTCGCTCTTGACTGCCCCAGCTGTCGAACTCCCCGTCAGTTCCCCAGCCGCCAGGCCTGGTTCTCGCCTCCCTGGCACTTGTACTGGATGATGCGCGAGCCGTCCTGGCGGCCGCCGCCTTCGACGTCCAGGCACTTGCCGCTGGCGAAATTGACGATCTGGTAGGCGCCGCCGCCCAGCCGCTCGATGCGCCAGAGCTGGTCCTCATTGCCGTTGTAGCGGAACTGCTGCACGGGATCGCCGTCACGCTCGCCGGCGCCGCGCACGTCGAGGACCTTGTTGCTGTCCTGACTGACGAAGACGACGCGACCGCGGCCGGCGTCGATGACGTCCCAGAGCTGATTGGAAGAGCCATTGAAGGTGTACTGGATCACCGCCGCGCCGTCGTAGTTGCTGCCCGCCGCGACATCGAGCGCCTTTCCGCTGTGGAAGCTGATGACGCTGCCGCTCCAGAGCGTGCGCCCCTGCGGCACGTAGCCGGCCCCTCCCGGCCAACCGTCTTCCGAGTTGCCCTGAGCCGGCCCGGTCCAGCGGTAGCTCGCCTTCGCCACCCCGGTGCGCGGATTGAACGTGCACTTGTAGTCGTACGGCCGGCCGCGATCGTAGCGATCGCGGCGGTAGAGGCCCGGGCCCTCGACCCTCGTCCGGGTGGACGACTGCGGCGTGACGCGCGCCCGACGATAGGCGAGGCCCGAGTCCGGGACGCTGCCGCCGGCCTCGCGCGAGATCTGGTAGGTGAGCTGCAAGTCGCAGCGGTCTTTGGCCACCTCTGCCGGGTCGTGCTGCGCCACGGCTGGAGCGATAGCGGCGGCGGCTAGGGCAACTGCGATCCGAAACGAAGGAAGAATCTTCATAACTCTCTCCTGGTTGGCGCTCCGGCGCGCTGCGCGTCGTGAGTCCTGCATGGCTGGACTCACGGAGAATGGGCCTTTCTTAGGCCCTGGCCTCCGCCAGCCCGGCTGCTTCCTTCAGGGAGTGCAGGACCCCTGCCAGGAGAGGGCGATGGGCGCGAGCCAGAGGGGCTAGAGGCTCAGCGCGGAGCCCCGAGGCGGCGGGAGAGGTGGTATTGCGCCTGGCGCTTCCACCAGGCCCAGTTGTGAGCGACGTCGTGGCCCCAGATGTCGCGGTCGTGCGGGATGCCCTTGCTTTCGAAGAGATCGCCGAGCGCCTGGGTCTCTTCGATGCAGCCCTCTTCGAACGCGCCCTGGCCACAGACCAGCGTGATACGGGTGTTGCGGCGCACGCGGTCGAGCGGTTCGCTGGCGAGCCCCTGGACGTAGGCCAGCGGGTTGTTGAGGTAGACGTCGAGGTTCGAGAAGCCCTCGGTGAAGTGGGTCATAAGGTAACGGCCGCTCATGCACAGCGCCCAGCGGAAGATCTCCGGGTGCTTGAGCGCGATATTCGCCGAGTAGAAGGCGCCCAGGCTCGCTCCCGCGGTCATCAGGCTCATCGCCTGGCTACCTGCCGGACTGTTGCAGTCGGCTCGGATGTGCGGCACCAGGGTCTCGACGACCCACTTCTCGTAGAGATCATGGCGCTGGATCCGCCAGGCGGCGTCGTTCTCCTTCTTCGTCCAGGCCTCGGCGACGTTCGACTCCGGGCAATAGAGCTTGAGCTTGCCGGCCTCGAGCCAGGGAGCGAGCGCCTCGACCATGCCCTGCGCCTCCCATTCGTGGGCAAAACCGGCGGCAGTCGGGAAGACGACCAGGGGCGGACCCCAATGGCCGTAGCTCCAGAGGCTCACCGCCCTGCCCAGCTGCGGGCTCTGCACTCTCTCGAGCCGTTTCTTCATTCCAAGCCTCCCGAAAAGAACGCCGCGAATCCTATCCCAGCCGCGATCCCGGCCCGGCCGGTCGACGGACGGAAGCACCAGCCATCGGTCGCCGCAGGCTTGCGCGGGCCTGGCATTCGTTGCGGGTTGGCGCCGCCCGTTCGGGTAGGCGGAGTTTGACAAGCCGCCGACCGATGTGAAATTTTTCGCCGACGATTCGCACGCCCTCGGCGCGCCCTGGATACGTGCGCGACAACGGAAAGAGCTAACAATTTATGGCGCAGATCTTCCCTCGCAGCGCGAACGCCTTGGCTCGGGCATCGGTCTTCGTGGCCCTCTTCCTGGCCGCGGCGGGCGGCTACGCCTTGTGGACCCTGGCCCACTCCGGGTACGTCACCCGCGAAGGCATCATTCTGCAGCAGCCGGTCCCGTTCAGCCACGACCATCACGTGGCGCAGATCGGCATCGACTGCCGCTACTGCCACACCAGCGTCGAACGCGCCGCCTCGGCCGGTATTCCGCCCACGCAGACCTGCATGAACTGCCACAATCAGATCTGGACCAACGCCGCGGTGCTCGAGCCGGTGCGGGCGAGCTGGCGCGACGGCAAGCCCTTGACCTGGAACCGGGTCAACGATCTACCCGATTTCGTCTACTTCAATCACAGCATCCACGTCGCCAAGGGGGTCGCCTGTACGACCTGCCACGGCCGGATCGACAAGATGCCCCTCATGTACCAGGGGGCGCCGCTGACCATGAAGTGGTGCCTCGACTGCCACCGCGACCCGGTTCCGAACCTCCGGCCGCGCGAGGAAGTCACCAACGTCCTCTGGCAGCCGCCAGCCGACCTCGCCGCCAGACAGAAAGAGTGGGCGCTCGCCAACCATGTCCAGAGCAAGGTCAGCTGCTCGAACTGTCATCGCTAGAGAGCCCTCATGACCGATCTTCTGATGCCGCATCCTGCGCCAGCCACCCCCGGCGGCTCGACTACCACGGGCGACTGTCACGTCGAGTGGAAGAAGCCCTCCGCAGCGCCAGTGTCGGTGAACCTCGCCGCGGCGCGCGAGCGCCTGCAGAGCCGCGGCGGCGCCACCTACTGGCGGAGTCTCGAAGAACTGGCGGAGACGCCGGAGTTCGGCGAACTGCTCGATCGCGAGTTTCCCCGCTTCGCTTCGGAGTGGCCGGACGGCGTCTCGCGGCGCAACTTCCTGCAGCTCGCCGCGGCCTCTCTGGGCCTCGCCGGACTGACCGCCTGCACCCGCCAGCCGATCGAGAAGATCGTGCCCTATGTCCGCCAGGCGGAAGAGTTTCTCCCCGGGAAGCCGATCCTGTTTGCCACTTCGATGGCGCTCTCCGGGGTCGCGACCGGCCTGCTGATCGAGAGTCACAATGGCCGCCCGACGAAGGTCGAGGGCAATCCCGAGCACCCCGCGAGCCTCGGAGCGACCGACGCCGTCACCCAGGCGTCGGTGCTGGGCCTCTACGACCCCGACCGCTCGCAGGCGATCTCCCAGCTCGGCAAAGCCGCCACCTGGACGACCCTGAACCAGCAGCTCACCTCGGCGCTCACTGCCCAGTCGGCTTTCGGCGGCGCGGGCCTCCGCCTGCTGACCGGCCCGGTGACTTCGCCCACCGAGGCGCGACTGATCGCCGCGCTGCTCGAGAGCTACCCGCAGGCGCGCTGGCACCGGTGGGATCCACTGGCCCGTGACGGCGCGACAAAGGGCCTCACGGAGGCCTTCGGAGCGCCGGTCGGGATGCGCTTCGACCTCGCGAAGGCCGACGTTGTGCTGGCGCTCGAGTCCGACTTCCTGACCGCGGGTCCCGGGTCGGTGCGCTACGCCCGTGACTTCGCCGATCGCCGCAAGGTAGGTCACCCGGAGGGCGCCGCGGCCACCATGAACCGTCTCTACGTCGCCGAATCGAGCCCGACGGCGACAGGAACGGTCGCCGATCATCGGTTCCGGATCCGGCCCTCCCAGCTCGGCGGTATCGTCCAGGCTCTGGCCGCCGCGGTCGGAGTCGCTGGAGTTGCGGCGCCGCCACTCGACACGGCCAGCGCCAAGTGGGTCGCAGCCACCGCGCGCGACCTAGCCGCCCATCGTGGCGCCGCGCTCGTCGTCGCCGGAGAGACGCTCCCAGCCGCGGCGCACACGCTGGTCGCCGCGATCAACGAAGCTCTCGGCGCGAGCGGAGGGACGCTGCTCTACAGCGCCCCGATCGAAGCCGACCCGGTCGACAACCTCACTTCACTCGTCGCTCTGCTCGACGAGATGAAGGCCGGGAAAGTCGACCTGCTGCTGGTTTCGGGGGTCAATCCGGTCTACGACGCGCCCGCCGATCTCGAGGTCGCCGCAGTCTTCCAGGGCAGCTCCGCGCTGCGCATTCATCACGGCCTCCACGACGACGAGACGGCGGCCTACTGCCAGTGGCATGTGCCGGCGACGCACTATCTCGAGTCCTGGGGCGACGCGCGGGCCTATGACGGCACCGTCTCGCTGGTCCAGCCGCTGATCGAGCCACTCTATGGCGGCAAGACCACGGGCGAGATGGTCGGCGCACTGCTCGGACGCCCGACCGACGACGCCTACACCCTCCTGCGCGAGACCTGGGAGGGGCAAATGGGCGGCGAGACCTTCGAGTCGGCCTTCCGCAAGCTCCTGCACGACGGCATGGTGCCGGCGAGCGCGCTGGCGCCCAGCCAACCGGCTTGGGTCGGCGCCAGCGTCAGCGCGGCCGTCCAGGCCCTGGCGGGTGAGCCGGCCGGCGGCGAGCTCGAGCTCGCGCTGCGCCCGGATCCTTCCGTCCTCGACGGGCGTTTCGCCAACAACGGCTGGTTGCAGGAGTTGCCCAAGCCGATCACCAAGCTGACCTGGGAAAACGCCATCCTCCTGTCGCCGCGCACCGCCGAGAAGCTCGGCGTCAAGGGCAACGACGTCGCAGAGCTCACCTCCCCAGACGGGCGCAAGCTCACCGGACCGGTCTGGCTGCTGCCCGGCCAGGCCGACGGCGTCGCCACGGTTCACCTGGGCTACGGCCGCACCCGCGCCGGCAAAGTGGCCAACGGCATCGGCTTCAGCGCCTACGCGGCGCAGACCCTCGCCAGCCGGTATGGGCTGCCCTCCGTCACCCTCGCGGCGACCGGTGACAGCGCCGAGCTCGCAACGACGCAGGGTCACCAATCGATCGACTGGATGCGCGAAGAGAGCGAGCAGGCAACGGAGCGCGCCATCGTGCGCCAGGCGACCCTGTCCGAATTCGAGCAAGACCCGCATTTCGCGCACGCCGGCGCCCACGAGGGAATCGACGTCAACGCCTCTTTCAACCCCGGCTTCGAGTACAAGGGCTACTCCTGGGGAATGGTGATCGACCTCAACGCCTGCAACGGCTGCAATGCCTGCGTCGTCGCCTGCCAGTCGGAGAACAACATCCCGGTGGTCGGCAAGGAGCAGGTCGCGCGCGGACGCGAGATGCACTGGATCCGCGTCGACCGCTACTACCAGGGAGACGTCGACGAACCGTCGGCGATCGTCAGCCAGCCGATCGTCTGCATGCAATGCGAACAGGCTCCCTGCGAGGTCGTCTGCCCGGTCGCGGCGACGGTGCACTCGACCGAAGGCCTGAACGACATGGTTTACAACCGCTGCGTCGGCACGCGCTACTGCGCGAACAACTGCCCCTACAAAGTGCGGCGGTTCAACTTCCTGCTCTACCAGGATTGGGAGACCGAGCAGTTCAAGCTGCAGAGGAATCCCGACGTCACCGTGCGCAGCCGCGGCGTCATGGAGAAGTGCACCTACTGCGTGCAGCGCATCAACCGCGCCCGGATCCCCGCCGATCGCGACCAGCGACAGGTAGCGGACGGCGAGATCCAGACCGCCTGCCAGCAGGCCTGCCCGCCGCAGGCGATCTCGTTCGGCAATATCAACGACCCGGCCGCGAAGGTCGTCGCCGACAAGAAGAACCCGCGCAACTACTCGCTGCTCGAGGAGCTCGGCACCCGGCCGCGGACCACCTATCTCGCGATGGTCAAGAACCCCAATCCGGAGCTTTCCGCATGAGTGTCGCCGAATCCCCTCGTCTGCCCGCGCCGCTCTACGACCCGCCGGTCATCGCACCCGGACACTCCTCGGCTTCGGTCGGAGACAAGATCAGTTCGGTCGTCTTCGGCAAGATGCCGCTCTGGTTCTATGTCGCGATGGCGATCTCCTTCGGCGGCGCGATGATGCTCCTCACCGCGCTCACCAAGCTGGTCTTCACCGGCATCGGCATCTGGGGCAACAACAACCCTGTCGGCTGGGGCTTCGACATCATCAACTTCGTCTGGTGGATCGGCATCGGCCACGCCGGCACGCTGATCTCGGCGATCCTGCTGCTGCTGCGGCAGGAGTGGCGCACCTCGATCAACCGCTTCGCCGAGGCGATGACGCTCTTCGCCGTCGCCTGCGCGCTGCTCTTTCCGCTATTCCACACCGGCCGCCCGTGGCTCGCGGTCTACTGGCTCCTGCCCTATCCCAACACGATGGCGATCTGGCCGAACTTCCGGTCGCCGCTGATCTGGGACGTCTTCGCGGTCTCGACCTACGGCTCGGTTTCGCTGGTTTTCTGGTTCATCGGTCTGGTGCCGGATCTCGCGACCTTCCGTGACCGCACCAAGAAGCTCTGGCAGAAGAAGATCTACGGCGCCCTCGCCATGGGCTGGCGCGGCTCGGCGCGGCACTGGCACAACTACGAATCGGCCTACCTCCTGCTCGCGGGACTGTCGACGCCGCTGGTTCTCTCCGTGCACTCGGTGGTCTCCTTCGACTTCGCCTCCGGCCAGGTCCCCGGCTGGCACGCCACGATCTTTCCGCCCTACTTCGTCGCCGGAGCGGTCTTCGCCGGCTTCGCGATGGTGCTCACGCTGATGATTCCTCTGCGCAAGGCCTTCGGCCTCGAGGACTTCATCACCATGAAGCACATGGACAACATGGGCAAGGTGATGCTGGTGACCGGCCTGATCGTCGGCTACGGCTACATCGTCGAGATCTTCACCGCCTGGTACAGCGGCAACATCTACGAGTGGTACATGATCCGCAACCGGATCTTCGGCCCCTACAAGATCATCTGGATGAGCCTGATCCTCTGCAACGTGCTGGCGATTCAGCCGCTCTGGTTCCGCAAGGCCAGGAAGTCGATTGCCGCGCTGTGGATCATCTCCATGTTCGTCAACTTCGGAATGTGGTTCGAACGCTTCGTGATCATTCCGACCTCGCTCCACCGCGACTTCCTGCCGGGCTCCTGGGGCATGTACTACCCGACCCGCTGGGACTTCGCGACCTTCTTCGGCACGATCGGCCTGTTCATGGCGCTCATGTTCCTCTTCGTGCGCGTCTTCCCGGCGATCGCCATGTTCGAGATGAAGGGGCTCACCCCCGACGCCAAAGTCAAGGAGCCCGCGCACGGATGACTACCGCGACCTCACCCACGACCTTCGGCATCCACGGCCTGATGGCCGAGTATTCGACGGCGCAGCAGCTGCTCGATGCCGCCGGGCAGGCGCACCGCGCCGGTTTTCGCGCCATGGACGCCTACACCCCGTTCCCGGTCGAAGCCCTCTCCGAGGTGATCTGCGATCACCACAAGTCGAAGGTGCCGCTCATCTGCCTCACCGGCGGCGTGGTCGGCGCGCTCGCCGGCTGGGGGCTCCAGATCTGGACCTCCGCTGTCGACTATCCGATGAACATCGGCGGCAAGCCCTACAACAGCTGGCCGGCGTTCATCCCGGTGCTCTTCGAGTGCACGGTGCTTTTCGCGGCCTTCGCGGCAGCGATCGGCATGTTCATGCTGAACGGACTTCCGCAGCCGTACCACCCGGTGTTCAACGTCGCACGCTTCCGCGAGAAGGCGTCCCGGGACGGCTATTTTCTCTGCATCGAAGCGCAGGACGGCAAGTTCGACCGCTCCGGCACGCGCGATTTTCTGCTCCAGACCGGCGCGGTGGAGGTCAACGATGTCGAGCTTTGACCGGCAGAGAGCTTCATTTCCGGCCCTCGCGCTGCGCTCCGGATGGGTGCTCCTATTCGCGCTCGGCGGTTTCGGAGCCATCGGCTGCCGGCAGGACATGCACGATCAGCCGAAGCTCAAGCCCTACCGGTCGAGCACCTTCTTCGCGGACGGCAGCGGCATGCGCCCCCTCCCGGCGCACACGGTGGCGCGTGGAACGCTGCAGGAGGATCCCCACTTCTACACCGGCAGGCTCGCCGACGGCAGCATGGCGACAGAGTTACCCATGCCAATGACCCGTACTCTCCTCAAGCGTGGCCAAGAGCGCTTCAACATCTATTGCACACCCTGCCACGGTCAGGTGGGCGAGGGCCGCGGGATGGTGGTGCGCCGGGGATACAAGCAGCCGACCTCGTACCACGAGGAGCGGCTCCGCCAGGTTCCCATCGGCTACTTCTTCGACGTGATGACCAACGGCTTCGCCGTCATGCCGAGCTACGCCCAGCAGGTTCCGCCAGAGGATCGCTGGGCCATCGCGGCCTACATCCGGGCGCTGCAACTCTCCCAGCACGTCGAGGCCGCGAGCCTTTCGCCTGATCAGCTCGCAGCGCTTAACGCGCTCGACGCGCCGGCCACCGCCGCGCACGCCGCAGGAGGCGCGCACCCATGACCGGCACGATCGCGCTCCACGCCCTCACCGACGTGCCGAAATCGACGAGCTGCACCCGCCCCATCCGACCGACGAGAGGAACCGCGATCGCGCCATGAGGACGCTCCATTTTCCACTCCGCTCCGCTGACTTCCTGGCGCCGGCCGCCCTTTCAGGCCTCGCCTCCAGGGCGCTCGTCATCGGCGCCGTTGGTGCCGCCGCTTCGATCGCCGGCTTCTTTCTGGCGCCCCAGGAGTTCTTCGAGGCTTATCTCGTCGGTTGGTTGCTCTGGTACACGGTGGCAGTCGGCTCACTCGGCTTTCTCATGCTGCAGCACCTGTCGGGCGGCGGCTGGGGTCTCGCGGCGCGGCGCATCCTCGAGGCAACCGGGCGGACCATCCCGTTCGTCGGGATCGCTGCCATCCCGCTTTTTCTGGGTCTCGACAAGATCTTCATGTGGGCCGATCCGGCCAAGGTCGCGGTGGACCACGCGCTGCAGCACAAGGCGCCGTATCTGAACGCGCCATTCTTTATCGCTCGCACGGTCTTCGCCATTGCACTGTTTTCCTTCTACGCCTATTACCTTTCCGCCAAATCGAAGCGCCAGGACGAGACCGGCGATCCGAACCTCAAGGCGAAGATGCACGACGTCTCCGCCGTCGGCCTGCTGCTCTACCTCATCGTCAATACCTTCATGGGCTTCGACTGGCTGATGTCGCTCGACCCGCACTGGTTCTCGAGCCTCTACGGCGCCATTTTCGTCTCCGGCGAGGCTCTCGCGGGGATGACCTTCATCATTCTGATCGCCAACTGGCTGCGCCAGCGCGAGCCGATGGACGCGATCTTCAGCCGCAAGCTCTTCCACGACTACGGCAAGCTCCTCTTTGCCTACGTCATGTTCTGGACCTACCTCACGATCTCCCAGTTCATCATCATGTGGCAGGGCAACCTCCCGGAAGAGGCCGTCTGGTTCCAGGTGCGCTTCCACGGCGGCTGGGGTTACGTCGCCGCCGGCCTGCTGATCTTCCACTTCTTCTTCCCGTTCCTGATTCTCCTGTCGCGCAGCGTCAAGGAGAAGGCCCAGGCTCTCTCCGCCGTGGCGGCTTTCGTGCTCGTGATGCGCTGGGCCGACCTCGTCTGGCTGACCCGTCCGACGCTGCGCGAAGGCGGCTTCTCGATCCACTGGCTTTTCGTCGCCATTCCGGTCGGCATCGGTGGACTCTGGTTCTATCTCTTCGCGCGCGAGCTCGGCAAACGCCCGCTCGTCGCGGTGAACGATCCGCAGTGGAAGGAAGTGCTCGGCCATGACTGATCACAAGCACGGCGACTCCGCTGACACCGCAGGCTCCGACAGCGCTCCTCCGGGATCGGGTCGCGCTCCGATCGACTCGGAGATCGACGTCCGCAGGGCGATCGAAGTCGGCCTCTGGCTGGGTGGCACGACGATCGGCGCCCTGGTCGTCGGCTACTTCATCTACCTCGGCCTCTCGAAGTGGACGACCGGCCAGGATCCGGCGGTTTCGCCGCTTGCCGAAGTCACCCGCAAGGTGGCCCCGCCGGCGCCCAACCTTCAGGTTGCTCCCGAAAAGGAGCTCGCGGCGATGCGCGCTGTGGAGCACGAGCGCCTGACCACATGGGGTTGGACCGACAAGGCGGCGGGCTTCGCTCACATGCCGATCGAGGCCGCCATCGACCGTCTCGCGGTGCCCGAACCCGCGGCCGCTGTGCCCCAGCCGGCGGCACCGCCGGCCGAGGTCGTTCCGGACGCCCACGGCACTCCGGCTGTGGAGGCCGTGCCGGCCCACGAAGGATCGGCGCACTGACGTTGGCGATGCCGATCCGAAACTCCTCCTCGCGCTTCCACCCGAGGCCCCGGGCAGCGGCCTTCGCGGCGCTGGCTGCGGTCTCGGCGATCGCCGCGGTCACCGCCATCGGGCCGCTCGCCGACGCGGCGGTCGCCGAGACCCGACAGTTCACCGGACCGGGGCTCGCGGAACGGACCCCCCAGCCGGGAGCGCTCAACGCCCAGAAGATCCAGGAGCAGGTCGGCTTCGACCAGCGGCTCGGCGAATCGCTGCCGCTCGACCTCCCGTTCCGCGACGAAACCGGCAAGGCCGTGCTGCTCGGCGACTATTTCGGCGCCAAACCGGTGCTCCTCACGTTCGTCTACTACCGCTGCCCGGTGCTCTGTCCGCAAATCATCATCGGCACCGCCGCCGCCATGAAGGGCGTTGCGTACGAGCCCGGCCGCGAGTTCGAGGTCGTCTTCGTGAGCTTCGATCCCGAGGACACCCCCGAAACGGCGGCCGAGCGCAAGAGCTCCGCGGTGGAGCGCTACGGCAAGCCCGAGAGCGCCGCCGGCTGGCATTTCCTCACTGGAGACGCCGACGCGATCGCGCGCTTGACCGCGGCAGCGGGCTTCCGCTACGCCTGGGACCCGACGATCCGGCAGTTCGCGCACGCCAGCGGGATCCTGATTGCGACTCCCGACGGCCGGCTGGCGCGCTACCTCTACGGCGTCGAGTACGCGCCGAAGGACCTGAAGCTCGCTCTCTTCGAGGCCAGCGAGGGCCGCATCGGCGGCCTGGCGGCGAAGATGATGCTGCTCTGTTTCAACTACGACGCCGCGCTCGGGAAATACACCATCGCCTCCCTCCTCGCGGTCAAGGTGGCGGGAGCGGTTACCCTCGCGGTACTCATCTTCTCGATGGTCTGGATGTTGCGCAGCGAGCGTCGTCTGGGGCGCGCCGCTGCCTTAGGAGTCGCACGGTCATGAACTTCAAGCTCCCCTTCGTGCCGGAGCAGGCCTCGGCCGCTGCCAGCGAAGTCGACAACCTGACCCTTTACCTTGTCGGTATGAGCACCTTCTTCACCGTGCTCATCGCCGCGATGATCATCGTCTTTGCGATCAAGTACCGCCGGCGAAGCGACAACCAGGTCGGCAGCAATTTCGAGAACTCGGCGTTTCTCGAGATCACCTGGACGCTGATTCCACTGCTGATCGCGCTCTTCACCTTCGGCTGGGGTCTCAAGGTCTTCTTCCGCCTCTACCGTCCGCCGACGAACGCCGTCGAGTACCAGGTCACCGGCAAGCAGTGGATGTGGAAGATCCAGCATCCGACCGGCCAGCGCGAGATCAACGAGCTCCACGTGCCGATCGGGCAGCCGACGCGTCTGGTGATGACCTCCGAGGACGTCATTCACAGCTTCTTCGTGCCCGCCTTCAGGGTCAAGGCCGACGTCGTCCCCGGGCGCCAGTCCTCGATCTGGTTCACGCCCACCAAGGCCGGCCGCTACCACCTCTTCTGCACCGAGTTCTGCGGCACGGAGCACTCCGGGATGATCGGCTGGGTGACCGTGCAGACGCAGGAGGAGTACCAGGCCTGGCTCGCCGCCGCTCCGGCACCGAAGGCTCCTTCCGCGGACGGCGAACGGCTTTTCGCCCAGTATGCCTGCAACACCTGCCACAAGCCGGCACCGGGCGGACGTGGTCCGAGCCTTTATGGCCTCTACGGCACCCAGGTCGCGCTCGCCGACGGCGGGACGGCCAGGGCCGACGACGCCTACCTTCGCGAGTCGATCCTGATGCCTTCCGCCCGGATGGTGCAGGGCTACGAACCGATCATGCCCGCCTTCCAGGGCCAGGTCAGCGAAGAGGCCCTGCAGCAGTTGATCAGCTACATCAAGAACCTGCCGGCCGCGGACGCCGCGGCGGCGGGAACGACTCCGGCCTCCCAGGGGAATACCCGATGAACGCAACTGCTTCCGCTCTCGCACCCCCCCCCTCCGATATCGCCGAGCGGCCGAACTTCCTCACCAACGGGCACAGCCTGAAGTCCTGGCTGCTGACGCTCGACCACAAGCGGGTCGCGATCCTCTATCTCATCGCGGTGAGCTGCTACTTCCTGCTCGGCGGCATCTTCGCCATGATCATGCGGATCGAGCTCCTGACGCCGGTGGGCGACCTGATGCTGCCGGACACCTACAACCGCGTGTTCACCGGCCACGGCGTCACGATGGTCTTCTTCTTCCTGATCCCGGCCATTCCCGGCATCCTCGGCAACTTCCTCATCCCGCTGATGATCGGCGCCAAGGACGTGGCGTTTCCGCGACTGAACCTGGCGAGCTGGTATCTCTACATGACCGGCGGCGCGCTGATGCTCGTCGGCACATTGAACGGTGGCGTCGACACCGGCTGGACCTTCTATCCGCCCTACAGCACTTCCTACACGACGACGAACGTGCTGATCGTCGGCATCGGCGTCTTCATCAACGGCTTCTCGTCGATCCTGACCGGCCTCAACTTCATGGTCACGGTCCACCGCATGCGCTGCCCAGGCATGACCTGGTTCCGCCTGCCGCTCTTCATCTGGGGGCAGTATGCGACCAGCCTGATCATGGTCCTGGGGACCCCGGTGATCGCGATCACCTTGTTGCTGCTGGTATTCGAACGGCTCTTCCACCTCGGCATCTTCGACCCCGCCAAGGGCGGCGATCCGATCCTCTTCCAGCACCTGTTCTGGTTCTACTCGCACCCAGCGGTCTACATCATGATCCTGCCGTCGATGGCGGTGATCTCGGAGCTCATCGCCTGCTTCTCGCGCAAGCGGATCTTCGGCTACCACTTCGTGGCCTTCGCGTCGATCGGCATCGCGGTCCTCGGCTTCGTCGTCTGGGGGCACCACCTCTACGTCTCGGGCCAGTCGGTCTATGCCGGCGCGGTCTTCTCGCTGTTGACCATGCTGGTCGCGATCCCTTCCGCGGTGAAGGTGTTCAACTGGTCGATGACGCTCTATCAGGGGTCGGTCTCGCTCGAGACCCCGATGCTCTACGCCCTGGGCTTCATCGGCCTGTTCACCATCGGCGGACTGACCGGCGTCTTCCTGGGCACCCTCGGCTTCGACGTCCATGTGCACGATACCTATTTCGTGGTGGCGCACTTCCACTACGTCATGGTGGGTGGAACGATCATGGGCTATCTCGGCGGCCTGCACTTCTGGTGGCCGAAGATCACCGGCCGGATGTACCCCGAATTCTGGGCGAAGATCTCGGCCCTGCTGGTCTTCGTCGGCTTCAATCTGACCTTTTTCCCGCAATTCCTGCTCGGCTATATGGGGATGCCCCGGCGCTACCATGCCTACCCCGAGGAGTTCCAGGTCTTGAACGTCCTCTCGACGGCCGGCGCTTCGGTGCTCGCGATCGGTTTCGTGCTGCCGACGATCTACTTCATCTGGTCCCTCACGAGCGGGCCGCTAGCCGGCAACAACCCCTGGCACGCTCGCGGACTCGAGTGGGAGACGACCTCGCCGCCGCCGACGGAGAACTTCGCCTCGACGCCCAGCGTATCGCGCGAGCCCTACGACTACTTCGAGGCGGCCGAAGAGGCCGCCGGGCGCGCGGTTCCCCCCGCGCGTTCGCATTGATAGAGAGCGACGAACAAGGAGCCGCCCTCGTGTCCCACGGTCATTCCCCGTTTCTCGCGCACCACTTCGACGACCTCGAGCAGCAGAAGGAAGCCTCCACCCTCGGGATGTGGCTCTTTCTGGTGCAGGAGATCATGTTCTTCGGCGGCCTGTTCATGTGTTACCTGCTCTACCGCTGGAAGGACCCGACCGCCTTCGCCGCCGGCAGCCACGAGCTGTCGATCGAGCTCGGGGGTTTCAACACCATCGTGCTGATCGCGAGCTCCCTCACGATGGCGCTGGGCGTCCGTTCGGCTCAACTCGGGCGGATCAAGGTGCTGATCAAGTGGCTCTACGCCACTGGTTTCCTCGGCACCGTCTTCCTGGTAGTGAAGTACTTCGAGTACTCGGCGAAGTGGGAGCATCACCTCGTCCCCGGGCCGAATTTCCACTTCGCCGGCGAGATCGGCGGGCGCGCCGAGCTCTTCTTCTCGCTCTACTTCGCGATGACCGGCATGCACGCCCTGCACATGGTGATCGGCCTGGGGCTCCTGGTCTGGCTCCTGCGCAAGGCTGGGAAGGGTCATTTCTCCGCCGAGTACTACAACCCGGTGGAGAACTTCGGCCTCTACTGGCACTTCGTCGATATCGTCTGGATCTTTCTCTTCCCGCTGCTCTATCTGATCGGCCGGCACTACCACGGAGGCGCCTGAGCCATGTCCGAGCACCACATCGTTCCGCTCAAGACCTATTTCTCGGTCTTCGCGACCCTCATGGTCTTCACGGCGATCACCGTCGCCGTCGCTTTCGTCGACCTCGGCCCGGCCAATAACGTCGTCATGCTGTCGATTGCCGTCGTCAAGGCGACGCTCGTCGTGATGTTCTTCATGCACGCCAAGTACGGCACGCGCCTGATACCGCTGGTCGCGGCGAGCGGGTTCTTCTTCGTGTTGCTGATGTTCGTCATCACGATGTCCGACTACATGTCGCGCGGCTGGCTCGGCGCCGGTCTGCCCTGGAGACCCCCCTCCTGACAACGCCCAGCCTGCGCATCGCGAACGCCAGCCTCCTGGACCTCCTTCTCGAGCTCCAGACTCTGGACCGCGTGCCGCGCAGCGGCTACTTCCTGCGCGGCATCTCCGACTGCGAGTCGGTCTCCGAACACACTTTTCATCTTGCCATGCTGGTCTGGCTCCTCGCCGGCGAAGAGCCGGGTCTCGACCGCGCTCGCGCCGTAGAGCTTGCGTTGATGCACGACCTTGCGGAGCTGCGGATCGGCGATCTCCCGCGCACCGCTACCACCTACCTCCCGGCCGCGGTCAAACACGCCGCCGAACGCCTGGCGGCGGCCGACGTCCTCGCCCCCGCCGACCCCAGGGCGATCGCCCTCTACGAGGAGTACGAAGAGGGAAAGACGCTGGAGTCCCGCTTCGTGCGCGCCTGCGACAAGCTGCAGTTGATGGTCAAGGTCACGGTCTACGAGAGTTGGGGTCACCGGGGGCTGGCGGAGTTCTGGGGCAACCCGGCAAACTTCCCCAAGTCCGATTTCGCCTCGATCGAGAGACTGTTCAAGAGTCTTCAGGAACGCGCCACCGCCCGAACTAGCTGATCCCCGCCGGTATCCAGCCGCGCAGGGCGTTGATCAACAGGACCCGGCTCGCTCTCGCAAGATCGTCCCGGGTCAGCACCGCCTCCCGCACCTTGCCGCGCTCGAGCAGCGACTGGCGGAAGACGCCGGCCAGGAGGCCACACTCCCTCGCCGGGGTGAGACGTGCGCCACCCATTTCGAGCACCAGATTCGTTCGCGACCCCTCGGTGAGCTCGCCGCGCTCATTCCACAGGATCGCCTCGTCGGCGCCCGCCGCCCGCGCCTCAGCGAGGGCGGCATCGTAGACTCTGCGGTCGGTCGTCTTGTGGAAGAGGCGCACGTTTTCGGAGGCGACCGGAGCACTGGCGAGGATCACGCCCCAGCTCCGGCGGTCGGGGCGAAAAAACTTGCTGGTAAAGGAAAAGACTCCATCCGGGGCGAGCTCGAGGCGGATGCGGTGGCGCTCCGTCTGCTGCCCGGCAAGGGCGGCGAGTCCGGCCTCGACCGCAGTGCGCCAGGCCTTCGCTTCGTGGACGAATCCGAAGTAGTTCGCCGATGCTGCAAGGCGAGCCAGGTGCATATCGAGGAGGGTGACGCCGCAGCGCGGGCGCCAGAGCATGGTCTCGAAGAGCGCGAAGGGCGGGCCCGGATCCCGGAGCGCTTCGGCCTTGGTGAGGCACTCCCGGTACTCCGAGGCCGCCTCCGAGTCCCAGACCACGCCGCTGCCGACACCGTACTCGATCTTTCCGGTGGCGCGCTCGACCATGGCGGTGCGAATCGCCACCGAGAAATTCGCGCGGTGCTGCGGTGCCACCCACCCGATGGCTCCGCAGTAGATGCCGCGCGGCCTGCGCTCGAGCCGGGCGATCCACTCCATGGTCCGCGCCTTGGGAGCGCCGGTGACCGAGGCGCAGGGGAAGAGCGCCGCGAAGATCTCCGGCAGCGAGGCGGCGCTCTGTGCCGAAATCGTCGAGGTCATCTGCCAGACGGTCGGATAGCGCTCGAGCGCCATGAGCGCCTCGACCTGGACGCTTCCGGGCTCGGCGATCCGGCCCAGGTCGTTGCGCACCATGTCGACGATCATCAGATTTTCGGCGCGCTCTTTCGCCGAACGGGCAAGCTCCGCAGCCTGTCGCGCATCCTCCTCCGGGAACCGGCCGCGCGGTCTCGTCCCCTTCATCGGTCGCATGACGAGGCGGGCGCCCTCCCGGCTGAAGAAGAGCTCCGGGGAGAGCGAGACAACCGCGGTCTCCCCGCAGTCGAGAAAGGCCGCGTAAGGCGCGGCACTTGCCGGAGCCAGGCGCCAGAAGAGCGCTTCGGGGTCGCCTTCGAATCTGCCCTGTAACGGGAAGGTGAAGTTGACCTGATAGGTCTCCCCGGCGGCGATGGCCTCGCGGATGGCGGCGACCGCCGCCGCGTGCTCGGACTCCTTGAGGAGGGGCTTCAACTCCTCGAGCTTCGCCGACAGGTTCGCTCCGGGCGGGGCATCGACAAGCTCCGGCAAGGGAAAAAAGCTGAACGCCGCGAGCGGTCTCAGGTATGGCGAGCGAACCTCGAGACTGGAATCGAAGGCCGGCGCGGACTCGTAGGCGACGAAGCCGACGGCCCAGAGGCCCTCTTCGGTGGCCTGCTCGACGCGCAGAAGAAGCTCCCGCACCGCCGCCGCCGTCGTCGCGGAGCGACTCTCGACCGGCGCTGCGAATCGCCACCAGCCGCCGGGGCTCCCCAAGCCCGCGGGCGGGCGCAGGATGGCGCTCCGCGGCGCGCCGCTCAAGTCCGATTCGCCGCCCGCGCGGCCGCGAGCCGTTCCGCGACGACGCGGTCGGCCACGCGGAAGGGGGCCGAACCCTCGCGCTCCGCCCGCTCGAGAAGCTCTTCCAAGTCGTCGCCGATGCGCCCCACGCGCGCCACCACGCCGGCCTGGTCGAGGACCCCGGTTTCGAAGAGAACGGACAGCAGTCCCCCGGCGTTGACTACGTAGTCGGGGGCGTACAACACGCCGCGACGCCAAAGCTCGTCGCCGACTTCGGTCGAGGCAAGCGGGTTGTTCGCAGCCCCGACGATCGCACTGCAGCGCAGGCGGCCCGCCGTGACCGCGGTAAGGACCCCGCCTGCGGCGTTGGGCGAAAACAGGTCACACTCGACCTCGAAGATCTCTTCCGGTGCCACGGAGTGCGCCCCAGTCGCGCGCACGATCGCGTCCAGGGGGCCAGGTACGGTGTCCGTCACAACTAGATTCACTCCTTTACCAGCAAGCTTTTCGGCCAGGCGTCCGCCGACCTCGCCTAGCCCCTGCAGGGCCACCGTGCACGACGCAAGCGGCTTGCCCAGACGCTCGGCAACGACGGACATGGCGGAGACGACTCCGATCGCGGTCAGGTCCGAAGCGTCGACGCTCGCGCTGGACGGCTTGCAGCCGACATGGCGAGTGCCGCGCAGGATGACTTCAAGGTCCGCGGCGTCGATCCCCATGTCGCCGCCGGTGAGGAAGCGTCCGCCGAGCTCGTCGACCGCGCGGGCGTAAGCGAGCAGAAGCTCCGGTGTCTTGTCGCGCAGCGGATCGCCGACGATGACCGCCTTGCCGCCGCCGTATGGCATGCCGGCGAAGGCGGCTTTCGAGGTCATGGCGTGCGAGAGCCGGAGCGCGTCCTCGATCGCCTCGTCGAACGAAGGGTAGGGCCGCATCCGCGTCCCGCCCACCGCTCCCCCGAGTGTCGTGTCGTGGATCGCAATCACCGCCCGCAGACCCACGGCGGGCTCCTGGACGATCAAGACCCGCTCGTGCCCGAGCTCCCGGGCGAGGTCGAAAACGGAGCTCACGGTTCGTGCACTTCGTCGACGCCGGGCGCCAGCACCGTCAGACCGTGATAACGGGCGGCCGCAGCGAGTCGTGAGTCGTAGCAGAGGAAGTAGTCCGGCAGTGGAGAGAACTCGAGCGCGGTCACGAGATGCAGCGCGTCGAGCGTTCGCAGCGCTGCTGGACCGAGGATCTCCGCCCGGTCGAGCATCGCTTCGTTCGGTCGCCGCAAGTGGATCTGCGAGAGGTAGCGCCGCGCCTCGGAAATCGCCCTGTCACTCGCACCGACGCGGCGAAGTGCGCGGTGCACCTCGACGCGGGCGAACGACGAGGAGACGACGTCCGCGATGCCGTTCAGGAACCGGCGCAGCGCCGAGGTTTCCGATTCCTCGAGGAAGAGCTTGGTGAGCGCCGACGCGTCCGCGTAGGCGAACCTGTCCATCAGAAGTCCTCTTCGTCGCGCATCTCGATGAGGATCTGGGTCAGGGATTTTGCGCCGGGCAATGGAGGCAGCGGGGGGTTGTTGCGGAGGAATTCTCCCAGGTCGCCTTGCGCTTCGATCACCCGGCCATCCGCGATCATGCGCGCGAGAGAGTTCTCACTCGCGTCGGGCAGCGGCACCAGAAGCGCCACCGGACGTCCGTGCTCGGTGACCTCCAGGCGCTCTCCCTCCTTGACCCGATCCAGGTAGACCGAGAGGTTCTGGCGGAGCTCGCGCACCCCGACCTGAAGGCTCGAAGACTTCGTCGGTTCACTCATGACGCACAGTGTAGCACAAACCGACCCTGGGACTGTACGCGCCTCAGTGCGGCAGCAGGTAGGCGATCGCGAATCCGATCTGGGCGGCCATCATCATCAGGTACATCTGCTTCCAGCTGGGGTGGTTCTCAGTCCGCGTCAGGTCGTCGGGATCGCGCAGGATCAGGTAGACGGTGTAGCAGCCCCAGACCGTCAGCAACGCTCCCAGACCGGTGAGCGCCACCTGGTTCCCGGTGAGGATTGGGTGGGCCGGGTTCTGCGGATCGGGCAAATGGGCGAAGAGCGGCACGAGAAGCCAGGGAAAGATGAAGAACGGCGCGATGATCCAGGCCGCCTTCTTCGGGCCGTGCAGGATCGGCAGAGTCTTGCAGCCGCCGGCGGCGTCGCCCTTGATGTCGGCGAAGTCCTTGGTCGAAGCGGCGCCGACCAGAAAGAGCATGAAGATCGAACCCAGCGCCCACGGCTCCCAATGCCCGATGCGGGCGACCATCGCCCAGCCGGCGACCTTGAGCAGGCAACCGCGGGGAATCGCAATCGTCCAGTTGGCCCACATCCCCCGGGCCTTCGTGCGCCCCCAGGACGGTACCGAATAGACCAGGGTGAAGACCATCCCGGCGAGATAGATGTAGAACGTCTCGTGCCAGGGCAGCGGCGCCCCGATCTTCGCCGCCAGGGTGGTGTGGGGAAAAACCACTACCGCCCAGGTCGGTACGAGCGCCAAGGCGTAGAAGACCCAGGTAAAGGTCCATCCTTCGCGCAGCGAAAGCGCTCCGGTAACGAGCGGCCGGCCGGGCTTGTTGACCCGGTCGATCTCGAGGTCGGTGATCTGGTTGATGGCGTTCGACGCCGCGTTCATGAAGCTCGCGCAGAGCGAGCCCAGCGCGACGGTGAGAATGACGGAGAGCGTCAGCCGGTGGTCGGGGTCGGGATTGTGCACCGAACCCCAGGCGCAGATGGAACCCGAGATGATCCCCAGGAGCGGCGGCAGCAGCGTGAACGGGCGCGACAGTTGGACGTAGAGAGCGGTCTTTTTCATGCCGCCTGCAAGTTTAACGGATCGGAAGCACCGCGCTCAGTCGAAATGCTTGATCCGCGGCCAGAGCGCAGAGAGATCGACCCGTGGCCGCCGGGCGATCCAGACCGGGAGATTGTCTTCGTACGGCATACAGTCCCGACAGTCGAAGGTGGCGCCGAGCTCGACCTCTTCGAAGAGCCCCCCCAGCCGCTCGGCATCGTCCCCGATGACCAGCAAGACTTCCAGCGTGCACTCACCCGGGCCCCAGAGAAACCAGTTGTTGTGCGCCGAGATCGCCGGTGGAAGCGAGAGCTCAGGTGCGAAGTACTCAACCGCGCCCGCCTCGCCGTAGTTCTGCCCGAAGACGCAGGCTCTCTGGCGTTCGTCGTCGGTGAGCCGCGCGGTTGCTGTGCCCACGGCCATGGCGAGGCCGCGCCACTCCTGCATGTCGGCGAAGAACTGCGGCAGCCGAGCGACCGACTTGCGTTCGTCGGTGCCCGGTTCGACGCCGAAGGCGCGCGCATAGCGCACGTAAGAGTCCACCGGCAGCATCGGACGCGCCAGCGGAGCAAAGGCGCTCCCCGAAAGCACAACGAGCCCCAGAACGGCCCAGCGCACGGCCATCCGCAACGCGACCAGGCGGCGCCAATTTACCGTCCAGGCTTCGATCGCCACCGCGCCGGCGGCCCACAGGACCGGATAGATCGGAGCCAGGTAATAGGGCTTCGCGGCGGTGGAGAGCATGACGGCGAGGATGGCGAAAAAGGCGACGGCGATCGCCCGCCAGGGACGAAACCGCGCCGCCAGCAGAAGCGCTGCGAGGCCGGCGAGCCAGACGGCCGCGTGGAAGGGTCCGGTCTGCACGATCTGCTCCGCCAGGAAAGCGAGCGGGTCGAGAGCCACGTTCTTCGTCTGGCTGGCGTTCTCCATGAACTCGAGCGTCGGCCAGCCGTGGGCGCGCTGCCAGAGCAGGTGCGGCAGAAACAGCAGGCCGGCGAGCGCGCCACCGAGCCAGAAGAAGCGACTGCGAAAGGCCTCGAAGCGCCGCGCCACGAGAATTCCGGCGACCAGCCCGAAGCCCAGGAAGAGCATGCTGATCTTGTTGAGCAGGCCCGTTCCGGCGACTGCACCGAAGGCGAGCCAGAGGCGTTCGTCACCACCGTCGAGGAGGTCGACCGCGATGCGGCACGCGAGCGCCCAGAAGAACAGATCGAGGACGTTCATCGACAGCACGGAGCTGAGTCCGAGAACGATCGGCGAGAGACCTACCGTCAGCCCGGTGAGCGCGACAGCGAAGCGGCCTCCCCCCAGCCGAATCGCGATCGATCCCGAAACAGCGACAGTGGCCGCAGCGGCGAGCGCCGGCAGCAGGCGAATCGCCGCCAGGGAGTCGCCGAAAACCGCCGTCCAGAGCGCGGTGACTGCGGCGATCAGGGGCGGATGGTCGACATACCCCCAATCGAGCCGCGCCGCGCAGGCAAGATAGTAGAGCTCGTCGCGAAAGATGCCGTAGGTCGACGCGAAAACCGCGTGCAGGACGAAAACCGCCAGCGCCGGCCCCCATAGAGCCGGCCGGAGCGAGCGGCCGTGATGATCGTGACGATCGTGGGTACTCATCTCGCCCCCTTGGATTCCCAGCTTTACGGGTGGGTCGGAAACAGGTTTCGCCGCAGGCCCGAAGTCTCAGAGCAGGAGCGCTGCTCCACCGGCCGCGATCAGGGCGCCGGCGAGGCTGTTGAGGAAGTTGACTGCTTCGTTGTCGAGCAGGCCGCGCTTCTCGAGGGTCGCGCCAACGACGCTCTCGAGCGTGGTGGCGATGAACGCCGCGACCACGACGGCGACGATGCCGGCCGCCGGATAGAGATCCAGGGCGGCGCCGAGGCCGGCGAGGAGGAGCGCCGCCGCCATCCCGGAGGCCGTGCCCTCGAGCGAAACTGCGCCGTCGGTGCCGCGCGGCACGGCGCGCAGGGTCGTGATGAGGTAAGTGCGGCGGCCGTAGGCCTTGCCGACCTCTGACGACACGGTGTCGAAGGCCGCGGTGGCGAAAGCTCCGGCGAGCGCCAGCGCAAACAGCTCCGGATAGCTGGTCGTGGCGGCGAAGATCGCGGCTAGCGCCGGGATCGAGGTCTTCGACAGGGCGTTGCCGGGGCCGCGACGCCCTCCCTTCTCCTGCGCGATGCCGGCGGCCGCCTTGCGCGCATACCCGAGCTTCGTAGCGGCTGTGCCGAGCACGAAGAAGGCGAAAAGCAGCGCGAATGCCGGGGCGCCGGCGAAGGCCCAGATCGCCGTGCCCAGAAGCGTGCCGACCGCCGCTCCGGAACGCCCCACCCCACGCGTCGCGTAGGCGGCGGCCGCCAGCACCACGTTCACCGCCAGACCGATGAGAAAACTTTGGCGAAACTCGGGCGAGTCCACCACCGCCCAACGCCCCTGGGTGAGCGTCAAGCAGAAGAGCACGACCCCGGTGACGAGCGGCACGCCGAGATTGTCGTCGAGGCCCAGAGGCTGGGACTCGAGCGCCGCCGCGAACAGCGCAGCGGCGAAAGCGATCGCAATGGCGAAGCCGGCCCCGTAGTACCCCGGCGCGCTCCACAGCAGGAGGATCGCCGCGGCGAGGCCACCGAAGAGGACGAACGCCAGCGACCCCGCCCAGCTCTTGGCCGGGTTCCAGGGGAGCTTGCGGCGACCGACCGCCATGCCGACGATCGAGGCCATGCCGTCACCGAAGGCGAGAATCCCCCAGGTCGCCGCCGCCACTTCGAGGTGGCGCGCGAAGATCACGATCAGCAGCAGGACGGCGATCGGGTAGAGCACGATGCCGAGGGCGAATCCGCTGCGGGTCTCGCCTTCGCGCCAGAGGCTGCGGCCGCCGATCCGGGGCAGCAGGAAGGCGTTGAAGAGGACTGCGACGAGAGCCGCGACGGCTGCGAGGGACGCTCCGAGCGGCCGCACGGCGAAGGCGAAGCCGCCAACCGCCATGTGCACGGCCTTGCGACCGAGCTCGCCGGCGGTCAGGCCGGCCATGCGCCGATCTCCCGCAGCCAGGCAACCGTGGTCTCGAGCCCGACGCGCAGGCTCCGCGGCCGGTAGTCGAGCTCGGCGGCGGCGGTCGACGAGTCGTACGCCCAGTCGTGGCGGTAGATCTCGACCAGGTCGGGGGTGAGCCGCGGAACACCGCCCGTGAGGCGCGCCCAGCCCTTCATCGCCGCCCCGCTCGCGCTGGCGAGAAGGTCCGGCATGCGCAGCCGCGGCACGCGGATGCCGCCGATCTCGGCGACCAGCCGGTAGAGCTCGGCCTGGGTCACGTTCTCCCCGCCCAGAAGGTAACGGCGCCCGAGGCGCCCGCGTTCGAGGGCCGCGACGATTCCGGCGGCGACATCGTCCACGAAGACATAGTTCCACCGTCGCTCCGCCTTGCCAACCAGAGCCGGCAGGCGCCCGTGCGCGAGATCGAGCAGGTGGCGCACCAGGATATTGCCCTCGGTGAGCTCGCCGGGGCCATAGATCACCCCGGGATAGATCACCGAGAGGGGAACCCCAGCGGTGATCGCCTGGCGCGCTCGGGCGTCGGAGATCGTCTTGGTCCGCTGGTAGTCGTTGATCCACACGCCATCCCGCCTCTCGTCGAGCACTCCGCCGGGGGCGCCCTCGTCGAGCACCCCGCCGGGGGCGTGCTCGGTCGGACCGAGAGCAATGAAGCTCGACACATAGACGATCTTTGCGACCCGCGCCTGCGCGGCAGCGGCGAGGACATGTTCGAGCCCGCCGATGTTGACGCGATCGAAGTCGCCCGCGGGGGCGTCGATCTTGACCAGCGCGGCGGCATGCAGGATGGCGTCACAACCGGCGGCGGCGCTCGTCAGGCTCGCTGGCTCGGTGACATCGCCGGCAACGAACTCGACGCCTTCCGGAAACCGCTCTCTCGAGGCGCCAGGCCGCACCAGGAGTCGCAGCTGATGACGGGGCGCGAGCGCAGCGGTGACTCGGCGGCCGAGGAAACCGGTCGAGCCGGTGACGAGGATCCTCAAGCGCGCGCCTTTCGCGCTGCGCGTGCCTCGGCGAAGAGGTCGGCGAGCGCCGCATCGACTCCTCGCTGCGGTTCCCAGCCGAGGGCGCGCAGTCGCGCCGCATCTCCGCACAGGCGGGGAACGTCGACCGGCCGCAGCTTCTCCGGATCCTCGCGGCAGCACACGGCAAGGCCCGACAGGGCGATCAGACGCTCGAGCAGCTCGGCGATCGAATGATCCACTCCACTCGCGAGATTGAAGATCTCGCCGGGATGCGGCTCCTCCGCGAGTCGCGCGAGCGCCGTCACGGCGTCCTCAATGTGCACGAAATCGCGCCGGGCCGAGAGATTGCCGACGGCGAGGAGCGGCTCGGCGCCGCGCTCGATCGCCGCCAACTGGGCGGCGAAGGAGGGCAGCGCGAAGCTCGCAGCCTGGCCGGCACCGATCAGATTGAAAGAGCGCACGACAGTGGCGCCGGCGGCGAGCACCAGTCTCTCGGCGGCCGCCTTGGTCATGGCATAGGGCGTGCGCGGCGAAACCTCGCGGCGCTCGGGGATCGGCTGCTCTTCGTCTGGCACGAGGCCATAGACCTCGGCGCTCGACATAAAGAGAAGCGGACAACCGCCGGCAGCGGTCAGGACGTGCTCGACTCCGAGAACGTTGATCGCGAAGTAGTCCGGGATCCGCCGCCACGACTCACCGACGTGCGAGAGCGCCGCGAGATGCACGATACGGTCGGGGGCGAACCGCGCGACGACTTCGGTCAGTGCGCCAGCATCGCGGATGTCGACCGCGAACCGGTCGGCTGCGGCCGACAGTTGGTGCTCGTCGATCGCCACCGCACCCACCCGGTGCCCCGCTGCCGCGAGCCGCCCCACCAGCCTTCGCCCCACGAAGCCGGTGGCGCCGGTTACGAGGATACGCAGCGGCACGGGATCGGACTCGGGCAACGACGGTTTCTGGGGAGGCAACCGCGCGCTACTTCCGCGCGATGCGCTGGCGCCAGTAGTTGAGCAGGTCTTCGAGAGTCTGATCGAAGGGGATTTTCGGCTCCCACCCGGTGTCGGCGTGGAACTTCGAATAGTCACCGATCAGCACCTCGACATCCGAGGGACGCAGCCGCGCCGGGTCGGTCTCGACCTTCACCTCGACTTTCGCCATGGCAATCAGCTTGTCGAGCATGGCGCGAATCGTGATCGCCTTGCCCGAGGCCAGGTTGTAGACCTCGCCCGGCTTGCCCTTCTCGGTGGCGAGAACGTAGCCGCGCACCATGTCGCGGACGTCGGTGAAGTCGCGCACCGCGTCGAGATTCCCGACCTTGATGACCGGCGCGGCCTGCCCGGCCTCGATCGTCGCAACCTGCTTGGCGAAGTTCGAGGTCACGAAGACCTCGCCACGGCGCGGACCGGTG
Organism: Thermoanaerobaculia bacterium; assembly: GCA_031403995.1. Taxonomy (GTDB): domain Bacteria; phylum Acidobacteriota; class Thermoanaerobaculia; order Multivoradales; family JAGPDF01; genus JAGPDF01. The sequence continues at coordinate 141,447 of JANNGS010000001.1, forward strand.
TGGTTGAAGCCGCGCGTGCGGACCGCCCGAAGCCCATAGCTCATGAAGTACTGATAGGCCAGAAAATCCTGCGTGACCTTCGAGACCGCGTAGGGCGAGAGCGGCCGCAGCGGATTCGTTTCGCGGATCGGAACCTCGTTCGGCAGAACGAGCCCGTACTCCTCGGAGGAGCAGGCGATCTGAATCGCCGGATCGAGCCCGAGAGAACGCACCGCTTCGAAGATGTTGGTCTGGCCGGCGATGTTGTCGGTCAGGGTCTGCAGCGGCGAGACCCAGGACGCGGGGACGAAGCTCTGCGCCGCGAGATGGTAGATGGCGTCGGGACGGCTGACCTCGAGCGCGTTGCGGACAGCGGTCATGTCGAAGAGGTCGCACTCCAGAAGCCGGATCTTGCCCTCGATCGCCTCGATGTTCTCGCGCCGGCTGCGCCAGCGGTAGGTGCCGAAGACCTCCACTCCCGGACGATCGGCCAGAAAATGCTCGGCGAGGTGCGAACCGGCGAAACCGGTGATGCCTGTGATCAGTACGCGTTGCATTCAACTGCTCCTTTGTCTTTGTCCGAGGTGACTCGTGAGTCCGTCCTGCCAGGACTCGACGCGACGCCCCGCGAGTTTCTCGAATCGCTCGACCGCCAGCACCGAGTAGGCGGGTCGAGCCGCCGGACGGGGCGCCTCCGAGGTCGAAATCGGCGTGACCTCGACCTCCGGGTCCAGTCGCCCGGCGATCTCCCGCGCAAATTCGTACCAGGAGACCGCTGGGCGATTCTGATAGTGCACCAGCCCGCTGGCGCCCCATTCTCCCAGATCCGCTACGGCTCTGGCCAGAAAGGGTGCGAAGGTAGGGGCGCCGAGCTGATCCTGCACCACCCGGAAGCTCTTCTGCCCGCCGCGGATCCGGCCGGCGATGGTGTCGACGAAGTTCGCCCCGCCGGAACCGAAGACCCAGCTGGTCCGGACGACCAGCGCCCGGCCGTTGGCGAGCGCCTGCGCTTCCCCGGCGAGCTTGCTCGCTCCGTAGACCGACTGCGGGGCGGTCGGGTGGTCCTCGGACCAGGGAGAGGTCGCGCGGCCGTCGAAGACATAGTCGGTGGAGAGATGCACCAGGCGCGCCCCGGCGCCTTCCGCCGCGCCCACGAGGTTGCCGACCGCCGCTCCGTTGACCGCGAAAGCCCTCCCGGGCTCGCTCTCGCACAGGTCGACCTTGGTGAAGGCCGCGCAGTTCACGATCAGGTCGGGCCGGAAGGCGGCAAAGATTTCGTCGACCCGGCGACGGTCGGTGATCTCTCCCTGGCCGCGCGAGAGGCCGAGCACGGGCCAACCGCGGCGGCCCCGGCACTCACGCACCAGGGCGCTGCCGACGATACCGGTGCCGCCGAAAACGAGCGTCCGCATCGAGCGCTGCCGCCCTCAGATGCCGCTCGACGCGCCGCCGGAGATATCCAGGAACGAGCCGACGTTTTTCAGTGTGAGGGACAGGCGATAATCGCGGTCGACGAGCAGGCCCCGCGTGTACTCGCGCCCTTCGAGCTGCACGCTCCAGCACTGCGAGAGATAGTTCAGGAAGTAACGCTGCTGCTGGATGTCGCCGTTTTCGACGTCGTAGTTGACCTGCCCGTCGAGGCGCAACCGCTTCGGCAGGATGTCGACTCCGAAGCTGAACCGGACCTGGTCAGAGAGGGTGTCCGAGCGCCCGGGGTCGTTGTAGCTCTCCGCGGCGTAGCGGGTGAACCAGGTGAGCCCCACGCTGCCGCGCGGCAGCTTGGCCGTGCCGGAGAGTGACGTCGAGTCGAGGCCGGTGAAGAGGGTGCTGTAGGCCGCCTGCGCCTGTAAGCTGAACGCCCGGCTCGGATTGAAGCGCAGCTTCGCGAAGATCGCGCTCGACTGCTCGGTCGTCAGCCCGTCGCGCGACCTCTGCAGCGGCTGCTCGTTGTCGAAGGAGTATGCCTGCGAGAGCTCGAAGGAGAGGATCTCGAACGCTCCGCCAAGGGTGGCGTCCGCCGGCCGCGCCAGCAGGCGGTTGACCAGCGCGATCTCGGCGATGTTGCTCGGGTTCAGCAGGTCGATCTCGTCGAACTGCGCGACCCGGTTCTGCTCGTCGAAGGCGCCGAGGAATCCGTACGACCAGCGTGGCTCGATGACGTGCTTGAACTTCGCGAAGCTCCTGCCCCCGGTCTCGAAGATGCGCGAGAACGACGGTCCGACCATTTCGACGCTGGCGGTCGGATAGACGCGGGTCAGCGTCTCGCCGCAGTAGAGCTGGTCGGAGCCGACGGTCTCGTCGTCGCAGCGCTGCGCTCCGGCGCCGGTCTCGGGATCGACCTCGAAGGTCGAAAAGCTGTCGCCCCACCAGGTCGCCCGGCCGCCGGCCGCGACCGCGACCGAGAGCCAGGGCGTCGGCCGCAGCGGCAACTTCACCTCGGGCTGCAGGTCGAAACGGCCGTAGGCGGTGTCGTACGACCCCGCGCGCTGCGACTGGAGGTAGTTGGCGGTGGCGCCGAGCGACAGGTAGAAGGGGCTCGCCCCGATCTTGCGCTCACGCAGACGATAGGCGATCTCGGGCAACTGACTCTGGATGGTCGTCTCTTCGTTATCCCCGAGAAAGGTCTCGCGCCGGTCGGCGAGGATGTTCAGCGAGTGCGCGCCCCAGTTTCCGGACGCGAAGGCGTTCGAGTAAATGAAACGCCGGGTGTTCTGGCTCTCGCTGCGCTCGAAGTCGCGGAAGACCTCGAAGTCGCTGTAGTGCTCGACGTCGACGACGCCGCGCATGCCGAAGGGCAGATCGTCGTCGACATGGGCCCAGTCGAAGCGCAAGGCGTCGTCGTCGAGCTCTTCATTGTGGAAGTAGTAGACCTTCGCGTTGCCGCGGGTCGTCTCCGAAGGCCGGTAGCGGAACTCGTCGCCTACGCCGTAGAAGCCCTCGGTGTAGCCGTCCACGTAGAGGGTGTTGTCGTAGCTGGGCCCCAGCACCTGGTACCAGGCGAGCCCCAGGTACTCGCCGCGCCGCTGCGAGTAGCCGACGTTCGGCACCAGGAGGCCGGAGGTGCGCTCGGTCTTCGCCGGCCAGATCATGTAGGGCCAGTAGAAGACCGGGAGTTTCTTGACATGCAGCCGGGCGTTCTTCACCCGCGCATAGCCCTCGACCTCGACCTCCGCCGAAGACATCACGAAGCTCCAGTCGGGAGTCTTGTCGCCGGTGCAGGAGGTGAAGATCCCGTTGTCCACGGCGAAGTCATTCGGCCCGGTCTTGGCGATGATGTCGCCCGAGAAGTAGTAGTCCGGATGGACGAAGGCGGTCGCCTGCCAGAAGGTCCCGGTGCGTTGTTCGAGGTCGAAGTCGAGACGTTGGCCGGAGATCCGCTGCGGTCCCTGGTCGAAGACCACGTCGCCTTCGGCCTGCACCGTCATCGTGTCGCGATCGAGCGCCAGGCGCTCGGCGTGGACGACGACGTCGCGATAGTGGATCTCGACCGCCCCGGTGGCCTGAACCTCGCTCTCACCGAAGCTCTCGAGCTCGGCGGCCGATCCTGAGATCGTGCCGCCACCGCGTTCCTGCGGTACCTTGAGCTCGAAGGTGATGCGGTCGGGCGCCGGTGCCGGCGCCGGAGTCATCTGCGTCGCCGGCGCCCCATCGGCTGGGGTCGCGGCCGGGGTCGAGGGTGGCGGAGACTGCTGCGCCCGGGCGTGGGATGCCCCCGGCATCACGAGGGCATTCAGCGCCAGCAGAGCCAGCACAGCCAGCGCAGCGCGCGCGGCAACGGAAATCCGGCCGCGAAGGCAGTGCATCAAGCGAGCCGTTCGACCACCACGGCTGTCGCCTCGCCGCCGCCGATGCAGATGCCGGCGCAGCCTCGCTCGAGCCCCCGCTCCTCGAGCGCGGCGAGGAGTGTAACGAGAATCCGCGCCCCCGAGGCGCCGATCGGATGGCCGAGCGCGACAGCGCCACCGCGCACGTTGAGACGTTCGTGCGCGATACCGAGATCGCGCATGCAGGCGAGCGCGACGACTGCGAAGGCCGCGTTGATCTCGAAGAGGTCGATGTCGGCCACCGTGAGCCCGGCGCGGTCGAGTGCCTTGCGGATCGCCGCGACCGGCGCGGTGGTGAACCACTCGGGCTTCTGGGCGTGCGACGCCTGCGAGACCAGGCGGGCAATCGGCTTCACGCCGAGGCGCTTCACCTCTTCACCGGTCGCCAGCACCAGCGCCGCAGCGCCGTCGTTGATCTTGCTGGCGTTGGCGGCGGTCACCGTGCCGTCCTTCTCGAACGCCGGTTTCAACCCGGCCATCTTCTCGAGATCGGACTTTCCCGGCTCCTCGTCGCGGTCGACGACCGAGGTCCCCTTGCGTGAAACGATCTCGAACGGGACGATTTCGGTGGCGAAGAGCCCGCTCTCCTGCGCGGCGCGGGCGCGGGCGTAGCTCTCGCGCGAGAAGGAGTCCTGTTCCTCCCGCGTCAGCTTGTACTCGCGGGCGCAGACCTCGGCGCAGTTGCCCATGTGCTTGTCGCCGTAAGGATCCCAGAGACCGTCGTGCACCAGGGAGTCGACGAGCTTTCCGCCGCCGAGTCGCAGCCCGTCGCGAACCCCCACCGCGAGGTACGGCGCCTGGCTCATGCTCTCCATGCCGCCCGCCGCGACCAACGAAAAATCACCGCAACGCAGGTCGTTCGCCGCCGACATCACGGCCCGCATCGCGGAGCCGCAGACCTTGTTGAAGGTGATCGCGCCGGTCGAGTCCGGGCAGCCGGCGCCGAGCGCCGCCTGTCGGGCAGGGGCCTGTCCGATGCCGGCAGCGAGGACGCAGCCCATGTAGACCTGCTGCAGATCGGCGGGGGCGACGCCGGAGCGCTCGAGCGCTCCCGCGAGCGCGCGGGCGCCCAGCTTCGGCGCCGGCTGATCACGAAAAACACCTTGAAAAGCGCCGATCGCCGTTCGCGCGCCGGCGAGGATGAACACTTCGTGCATCTTCCATGTCCTCCGGGGCTTGCGAATTGTGTGGGGCGTCCTTCAAGATCTCCGCGCGGACGCCGGACAGCGGCCAAATGCTAACACAGCCGCTGTCTCGCTCCCGGCCCATGAGAGCTCTCGGAATCGACTTCGGCGAACGCAGGATCGGGGTGGCGATCTCCGATCCGGAGGGCACCTACGCTCTGCCCAGCGAGACCCTCGCGCGCACCGACGACCGCAGCGCTCTCGCCGCCCTCGCGGAGATCGCCCAGCGCGAGGAGATCGCCTGGATCGTGGTCGGCGAGCCGCTGCGCGCCGACGGGTCGGCGGGCCCGCCGGCGGTGCGGGCGAGGCGCTTCGCCGCCCGTCTCGCCGTTCTCTGCGGCCTTCCGGTCGAGACGCTCGACGAGACGTTGACCAGCCGCGAAGCCGACCATCGCCTGCGTGAGGCCGGGGTCGCGCCGGCGCGGCGGCGGGAACGACGCGATGCGCTGGCCGCGCAGCTGCTGCTGCAAGAGGCGCTCGACCGCCGACAGAGGCGCCCGGCTTGACCGCAACACCCGACCTTTCCCCTTCGTCGCCACCAGCACCTGCGGCAGGAGCGCGCCGGTTCCGCAGCCTCCGCTGGCTCGCCGGGCTCTCCCTGTGCGTCGTGCTGGCCGCCGTCGGCGGAGCGGTCTGGGGCTGGAACGAGCTCCATCGACCGGGCCGGGGCCTGCCGGCCGAGCCGGCGACGTTCATCGTCGAGTCCGGCGAAAGCGCCGGCCAGATCCTCCGCCGGCTCGAAGATTCGGCTCGGATCCGCTCGGCGCTCCTCGCCCGCGCCTGGCTCCGGTGGAGCCTTGGAGCTCCGCATCTCAAGGCCGGCGAGTATGAGCTCGCCTCCGGGCTCACGACGGTCGAGATTCTCGACAAACTGCAACGGGGAGAGGTGCGCACATTTGCGGTCACCCTCGTCGAAGGGCTCGATGTCGACGAGACCGCACAGGCGATCGCCGCCGCAGGCCTCGGCGAGATTGGTCGGCTGCGCGCCGAGTTCGCCGCTCCCGGCAGGATCTCCGATCTCGACCTTTCGGCCGGCCACCTCGAGGGGTATCTCTTCCCCGACACCTATCGCTTCACGCGCGGCACCGGCGAGCGCGAGATTGCCGACACCCTCGTCGCGACCTTCCGCCGCCTGTACGAGACCCGGATTCGCCCCCTGCGCTCCGCCGGCGACCGTCGGCCGTTGCGTGAGTTGGTGATTCTCGCCAGCCTGGTCGAGAAGGAGGCCAAGCTCGACTCCGAAAGGCCCCTCATCGCGGCGGTCTATGCCAACCGCCTGCGCCGCGGCATCGGTCTCTATGCCGATCCGACGATCATCCACGGCCTGAAGCTGCTCGGTCGCTGGGACGGGAACCTGAGAAAGAGCGATCTGCGGATGGACTCGCCCTGGAACACCTACCGCGTCGCGGGCCTGCCCCCGGGCCCGATCTGCTCAGCCGGACTCGCCAGCCTCCAGGCCGCGGCCCGACCCGCCGAAGTCTCCTTCCTCTACTTCGTCAGCCGCAACGACGGCACCCACGTCTTCGCCGATACCCTCGCGGAGCACAACCGCAATGTCGAGCACTGGCAGAAGCGCCCAGGGCGGGAGCGCTCGGCATCGCGGTAGGCGCGGCAGCGGGCGGGCGCCGGGGCGCGATCTTCGACATTGACAGTTGCCGCGATCCGCTGTGGAATAGCCCACAGCAGACTATCGATAATCAGGCCTTCTGCGTCGCAGCGCTCGCGAGTGCCGTGTCGCCGGGTCTAGGGGGCAGAATGAACACACGCGACCAGTTCGGCAACTACCTTCTTCTCAAGAAGCTCTCCGAGGATGCGCTGGGCGAGACCTTTCGCGCCGGCAAACTCGGCAAGCAGGGGGTCGACAGGGTCATTCTTCTGCGCGTCTTCAACGGCCAGGGTCTCGATGGCGAGAAGCTCGCGCAACGCATCCAGTCGCGCGCGCCGCTGCAGCAGGCACTGAAGAGTCCAAATCTCGGCCTGGGGCTCGACCTCGGGCAGGTGCGTGGCGTTCCCTACGTCGCCTACGACTACATTTCCGGCAAGACGCTCGCCCAACTTCTCGAGCAGGCAGCGAGCAAGCACTCGCCCATTCCGCTCGATCACGCCCTGCTGATGACCGAGCGCATCGCCCTCGGACTCGCGGTAGCCTACGAGACCCGCATCGGCGACGAGCGCGTCCAGCACGGCTTCGTCACGCCTCATCTGGTGATCGTTTCCAACGAAGGCGAGCTGCGCCTGCTCGGTTTCGAGGCTTCGACCGGCCTGCGCGACGCGGCGAACCATCCTTTGATCAAGCAGTCCGCAGGCCGGTATCTCGCTCCGGAGGTCCTGGCGGGCGCGCCGCCGGCGAAGGCAGACGATGTCTACTCCCTCGGAGCGATCCTCTTCGAGCTCCTGACCGGGCGCACCTTGCCGGTCTCCACCGCGGGTGGCCAGGCGACGCTCGTCGATCAGGCAGTGGTCGCCGCCGACGGCGGGAATCTCCATCCGGAGCTGGCGAACCTCCTCAAGCGCAGCCTGGTTCCTCGCGAGCAGCGGATCGGCGACGCCGTCACCTGGCACAAGACCTTGGCCAAGATGATGTTCGACGGGCATTACAACCCGACGACGTTCAATCTCGCCTTCTTCATGCACAACCTCTTTCGTGAAGAGATCGAACGCGAGACACAGGAACTCGAGCTCGAGAAGACCACCGCGATTCCGGTTACCGCCGCGCCGGCCTCGTCTCCGGCGCCAGCCAAGACACCGGCCCCCTCTTTCGGACAGAGCGGCGGTGCGGCGGCGCGTGAGTCTGTCGCGCGCGAAGATACCGCGGTCGGACGGGAGCGCCAGGTCATGGAGAGCAGGCCCGCGAAGAGCAGCTCCATGCTGATCGCTGCCGGCGTCGGCGGTCTCATCGTGCTGGGCGGACTCGGCTACATGTTGTTCGGCCGCGGCTCTTCGACCGCTTCGCCGGGGGCGACCGATGCGCCCCTGGAGGCAGCGCCCGCGGACACCGGCGCGAAGCCGGCCGGCCCGACGCCGGAGGAGATTCAGGCGCAGATCCAGAAGATCGTCGACGACAAGATCAAGAGCTCGTCGGCGCAGTACGAGGATCAGTTGAAGACGCTACAGAAGCAGCTCGACGACGCCAAGAAGGCCCAGGAGCAGCGTGCCACCGCGGCGTCGAATCCGGCCCCCCGGCCGGCGACCATCCCGTCGGTTCCGCCGCCTTCGGCCTCCGCCACCACTGCCACGACCGCCGCGCCACCCCCGGCGGCGGCTCCGGCGGAGAGCACCACCGCGACGACGACGGCGCCGGCGACCGCGCCAGCGGAAGCCGAGGCCAAGCCCGCGCCGGCAGCGGCGGCGACGCCCCCGGCGCCGGCAGGCGACGGCAGCGTCCGTCCCGGCGATCTGGTGACGATGGGGGCCGGAGTGACCCCGCCGAAAGTCGCCCGCCGCGCGAACCTGCGCTACCCGCCTCTCGCCCAGCGCATGAAGAAGGAGGCGACCGTCACGGTTCGTGTGCTGGTCGACGAGAACGGAAAGGCCGCGGACGTTCAGGCGACCGGCAACTCCGCCGGTTTCGGCATGGACGAGGCGGCGATGGAGTATGCCCGCAGTTGTGTCTTCACGCCGGCCACCAAGAATGGAGTGCCGGTACGGATGTGGATGGACATCAAGGTCGCGTTCAATCTGGCCGGCAGCTAGGGGCGAGGCCAGCCTCGCCCGCGTGGATCATCGGGCCCGGCGGTTTCCGGCGATGAAAAAAGAGCGGCGACCTCACGGTCGCCGCTCTTCATTTTCCGGAACGCGAAGCGGCAGCGATTACAGGTCTGCGGCCTTGATGCTCGCCACGAGCTGTTGCACGACCGGCTTCATCACCTTGTCGAACTGGCGATCGTCATAGTCGACACCGCCGCCGAAGCCGCCGATGTTGAGCTTGAACTTCGAGTCCTCGCCGCGCGCTTCGTCCGCCCAGAGGATCTCTCCGGTGGTGGTGTCGATGATGCGCGCATTGGCCGCCGCCGTGAAGGTCTTCTTGCCCCCCGAGAAGCCCGGCAGGCCGCCGACGCTCGGCGCGCTCGCCGAAGTGCCCTGGGCGCCGTACTCCGTCACCGCGCCGGTGAGGAAATACTGCACCCCGATGAGCTTGCCGGCCTTGATGGCAGTCTTGGGGTCGACGTCGCCGGCGAGCGAGAGGTTCTTCTCTGCCATCAGCGCCGCGAGCTGCTCGCGGTCGATGACGCGGAACTTGCCGCTCTTGACCAGCTCGGTCACGAAGACGTCCTGCATGGCCGCGGCGCCACCGTTGTACCACCACTGGCCATCCGCCTTGTTCTTGAACTCGAGCACCGCGATGCGGGGCTTCGTGTTGTCTGCCGCCTGCACCGGCAGCGGCGCAACCGAGAGCAGCAGAGCCAGACCCAACGTCCATCCGATGACGCGCTTCATAGTGTGACCTCCAAGGGTTGATGAGGGATTCTAATGCTCAATACGGCAATCCTCAACGCGGAGTGCCAAAACCCGCCGGCCGGAGCCTCAGGCTGGCTGGCCAGCGGGAGTCTCCTCGCTCCGCCGGGCCTCGTATTCCTGCGCGTCGACGACGCAGATTGCCGCCATATTCACGATATCGGACACCTCCACACCCCTTTGCAAGACGTGGACCGGCCTCGCCATCCCCAGCAGGACGGGCCCGATCGCTTCGGCCCCGGCCAGCCTCCAGATCAACTTGTAGGCGGTATTGGCCGAGTTGAGCTCCGGGAAGATCAGGACGTTCGCCGGCCCGCCGAGCTTCGTCCAGGGGTAGCTCTCCTGGAGCACCGAGGCCATGACCGCCGTGTCGGCCTGCATCTCGCCGTCGATCGCCAGCTCCGGCGCGCGGGCGCGGACGATCTCCACCGCCCGGCGGGCCTTTCGCGCCGAGGGGTGGGGGTTGGAGCCGAAGTTCGAAAACGACAGCATGGCCACCCGGGGCTCGACGTCGAACCGGCGGGCGAACTCCGCAGTCAGAATGGCGATCTCCGCCAGGGTCTCGGCGTCGGGGTCGATGTTGACCGTGGTGTCGGCGAAGAAGAAGAGCCGGTCCTTGAGAATCAGGATATAGGTGCCGGCGACGCGGTTCACCCCCGGCCGGGTGTGGATGACCTGCAGCGCCGGGCGGATGGTGTCGGCATACTCGTAGGTCAGACCGGAGATCAACCCGTCGGCATCCCCTTCGGCGACCATCATGCTGCCGAAGTAGTTGCGGGACCGCATGCGCTTGTAGCCGTCCTCGAGAGTGACGCCCTCCCGCCTGCGCAGCTCGTGGAACCGGCGGGCATAGCGGTCATACTGCGGGGCGCTCTCGTAGTGGACGATGGTGATCTTGTCCTCCGGCAGGCCCAGCTCGGCGAGCTTGGCGGCGATGTTCTCGCGCCGGGCCAGCAGAATCGGGTGCGCAACCCCCTGGTCGACGAGAATCTTCGCCGCGCGCAGGATCTTGTCCTCCTCACCCTCCGGAAAGACGATGCGCTTGGGACTCTCCTTGGCGCGATCGAAGATTCCGTGCATGAGCTCGAGGCGCCGCGAGACCAGGTGCTCGAGCCGGTGACGATAGTCCTCGACCTCGCCCACCGAAACCCGGGCGATCCCGCTCTCCTCTGCCGCCTTGGCGACCGCCGGGGCGACGGTCAGCAGGACCCGGTAGTCGAACGGCTTGGGGATCAGGTAGTCCCGGCCGAACTTGAGCGACTTGATGCCGTAGGCCTTGAGCACGGAGTCCGGCACGTCCTCGCGCGCCAGCGCGGCGAGCGCCCGGGTTGCCGCGAGCTTCATGGCGCCGTTGATGTCGGACGCCCGTGTGTCCAGCGCCCCACGGAAGAGAAATGGGAAGCCGAGAACGTTGTTCACCTGATTGGGATAGTCGCTGCGGCCGGTTGCGACGATGGCGTCCGGACGGGCCGCCAGGGCCTCGTCGTAGCCGATCTCCGGTGTCGGGTTGGCCATGGCGAAGATGATCGGATTCGGCGCCATCCTGCGCAGCATTTCCGGCGTGACGGCGCCGGCGACCGAGAGCCCGACGAGCACGTCTGCGCCCACCAGCGCGTCCTCGAGGTTACGGGCCGTGGTCTCGGCGGCGAACTCCATCTTCTGGGCGTCGGTATCCTTCGGGCGGCCGCGATAAATGACCCCCTTGCGATCGCAGAGGATGATGTTCTCCTTGCGGATTCCGAGCTCAAGGTAGAGCCGAAGGCAGCCGAAGGCGGCGGCGCCGGCGCCGGAGAGCACCAGCTTCACATCCTCGATGCGCTTGCCGGCAATCTCGAGGGCATTCACGAGTGCCGCGCCGGAGATGATCGCCGTGCCGTGCTGGTCGTCGTGGAACACCGGGATGTTCATCTCGGCCTTCAGGCGGCGTTCGATCTCGAAGCACTCGGGCGCTTTGATGTCCTCGAGGTTGATCCCGCCAAAGGTCGGCTCCAGGAGCTTGACGGCCCGGATGAACTCCTCCGGATCCTCCGTCGCGACTTCGATGTCGAAGACGTCGATGCCGGCGAAGCGCTTGAAAAGGACACCCTTGCCCTCCATCACCGGCTTGCCGGCCAGGGCACCGATGTTCCCCAGCCCGAGGACGGCCGTGCCGTTGGAAATGACCGCCACGAGGTTGCCCTTGGCGGTGTATTCGTAGGCGAGAAGGGGGTCTTTTTCGATCGCGAGGCAGGGCTCGGCGACCCCCGGCGTGTAGGCCAGCGAGAGGTCGCGTTGTGTGGCCGTCGGTTTCGACGGCAAGACTTCGATCTTTCCTTTGGGAGCGCGGGAGTGGTACTCGAGCGCTTCTTCGCGCGTGATTTTTTCCATGCGAGAAGTCTATCGCCCCATGCAACATCCTTCGGGGCGGGAAAGGTGGCAATGCGCCCTCTGCGCGCCTCTCCGCGGTAGGGTTGCCAACTGGGAGGAGAAACCGGGAATGATCGTGACCACGGCGCCGTCAGGAAGCCGACTCGTGACGCAATCGGACCACGCGCGTCTGGCCGCCGACCTCTTGCGCCTGTTTCGCCTCCCGGAGCTCCTCGAGCATCCGCGGCGAGAGCTCCTGCTGCGAGCGGTCGCCGAGCACGACAACGGATGGTGGGAGGCCGACGCGGCCCCGCGCCTCGACGCCAAGGGGGCGACGGCGCTCGATTTTCGCGATCTGGCGACCGATCTCCGGCAGGAGATCTGGCGTCGCGGCGTCGAGCGATTCGCCACCGAAAGCCCCTATCTCGCGGCCCTCCTGGCCACTCATTGCCTTCGGCTGCTGCGTCCATGGGCGGCCGATCCCTCCTGGCAGAGCTTTCGGGCGCAGATCCTGGAGCGCCGCCAGGAGCTGCTTGCAGCGGCCGGAGAGAGCCCCGACGCACTGGAGCTCGACGACCCCTGGCTGGCGCTGGCGGATCGCCTGTCGCTGGCGGTCTGCACCGGCGATGCGGCCTGGGTCGATCTTGCGCAGTGGCGCCTTGAGGTCGCCGACCGAAAGGATGACGTTGCAGGCCCTCCAGGGCACGAACCGATCGAGGTCGCTCTGCAGCCCTTCCCCTTCGCCGGGATCACGGCGTTCGAGCTCTCCTGTCGCTTCCTCGCCCCGGGGCCGTTCGATTCCGCTGCAGGCTTTGCGGTGGCGCTCGCCGCCTCTCCCTGGCGGCGAATCCGGGTGCGTATTCGCCCCCTTTGAGCGCCGGCCCGGACCGGCTCTGGCTCAGGTGGACGGGCCGTTGGCGTAGGACTCGAGGAGTCCGCACCGCGTGCACCGCCAAGCCTGGATGGGGAGCTTCCGGCGCCCCTTCATCTTCAGGATGCGCAGGATCCAGTACTCCGGCTCGCCCTCGGCCCAGTGGCCGACGCGGACCGCGTTGTGCGCGCTGTCGAGGAGGAAGCCCTCCTTCTGAGACCCGCCGCACTTGCCGCAACGCTTGTCGCTCATGACTTTCCTTCCTTGTCGTTCCTTGTCTCTTCGGGAGAGTCTCGAACGGCATCACGAGGCGGCGCCTGGGAGCGCTCCCTGCCCGACTCGCGCAGCGCCCGGCGCAGCAGGTATTCGAGTTGCGCGTTCAGACTCCGCAGTTCGTCGGCGGCCCAATGTTCGAGGGCCGCGTGGAGCTCGCGGTCGAGCCGCAGCAGGAAGGGCTTGCGCTCCGCCAGAGGGCCGCCGTCAGCCGTTGTAGAGCGTCCCGGCGTTCACCACCGGCGTCGCCGCGCGCTCACTGCAGAGAACGACGAGAAGATTCGACACCATCGCCGCTTTGCGCTCTTCGTCGAGCGCGACGATCCCCTTCGCGGAGAGGCGCTCCAGAGCCATCTCCACCATCCCGACCGCGCCCTCCACGATCTTTTGGCGCGCCGCGATGATCGCTGTCGCCTGCTGGCGCTGCAGCATCGCATGAGCGATCTCCGGCGCGTAGGCGAGGTGGGTGATCCGGGCCTCCTGCACATCGACCCCGGCCTGCACGAGGCGGTCGTGGATCTCCCGCCGCAGCTGGTCGGCGACCTCGATGGTGTTGCCGCGCAGCGACTTCTCGTGCTCGGCATGGGAGTCGTAGGTGTACTGGGTGGCGAGGTTGCGCAGCGCCGACTCCGACTGGACGTGGACGAAGTCCTCGTAGTTGTCGACCAGGAAGACCGCGTCGAAGGTATCGATGACCCGCCAGACCACGACGGCCGCGATCTCGACCGGATTGCCGTCGGCGTCGTTGACTTTGAGGTGCGCGGTTTCGAAATTGCGCACCCGCAGCGAGATGGCGCGCTTGGTCATGAACGGGTTCGCCCAGCGCAGGCCGCCGCTCCGCTCACTGCCGCGATAGGCACCAAAAAGCGTCAGGACACGTCCCTGGTTCGGCTCGACCATGAAGAGGCCGGCGAGCAGGAACACGGCGGTCACCGCGCCAACCAGTCCCGCCACGATCCGCCCGGGGGCGCCGTCCTGCACACCCAAAACGACCATGGCGATACTCGCGCCTATGGCTGCCAGCAGGACAAGGAGCATCATCAGGCCATTCCACGTTGTCGCTTGCCGTTCTTTCATCACGCCCTCCTAGGCTTACACAATGATATCACTTTGTTATCTAACGTCAAGCCCCCTCCCGCCCCGGGGTTCCGGGTCGGGAGGGGGCCAACTGCAGTCCAGGAGGAGGAAGGAAAGGGTGCTACGACTGCGGACGAAGATCCTCGAAGACGATTCCGAGATTCTCAGCGCCGTTGTTCCGGCACAGGTCCATGAACTCGACCACCTTCTCGTACGTAAGCTCGCCGTCAGCCGCGAAGAAGGCCAGCTTCTTCTCTCGGCCTGTCATCGCCGTCCTCAGGCGCTCGGCAAACTGGGCGCGCGGGATCGCCAACTTGTTGATGTACGTCTTGCCATCGGCGTCCATGCGGATGATGATCTGCTCGCTGTTCTGCGGCGGCGGGGTCGCGGACTTGACCTCGGGCGGGGTCTCCACCTCGTAGCCCACCTGCAGCATCGGCTGGATCACCATGAAAATGATCAACAACACGAGGACCACGTCCACCAGAGGCGTGATGTTGATATCGGCGTGAACTCCGCCACTACTACCGCCTACGTTCATACTCATGGGCCTGTCCTCCGGTCCGCCCTGCTTCCTACTTGACTGCCGTCTCGCGCTTGTCCGTCACCAACCCGACGCCGCCGAACCCGGCCTCGTTGACGATCTTCATGATGCGCCGGACTTCCTTGTACTTCAGCGACTTGTCCGCCTTGATCACCAGGGTCTTCTCCGGCGTCTGGGTGTGCATGTCCTTGAAGTAGGTGGCGAGGTTCTGATCGGGAATCCAGACGCTGTCGACCACCACCTCGGAACGCGCCGTCATCGAGATCGTCTTCTGCTTCGCCCCCTCCGGCATCTTCGGAGGCTGGTTGGTCATCGGCAGGTTGACATCGGCGCCGGCACGCAACAGGGGCGTGACCACCATGAAGATGATCAGCATCACCAGGCAAACGTCTACCAGCGGTGTGACGTTGATGTCCGCCTTGACGTCGACGTCACTCTTTCCCGCAATGTTAAACGCGGACCCCAACTGCATCGCTGCCTCCGTGCTTCTTGATGAAGAAGTCGACGAGCTCGGACGAGGAGTTCGACATCTCGACGCTGAAACGCTCGAGCACGCCGGTGAAGTAGTTGAACATCCAGGCCGCCGGAATGGCGACGAAGAGGCCCAACGCCGTCGTGACCAGGGCTTCGGCGATACCACCCGAAACGGCGGCGATGCCGCCGGCGCCGGTGGACATGCCGCGGAAGGCGTTGATGATGCCGATGACGGTGCCGAAGAGGCCGATGAAAGGCGCCGTGGTGGCGATCGTCGCCAGCGAAGCGACGCCCTTCTTGAAGTCCGAGTAGGTGATCAGCGTCTCGCGCTCGATCGCCCGGCGTGCCGCCTCGACGAGGTCCACGCCCGAAAGGCCCGTGGTGCGGGTCGAGTCGAGCTGGAACTCGATCAGCCCGGCCCGGGTGACGCGCGCCAGATGGCTGGCGGGGAACTTCCGCGCCACGTCGACCGCCTGCTGGATCTGATCCTTCGCCAGGGCCGCAGTGGCCTGCTTGGCGAAATCGAGCGACTGCTTCTTCGCCTTCCTGAAAAACAGCAGGCGCTCGAGCGTCACGTACAGCGAGTAAATGGAGCAGATGACAAGCGTGATCGCCACGCCCTGGGCGATCCACGTCATCGACTGCCACAGATGCATCGGGCTGAAATCCATAGCTCCTCTCCTCTTCCCTTTTCAGTTCGGTTTTATTGCAGTCGGAAGTTGACCGTCAGCGAGTAATAGACGCTCACGGGCCGCCCGTTCAACGTTGCCGGTTTGAAACGCCAGCTCTTCACCGCATCCACCGCCGACTGGTCGAGACCCATCGGCAGGCCCTTCAGGACGCGGACGTTGGTCACCCGGCCCTCTTTGTCAATGATCGCTTCGACGATCACCACTCCCTGAATTCGCGCCTTGCGCGCCAGCTCAGTGTAGGCCGGCTGTGCTCCGCCGAGCCGCACCGGCTTGGTGATCTCGCCACCGACGCGAAGAATCTCCTCGCCGACGCTCTGCGGCACACCACCGACCTGTCCGCCGGCAACGCCACCTTCTACACCGCCCTCGACACCGCCCTCGGCTCCCATGCCTTCGTTGGCGTTGGGGTCGAGCTCGGGGATCTCCTCCGGCACCTCCACCGGCTGCACGATCTCCTGCACGACCTGCTGCTGCACGACCACCGGCTTGGGTGCGACCGGTTTCGGCGCGGCCGGAGGCGGCGGCGGGGGGGGCGGCGGGGGCGGGGCGGACGCCTGGAAGAAGGAGACCTGGATCGGCGGCTCGTCCACCGGGTCGATGGTCCAATACTGCAGCGCCAGCACGGCTCCGAAGACGACGAAGTGCAGCAGCAACGCTATCTGAATGATCAGCGCCCGATTCTGCGGACCCTTCCTCTTCTGCGATTCGATCAGTGCACTCTCGAACATGGGCTCTCCCGGCGCCTCAAGAAGCGGCGGCCGCTTGGCTCTTGCGGGCGGCGACGATGGCTTTCGCCTTATCCTGGTAAATGACCGCTTCCGCGATCCACTCCTGCTGCTTCACGGGATCGATCTCGAGCTTCGCCTTTTCGCGCAGGATCAGATTCAGGTAGACCAGGGAATCGAATGAATCCGGCGTCATGGCAACCGACTTGCGCAGCGACTCGATTCCGGCATCGACGACGATTGCACGATCTTCCGGCGTCAGCATCGGATCGCGGTAGGCCTTGTCCCAGCAAGCAACGCCGACCGTGTAGTGCGACACACCGTCCGCCCGCGCTCCGAGAGCCTTGACGTAGGTGATCGCCTCGTCGAGATTGCCGGCGCGGATCATGACCGTCACGATCGCCTGGCTGGTCTCCTTGTCATTGGGGTTCTTCGCCGCCTTGGCGCGCAGCCGCTTCAGCGCGTCGTCGAAGCGCTCCGAGCTCATCAGGATGGTCAGGATGTAGTCCTGGATTTTGGCGTCGTCCGGATAGGCCGCGCCGAACTTCTCGAAAGCCCCCAGCGCCTCTTCCGCGTATTCGAGGTTCTGCTTGGAGGTGTCGCCGGGCCGGTAGACCGCCATCGCCGACAGTCCCACCGAGCGCCAGACCTGCTTGGCGGCCGGATCGAGCTCCAATCCGTGCTTGTAGTACTTGATCGCCTCGCGGTAGTTCTCGCTCTTGTAGGAAGCGTTGCCCTGCTTGAACTCCATGCGCGCCTGTACTTTTCCGCACCCGCCGAGGAAGGTGCACAGCGCAAGTGGAATCAGAAAAGCTTTGAGCCGGTCGGTTGCCATTTTGAGGTTCGTCCAGATGCGAGATGGTTGCCGGTTTTTGACGTACGTGCATTCTGTGGCAACCCCGTCCCCATCCGCAAGGGGCGAGCCGGCGAAAGTCACGCATATGATGGTTTTGTGACGAGAATCCTCCGACGCTTCCGCCTTTCGATGGTGTCCGCCTTTGCCCTCTGCACCCTCGCCACAGGCCTCCCGCCAGGCGCTTTCGCATGGGCGCAGCCGCAGCGCACTGTGGACGGCGAATCCCCCACCGCCTTGAGACTTGCCGGATCGGCACTCGGAACGGCATTGGAGCTCGAAGTCCTCGACTTGCCGCGCTCGGCTGGAGAAAAGGCGCTGCACGCCGCCTGGGACGCCGTCGTCCGCGCTGAACGCGAGCTCGCGGCGCTCGCCCCGCCGCCGGGTAGCGGCAAGGCGCTGCTGTCGCCCGACCTTGGGGCTTTGATCGCCCGCGCGAACTCTTTCTGCGCCTGGAGCGACGGCGCCTCCGGACCCGCCGGCGGCGCGGTCTACCGCCTCTGGGAGGAGAGCGCCCGGAGCGGTGCGCTCCCCAGCCCGATACGGCTCGAGGAGGCCGCCGCGTCGGCGAAGTGCGCCCGCGTGGTCTTCAGAGCCGAGACCCGCGAGCTCGAGCTGGCGCCCGGCACCGAGCTGGATATGCGCGGCTTCGCCCGCGGCTGGGCGGTGGACCTGGCTGCCCGGAGCCTTCTCGAGAGCGGGGCCGTCAACTTCAAGGTCGCACTCGGCTCGGTGATCCGGGGCGCCGGCGCCGGCCCAGGCGGCACCGGCTGGACGGTCTTTCTGCCCACCCTTTCCGCCTCCGGCGATCCTCAGAGCCGGATCCTGCTCCAGGACCAGGCGATCGCGGTCGCCGAGCCGGCGTCCGGGATCTTCGCGGTCGGCGGGGAACAAATTGTGCCCGCGTACGACCTGCGCAGCGGCAGGCCGGCCACCGGCGTCTCGAGCGTCGCAGCGGTCACGACTCTCGCCGCAGACGCCGAGCCGCTGGCCATGGCCATGAGCGTTCTGGGCGCCAACGGCGGCCAGATCCGGCTCGGGTCGCTGCGTCCGAAGCCGTCCGTGCTGTGGCTCCTGGGGAGTGGAGAGACCGCGGTCGTCTCCTCCTCCAACTGGTCGGCAGTGCGCAAACCGTGACCCTGCCCGCGGTCGTCCTCGTCCGCCCCCAGCAGGAAGGCAACATCGGCGCCGTCGCGCGGGCGATGGCCAACATGGGTCTCACTCGCCTGCTCCTGGTCGAGCCCGCCCCGGAGCTCGGCGACACCGCGTTCGCGTTCGCGATGCACGCCCACGACATCCTGCGCGGCGCCCAGCGCCACGCGAGCCTCGCGGCGGCGCTGGCGCAGTTCGACTTCGTGGTTGCGACCGCCTCGCTCCGGGATCGGCTGTGGCCTCATCCGGTCGTCCCGCCGCGCGAGCTGCCGGGGCACCTCGAGCGCCATGCCTCCGGCGCCCGTGTCGCCCTGGTCTTCGGCGCCGAGGTCTCGGGCCTGACGAGCGACGAGCTGGCGTTCGCCAATGTCCTGGTGAGCGTTCCAGCGGCGCCGGCGAACCCGACCCTGAACCTGGCGCAGGCCGTCCTCCTGCTCGCCTACGAGCTCTACGTGGCGCGCGGGACGCCCGGAGCGATCGTTCTCGAGCCGGTGTCACGCGCCACGGTCTTTCAGCTCGACCATCTCTTCGGCCGGCTGCAGGAACTGCTCGCCGAGGTCGGCTTCGCGCGCGATACGACGATCCATCGGGTGGCGCGCGACCTGCGCCAACTGCTCGCCCGCGCCGGCCTCTCGGAGCGCGAAGCGGCGCTCCTCTCCGGGCTGCTTCGCCGAACCCGCAACGCCCTCGCGCGGGGTCGGAAACCGCACCCATCCTGACCGCGACCCGACGACGCCTGCGCGGCGCCGGGGAACGCTTCCGGCGCAGCGAGGTCGGCGCGGACGGGCCTTCCGGCCGACGCCCGGATGATAGAGTTCCGGCCGTGAAGTCATCAGCGCTCGAGCGCAAATCAGCGGTTGCGGAGAGCCTCCAGAGGGCGCCGATCATCGCGGTCGTGCGCCATGTGGACCGTGCCGTGGCGGCCACCCAGGCGCGCGCCTTCATGCGCCACGGGCTCGAGATGATCGAGGTCACGTTCACCGTCCCGGGCGCCACCGACCTCGTCCGCGAGCTGCTCGACCTCCGCCCCTCCGGCTCCATGATTCGCATCGGCATGGGGACCGTCACGACTGCAGCCCGGGCGCGGGAAGCCGTCGCCGCGGGCAGCGAGTTCCTCGTAACGCCCAATGTCTCTGCCGCCGTCGCCGAGATCGCCCACGCCCAGGATCTCTTCCTGTGCATGGGAGGCCTCTCGCCTTCCGAACTGGTGGCCGCCCATGAGCTCGGAGCCGACCTCCTCAAGGTCTATCCGCTGCCGCCGGTAGGCGGGCCGGCCTACCTTTCGGTGATCCGCCAGCCGCTGGGCGATCTGGCCCCGATGCTCGCCGGCGGCGGCTTCGGAATCGAAGAGATCCCGGCCTATCGTGCCGCTGGCGCGGTCGCCTTCGGCATCGGCGCGCCACTGCTCGCGCCGGACGAGGAAGCGACTTCCCGCAACATCCATCGCGCGCTCGCTCTGGCCCGCGGCGGGCAATGAGAACCACGAGATCAAGGACGGTCCAGCCATGAGTGACGCGCGCGAATCGCGCTCGATGCAGATCAGTTTCGATGCCACGCCGGAGATCTTCGCCACCGATTCGGCGGGGGCGTTCGCCTTTCCGATGTCGGTCAACGCACAGAAGATGCTCGACACGGCGGCCTACGACGAGGTCCGATTCGTCTTCTCCGTTTGGCACCCTTCGGGGCAGAAGGTGATCGACCTCGACCGCGCCTACCTCGAGTTGCAGGGGTCGTTCGATCCCGACGACGAACACTGGATCAAGCTTGCCGAGATCGAGCCGGTGGTCGCGCCCTACGGCGCTGGCGACACGTTCGACGGCTGGATCGTTCTGCCGATCATGGCCGGCAGGAGTGCCTATGCCCTGGTCGGTAACGGCTTCGAACCGCGCTCCCGCCTGCAGATTCGCGCCATCGCCTACCTGGTCGCCTGACCCGGCCCCCTTCGAGCAACCGCCCCTGCCACCGATGCGGCACCTCGACCTGCTCTCCCGCCTGGCTCAGCCCAACGCGACGAAGATCGTCCTGCTGGTACTCGACGGCGTCGGCGACCTGGCGACTCCCGCCCAGCCGTTGACCGCCCTGCAGAAGGCGCGCACGCCGCATTTCGACGCCCTGGCGGCCCGTTCGTCGCTCGGCCGGATCGTCCCGGTCGCGACCGGCATCACTCCCGGCAGCGGGCCGGGACATCTGGCGTTGTTCGGCTACGATCCGCGCGAGCCCCAGTTCGACATCGGACGCGGAATCCTGGAAGCGCTCGGACTCGGACTCGACCTGCGCCAGGGTGATGTCGCGGCGCGCGGCAACTTCGCCACGGCCGACGCCCAGGGCGAGCTCTCCGATCGTCGCGCTGGCAGGATCCCGACCGCCGAGTGCGTTCGCGTCTGCGAGAAGCTCAACCGCGCCCTGGCCGGCATCACTGACGCCGAAGTGAGCGTCGTTCCGGGAGAGGCACACCGTTTCGTGCTGCTGCTGCGCGGTCCGGGGCTCGAGCCGGCGATCGACGACACCGACCCTCAACAGCTCGGGGTCCTGCCGCTCGCAGCCTGCGAGACGGCGCCGGGAGGGGCGAAGGCCGCGGCGCTGGTGCGCCGCGCCGTTGCGCTCATGGAGGGCGCGATTGGCGACGAGCCGAAAGCCAACCGCGTGCTGCTGCGGGGTTTTTCGCAGCTCCCCCACTTGCCGCAGCTGCCGGAGCTCTACAAGATGCGCTGCGGCGCCTTCGCCGGTTATCCGCTCTATCGTGGCGTCGCTGCGGCCTGTGGCATGGAGGTCATCCCTTGCGGCAAACGCCTCGGGGAGATTCTCGACCGGGTCGCGGAACACTGGCAGGAGTTCGACTTCTTCTTCCTGCACGTCAAGCAGACCGACCAGGCCGGAGAGGACGGCAACATCGGCGCCAAGGCGGCGGCCATCGAAGAGGTCGACGCCCTCCTCCCGCGCCTGCTCGCGCTCGGCCCCGATGTCGTCGCGGTGACCGGAGACCATTCGACCCCGGCGCCGATGGCGGCCCACAGTTTCCACCCCGTCCCCCTGCTGGTGGCTTCGCCGGTGGCATTCGTCGACGAGACGACCGCCTTCGATGAGCACCAGGCGATCCGCGGCCACCTCGGCACCTTCCCGGCGCGCGAACTGCTGGGCCTGCTGCTCGCCCACGCCGGCAGGCTGGAGAAGTTCGGCGCCTGATCGCCGGAGCGGCCCCATGGCCCTGACGAACCTGGCGATCGAAGAGTCGATTCACATCGCGGCCGCGCCGGAGATCGTCTGGCGCTTCCTCGCCGAACCCCGCAGCTGGCAGCACTGGTGGCCTGGATGCCGCGGCGCCGAGACCCAGGATCGCAAGACCCTGCACGACGGGTCGCAGCTCATGCTGGCGCTGCACCTCGGCTGGATGACGTGGAAGTTCACCGTCCGCATCGGGGCGATGACAGCGAACCGGTCGCTCGCCTGGGTGGGCAAGGGTGGCGGCGTCACCAGCCGCCACGCTTTCTATCTCGACGCGCGACCGAACGGGACCTTCGTCCGCCAGCAGGC
>JANNGS010000002.1:0-35727 GCA_031403995.1 Thermoanaerobaculia bacterium
GATCACGCAGCTCGCCGGATCGCGCTTCGACGCCAAGGTGGTGACCGCATTCCTGCGCGCTTTCCCAGGCGGGGCGCTGCTGGAGGACTTGAACGACAGAACCCGCCCGGGGCTCGACGTCGAGCTGCCGATCGCGGCCTATATCTGATTCGATCCTGATTCGACCGGGAGACCCGACCTTGCCCTTTCAGTACATTCTCGCCAACCTGCTGGCCCAGAACGACGGCGCCGTCGGAGTGCTCTTTCTCGACGATACCGGCGAAACGGTCGACTTCGCCTGCTCGGACTACAGTCCCTACCAGATGCGCGTGGTCGGAGCCTATGTGGGAATCTATCTGCGCCAGAGCGAGACCTTCCTCGCGGACTCGAATCTCGGCAAAGCCAAGTTCCTGCACGTCGAGAAGGAAGGCCTGCACCTCTACTCGATGCCGCTTCCCGACGGCTACTATCTCGTACTGGTGCAGCGCCGGCCGGGGCTCGCCGGGTTGGCGAGACGGACGATGGAACAGGCCTGCGACCAGCTCCACCGCGCGCTTTTCGTTCAGGGCTGAGTGGCGGTGACCGAGGTCAAGGCGGCAGGCGGGCCGGCGGTGAGCGGACTCTGGCAGAAGCTGCGCAGCGGGCTCGCGCGCACCCAGGCGAGACTCACAGAACGGATCGGCGCGGCGCTCGACCTCAAGCCGAAGCTCGACGACGCCACGCTCGCCGATCTCGAGGAGGCGCTGATCGGCGCCGATCTCGGGCTCGGGACGGTCGAGTTGCTGCTCGACCGGCTGCGCGAGCGCGTGCGGCGCGGCGACGTGTCCGCCCAGGGCCGCCTCCGGCAGCTGCTGGCGGAGGAGATCGAGCTCCTGCTTCGAGAGGGCAACGAAGCGGCGGCGCGCTCCGTGGCCGGAGCCGGATCCGGCACTGCGCTGCGGTTCGAGGACGCCCCGGGTCCGCGCCTGACGCTGGTTGTCGGCGTGAACGGCGCGGGCAAGACCACCTCGATCGCCAAGCTCGCCCGGCGCGGGCAGACGCGGGGTGAGAAGGTCCTGCTGGCCGCGGCGGACACGTTCCGCGCCGCGGCGATCGAGCAGTTGGTGGTTTGGGGCGAGCGTCTCGGGGTCGATGTCGTGCGCCAGGCCGCCGGCGCCGATCCGGCGGCCGTGGTTTTCGACGCGATCATGGCGGCGCGGGCGCGCAAGATCGACCATCTCATCGTCGACACCGCCGGGCGGCTCCACAACAAGGAGCACCTGATGAACGAGTTGGCGAAGATTCGCCGCATCGTCGAGCGCGAGGCAGCCGGCTGGTCGGTGCGCACCCTGCTCGTGCTCGACGCCACGACCGGCCAGAACGCTCTGGTTCAGGCCCGCGAGTTCCTTCGGGTCGCCGCGGTCGACGGGGTGCTGCTCTCCAAGCTCGACGGAACGGCACGCGGCGGAATGGTCGTCGCGGTGGTGCGGGAGCTCAAGGTTCCGGTGCTCTTTCTCGGAGTCGGGGAGGCGCCGGAAGACCTGGTCGAGTTCGAGCCGCGGGAGTTCGCTTCTGCCCTCGTCGCCTGATCCTCTGCGTCGCGCCCTGGCGCTCGCCGCGCGCGGTCGAGCCACGACCTCTCCGAATCCGATGGTCGGCGCGGTTCTGACACGCGACGGGAGAGTGGTCGGCGAAGGCTTCCATCGCCGCGCGGGCGAGCCGCACGCTGAAACGCTGGCGCTCGCGGCCGCCGGTGAGCTGGCGTGTGGAGCGACGCTGTACATCAACCTCGAACCCTGCTGCCATCACGGCCGGACGCCGCCCTGCGCCGACGCCCTCGTTGGCGCAGGAATCGCGCGGGTGGTGGCTTGCCACCGCGATCCCGACATTCGTGTTGCGGGGCGCGGCTTCGAGCGCCTGCGAGCGGCCGGCATCGTCGTCGAAGTGGGGGAGTTGGCGCAAGCCGCGGCCGAGCTCAATCTCCGCTTTTTGGTGAACCAGCTCCTCTCGCGGGTCCAGGTCACCCTCAAATGGGCGATGAGCCTCGACGGCAAGATCGCCACCGCCGCGGGCGAAAGTCAGTGGATCTCAGGCACGGCGGCGCGTCATTGGGCGCTCGCCTTGCGTGAGGAGCACGATGCGATCGTCGTCGGCAGCGGCACCGTGCTCGCCGACGACCCGCGGCTCGATCGCCGGCTGGGGCGTGCGGACAGCCGGATCCTGCGGGTCGTGCTCGATCGCCGGCTGCGCACGCCTCCGGCGGCGAAGCTGTTCGGCGTCCCCGGGCCGGTGGTGATCTACTGCGAGTCGCGGGACGAGGTGCGTGCCGAGCATCTTCGCGAGCGGGGAGCGGAGGTCGTGCTCCTGCCCGCGGTCACGCCGGTCACCGTGATTGCCGATCTCGGCAGGCGTGGGGTCTCGAGTCTTCTGGTCGAAGGCGGGCGTGAGGTCGCGACGGCATTCTTCACCGCCGAGCTCTACGATCGGCTGGAGATTGCCCTGGGGGCGCGCTTGCTGGCAGGCCAAACTGCGCCCGGGCCGCTCGGAGGCCACGGCGTGGTACGACTTGACGAAGCGCCTTTGGTCGAGCGGCTGAAGGCCCGAAAATGCGGTTCCGACCTGGTGCTGTCAGGATTCAACTCGAAATGTTTACGGGAATTGTTCGCGAACTTGGGAATCTGACCGCCGCACCCGAGGATTCGGGGCAGGGCGGTGTGCGGCTGCGAATCGGTCACTCGGCGGAGCTCGGAGCGCAGCTCAGTCCTGGCGCGAGCCTGGCGGTCTCCGGCGTGTGTCTGACCGTGCTCGCGACCGGACGAAGTTCCGGGGTCGAGTCGGAGGTCGAGTTGTCTCGCGAGACCTTGGCGCGAACCCGGCTCGGCAGGCTCCGGCTGGATGAGCAGGTGAATCTCGAGCCGGCGTTGCGGGCTGGTGATCCTCTGGGCGGACATTGGGTGCAGGGGCATGTCGATGCGGTAGCGACTCTCCTGCGGCGGGACGATCGTGAGGCGCATAGCGAGTTCACGGTGTCGATCCCGCGGGGAATGGAGGCCTTCGTGGTCGAGAAGGGCTCGGTCGCCCTCGACGGAGTCAGCCTGACCGTGGCGTCGTGCGCCAGCGACAGCTTTACCGTCGCGCTCATTCCGCACACCCTCGAGGTCACGACGCTGGGCGCCGCACGCCCCGGGAGCCGATTCCATTTCGAGGCGGATGTCCTCGCCAAGTATGTCGAGCGCATGCTCCTCGTGCGCGGCCTCATCTCGACGCCGGGTGGAAGCGGGTCTGCCAGGTGAGCTGGCGCGAAGGGGTGCCGCTGCCGTCGCGGTTCTGGATTCGACACCTGCCGCGGCGTTGGCCCGAAGGCGGCGAGCCGCGACTGGATCTCTTCGAGCACCGCATCGTCTGGCCGCCGGCTCCGGGTGCCAAGCCGCAGACGGGAGAGCGGTTGCCGGAGGTCACAGCGCTTGCCGATGTGGCCGTCGCACCGCCGGTCCGGAAGGACCGGGCGAGGGACAAGGGCAATCTGGTCACCGACTTGATCGCGGCGCGCGTGCCGGTGCTCGACCAGTTTTCCTCCGGCGATGACAGCACCGCGGAGCCCGGGGCGACGCCGGTGGCCGATCTGCTCCATGTGCTGCTGGAGGGCAACCTGGCGGCTATCGACGAGCTCCCCGAGCAAGCCTGGATCGTCCTGCCCTTGCTGCCGGTCTTCTCGGACAGGTCGGCGACCTGGGACGAGGTCCTCCGACGGGTGGCGCCGCGCAATCCGCTCGCCGTCGTGGGCGTGGCGCCGGCGCTCTCGCCGCTGGACCGCAGGAAGCTCGTGGACCGCCTGGGTGAGGAGCACTTCGAGGCCGTTCATCACAGCGCTGTGACGGAGGGTGCCGATCGCCGGCTGGAGCGTCGGTTCGCTGCCGCCGTCGCGCTCGCCGGACTGCCGGCGTTTCTGGAGCGCCCGCCGGCGCAGCTGCCGCCGCGGCTCGCCCGCAACCGCGCGCTGGCGACTCTGCTCGCCGAATGCGGCGAGCTCTGGCTGCGCGTGGGGCGCAGCGAGGCCGAGGGTTCGGCTCTCCTTGCCGCCGCGCGACATTTCGAGAGCGCGGCGGTCGCCGGGCTCGATCTCGCGGCGCTGTCGCGCGAGGGCAATCTCGCCCACCTCGGTTTCCTTTCGCCTCTCGCGCTCTCGGTCATTGCCAGCGCCGCCGGGCATGCGCAACTTCTCGCCGAGCTGCGCTCCGAGTACATCGCCGGAGCGGCTTTGGCGTGAGCTCGTCTCTCGGGCTCTATGTCCACGTTCCGTTCTGCCGCACGAAGTGCCGCTACTGCGACTTCTACCGCGTCGGGGAGAACCGCCTCAAGATCGACCTCTTCCTCGCCGCGCTGCGACGCGAGATCGACGGCTGGACGGCGCTCCACGGCCGCGCAGTGGAGACGATCTTCTTCGGCGGCGGGACGCCCTCGCTGCTCGCCGGAGAGGAGATCGGCGCCGTCCTCGGGGCTCTCGGGGCGCGCTTCGCGATCGCCCCGGAGGCGGAAGTCACGGTCGAAGCGAACCCCTCGGACCTCGACCCGCCGGCGCTCGCTGCGCTGCGCGCCGCCGGCGTCAACCGGCTCTCGATCGGGGTGCAGTCGTTCTCGGATCGCGAGCTCGCTCTGGTCGGGCGCCGGCACGATGCGGCGCGCGCCGAACGGGTTGTGCGGGAGGCGCGGCAGGCCGGATTCGAGAATCTCTCGATCGATCTCATGCTGGCGATCCCGGGCCAGACCGAGGCGAGCTTCCGGCGCTCGCTCGAAAAGGCGATCGCGCTCGAGACCGATCACCTGAGCCTGTATCTGCTCGAAGTCCACGAAAGCTCGGAGATGGACTTCCTGCGCCGCGAACGGCCGGGTCTCTTCCCCGGCGAGGAGGCCGAACGCCGGCGCTACCTCGCCATGCACGTGCGCCTTGTCGCAGCCGGCTACGAGCACTACGAGATCTCGAATTTCGCGCGCCCCGGAAAGCAGGGGCGTCACAACCTGCGCTACTGGCATCTCGAGCCCTGGTTGGGCCTCGGCCCGGCCGCCCACTCCTTCGTCGACGGCAAGCGCTTCCAGCATCCAGCTGATCTTGGCGCCTGGCTTGCCGATCCGCTCGCTTGCCTGCCGCTCGACCACGACCTGGCCCAGGAGCAGGCGATGCTCGGCCTGCGCCTCGAGGAGGGCATCGACATGGCTACCCTGAGCGCGGCGTCCGGAGCGAACGCGGAGGAGTTGGCCGCTCGCCTCCGGCGGCTGAACCGATTCGTCGTCGAGAGCGCCGGCCGCGTGCGCCTGACCATCGAAGGACGCGTAGTCTCGAATCCCGTCCTTACCGAGCTTTTTTTCTAGGGAGCGCTCCATGCCGAAGGGACTCGAAGCGGTGCGCCCGATAGAAATGGCGGACATCCTGGCGGCGCGCGAGCGCATCGCCGGGACCGTCGTGCGCACACCGTTGATCCGCCTCGAACTGGGGCCGGGGTACCCCGACATCCGCCTCAAGCTGGAGAACCTCCAGCCGATCAACGCCTACAAGCTGCGCGGCGCCGCCAACGCCGTGGCGCTGCTTTCGCCGGCCGAGCGCGAGCGCGGCGTCTGGACGATCAGCGCCGGCAATGCCGGCCAGGGCGTCGCTTATTCGGCGAGGAAGGCCGGCGTGCCGTGCACGGTCGTGGTGATCGAAACGGCGCCGGCTTCGAAGATCGAACGCATGCGGGCGCTCGGCGCGGCGCTCGTTCCGGTCTCCTACGACGCCGCCTGGGAGGCGCTCGAAGCGCGTACTTTTCCCGGCATCGACGCCACGTTCATCCACCCCTTCGACGACCACGCTTTCATCGCCGGCCACGCGACGATCGGGCTCGAGATCCTCGAGGACGCCCCCGATACTGCGTCCGTCATCGCCAGCGTCGGCGGCGGCGGACTCCTCACCGGCGTCGGCAGCGCGCTCAAGGCACTGCGGCCCGAAATCGCAATCTGGGGAGCCGAGCCGGAGACCGCCGCTCCCCTGGCGCTGTCGATGGCCAAGGGCTCCGCGCAACGGTTCGAGGCCTGGCAGCCGTCGTTCGTGGACGGCGCCGGCGGCCAGAGCGTCTTTCCGCGCATGTGGGAGCGGATGAAGCCGGTGGTAGACGGCTCGATCGTGGTCAGCCTCGACGAGGTTCGCCGGGCGATGCGGCTCCTGGCCGAGAAAGCCCGCGTCATCGCCGAAGGCGCCGGCGCCCTCGCCGTCGCCGCCGCGTTGACCGGCAAGGCCGGTCCGGGCCCGATCGTCGCCATCGTCTCCGGCGGCAACATCGATCTCAAGAAGTTCTGCGAGCTGATCGCGCCGGACGTCTGCTGACTGAGCGCTCTCCACACTGACCGCGAGTGGGCGGAGATTCGGGGCAGAAAAGCTCCGGTAAAGGGGAAAAAAATGGTGCCGACGTTTTCGCGAATGCCGCAAGGTTCGTCGCGTCCTGGTTTTTCAAGAGGAGCCATCATCGGCGCCATGGCCCTGGCGGTGACGGTGGCTGCACCCTTCGCTGTTTTGGCTGCGAGTGCGCCTCGCGGGACGACAGCCCAGGTGGAATCGACCCAGCCCACCCCTTTACCGAAAGTTGCTTCTTCCGGCTCGCCGACCATCAGCGCTGAAGGGACCCCACCCGCTCCTGCGCGCGCGCAGGCGCAACTCCTTGCCCGGCCGTCGGCCGAGGAGATCAAGGTGCGCGAGCTCCTGCGCTTGACCGGCTCGGTGAACGTCGGTTTGCAGATGATGGACAAGATCCTCGACACCTTCAAGCGGGCCATGCCACAGGTTCCGGCGGAGATCTGGGACGGTTTTCGCGCCGAGTGCGACCCCCGCGAATTGGAGGACGCCATCGTTCCGCTCTATCTCGCGAGCTTCACCGGCGAGGAGCTCGACGCCATGCTCGCCTTCTACCGCTCGCCGGTGGGCGAGAAGCTGCTGCGCAAGCAGCCGGAGATCTTTCGCGCCAGCAGCGAGGCCGGCCGCCAGTGGGCCGCCGACCTGACCTATCGCCTGCGGGAGCGGCTGACCGAGAAGGGCTTTCCACCTCCGGGGGCGCCTGGAGCGTCCTAGCCGTCAGGGGAGGCGGACGATGAGGTCGATCTCGACCCGACCCTGCATAGGAAGGGCTGCCGCCTGCACTGTCGAGCGCGCCGGACGATGGTCGCCGAAGACCCGGGCGTAGATCTGGTTCAAGGCCGGGAAGTCGTCCATGTCGGCAAGGTAGACGGTCGCCTTGAGAACATCGGAGAAGTCCGCCCCGGCGCTCGCCAGAACGTGCCTGAGGTTGGCGAAGACCTGCTCTGCCTGGGCCTCGAAGCCGCCTTCGGCCAGGGAACCGGTCGCCGGGTCGAGCCCGGTCTGCCCCGAGGTGTAAAGGAACCCTGCGGCAGCGACCGCCTGGCTGTAGGGACCGATCGCGGCGGGAGCGGCGTCGGTGTGGAACCGCTGGATCTTCCCGCTGGTCATTTTTCGCTCATCTCCACCACCCCGATGTAGGGAAGGTTGCGGTAGCGCTCGTTGAAGTCGAGGCCATAGCCGACCACGAACTCGCGCCCGATGCGAAAGCCGGAGTAGTCGATCGGGACCTCGACTTCCCGGGATTCGTGTTTGTCGAGCAGGGCGCAGAGCTTGACCGTGCGCGCCCCGCGGAAGCGGAAGAGGTCGAGGATCGTGCGCAGGGTCCAGCCGGTGTCGATGATGTCCTCGACCAGGATGACGTCCTTGCCCCGGATCGACAGGTCGATGTCCCGCTTGATGCGGACTTCGCCGGCGGTCGTTCCGGTGCCGTAGCTCGTGGTCTGGAAGAAATCGATCCGTAAAGGCGTCTTCAGGCGCTTGACCAGGTCGGTGAAGAAGAAGACCGAGCCCTTGAGCACCCCGATCGCCACCAGGTCCTCGCTGTTCTCGAAGTCGGTGTCAATCTGGCGCGCCAGCTCGAGAACGCGCCTGGCGATCGTCTCCTCGTCGAGGAGCACCCGGATTCTGTGGCTATCCTTCTGGCTCTCCATGCTTTAGAATCCTCGCTCAAACCTGGGCAACTGTGACGACTCCCGACATCGCCGTTCTGCATCGACGCTATGTCGACCTGGCGAGCCGCTTCAAGTCGGCCTGGACCTTCCATCAGTTCCTGCAGGGAATCCAGAAGTTCTTCACCGAAGTCGAGATCGGGCGTTACCCGTCCGATTTCCAGGAGATTCACGGTACCCTCAAGGCGGTCGCCGACAATCTGAACGGTGGCGATGGCGACATGCTGGCCAAGCAGCTCGACCAGGTCGAGCGCCAGCTCAGTCAGATGACCGGCATTCTGTCCGCCACCGATTCCCGCGTCTCCGCCTCGCTGCTGCGCCAGTTCTTCGATCGCGTCAAGAATTTCGACGAACAGATCCTAGCCCAGATGGTGCGCTTCTATCTTGCCACCTCGTCCGACAGCAGCCTGGGCGGCGAACGCCAGGACAAGCTCGACTTTCTGGTCTCCAAGCTCTCCGAGGAGCTGGATCGGGTGACCGGGTTCTATGTCCTGCGCGACCGGACGCGGCTGCGCGAGCTGTTCGAGGGCTTCTGGGCGGCACTGCCGGAAGTCGAGATCGACGCGACGATGCTCGCCGGCCGGCGCGCCCAGGTGGAGGAGTTCCGCCGCGAGCTCGCCGGGCTCGGCAGCTTCGAGGCGCTCACCGGAAGCGGCTTCATCCAGCGCTATCGCGAGCTCAAACACGAGATGGGCCGCTATCTTTTCCACCCGGAGCTGATGATGGCCGTCGTCGAGACGAATCTGGCTGTCAAGAACAAAGTTCGCTTGTACTACCGCTCCGAAGAACAGCGAATTCTCGACGAGTCGAACCGGATCCTCGAGCTCGAGAGCGAAGTGGGCAGCGACCCGCCGCTGGCGGCGGAGATCCACGACCTGCGGCAGTCGATGGAGCAGCTCGAGCGCAGTCAACAGCGCGACAACGTCAAGCTGGGCGATCTGGACCTTCTCCGCCGCCAGGTCGGAGAGCTCGCTCCGCGCCTGGCGGCGCGCCGCGAGAGGCGCGCGGCGAAGGGCGACTTCGCCGCTTCCGGAGGAGGCGAGCCCGAGGCCCGTTCCGGACCGGTCGACCTGGGATCGGCCCCCTCCAAGGGGATGGCCGCAGGACATCTGCAAGAGATCATCGGGGCGCTCGAGTCGACCGACGAAAAGGCCGACCCGAAGACCGTGGCTCTGTCGCGCGACATCTACCACCTGCGGCTCGAGCCGCGTGAGGTCGTCGGCTATCGCCGCGTCTACGTGACTCCGGGCGGCGACACCGAGGTCGAGAGCTTCGTGCTCGAGGCGGCGGCGCTTCGTCTGCGCATCAATCAGGAGGCCGCCGAGATCGCCGAACTGCTCGACGAGACCGCGGTCACGAAGGATGCGCCAGTCTTCGAGCGCGCGCGCTCTACCACCCGGGCAGCCGATGCCGTCGTGCAGCGCTTCAGCAGCTTCATCGATGTCGCCATCCAGGACGGCAACTTCGTCGAAGCGCAACAGCTCCAGCTGCTGCGTATGCGGCTGATCCGCGACTATTCTGGGCTCTGGCTTCTGGTCAACCGGCCCGCCTCCGTCTGATTCAGGCTCCGCCGGCTACCTGAGGCCGGGGTCGGCGAGCAGCGCCGAGAGCAGTGCCTTGACGCGCGCAGCCGCGGCGCGTCCCGCTTCGAGCACCTCCTGGTGATGAAGCGGCGCCGCGGAGACGCCGGCAGCCGGGTTGGCCACCAGCGACAGGACAAGGCACTTCATGCCGAGGTGCCGCGCCGCGATGATCTCGTGCACGGTCGACATGCCGACGAGGTCGGCGCCCAGAGTCTCGAGCATCCGGACTTCGGCGGGCGTCTCGTAGCTCGGCCCGTTCAGTCCGGCATAGACCCCCTCTTCGAGATCGATACCGATTTCGCACGCCAACTGCTTCGCGAGTCTGCGGAATCCGGGATCGAAAGCGTCGGCCATGTCGGGAAATCGCTCCCCCCAGGTGGCCGGGGGTGCACCGAAGAGGGGATTGGTGCCGGTGAGATTCAACTGGTCGGAGACCGCCGCCAGTGTCCCTGCCTGCCACTGCGGACGGACTCCGCCCGCGGCGTTGGTCATCACCAGGACCTTGGCTCCGAGGAGAGCCGCGAAGCGGATGGGGAAGACCACGTCGCCCGGCGCGTAGCCCTGATAGCCGTGGATGCGTCCGCGAAAGTAGAGGACGCGGCGTCCACCTGGGAGCTCGAGGAGCTCGATCTCGTGCCGGTGACCGGGGACCGGGAGGACGGGGAACGGCAGCCAATCGGCGAGCGCCTCGGGTCCGGCGACGGGCGCCCCGAGATCGACCGAGAGGCCGGAGCCCGCGACCAGCGCGATGTCGGGCGCCGGACGCCCAAGCTTCCGCCAGCGGGAGACGGCCTGTTCGAGTTCGTCGTGCCAGTGGCGCATGGCAAAGGATCCTAGCCCACGTTTCGGGTATTCTTCGCCTCCGATGTCGGAGCTCGAAGACCAGATCGCCAATCGCCGGAAGAAGCGCGCCGACCTTGCCGCGCGGGGAGTCGACGCGTTTCCGGCGCGTTGCGACTTCGACCTCGAGCCCGCCGGGGTGCAGGCGGAGTACGGCGGCCGCACTGGCGAAGAGCTGGCGTCCGACATGCGCCGCCTGCGCGTCCCCGGCCGGATCCGTGCCATTCGCGAGCAGGGCAAGCTCGTGTTCGTCGATCTCCACGACGGTGCTGCGAAGCTCCAGCTGTTCATTCGGCGCAATCTCCTGGATGCGGCGTCGAACGAGATCCTCGATGCCCTCGATCTCGGGGACTATCTGCTGGCCGAGGGCGAGTTGCTGCGTACCCGGGTGGGCGAGCTGTCGATCGCACCCGACCGCCTGACCCTGCTCGCCAAGGCACTGCGCCCGCTGCCGGAGAAATGGCATGGACTCGCCGACACCGAGATCCGCTACCGCCAGCGTTACCTCGACCTGGTGGCGAACCCGGAGTCGCGAAGAGTTTTCGAGATCCGCGCCGGAATCGTCAGCGGCATGCGTGCCTTCTTCGATCGCCACGGCTTTCTCGAAGTCGAAACGCCGATGATGCAGGCGGTGCCGGGAGGCGCGTCGGCGCGCCCCTTCGTGACCCATCACAACGCGCTCGACATCGATCTCTACCTGCGCATCGCCCCGGAGCTCTATCTGAAGCGCCTGCTCGTCGGCGGGATGCACCGGGTCTACGAGATCAATCGCAACTTCCGCAACGAGGGGCTCTCCACCCAGCACAATCCCGAGTTCACCATGCTCGAGTTCTACTGGGCGTACAGCAACTACGAGCATCTGATGGACGTGACCGAAGAGCTGCTGGTCGAGCTCGCAGAGCGGATTCTGGGGACGAAGAAACTCGTCTATAAAGGGAAGGAACTGGATCTGACGCCCCCGTGGCCCAGACTGAGCATGGGGGCCGCGCTTTCCCGGTTTGCGGGCCTTTCGCCTGCCGAGACTTCGACCTCCGAAGGACTGCTCGCGGCTTTTCGCGCGCGCGGTATCGAGGCGCCCAAGGCCGCTCTCGGTGCCGGCGGGGCGAACTACGGCCTGCTCTTGAGTGAGCTTTTCGAGGAGCTCTGCGAAGAGCACCTCGACCAGCCGGTGTTCATCATCGACCATCCGGTCGAGATCTCGCCGCTCGCGAAGCAGAAGCCGACGGATCCTCGCTTCACGGAGCGCTTCGAGCTCTACATCGGGGGCATGGAGATAGCGAACGCCTTCTCGGAGCTGAACGACCCTGATGTTCAAGCGGAGCGCTTCCTGCAGCAGCTCGCGGCGCGCGAGGCTGGCGATGGTGAGGCCCACCGCTTCGATGCCGACTACGTGCGGGCCCTCGAGCACGCGATGCCGCCGGCGGGCGGCGAGGGTGTGGGCATCGACCGCCTGACGATGATCTTCGCCGACCGCGCGTCGATTCGCGACGTCATCCTCTTTCCGCTCCTGCGCCCGGAGCGCGCCGACGCCGCGCCCGACGCCGCCTCCGAGCCTGCGCCCCAGCCTCCGCCCCGGCCTGCGCCCGATGCTGCCGGCGGCGATGCCCGCGGCGGGGACCCGGCATCAGGCGCGGTGGGCGGAGACTTGGTCGGACCGAAGTGACCGCCGGCAACCTGCCATTTTCTCTGGCGCTCGCCCTGCGCTATCTGCGCAGCACCCGCAAAGACGCCTTCGTGAGCTTTCTCTCGCTCGTGGCGGCGGCCGGCATCGGCCTCGGAGTGGCGGCGCTGGTGCTGGCGCTCGCGGCGCTCACGGGAATGCAGCAGGCGCTGACCGGCGAGATCCTCGCCCGGACGCCGGCGTTGGAAGTCCAGCTCCCGGCGCGGCTGGAGGCGATGGTCGTGGCGAGTCTCGCAGAACGCATCCGCGGCGACCTGGAGGTGACCTCGGTGCAGCAGGCGCTCTCCGGGAAGGGGTGGATCGTGATCTCCGGGCGCGCCATGCCGGTCGAGCTGACCGGATTCGAAGGCGCGGTCCCGGCGCAGTTTCCAGGAGCCTCCGGCGAGTCTGCGGGTCTCTACCTCGGCGACCGTGAAGCGGCGCGGCTCGCCATCGCTCCGGGGACCATCGTCACGATCGCCTCGCCGCGGCCGACGCTGACGCCGTTCGGTCCTCAACCCCGGGCGGTGAACCTGCGGGTCGCGGGTCTCTTTCATTCCGGCAAAACGGAGCAGCGGGCGCGGGCGGCGCTGCCGCTAGACCGCGCCGAGCTCCTGTTCGGTGCCGATCGCCCGCGACGACTGCTGGTGGGACTCACCAGCCTCGACGCGGCGGCGCGAGTTGCCGCGCGGCTGGCGGCGATCGTGCCGGAGGGCGCCCGCGTCTCGACCTGGCAGGAGCTGAATCGTCCGCTCTTCTTCGCTCTGCGGCTGGAGAAGAGCGTCATGTTCGTCGCCGTCTCCTTGATCGTCGTCGTCGCCGCGCTCGCCTTGGTGGCGGACCTTTCGCTCATCGCCGCCAACAAGCGGCGCGAGATCGGATTGCTGGTCGCGATGGGAGGAAGCACTGCGACGTTGCGTGCCGCCTTCTGTTGGCTCGGAGCGATGCTCGGCGGAATCGGCACTCTGGGGGGTGCGGCGGTGGGCTCGGTGGCGGCGCTGATCCTCGATCGCGCCCGGGTCATCAAGATGCCCGGGGATGTCTACTTTCTGGACTATCTCCCGTTCGAGGTTCCGGTGCGGGATCTCGTCGCCATCGTCTCCGTGACCCTGCTCTGGGCGCTTGCCTGCTCCTATTACGGCGCTTCGCGCGTCGCCCGTCTCGACCCGATGGAGGCCTTGCGCTCGTGAGGGGGTGCTCATGAAGGGGTCCTCATGAGAGGGCGCTCATGACGATCGCGATCTCGATGCGGAGTGTCGACAAGAGCTATCGCGATGCCGCGCGGACGGTCGAGGTTCTGCGCGGTGTCGACCTCGAAGTCGACGCCGGAGAGCGACTCGCGATCGTCGGCCCCTCCGGATCGGGCAAGTCGACGCTGCTGCACCTCCTGGGTGGCCTGGATCGCCCGGATGCCGGCGAAATCGTGGTCGGTGGGCATGCCCTGGCGGCGCTCTCCGCATCTGAGCTGGCGGCTTTCCGCAACCGGACGATCGGGTTCGTCTTCCAGTTTCAGCAGCTGCTGGCCGATTTCACCGCTCTCGAGAACGTGATGATCCCGGGGCGGATCGCGGGACTTCCGGCCGGCGACCTCGCCGCGCGCGCGCGGAGGCTCCTGGCGCAGGTCGGGATGGGCGAGCGCGAGACCCACTTTCCGTCCCAGCTCTCGGGTGGCGAGCAGCAACGGGTGGCGCTGTGCCGTGCCCTCTTGCTCGATCCACCGCTCTTGCTCGCCGACGAGCCCACGGGCAGCCTCGATCCGGAGTCTGGAGCTGCCGTCGTCGAGCTTCTGGAGACCCTGCAGAGCGGCCGGGGGATGACCGCGATCGTGGTCACCCACAACCCGGTCCTGGCGCGGCGGTGTGATAGAATTTTGCAGCTGGAGGGGGGAGCGCTGCACTTCGAAAGTGTTTGATTTGCAGGCACTTCGAGGCTTTTCCTCAAGGAGTCGAGAGTGTTCGAGAAGTTCAACGAGAAGGCGCGGCGGGCGCTCTTTTTCGCCCGTTACGAAGCCTCGAAGCTCGGTAGCCGGGTCATCGAGTCCGAGCACGTCCTGCTCGGGATCCTGCGCGAAGGGGAAGAGTCGGTCACCGAGCTCTTTCGGCGATTCCACGCCCGGCCGGATGACGTTCGACGGGAGATCGAAGGCGAGCGCGTTTTCGTCGAACGGATCTCCTCGACCGCCGAGCTGCCGCTCTCCGAGGAATCGAAGAAGATCCTCGCCTACGCCGCGCACGAGGCCGAGTCGATGCTCCACCCCGCGGTGGGTTCCGAGCACCTGCTGGTCGGGATCCTGCGCGTCGAAGGTTGCGTCGCGATGCGGATCCTCACCCAACAGAGCTTCGACGTCTACACTCTTCGCGAAGAGGTTCTGGCGATCGCCAAGGAGCGCGAGGCATCGCTGCAGAAGAAGGAGTTGCCGTTCCTCTCGGAGTACAGTCGCGATCTCACGGCGCTTGCCTCCCAGGGGAGCTTCGACCCGCTCATCGGCCGCGAGCGCGAGGTCGAACGGATCGTGCAGATCCTCTCGCGTCGCACCAAGAACAATCCGATCCTGCTCGGTGAACCTGGCGTCGGCAAGACGGCGATCGTCGAGGGGTTGGCGCTGCGGATCGTGGAAGGTCGCGTGCCGATCTTTCTCTCCCAGAAGCGCGTGCTCGCGCTGGATCTCTCGCTCATCGTCGCCGGCACGAAGTACCGCGGCCAGTTCGAGGAGAGGCTCAAGGGCATCCTTAAGGAGCTGAAGGACTCGAAGGACATCATCGTCTTCGTCGACGAGATTCACTCCCTCATTGGAGCCGGCTCGGCCGAGGGCTCCCTCGACGCCGCCAATATCCTCAAGCCGGCACTGTCGCGCGGAGAAGTGAGCTGCATCGGCGCCACGACGATCAAGGAGTACCGGAAGTTCATCGAGAAGGATCGTTCCCTCCTGCGGCGCTTCCAGTCGGTCCAGGTCTCTCCTCCGAACCAGGAGGAGACCATGCAGATCCTGGACGGGGTCAAGGACCGCTACGAGTCGTTCCACAAGGTGCGCTATTCCGTCGAGGCACTCCAGCGGGCGATCTACCAGACCTCGCGCTACATCACCGACCGCTTCCAGCCCGACAAGGCGATCGACGTCATTGACGAAGCCGGTGCCAAGGTCAAGCTGCGAAAAGTCAAGGACACGCAGAACCTCAGGCGGCTCGAGCAGGAGATCCGGCAGGTGGTCCGCGACATGAAGAGCGCGATTTCGGAGAAGAACTTCGAGTCGGCGGTCTTTCTGCGCGAACGCGAGATCGAGCTGCGAGAGGACCTCGAGCGCATGGGTGCGGTAGCGGATGAGGATGCCGAGCTCGAGGTGACGACCCGGGATATCGAGGAGGTCATCGCGGCCTGGACCGGGATTCCCGTTTCGAGCCTGCAGGAAGACGAGGCGCAGCGTCTCCTGCACATGGAGGAGTCGCTGCGCAAGCACGTCGTCGGGCAGGAAACGGCCATCTCGGGCATCTCCCGCGCGATTCGCCGCTCGCGCCTCGGCGTCGCCAATCCGCAGCGGCCGATGGGGTCGTTCATCTTCCTCGGCCCTTCGGGAGTGGGAAAGACCGAAGTGGCGCGGCGGCTGGCCGAGTTCCTCTTCGGATCGCAGCATTCCCTCGTGCGCTTCGACATGAGCGAGTACATGGAGAAGCACGCCGTGTCCAAGCTCATCGGTTCCCCTCCCGGTTACGTCGGTCACGAAGAAGGCGGCCAGCTGACCGAGCGGGTCCGCCGGCAGCCCTATTCGCTGGTGCTGTTCGATGAGATCGAAAAGGCGCATCCCGACGTCGCCAACCTCCTCCTGCAGATCCTCGACGACGGCACGCTGACGGACTCCTACGGCAATCAGGTGGACTTCAAGAACACGCTCCTTCTGATGACATCGAACATCGGGTCGAAGCTGGTCCTGCGTGGCGGCCGGATGGGATTCGGCAGCCAGGACGCGGAAGAGGCGTTCCGCCGGGTGGAGGAGGAGATCCTGTCGGAGCTGCGACGCTCCTTCAGCCCCGAGTTCATCAATCGAGTCGACGAGGTGATCGTTTTCCATCCGCTCGGCGAAAACGAGCTGCGGGCGATCGTCGATCTGCTCCTGGACGACGTCAACGTGACGCTGGCGCAGCGGCACCTGCGTGTCGAAGTGTCGCCGGCAGGGAAGGAATGGCTGCTTCGGCGTGCCGGAATCGACGCCTCGACGGGTGCCCGACCTCTGCGCCGGACGATCCAGCGCCACGTGCAGGATACAATCTCCGAGCTGTTGATTCGTTCCAGCAAACAGGACTTCGAAGTCATCGAGGCGGATGTGGACGGACTCGAGCTCACGGTGCGAGCACGGCCCCGGGAGCTGGAGCCCAGCAGGACCTGACCAAACTCCCGGTTCCTGGATGGCCGCGACCGCGGTCGCCGAGCATGGTACCCGTCTTGCAGCGCGCGGAGATTCTATGAGGCACGTTCAGCGTTGGCTGCCAGTCGCACTATTCCTGCTCGCCGCGGGTGTGCGCGCGGAAACCGTCAGCGGAGTCGAGTTTCGTGGACTTCGCCTGCTCGCCGAAGAGACGGTGAGGTACTACCTGGGCCTGGTCGACGGCAAGGAGCTCGACGAAAGCGCTCTGAATCGCAGCATCGAGGAGCTCTGGCGGCGCAATCTCATCGACGACCTGAAGATCGAGAGGGTCGCGGCGGAGGGCGGCGTACGGCTGATCGTCACGGTGACCGAACGCCCGATCCTGCGCTCGCTCGACTTCAAGGGTCTGAAGCGGCTCTCCCGCACCGACATCACGGAGCGCATCACGAAGGAATCGATCTCGGTCCGTGAGGGCTCGCCGATCTCGATGGGCGAGATCAAGCGCCTCCAGACGACGATCGAGGAGATGTATCGCGAAAAGGGTTTTCGCTTCGCCAAGGCCGATTTCCTCATGGAGGAAGTCGCTCCGACGGAGCGCCGGGTGGTCTTCACCATCGACGAGGCCGAGAAGGTCCGGATCGGTGACATCAAGTTCTCCGACAACACCATCTACGGCGACTGGCGTCTGAAGTGGACGATGAGCAAGACGAAAGAGTCGAACCTCCTTTGGCGAATCCTGAAGCGTGACATCTACAACCCGGCGACCATCGCGGAGGACATGGTGAAGGTGAAGGACCTCTACCGCGGCGCCGGATACAAGAATGTCTCACTGGAGGATCCGATTCTCGGCGTCAAGGAGCGCGGCAGAGGCAAGCGCAGCCTGCGGATCGAGATTCCGGTCGACGAGGGCCGCCGCTACAAGCTCGGAGAGATCAGGATCGAGGGCAACGAGGTCTTCAACCAGAACTTCCTCGCCGCGCAGTTCTCCAAGCCTCGCGGTGGCTGGCTGCGCTCGTCCATGGTGACGAAGGGAACGGAGGCGGTCCAGGACGCCTACAAGAACTACGGCCACATCTTCGCCAATATCGACACCCAGCTCGTCGAACGCGAGGGGGATGTCGCCGACATCGAGATCAAGATCTCCGAAGGCGACCAGTATCGGGTCGGCCGGATGGAGTTCGAAGGCAACACGCGGACGCGCGACAAAGTGCTGCGCCGGGAGTTCCGGATCCAGGAGGGGACCCTCCTGAACATGGGCGCCATCAAGGGAAGCCTCTTCAAGGTCAACCAACTCGGCTACTTCAAGCTCAACGAGGAAGATCCGATCACCTTCGAGAACTTCGACACCGAGAAGAAGACCGTGGACGTCAAGGTCAAGGGCGACGAGAGCGACCGCACGGAGCTGCAGGTCGGCGCCGGCTGGAGCGAGACCTACGGCTTCTTCGGACAGCTTTCGGTGCGCACGCAGAATTTCCTCGGCCGGGGAGAGACCGTCGGACTCTCCTTCCAGTCCGGGCGCTACCAGGACGAGTACGGTCTGTCGTACTACATTCCCTGGTGGCTGGACCGGCCGCAGAGCATCGGGCTGCAGCTCTTCAAGAGCGACCTGAACTACTCCCAGTTCTCGACCCAGCAGTCGGAGCGCCGGAGCGAGGGTGCGGTGCTGACCTACGGCCGGAACTTCGGCCTGTTCGGCAGCGGCAGCATCAGCTACACGCGATCCGAGTCCAAGGACCGGCTGTTCTACACCGGGCCGCTGGATCTCATCGTCGAGCAGACCTACGAGATTTCCAACTCGTCGATCCAGCCGACCTACGTTTTCGACAGCCGCGACAGCAGGCTCGAGACGACGCGCGGCTGGAACCTCGTCGGGTCTCTCGAATACGCCGGCGGATTCCTCCGTGGCGACAACTACTTCTGGCGCCCGGAAGTCCACCTCTCCAGGTTCCAGCCGGTGACGAACACGCCGAT
Source organism: Thermoanaerobaculia bacterium (assembly GCA_031403995.1). Classification (GTDB taxonomy): domain Bacteria; phylum Acidobacteriota; class Thermoanaerobaculia; order Multivoradales; family JAGPDF01; genus JAGPDF01. The sequence continues at coordinate 18,419 of JANNGS010000002.1, forward strand.
CAAGACTCTCGTGGCGCTCAACCTGGAGGCCGGACTCGTGTCGCCGTTCGACGGCCGGGAGGTCGTGCCGCTCGAGCGCTACTACATGGGCGGCGAGAACAGCATCCGGGGCTTTCAGTTCCGGTCGATTTACGTCACCGACGAGGTCACCGGCCTCCCGGTTCTCCAGGACGGATACTTCAGGGGCGGAGACAAGTTCGTGCAGCTCAACTTGGAGCTCCAGGTGCTGATCGGCGGACCGTTCCGGGTGATCCTCTTCGCCGACGGCGGAAACGTCTACGACGACGACCAGAGCATCGACTTCTCCCGTCTGCGCACATCGGCCGGCGGTGAGCTGCGCATTTTCGTGCCGATCTTTGGCGCGCCTCTCCGATTCATCTATTCTTCGAACCTGGATCCGCAGCCGCTGGACCGGTTCGAGAGCTTCCAATTCAGCATCGGTGCAACTTTCTAGGGATAAAGGAGCGGGCTCATGTCAGCGAATTTCCGCAAGAGAACGACCGCAGTGGGTGGACGCATCATTCTGGCGATGGCGATCGTCGCCCTGCTGCCGGCGACGGCAGCGTTGGCGCAGGCCGGCAAGGTGGCGGTCATCGACGTTCAGCGCCTGGTGACCGATTCGGTCGCCGGGAAGGAAGCCCTGGCGCGGCTGAAGAAGTTGCAGGACGACAAGATCGCCGAGGGCAAGGCGAAGAACGAAGAGGTCGACAGTCTCCGCAAGCGCCTCAACGAGGGGCGCCTTTCCCTCGCCGACGACAAGATCTCGGAGCTCGAGAAGCAGCTCGAAGAGAAGGTGACCGGGCTGCGGCGCTTTCAGGAGGATGCGGAGCGCGACTTCAACAAGAGCCGCGAGACCACCTTCGGCGAGATTGAGCGCCGGGTATTCCCGGTTATCGAGCAGGTCGGCAAAGAGGGAGGTTACACCTTCATTCTCAACAAGTTCCAGAGCGGCCTGCTGTACGCCGACGACGCTGCCGACATCACGGACCAGATCATTCAGCGCTTCGACGGCGCGGCGACGCCGAAGGGGAACTAGCGCTTGACCTGGACGCTCGGAGAGTTGGCCGAGCGGGTGGGCGGAGAGGTGCAGGGTTCGCCGGCCCGCAAGCTCGATGGAGTCCGGACACTGTCCGAGGCGGGCGCGACCCACCTCTCGTTTCTGACCAGTTCGAAGTATCTGGAACAGGCGGCCGCGAGCGCGGCGGGGGCGATCCTGACTGGGCGTGAGGCACAGCTCCCGGGCCGGGACCTGCTGCTTTGCGCCCATCCGCAGCTGGCTCTGGCGACGATTCTGCGGCTGTTCCACCCCGCGGTGGTTCCTGCCCCAGGGAACCATCCGACCGCGGTCATCGGAGATGAGTGCCAGGTCGCGGAGTCCGCGGCACTCGCGGCGTATGTCGTTTTGGGCCGCGGCGTGACGGTCGGCGAGGGTTCGGTCCTGCATCCGCACGCCGTGGTCGGTGACGGCTGCCGGATCGGCGCCCGCGTCGTGCTGCATCCCCACGTCGTTCTCTATCCGGGTACGACGTTGGCGGATGGCGTGGAGATCCATGCCGGGACGGTACTGGGGAGCGACGGCTTCGGCTACGCCACCGTGCGCGGGGTGCATCACAAGATTCCCCAGGTGGGGCGGGTCGAGATCGGCGCGGACGTCGAGATCGGCGCCCTGACGGCCATCGACCGCGCGCTGCTCGGCGCGACATCGATCGGGGCCGGAACCAAGATCGACAACCTGGTTCAGGTCGGACACAATGTGGTGGTGGGGGAGCGTTCGATCCTCTGCGGACAGGTGGGGATCGCGGGGAGCGCCCGGCTCGGCGCCGGGGTCGTCCTGGGTGGCCGGGCAGGCTCCGCCGGGCATCTGGAGATCGGCGACGGTGCGCAGATTGCCGCGGCGTCGGTGGCGTTGCAATCGGTGCCTGCAGGAAGCGCGGTCGCCGGGATCCCGGCGGCGCCCATCGCCCTGTGGCGACGCCAGCAGGCGATTCTCCGCCGCCTGCCGGAGCTCTGGAACCGGCTGCGGGCGCTCGAGCGGAAGATGGGGACCAAGAATGTCGGAGACGACGGTGACGCCGGAGAAGCCTGAGAAACCTGCGACGGCGGCGACGCCCGCGACGGGCGAGAAGCCCAACTGGGACGTTCGCTGGATCATGTCGGTCCTGCCGCATCGCTATCCGATGCTGCTGATCGACCGGGTCCTCGAGATGGAGCCGCGCCAACGCATTGTGGCGATCAAGAACTTCACCATCAACGAGGAGTTCTTCGCCGGCCATTTCCCCCTGCATCCCGTCGTTCCGGGCGTGCTGCTGGTGGAGGCGATGGCACAGGCGGGTGGCATCCTGTTGATGCACGACGATCCGGAACGCGAGAAGAAGCTCCTGCTGTTCATGTCGATCGAACGCGCGAGGTTCAGGCGTCCGGTCGTTCCCGGCGATCGGGTGCACTTCGAGGCCCGGGTTCTGCGGCTGAAGGCGAACCACTGCAAGCTGTCGGCGCGGGCCCTGGTCGATGGCGTGGTGCACGCGGAGGCCGAGCTGCTTTCGACGACTGTCGACCGGGATGCCATCCGGTGAGCGGCCTGCATCCACTGGCGGTCATCGACAGCACGGCAAGGCTTGGCGACGGCGTGACCGTGGGTCCATTCGCGGTGATCGGCCCGGACGTCACGATCGGCGATCGGACCGAGATCGGCGCCCACGTGCAGATCCATGGACCGACGGTCCTCGGAGCCGAGAATCGCGTCTATCCGAGCGTCTGTCTCGGCATGGACCCGCAGGATCTCAAGTTCGCCGGCGAGCCGGTGCGGCTCCAGGTCGGCGACCGCAACACGATTCGCGAGTTCACCACCTTTCACCGCGGTACCGGCAAGGGCGGCGGCCTGACCACCGTTGGGGACGACAACCTGTTCATGGTCTACAGCCACGTCGCCCACGACTGCCATGTCGGCAGCCGGACGATCTTCGCTAACTGCGCGACGCTGGCCGGCCATGTGGAAGTCGGGGACGACTCGGTCGTCGGTGCCTTCTCGGCCGTGCAGCAGTTCGGCCGAGTCGGGAATCACGCCTATGTCGGCGGCTACACGCGCCTGCTCGTCGATGCGCTGCCGTTCGTCAAGACGGTCGGACTGCGGCCCGCGGTCTTCGGCGTCAACCGGATCGGCCTGCGCCGCAAGGGCCTCGACGACGAGCGCATCCGCACCATCGAAAGGGCGATGCGCATCTTCCTGCGCTCCGGGCTGAACACGACCCAGGCCCTCGAGCGTCTGGAAGTGGAGTTCCCCGGTGCCCCCGACGTCGAGTACCTGGTCCGGTTCGTGCGCAGCGCCAAGCGGGGCGTGGTCAAGGCGTTGCCGACCCACCGGGGAGCGGGAGACACCGGTGGCGACTGAGGCGCGAGTCGACCGGCCGCTGCGGATGGGCGTTTTCGGGATAGGCGCTCTCGGCCGCCACCACACCCGGATCCTCTCGACCTTCGAAGGTGTAACCCTCGAAGGGATCTTCGACACTCGGCCCGAAGTGGCCGCGGCGATCGCGGCGGAGCACGGCGCCAAGGTCGCCTCGAGCTTCGACGAGCTGGCCGGGAAGATCGACGCGGCGGTGCTCGCGGCGCCGACCACTCTGCACGGCGAGCTCGGCCTGGCGCTCCTCGAGCGCGGCCTGCACCTGCTGGTCGAGAAGCCGATCGCCTCGACACTCGCGGAAGCGGACGCCCTGATCGCCGCTGCCGAGGCCCGCGAACGGGTTCTCGCGGTAGGCCACGTCGAGTTCCACAATCCGGCTGTACAGGCGCTTCTCGATGCCGGGACGGGTCCACGGTTCATCGAGATCGAACGCCTGGGGACGTTCTCGCCGCGCAGTCTCGATGTGGACGTCATTCTCGACCTGATGATTCACGACCTGCAGATCCTGCAGGCAATGGATGATTCACCCGTGGTGGAGGTCCGCGCCACCGGCATACCCGTCCTCTCCGACCGCATCGACATCGCGAATGCGCGGCTCGCCTTCGCTTCTGGCCTGGTGGCGAACGTCACCGCGTCGCGAGTCTCGGGCGAGCGGGTCCGCAAGCTCCGCGCCTTCTTCCCCGACCGCTACCTGTCGCTCGACTACCAGGCGCAGGAAATCAAGGGCTACCGCCTCGACTCGAGCGCCGGCGGGCGGGCGATCCTGCCGGCGAATCCGCCAGTCGTGAAGTCGGAGCCGCTGTTGTGCGAGCTGACGGCGTTCGTCGCCGCCTGCCGGGGCGAGCGCGTCCGCCAGGTGGACGGCCGGGCAGGGCGACGGGCGCTCGCGACCGCCCTAGAGGTCGTGGCTGCCGCCGCTCCAAAGTCCACTCCGGCCGCGCGGGACGGGGTCCTATGTTAGTCTCGCGGCTCCGTAGTCCCGGCTGACGGCCGACCGCAATTCCAAGCTCGAGACAGGCAGATTTCGGAGGAAGCAGATGAGTGATGTTCGGATCGGTGTGATCGGCGGCAGCGGCCTCTATGAGATGGCCGAACTGAAGGTGGCGGAGGAGCGGAAGATCGAGACCCCCTGGGGGGCGCCCTCGGACGCCTTCATCCTGGGCGAGCTCGATGGCCGCAAGGTGGCCTTCCTCGCCCGTCACGGCCGCGGTCATCGCCTCCTGCCGACCGAGCTCAACTTTCGCGCCAATGTCTACGGCTTCAAGACCCTCGGCGTCGAGTTCCTGATCTCCGTTTCGGCGGTCGGATCGCTCAAGAAAGACTACGTCCCCGGCCACATCGTCGTTCCGGACCAGTTCTACGATCGCACGCGTCACCGGCCCGACACTTTCTTCGGCAACGGTATCGTGGCGCATGTCTCGGTCGCGCATCCGGTGTCGAAGATCCTTGCCACGACTCTCGCCGATTCTGCCGACGCCGAAGGCGCCGTGACGCACCGCGGCGGCTGCTACGTCAACATGGAAGGTCCGCAGTTTTCGACCCGCGCGGAATCGATGGCGTATCGCCACATGGGCTTCGACATCATCGGCATGACCAACCTCCAGGAGGCGAAGCTCGCGCGCGAAGCCGAGATCGCCTACGCCTCGCTCTCGATGGTGACCGACTACGATTGTTGGCACGACGAGGAAGAGGCGGTGACCGGCGAGGGCGTGATGGAGGTCTTGCGCAAGAACGTCGCCCTGGCGCAGCGCGTCGTGCGCCGCGCCATCGCCGTTCTCGGACCCGAGGTCGCCAACGACTGCGCCAGCGCGCTCGCGATGGCGCTGATCACCGATCCCAACCTGGTCCCGGCCGACACCCTCCATTCGCTCCAGCCGCTGATCGGGAAGTACCTCGACCGCTCAGGCGGGAAGCTCGCCTGGCGGCGCTGATCTCCGCCCGGCGGGCAGGAACGAGCACGCGATGACCCGCATCCTGATTACCAACGACGACGGTGTCTATTCCGAGGGTTTGCGCCTTCTGGCGCGAGCCCTCGCGCCGCTCGGGGAGGTGACGGTCGTCGCTCCGGATCGCGAGCAGAGCGCCACCGGACACAGCCTGACGCTCAACCGACCGCTGCGTCTGCAGAAGATCGAGGAGAACTGGTACGCGGTCGACGGCACACCCACCGACTGCGTCAACCTCGCGGTCCTCTGGTTGCTCAAGGAGCGCAAGCCCGACCTCGTGGTCTCCGGGATCAATTTCGGCCTCAATCTGGGCGACGACGTCACTTATTCCGGTACGGTGAGCGCGACTTTCGAGGGGACGTTGCTCGGCATCCCGTCGGTGGCGTTCAGCCAGGAGATCGCGGAAGGGTATTCCTTCGAGCGCGCCGCCGCTTTCGCCGGTCGATTCGTCGCTGAATTGCTCAGCGCGTCGTTGCGGCCGGATCTTCTCCTGAACGTGAACCTGCCGGCGGGAGAGCTCCTGGGCCTCTCCTTCACGCGGCTCGGGCGGCGCGTTTACCAGCAGGTCGTGGTGGAGAAGGAAGATCCCCGGGGGCGCAAGTACTACTGGATCGCCGGCACTCCGGAGTGGCAGTCGGACAGCGGAACGGACCACGAGGCGGTGCACAGCGGGCGGGTCTCGGTGACTCCGTTGCATCTCGATCTTACCGACTATCGCGGGCTCGAGGGGCAGGCCGACTTGCGCGCCCGTCTCGGCCTCATCGTAAGCTCCGGCGCCGAGAATGTTCGCTGACACGTACTCGCGGGAGCAGATGGTGCGCGAGCTCATCGCAGCCCGCGGCGTGCGCGACCCGAGAGTGCTCTCGGCAATGCGCGAGGTGCCCCGCCATCTCTTCGTGCGCACGCATCTGCGCAGCCAGGCCTACGGCGACCACGCGCTGCCGATCGGAGACGCGCAGACGATCTCCCAGCCTTACATCGTGGCGCGCATGAGCGAGTTGCTCGAGATCGATCCCGCCCACAAGGTGCTCGAGATCGGCACGGGCACGGGCTATCAGACGGCGATTCTCGCCCGCCTGGCGCGCTGGGTTTACAGTCTCGAGCGCATTCCCGAGCTCGCTCACCAGGCGATCCGTCGCATGCGCCAGCTCGAGATCGTGAACGTCAAGATCCAGGCCTTCGACGGCACGGTCGGGTGGAGCGAGGTGGCGCCCTTCGACCGCATACTGGTCACCGCCGGTGCACCGACCGTGCCCAGACCGCTGCTCGATCAGTTGGCGCCGAAGGGCAAGCTCCTGGTGCCCGAGGGCGGGCGCAGCGGCCAGCAGTTGGTTCTCTACGAGCGTCTCGCCCGCGGCTTGCGCCGTCGCGAGCTCGAGCCGGTCGCCTTCGTGCCGCTCGTCGGCCGCTTCGGCTGGCAGGATCCCGACGAGCGCAGCGAGTAAAACCGGAATGAGCCGGGCATGAAGCGAATGAGCTACCGCGTCACCGGGCGCGTTCAGGGCGTCGGCTTCCGTGCCTATGCGGTGCGGCTGGCGCGCGAGTGCAGGGTGGTCGGTTGGGTGCGCAACGATGCCGACGGAACCCTGCAGGCAGAAGCCACCGGCACGGATTCCGCCCTCCTCTCCTTCGCGGCGGGACTGAGGATGGGCCCACCGGAGGCGCGGGTCGAGACGCTGGACGCATCCGTGCTGGACGAAGTCGAATTCTTGCCGCGGACCGATTTCGCAGTGGAGGATTGAACCGTTGGAAGATCTCAAACGCTACATTCGTGAAGTTCCGGATTTCCCCAAGCCGGGAATCAACTTCTTCGACATCACGACGCTGCTCAAGGATCCGCTCGCCCTGCGGATGACGGTCGATAGGTTCGCCTGGCTCTTCTCACGGCGACTGGAGGGGCCTCCGATCGACAAGGTCATCGGCATCGAGTCGCGCGGATTCATGTTCGCTCCCTCGCTGGCCTACAGCCTGAACGCAGGGTTCGTCCCGGTGAGAAAGCCCGGGAAGCTGCCGGCGAAGACCTTCTCCCAGTCCTACGAGCTCGAGTACGGCACCGACCGCCTGGAGATCCACGAAGATGCCATCGGCAAGGGCGAGCGCGTCCTGATCGTCGACGATGTCATCGCCACCGGCGGCACGGCCCGCGCGACCGCGAAGCTGGTCGAAGGTCTAGGTGGGATCGTGGCCGGCTTCGGCTTCATCATCGAGCTCACTTTCCTCCCCGGCCGCGCCGGCCTCACCGATTACGAAGTCGAATCGCTCATTCAGTACTGAGGGATCGAGACCATTCGGCCCTCTGTCGTGGGCGGCTATAATGGCGTGCCTGCGGCTGTAGCTCAGTTGGATAGAGCAGGAGCATCCTAAGCTCAAGGTCGGGGGTTCGACTCCTCCCAGCCGCACCAGTACTTCGCTTCACCCGTCGCGCTCCCCGTCGCTTGCGGTTCTGCTCGACGAGCACGTCCGACAGTTCCGACGCCATGCGTAGAGATCGCGACAGCCGACCGCATTCTCGAAGAGGCTCAACTCTGTGCCCCATGCTGTAGTTGGGGTGGACTGATCTGCGAGACCGAGGCCGGCGATCGGATCCCGTGCCAGGCTGCAGAAAACAGCATCTTGCGGAAAGTGTGCGCCAATGAACCGCATCCAACGAGGAAAGCAGTTCGGCAGCTACGGGCGCCAAGGTCACGGTGAGCGCCGGGGATACTCCGCGCGGGGTCTGGTTTCGGTCTCGGGGAACGATTGCCGACGAATTCTCGCCGCTGGCCTGGGCTTCGGACTCCTCATCGCCGGCCCCCTCGCGGGTGTCGATCTGAGGGTCGGCACTGGTACCGGGTGCACCTACCCGACGATCGCTGCTGCGGTGGCTGCAGCGGTCGCCAACGGCACGACGAACGATAAGCTGCTGATAAGAACAGGCACCTCCCACACGATCTCGGCTCCGATCACCCTCAACCTCAACGTCGCCGGCACGGTCGAGATCATCGGCGGCTACGCCAATTGCACCGATGCGTTGCCGACTTTGGCCAACTCGGGGTTGTCTGCGCCCTCCTCCGCGGCCTTCACGGTGCAGAACCCGGGCGCCGGCTCGCGCACCTTCACGCTTCGCAACGTGGATCTCTTTGCCGGCGCGGGTGCCGGGCGGCTGCTCGACGTCTCGGGGCGGGTCCTCGTCAACATCGACAGGACTCTATTGAGCAACGGCAGCGCCACGGACGGCGCCAACCTCCGCATGACCGGACCGAACGTCGTCCTGCTGCTCTTGAACGGCGCCAGGATCTATACCGGCGATGCCACCGGAAACGGCGGCGGCCTGCACTGCAGCGGGGGTGGCTCGGTGGGCCTCATCGACGGCGCCATCGACAACAACCATGCCGGCGGGTCGGGTGGCGGCGCCTATCTCGACGGCTGCTACCTGGACGTCTACTCCGGCGGTGGCGCCGTCGCCTGCCCCTCGGCGGACAATCGCGGCGTAACCTGCAACACCGCGGGCGCCGGCCCCGGCACCGGGTCCGGCGGCGGGGTCTACGCCACGAACGGCTCCGTGGTGCAATTCCTGGGAAGCTCGAGCGGACCGGCATCGCTCACCCAGAACTCCGCCGACTCCGGCGGCGGCCTCTATCTTACCGGTGCCGCTTCCGAGGCCGAGTTCCGGGACGCAGAGATCGTCGACAATCTCGGTGGAGCCGGCGGGGGCGGGGTGGCCGCCGACAACGGCGCGCAACTCAGGATCCTGGGATACCTCGCCAACTGCTCCCATCCCTCCGGTTGCTCCCGGGTCGTCGACAACACCACCGCCTCGATCGTCGGCGAGACCTCCCCCGGCGGCGGTGTCTGGGTTTCCGGCGGCGCCGACGCGAACATCCGGAGAACGACCTTCCGCGGCAACGGCGTACCTGTGGTCGACGAAGGGTCGGCGCTTGCGGTCGAAGGCGCCGGCTCGACAGCGATCTTCGAAGGCAACGTCGTCTACGGCCAGGTCAACCATCCCATCTATGTCGCCTCGGGCGGCAACCTGACCGCGGCCTTCGTCACAGCCTGGGGCAACGGATCGGGCGCCACATTCACCGGTGTGAGCTCGAGCATCTCCGTCTACTCCTCGCTCACGCTCGATTCGCAGACCTTCCTGAGCAGTTTCGTGACCCTGGCCGGAGACTGCATCATCACGCGATCCCTCGTCGGCTTCCCGGAGCCGCCCGACCCACTCGGGAGCTTCGAGGTCGTGGCGTCGGAGGCGGTGGTCCTCGTCTCGCCGGCGACCGGCAGTCCGCGCCTGCGCAGCGATTCGCCCGCCATCGACTACTGCGACACTTTCCACTACACGCCAATAGACAACGACATCGACGGCGAGGTCCGCGGCTTCGACATCGCGGCGATTCCGAATTCGCCGTACGGCCCCTACGACCTCGGCGCCGACGAGTGGAAACCGCTGTTCCTGGGCGATTTCGAGCCCGGCTCCTGCGCACAGTGGTCATCGAACACCGGCGGCTGCTGACCGCGCGGAGTGAGCCGGACCGCCGCTCGACAGAGCGGTTGTGCTAGTACTACTGTGTCACAAACGTTCAATGGGGCGCTCTACCGCAGCGCCGACCAGCTCCTGCTCTCGCCCGCGCCCGAGGCGACGGCGAGGCCGAGAGCCGCGAGGCTATCGAGCGCGGCAGCGAGCGCCTCCTCCTTGGCCCCCTTAAAGGCGGCTTTGGCTTTGGCAAGATCGAGGGCGCTGGCCTCGGCCAGAAGATCGCGCACGGCGGCGACCTGCTGCGGCAGCTCTTTCGGCCAGGCTCGCTTCTCGACTTTCGCCCCCTTGCCGCCCGCGGCCCCCTTCACCGCCTTCTTCGGTTCGATCTCGGTGCCGGGAATCTGCTCCTGGGCGGGAGCCTTCGCCCCCTGCGGATTCTGGAACTCGGGGCGGAGCCAGCGGACGATGCCGCGCTTCTCCTCCTCGGCGCGCTCATGATTGAGCGACACCAGCCGCTCGAGGATCTCCTCGTCGGTCAACGTCACCGGCCAGCCATACGCCGCAAACACCGCCGCATCGAGCTCGTCGTGGATCTGCTTGAGCACGGAGACCAACCCCTGCTCATGAACCACCCGCTCCTTCGCCGAAAGCTCCTCCCCCGACCGCAACTTCTCGAGCACGTTGTACATCCCGGTGATCGTCAACCCCGCATGCAACCCCTGCTGCCGCTTCCGATGCGAGTCGAGTTGCTCGGCCAGTTGCCGAATCCTTTCGCCGCTCTCAAAAGCGCACACAGGGAAAGGAAATGGATCGAAGCACGTGGCCTTGAGATACCGAGGGTCGTTTCCAACACCCATTCTCCCGCCCGATCGAAGAGCCCACTGTCGATGGACCCGACTCGAGAGCACCCCAACCACGAAGCCATCGCTTGAAGCAATCACCACCGTTGTGCTGTCCGCGATAGTCCCCTTGTCGACCAGAGCGAAGAATCCATGCTTCGAAGTGATCGGCGTGACGGTGACACTTGCAATGTCCCGTGCAGCTCTTCGAAGAGCCGGCCGTAATTCTCCATAGACCCACCACCGCTCTCGATAACCCGCGCGCGGGTTCTCATCTCGCTCAGGCTTCACCCGATTGACTAGGAGCTGGTAGATGCCAGGGCACTCCAATTGAAGCTGCTCCCGCGTGAGCTCACAAGCGTCAATGGCAAAGAGCGCTCTGTTTTCCTGAACGAGGTCTCGAGCGCTCAACAGAGGGCGCACCAGCTTCCTGCAGCGTGAATTGGGACTCTTCGTGAGAGAAGCTGCCTCCTCGGCTGAGAGCACGAAGCCCCGACCGCCGAGCTGGAATCCCACTGAACACAAGCCTTCGTTCGCCCGCAGTTGAATCGGAGCATCCAATTCCGATCGTGTCCCTAGCTGAGAGCCGATCCACGCTCGGTGTACTGAGAACTGCACGGAAGTCTCGCCGTCCAGTCCGGCATTCTCCGAAACAACAGTCTGAATTAGTCCCTCGACGAATCCTTGGGTGCCTACGGTTAGGGCAACACGGACATCGGCGCCGCTCGCTTCATCCACCCATGGGTGATCGGGGACAGCAAATGCCAGCGAAACCTGCTTGTCGGTCCCGAGGAAACCCTCAACGATCGGGCGACAGAAGGGCTGAGAGATCTTGTTCGTAGTGATTAGACCGAACCTGCTGGCTGAGCCTGAGCGAACCGCCTGGGCAGCCTTTGCCCACCAGTACATGACGTAGTCGACGTTGTCGGGAATGTCGGCGTAGCTCCTGCGAAGCGCCTGGAGGTATCCATCACCCAAGTTTCTTCGGACGTGCCGTGCCCCGTGATACGGCGGGTTGCCGATGATGAAGTCGGCTTGGGACCATTCGGCGGGGCGGGGGTTCTTGTAGGTGTAGACGGGAATGCGCGCGGAATTGTCGGGGATCGGTTCTCCCGTTACCGCGCTTTTTTTCGTCGTGATGCCATCCCAGCGGGTGATGGGGGCACCTTGGGCGTCTCTCGCGAGCTCGGGGTCGCCGTCCCAGGCGAGGACGGCGTCGCGGCATTCGATGTTGTCGAAGTCGCGGAGGACCGGCTCGGGGATCGTCGTCGCCTCTCCGGACTGCTTCACCTGCCACTGTAGATAGCCGATCCAGAGCACGAGCTCGGCGATCTCCTTCGCCCAGGGCTTTACCTCGATACCGCGGAACTGTTCCGGCGTGACGCGATACTTCTCGAGCTCGAGACCCATCTGCGTGTAGCCAAGTCCCTGAAGTTGCGCCAGGACCTCGGTCTCCAGGCGCTTGAAGAGATCCAGCGTGACGTAGAGAAAGTTCCCCGTGCCGCAGGCCGGGTCGAGGACGCGAATCGCGCAGAGTTTGTGGTGAAAATCCCTGACCCGCTCCTGCGCGGTCTCGATCTTGCCAGCCTCCACTAGCTGCCGCACCTCGGCGCGCACCAGATCCCAGTCGGCGCGCAGCGGCTCCTCGATCGTCGGCTTCACCAGGCGTTCGACGTAAGCGCGCGGCGTGTAGTGCGCTCCGAGGCGGTGGCGTTCCTCGGGACTGAGAGCGCGCTCGAGAAGCGTGCCGAAGATCGACGGATCCACAGCCGCCCAGTCGCTCTTCGCCGCCTCCGCCAGCAACTCCAACTGCTTCTTGTTGAGCGCGAGGGCCTGGGAATCGGCAAACAGACCGCCGTTGAATCGCAGGAGCTTGCCCGCCGCCGTCTCCCGGCCTTCGTTCATGTCGCGCCAGAGCGCTCCTGCTCCGGCCGGAAACGATGGCGGGTTCGGCAGCCAGTACTCGTGAAGGTACTTGGAAAAGAGCTTCTGCGGCAGAAGGCCGACGTCCTCCGCGAACATCGTGAACAGGCAGCGCATCAGGAACTCGGCGACCCGCCGCGCGTCCTGCCCCGAAGCTTCGAGCTCGCGCGCCAAGACGGCGATCTTGGCCGCGATCTCGCGCGTGATCTTCGACTGGTGCCGCGACGGGTCGAGCGCCAGCGGGTCGAGCCAGAGCGCGCGCAGAAGCGGCGTGTGGCGCTCGAGATCGGTGAGATAGAGGCGCTTTCGGAAACCGTCCGGGAACGGGCGGTAGGCCCCGGAACCGTCGAACGAGGCGTGGAGATCGAAGCAGTAGCCGATATCGCAGACCACCACAAACGGCGGCGGCTGCGGCAGGCTCCGGGCGTAGCCCAACGCCTGCCCGAGCGCGTCGTTCATCGCCTGCTGCCAGCCTGGCGTCTCGCGCTTCGCGGCGTCGACCTGCTTCGCCTCGAGCACGAAACAGCCGGCGCGAAAGAGATCGATCCGCCCGATCGACGTGCGGTCCTCGCGCGAGCGGGCCACGTCCTTCTCGAAAACGTAGACGTCCCTCTCCGGATCGTTCGTCTTCGGATGCGGCCGTTCCACCTCGAGCACGTCACAGAGCTCGACCAGAAAGCTGTCCTTGTTGGCGCGCTCGGCAGGTCCCGCCTGCCGCCACCGTACCTGGAAGTCTGCCGGTGTCACACATCAGAGCCTACCCGAGAGCGACGCCAGCGCAGGCACGGGCGGCCGGCACGACAACAGCGCCCTCGCCGGCACCTTCGAGGGCGACAGCAACCCATTCGCGTCGATGCAATGCCGAGCGCACCCAGCACCCGCGCGAGCCACCTCAACAGGTGGGGCGTCGTCCCCGCCCTGCTGGCATATTTCCCTGCACGCTTGGCAGCCTTGGAGATTCGGCGATGAAGTTCCGTCGGAGGTTGCGTCCGCTTTGGCTCGCAACCTCGTCCATTCTCTTCGGGCCTGGACTGCGCCCCGCGACGGGTCTAATGCTGGGGCCTGAGTTCGAGGCCGACAGCTAGACGACGAGGACCCAGGCTGGGCCCGCGTTGGCCGCGGACGACTCGGGCAACTGGATCGCGGTCTGAGAGAACGACCTCCAGGATAGTTCGACCTGGGGCGAACTTGGGCAGGGATTCAACGAGGAGAAAGTATGCGACAGACGAAGACTCGGTTGCGGCAGACGGGACTCTGCATCTCCATTGCACTCGCGCTCGCGGCCGCGGCGCTTCCCAGCGTCGCGTACGCCGGGGTGGACGTCTGGACGAGTGGCGGGCCCTATGGCGGACGAGTCAACGCCCTGGCGATCCATCCCACGACCCCCACCACGCTCTACGCCGGGACGGAAGGCGGCGGGGTCTTCAAGTCTACCGACTCCGGCGGCACCTGGGCCGCCGCCAACACCGGACTGACGTACTTGGACGTCCGGGCCCTGGCGATCGATCCCATGATCCCCGCCACGCTCTACGCCGGAACGGACGGCGGCGGGGTCTTCAAGTCCACCAACTCCGGCGGCTCCTGGGCCGCCGCCAACACCGGACTGACGAACTTGTACGTCCAGGCCCTGGCGATTAATCCCACGACCCCCGCCACGCTCTACGCCGCGACGTCCGGCGGAGTATTCAAGTCCACTAACTCCGGCGGCACCTGGGCCGCCGCCAACACCGGACTGACGGACCCGTACGTCTACGCCCTGGCGATCGATCCCACGACCCCCGCCACGCTCTACGCCGGGACGTACTACGGCAGCGGGGTCTTCAAGTCCACCGACTCTGGCGGCTCCTGGGCCGCCGCCAACACCGGACTGACGAACCCGTACGTCTACGCCCTGGCGATCGATCCCACGGCCCCCGCCACGATCTACGCCGCGACGGAAGGCGGCGGAGTATTCAAGTCCACCAACTCCGGCGGCTCCTGGGCCACCGCCAACACCGGACTGACGAACTTGGACGTCTTTGCCCTGGCGATCGATCCCACGACCCCCGCCACGCTCTACGCCGGGACGGGCGGCGGCGGGATCTTCAAGTCCACCAACTCCGGCGGCTCCTGGGCCGAGGCCAACACAGGACTGACGTACCTGTACGTCCGGGCCCTGGCGATCGATCCCACGGCCCCCGCCACGCTCTACGCCGGGACTTCCGCCGGCGGGATCTTCAAGTCCACCAACTCCGGCGGCTCCTGGACCGCTGCCAACACCGGACTGACGAACTTGTACGTCCAGGCCCTGGCGATTAATCCCACGACCCCCGCCACGCTCTACGCCGCGACGGAAGGCGGAGTATTCAAGTCCACTAACTCCGGCGGCACGTGGGCCGAGGCCAACACCGGACTGACAAACCTGAACGTCTGGGCCCTGGCGATCGATCCCGCGACCCCCGCCACGCTCTACGCCGGGACGTGGGGCGGCGGGGTCTTCAAGTCCGTCGACTCCGGCGGCACCTGGGCCACTGCCAACACGGGACTGACGCACTGGAACGTCCGGGCTCTGGCGATCGATCCCACGACCCCCGCCACGCTCTACGCCGGGACGTCCGGCGGCGGGGTCTTCAAGTCCACCGACTCCGGCGGCACCTGGGTCGCCGCCAACGCGGGATTGACGAACCTGAACGTCCAGGCCCTGGCTCTAGACCCCACAGGGCCGACGACGCTTTACGCGGGGCTTGACGGCGGCAGCGTGTGGCAGATGACAATGAGAATCTCGATTTTCCAGCACGACTTCGATGCGATTCCCCCGTTCTGGAGCGACACCACTGCCACGATGTGCTCAGGGCAATGCGGCGGGCTGTCGGGCGACGGCTGCTACTGCGACAGTACCTGTCTCGCCTGGGGGGATTGCTGCCTCGACGCCTGCAAGACCTGCGGCCAGTGCGTGCCCTGAGGGCGGAAAGCGCAGCGCGCAGCCGACGAGGTGACGGGCTTTGATGCGGTGAACCACAGGCGGGGAATTGACCAGTGCCGTGGAGCTGCCCAGTCAGGCGGGCCGGTGCGTCGCCCTTCAGCTATAAGTTTTGGTGCACGCTTGGCAGCCTTGGAGATTCGGCGATGAAGATCCGTCGGAGGGTGCGTCCGCTTTGGCCCGCAACCTCGACCATCCTCCTCGGGTCTGGACTGCGCCCCGCGACGGGTCTATTGCTGGGGCCTGAGTTCGAGGTCCACAGCTAGACGATGAGGACCCAGGCTGGGCCCGCGTTGGCCGCGGACGGCTCGGGGAATTTCGTCGTGGTCTGGGAAAGCGACCTCCAGGACAGTTCGGCCTGGGGCGTATTGGGGCAGGGGTTCAACGAGGAGAAGAGATGCGCCAGATGAACACTCGGTTTCGGCACACCGGACTGTGGATCTCAGTGGCTCTCGCTCTATCGGCCGCGTCACTTCCCGGCGTCGCTCACGCCGGAGCGGGCGTGTGGACGAGCGGCGGGCCCTACGGCGGACGAGTCAACGCCCTGGCGATCGATCCCACGACCCCCACCACGCTCTACACCGGGACGGAAGGCGGCGGGGTCTTCAAGTCCACCGACTCCGGCGGCACCTGGGCCGGGGCCAACACGGGCCTGACGGACCTGTACGTCTACGCCTTGGCGATCGATCCCACGATCTCCACCACGCTCTACGCCGGAACGAGCGGCGGCCGGGTCTTCAAGTCCACCGACTCCGGCGGTACTTGGGTCGCCGCCAACACGGGACCGACGGACTCCGTCTACACCCTGGCGATCGATCCCACGACCCCCGCCACGCTCTACGCCGGGACGTACGACGGAGTCTTCAAGTCCACCGACTCCGGCGGCACCTGGGCAGCCGCCAACACGGGACTGACGACCTTGGAGGTCATCGCCCTGGCGATCGATCCCACGGCCCCCGCCACTCTCTACGCCGGAACGTACGGCGGCGGGATCTTCAAGTCCACCAACTCCGGAGGTACCTGGGCCGCCGCCAGCACGGGTCTGACAAACCCAGTTGTTCTGGCTCTGGCAATCGATCCCACGACCCCCACCACGCTCTACGCCGGTACATCCGGCGGCGGGGTCTTCAAGTCCATCGACTCCGGCGGCATCTGGGCCGCCGCCAACACGGGACTGACGAACTTGACCGTCTTCGCCCTGGCGATCGATCCTACGATCCCCAGCACGCTCTACGCCGGGACGGAAGGCGGCGGGGTCTTCAAGTCCAACAACTCCGGCGGCACCTGGGCCGCCGCCAACACGGGAATGACGGGCCAGTTCGTCCTCGCCCTGGCGATAGATCCCACGACCCCCGCCACGCTCTACGCCGGGACGGACAGCGGCGGGGTCTACAAGTCCGTCGACTCCGGCGGCACCTGGGCCGAGGCCAACACGGGACTGACGAACCTGTGGGTCAACGCCCTAGAGATCGATCCCACAACCCCCGCCACGCTCTACGCCGGGACATACTTCGGTGGGGTCTTCAAGTCCACCGACTCCGGCGGCAACTGGGCCGCGGCGAACACGGGAGCGGAGAACCTGGGCGTCGAGGCCCTGGCGATCGATCCCTCAACCCCCGCGACGCTTTACGCCGGGGGGTACGGCGAAGGGGTCTTCAAGTCCACCGACTCCGGCGGCACCTGGGCCGCCGCCAACACGGGACTGACGTACCAGTGCGTCTACGCCCTGGCGATCGATCCCACGACCCCCACCACGCTCTATGCCGGGACGGACGGCGGCGGGGTC
>JANNGS010000003.1:0-52500 GCA_031403995.1 Thermoanaerobaculia bacterium
CCTTGGGTGTTTGCCCCCGGAAGCTCCTCGACAAACCCAATATAGCCCTCGGGGACCTTCTGAAACACAGCCGTGAACTCTGCCTTCATGGTTGTCTCCCGAGAAGATGGTACAGCAGCAGTCGTTTCACTGTCGCCTAACTACGATTCGTCGACATGCGCGGCGTGGACGATTGGTGTGACATTGAACGAGTAACAGTGTGGCACATCTGCTCGGCGGGGCAAGCGTAGGCCTTTGGATCCTTCAGTTGTGAGGTTTCTCGGGTGTTTGCATCCGTCGGGGAAAGCGACGGAATCGGTCGGACAATCCGCGTGGGGGTCATGGGAGGTCGAGGGGGCTGCGGACGCCGAGGCCGCCTTTGTTAAGGACATGGGTGTAGATCATGGTGGTCGAAACCTGGCGGTGGCCGAGAAGCTCCTGGACGGTGCGGATGTCGTAGCCGGCTTCGAGGAGGTGGGTAGCGAAGCTGTGGCGCAGGGTGTGGCAGGTCACGCGCTTGGCGATTCCGGCGGACCTTGCAGCGCGGGAGACTGCCCGCTGGACGCGTTCCGGATAGAGGTGATGGCGTCGTGGTTCGCCGCTCCTCGGGTCAAGTGCGAACTTCGTCGACGGGAAGACCCATTGCCAGGCCCACTCCTGCGCCGCCTTCGGGAGCTTGCGGCCCAGGGCGCCGGGGAGCTCGACCCGCCCGAGCCCGCCCGCGAGGTCGGCCTGATGCAGGCGCTGGACCGCTTCGAGGTGCGGCCTGAGCTCGAATGCGGCCATGGCCGGAAACATCGTACGGCGGTCGCGGTCTCCCTTCCCCGAGCGCACGGTGATCTCGTGACGATCGAAGTCGAGGTCCTTTACCCGCAGACGCAGCACTTCGAGCAGCCGAAGCCCGCCACCGTAGAGAAGGAGCACCACCAGACGCTCGACTCCGGCGAACCGGGCGACGAGTTGCCGCGCCTCGTCGCGCGACAGGACGACCGGCAGGCGCTTCGGCCGGCTGGCGCGTGTCGCGTCGGGCAGCGGCCCAAGGTCGATGCCCAGGACCTCGCGGTAGAGGAAGAGGAGGGCGGCGAGGGCCTGGTTCTGGGTCGCGGCGGCCACCCCAAGGTCGACGGCGAGAGCGGTCAGGAACGCCGATACGGCCTCCGCGCCGAGCTCGGCCGGGTGGCGCTTGCCGTGAAAGAGGATGTAGCGGCGCGCCCACGCGCGGTAGGCCCGCTCGGTGCGAATGGAGAGCCTGCGCCGGCGGGCTTCCAATGTCAGCCGGTCGAGGAGGCGCGGCCCGGTCGGGGCGCCGATCTCGGAAGCGCTCTCAGTCGAGATCTGGACCATCACCTGTAAAGACGGGAATGCCCGTCGGAATCTGGCGAAGCGCGGGCGGACTCGTCGGCGGGGTGTCTCCTTGCCGCAAGTAGCTACCGGTAGCTACAATGGCTTCATGCGAGCGATCGGAATCAAGGCCTTCAAGAACAAGGTGAGCGAGTACGTAAAGCTGGCGAACGGCGGCGAGATCGTCCTGGTCACGGATCGCGATCGCGTTGTCGCGGAGCTCGGGCCACCGCTCCCCGGCAGAGCGCAATCGGTCGATGACGCGCGCCTGGCGGATCTCGTCCGCCGCGGGATCCTGACTCCGCCGCTTCTGCGGGCGACCGCGCCGCCACCGACGCTCCCCAAACTGCCGGTCGCCGAGATTCTTCGCGGGCTCGATGAGGACCGCTCGGACAGAGCCGGGGATTGATCTACCTCGACACGTCCGTCGCGCTGGCGCAACTTCTCGGCGCAGATCGCCAGGCGCCAGAGAGCCTCTGGGCAGAATCGCTCGTCGCCTCCCGCCTGCTCGAGTACGAGCTCTGGAACCGGCTCCACCGGATTGGCGCCGCGCAGTCGCACGGCGAGGCGGCGCACGATCTCCTCGCCCGAGTCGCGTTTCTCGAACTTGCACCGGAGGTGCTCGCGCGGGCACTCGAACCCTTTCCGGGTCCGGTGCGAACGCTCGATGCGCTCCACCTCGCGAGCGCGGACTTCCTGCGCTCCGCGGGCGCCAGGATCGAGATCGCCACCTACGACGAGCGCATGCGCAGCGCCGCCCGGGCGATGGGCTTCGCCCTCGTCGCTTAGGCCTGCGCTAACTGATTGAAGGGAAAGAAGGAGAGATTGGTGGAGCTGAACGGGATCGAACCGTCGACCTCTTGAATGCCATTCAAGCGCTCTCCCAACTGAGCTACAGCCCCACCGGAGCGCTGAAGTTTATGCGACGGCGCGCCCTCGCGACAAGTCCCGCGGCGCGGCGGGCGGTTCAGCGGGTGCGTTTTCGGCTGCGCGGAGTAGTGGCGCGAGGCCCGCCCCCGGCCCCGTCTCCGATACGGCTCGGACCGGTTCGCGGCGGCGGCTCTTGCGGCGGTGAGTCGATTCCGCGCGGCCCACTCGGCGCGCTCAGTCCCTTCAAATTGTTCGGATCGTTCGAATCGTTCGGCTGCGTGAGCTCGTTCGGCACGCTCAGTGCGCTCGGCTCCCTCAGCTCACCGAGCTCGCTCGACTGGAGCGCCGCGACGTTTTCCCAATACTCGGCGCCGTTCCTGCCTTGCGTCCGCGAGCGCGCCTTGCCGCCGAGCGCCCGGGCGATCTTCGCCTGCAGGGCCGCAATCCCTTCGCCGGTCGCGGCCGAGACCGAGACCAGGCCAGCGCGGGCGCGCGAGATGCGCTCCTCGGCCGGCAGGCGGTCGATCTTGTTGTGCACCTCGAGGATGTTCTCCGGGGCGATGCCCAGCTCCTTCATGACCTCTTCGGCGACCGCCTTCTGCTCCTGCCAGCGCGGATGGCTGCGGTCGATGACATGCAGCACCAGGTCCGACTGGACGATCTCGTCGAGGGTCGAGCGGAACGAGGCGACGAGGTGATGCGGCAGCTTGCGGATGAAGCCGACGGTATCGGCGAAGACCGCCATCGCCCCGTCGCGGTCGAGAGCACCGCGGCGCAGCCGCGAGTCGAGCGTCGCGAAGAGGCGGTTCTCGGCGAAAGTGTTGTCCTTCGTCAGGCGGTTGAAGAGCGTCGACTTGCCGGCGTTGGTGTAACCGGCGAGCGCCACTACCGGCACGTCCGAGCGCCCGCGCCGGTGCTCCTTGCGCATGCGGTCGATCTGCTCGAGCTCGCGTTTGAGGCGCGTGATGTTGCGTTTGATCACCCGGCGGTCGGCCTCGAGCTGCGATTCGCCCTCGCCGCCGCGCACCCCGATGCCGCCCACCTGCCGCGACAGATGCTGCCACTGCCGGGTGAGCCGCGGCAGGAGATATTGCAGCCGCGCGAGCTCGACCTGGGTGCGGGCCTCCTTGCTGCGCGCCCGCTGGTCGAAGATCTCGAGGATGAGGCCGCTCCTGTCCATGACCTGGACCTTGACGACCTCCTCGAGGTTCTTCACCTGCCCGCCCGAGAGGTCGTCGTCGAAGATCACCAGGTTCGCCTGGAGCTCGGCGGCCTTGGCGGCCACTTCGGCGGCCTTGCCCGAGCCGATGAAGAACTTCGGATCGAGCGACTTCCTGGTCTGGACCGTCTCGCCGACCACCTCGACCCCGGCCGTGTCGGCCAGGGCGGCGAGCTCGGCCAGGTGCTCTTCGGCCTCGAAGGCCGGCAGCCCCGGCAGCGCGACGCCGACCAGATAGGCGCGCCTCCGGCCTCCGGGCAGGCGGATGCGTTCGGAATCTCGTGCGTTGGGGCGGGGAGAAGTCATGTCTTCCGTGGTTAGGATAGCTGAGGATGAACCAAAACGACGATTCGACGCCCGTCCCGCCCCGTCCGGGCGAGCCCGCAGCGACTCCCGCCGGGCCTCCGAGCCCACGCCGTCAACTCTCCGCGCAGGCGAAGATCGCCCTGGGCCTCGCGGGCGCGATCACCCTGGCGCTCCTCTTCTGGCCGCGCTCGAAGCCCGAACGCAAGTTCGAGGACGGCTATCTGATCGATGACAAGGGTGACTCGGTGGCCCTCGCGAAGGAGCTCGCGCCGGCGACGCTGGTGCATTTCTGGGCGACCTGGTGCCCACCCTGCCGGCAGGAGATCCCGAGCCTGCTCGCCTTCACCACCGAGGTCGGCGACGCGCGCGTCAAGCTGGTTCTGGTGGCCGTCGCCGACGAGCGCGACCGGGCGGTCTTTTTCGTCGGCAACCCGCGGTATCCGGTGCTCTTCGATCCGGTCTGGGACGTCGCCCGGCGCTTCCGCACCGGGCAGCTGCCCGAGACGCACCTCGTTCTCGACGGCAAGCTCGCTGCGACCTTCGTCGGCGCGGCGGACTGGCGCGACTCGGTGGCGCGGCGTACCGTCCTGGCGCGCCTCGACGAGCGCGCGGCGAAGACCGGCACGCCGAATCGCTGAAGGACCTCGCCCAAGGCTGAGGGCTCTCGCTTCTAGAAGTGGACGGCGAGGCCGAGGTTCGCCATGGCGAAGATGCTGACGTCGTCGAAGAAGACGTAGTGGCCGGAGACTTCGCCGATGACCGACAGGTAGCGGGTGATGTCGAAGTCGCCGGTGATGCCGATCACGATGCCGAGGTCACTCTCGCTCGCGTTGCCGCCGGCGAGGAGATCGCCCTTCATCTTGTAGTAGCCGAGCCCGATGTAGGTGCCGTAGTCGTAGGTCGGCTGGGCGAAGCGGTACTCGCCGGCGATGTTGACGTAGTCGAGGTCGGCCTGGAGGTAGCGATCGAAGGCCGGCTCGCCCTCGATCGAGAGCCGCCCGGCGCGCACCATGACGAGGGTGCGCTGCGCCGAGACCATGCCGGCGGCGAGCGCCCAGCTGCTCTGGGAGAGACCGGGATCGGGTTCGGCATCGAGCGCGCCGCCGACACCGCCGAGGAAGCCCAGGGTGAAGGTGTAGCTCTCCTGCTGCTCGGCGGCGGCGAGCGGTGCCGCGACGGCGAGCGACGTGATGGCCAGCAGCAACATCAGGGTCTTCAGCCTCAAGGCAGTCTCCTCGGGTGTTTCGGTATCAGAGATCGAGATTTGTCGGCTTCAATGTCCGGAAGCGCAAGTATAGCGGCGGTGGTTTCCGTCTTAGTGCAATGGACCCGGCCTCCTCTTCTACGCGCGCGAGGCCGGTTCCATCGCCATGCGCCTGCTCCTCGACCTCCTCGACCTCCTCTGGCCCCGCCATTGCCTCGCCTGCGGCGTTCTCATCCGGACCGACGCACCGCCTCTCGGGCTCTGCCTCGCTTGCCACGGGCGCCTGGCCGCGATCGATCCCCTCGCGAGCTGCGCCACCTGCGCCCTGCCGCTCGCTCGCGGCTCGCTCCTTCAGCAGTGCGGGCGCTGCCTCGCCGATCCCCCGGAGTTCGACCGCCTCACCGCCCTCTGGCGCTACGAGACGCCACTGAAGGAGGTCGTCCAGGCGTTCAAGTTCGGGCGGCTCGATTTCCTCGGCGCCCATTTCGCCCGGGCGCTCGGCCAAGCGCTTGCCGGTCGGGGCCGGGCGGAGTGCGAATGGACGCCACCCGACCTCTTCGTGCCGCTGCCGCTGCCGTGGCCGCGCCGGCTGGCGCGCGGATTCAACCAGACCGAGCTCCTGGTTTGGCCGCTCGCCCGGCAGTTCGACCGCCCCTGCCCGCGGGCGCTCGCACGGCGTTTCTTCGCCCCCCGCCAGACCGGCCATGGCCGCACGGAACGAGCCCGCGCCGCCCATTTCCGGGTGCCCGACGCCCGCGCGGTCGCGGGGCGGTCGATCCTGCTCGTCGACGACGTCCTGACGACCGGCGCCACGGTGCGCGGCGCGAGCGCCGCCCTGCGCCGCGCCGGCGCCCGCCGGATCGAGGTCGCGGTGATCGGCTGGACGCCGCTAGCCCGACCTATGCATGAAGCTCCGTAGCGAGGGGCGGAGACGGCCGTGGATGCAAGGCGCGCGACGGGAGGGCGACGTAGGCGTACTCGAACAGTACGTCGAGGAGCCCGACCGAGCGCAACGCAGCAGACGCGGCCGTATCCACCCCGCAGTAGGAGTGTTCATGCATAGGTCGGGCTAAGCCCCCCCCAGCCGAATTGACAGCCCTTGACAGCGGAGCTATATTGGCGCGGCAATGGGTTTCCTACCCATTTTCCCCCATCGACGCGCGGCGGCGATCTTCGCCACGTTGACTCTCCTCGCGCTTGCGGGTCCGGTCCACGCCGAGTCGCCGGGGCTCGAAGGGCGTGTCGTGTTGAACCACTCGCCGGTCTCCGAGGCCCGCGTCTACGCCTACCAGTTGGTCGAGAAGTCGCTCCACAAGGTCCTCACCGACGGCAGCGGCAGATTTCTGTTCGAGTCCCTTCCGGCCGGCATCTACAAGCTGATCGCCCACAAGGTCGGCCTGCAGCCGGCAATTCAGCTGCTGCAGCGCGACGCCGCCGAGTCTGCGCAGTTCATCGAACTGCAACTGACAGAAGAAGCGGCCGCCGACCTGACCGATTTCTGGAGCGTGCGCTCGCAGATTCCGGGCGATGTCCTGCGCGACATCACCGCGCCGCCGGGCGGCGATGCTTCCGCGCCCCCCGCGCTCGCCAACCTGGTCATCGGCGACGGCTCCGGGATGACTTCGGCACTCCTCGCTGAGGTGTCGGCGCTCTCCGGCGTGCACGACGTGACCCCGAGTGCGAGCGCCCGGCTCACTGGCGCGAACGTCGGGCTCAAGGGCAACCTCGGCAAGGTCAAGCTTTCGATGCAGGGCGATTTCCAGAGCTTCGCGTCAGAGCTTCAGCCGCTCGATGCCGATCCCGGAATCGGCATCGACGGGCAGACCCACTCGGTTTCGTTCAACGTCCAGACTCCGGGACAGGGCGACTTCGACCTCTCCTCGAGCAGCAATCGACTGACCATGATGGACGAGCGCTTCACCACCCCGGTGGAGGCCTCGCAGCTTTTCCTCGGCTGGAAGCGATCTGTCGGCGAGTACGGCACGACCTCGGTCAAGGCGTCGCTCATCGAAGAGAACGGGCTCTACAATCGGGCATGGATCGATCCCCTGGGCCTGCCGACCTCGTCGCGGACCCTGCGCGTCGAAGGCGACTACGCGCGGAAGTTCGGCGGTTTCGGCGACCTGCGCACGGGCCTGCGCTATCGCGAGAGCTCCGGCGCCTACGCCCGTCGGCTCGCCGGTACCGGCAGTTCGCTCCTCGCTTCGCAGGCCCTCGACGCCTACGGCGACGGCGGCTGGCAGGCAAATGAGAAAGTGCTGGTGCAGTACGGCCTGTTCAGCACGATGACCGACGGCAGCATTTCGATCACGCCGCGCGGCGGCTTCGTCTTCCAGCTGGGTCCGCTCTGGCAGAGTTCGCTCACCGCGGCGCGCCGGGTGGTTTCGCAGGGCGAACTGGCGGGCGACGACTTCCAGCCGATCGTCCTCGATGGCTCGATGACCTGCGGCGAGGCTGAAACCGCCTGCTACCAGATGGCGGTCATGCGCTCCTCGGGGATCGACAACCAGCTGGCGCTCGGCGCCTCGTACCGCGAGCTCGACGAGACGGTGCGGATGTACTTCAACGGCGATTTCTTCGAGAGCAGCGAAGGCATCTTCCTGGTGCCCGGCGACCGGCTGCCCGAGGTCCATGCTTCCGTTCGCCAGCGCCTCTCTCCCGGGATCGTGGCCAAGGTTCAGGCGAGCGTGGCGAACGGCGGCGGCGGCGTTTTCCAGTCGGTGAACCGGCGCCACTACGAGAACCATGTTTCGATGGTCTCCTCGGGCATCGACGCGACCTTCGAGAAGACCTCGACTGGCGTCTTTCTCTCGTTCCATCGCCTCGATCAGCAGCTCGCACCGATCTCCCGGCACGCGAACGGCGAGGCCGGCGAGCCGGCGACCGATCTGCGACGGCTCGAACTGGTCGTCAGCCAGAACCTGTCGGCGATCTGGGGCCTGACCCAGGACTGGGCGATCCACCTCGGCATGGGCCTCGCCCAGGGAGCCTCCTTCTTCCACTCGGATATCGATTCCCAGGCGATCCAGCGCCGCGTCGTGACCGGCGTCGCCGTACGCTTCTGAACGCCGCTCGCTCGGTTCGCTCGGATCACCCCGAGCGCTCCAATCGCTTCCATCACTCCGCTCACCCCGGCTTCCCAGGCGTTTTTCAGGCAACCGCGTCAGCCTTGGCCGGTTCTGGCAGGGGAGCCGCTCGCATCCCCCCATCCAATTCTCTGAACAAACTCCAAGATTCTGCGCTCGGAGCGCATAAACTGTTCCAGGAAGGCCACTTATTCGCGCCTTGGCGAATGTTCCGATGGCATGAAAAGTGCTATTTCCGTTCTCGCTTGGAAAAGTCAGATTCAGATGTCTGATCTCTCGCGCCTCCGGCGCCTAGCTACCTTCCTCCTGCTCGCGGCCACCGCCGGGCTGGCGGTTTTGGGTGCCCGCGGCTTCCAGCAGAAGCTCGAGACCTTCCAACCGCTCGGTTTCACGGCGATCTCTTCCGGCGACCATTGGGAGGTGCGCACGGTCGACCCGCTGTTCGAGTCGGCGCTGGCACCCGGGGACCGCATCGTCCTCGTCGACGGCGCCGAGGCGAGCCAGGTGGCGCGCCTGGCAACCGCCCTGCGCG
Source organism: Thermoanaerobaculia bacterium (assembly GCA_031403995.1). Classification (GTDB taxonomy): domain Bacteria; phylum Acidobacteriota; class Thermoanaerobaculia; order Multivoradales; family JAGPDF01; genus JAGPDF01. The sequence continues at coordinate 8,538 of JANNGS010000003.1, forward strand.
GCGCCCCCGCGGCGCAGCTCGTCGTGCTGCGCCAGGAACGCCTCGAGACCGTCGAATACCGCCGGCCGCCGCTCGATCTCGACGCGCCCTACCTGATCCTGGCGCTCATCGGCTGCGCCTATGCGGCGATCGGGCTGTTCGTTATCTGGCGTTCGAGCGCCAGCGCCGGTGGACCGCTGTTCTACCTCTGGTGCCTGGTCTCGGCGGTGCTCTACGTTTTCTCGCCGGTCTTTCCGCCCGACGCCCTGGGCCGCTGGATCTACTTCTTCGACGAAGCGGCGCGACTGCTGCTGCCGCCGCTGACGCTGCACCTCTTCCTGTCGATTCCGCGTCCGCTGGCTCCGACAGCGACGAAACGCCCGCTCTGGCTGCCGTTCCTCTATCTCCCCGCCGCGGTGCTGACCCTCTTCCAGGCCGACCTCGCCTGGGCGAACGGCACCTGGCTGGTCGGCGCGCCGAGCCTGCGGCTGCTCGCCATGCTCGACCGCATCGAGCTCGCGCATCTGATGGCGTTCGCGGCGCTCTCGGTGGTCGTACTGGCGCGCCGGCTCTCCGCCCTGCACGATTGGGAGCAGCAGCGCCAGCTCCTCTGGCTGCTGGTCGGCATGGCAGCGGGCTACCTGCCGTTCTTCCTCTTCCACGGCCTGCCGGCGATTCTCGGCCTCGAGCTGCCCGAGTCGCTTTCCGCCCTGGCGGTGCTGCCGCTCGCCTGCGTGCCGTTCGCTTTTGCCTGGGCGGTGATGCGCTATCGCCTGTGGGACCTGGGCGTCATGGTCCGCAACGGGCTCTCCTACACCCTGACGCTGATCTTCGCCCTGACCACCTTCTCGCTGATCGACCTCGCGGTGCGCCGGTCCATGCCCACGGATCTGGGCTTCACCCGCGACCTGCTGACCTTCATCGGCGGGATCCTCGCGGTCGGCCTCGTGGTGCCCACCCATCGCGGGATCCATGGCGCGCTCGAGCGCCTGCAGTACGGCCGGGCGTTCGGACAGCGCCGCGGCCTGCAGCGGGTGGCGCAGGACCTCCTCCAGGAGCGCGACCTCGACCGTCTCTGCCATGCGCTGCTCTCCGAGCTCGAACAGGCGCTCGACCTCGAGCGCGCCAATCTCGTCCTCCTCCAGGGACCCGCACTCGTTCCGGTTCGGCCGCATCCCGGTTTCCCGCGCGCACTCGCTTTAGCGACGCTGCGCGACGGACTCTGGGAAGGAGAGTTCGACACCCTTTCGCCGATCGGACTGCCCGGGGAGTCGGCGACGATCGAACAGCAGCTCTATGTTGCCGGCTATCGTTATGTCTTCCCGCTTCTGGTCCGCGGCCAGAAGATCGGCCTGGCGCTCACCTCCCTGCGCCGCGACCGGCAGCCGCTCTCGACCGAAGACGTGGAGATCGTACGGGCGCTGCTCGACCAGGCGGCGCTCGCCATCGAGAACGCCCAACTCCTCGATCAGGTGCACCGCCAGCTCGCGCGGGTGACCTCGCTGCAGCGCCACAACGAAGAGATTCTCGAGTCTTCGCCGGCCGGCATCGTGGTGCTCGATTCCGCGGGCCTGGTCACGAGCGCCAACCTCGCCTTCGCCGCCATCGCCGGCCGCCCGCGCGGCGAGATCATCGGCCGCAGGCTCCTCGACCTCTTCCCGCTCGAGGAGTTGCCCGAGGCGGGATCGGGTATGCGCCAACTCTCGTACGAGGATACCGGCGGCACGGCGCGCCATCTCCAGCTGACCGCCGCGCCGCTCGCCGCCGAGCTCGAGTCCGACGACCCCGACGACCCCGCAGACCCCGGAGCTCGCCGCGCGCGCGCCGACCGCGTGCTGGTCGTCCAGGACGTCTCCGAGCGCGTGGCGATGGAGCGCGCGTTGCGCGAGCAGGACCGCCTCGCCTCCCTGGGGGTCCTCGCCGCGGGCGTAGCGCACGAGGTCAACACGCCGCTCACCGGCATCTCGAGCTACGCCCAGATGCTGCTCGCCGACACCGACGCCTCCGACCCGCGACGCGAGCTCCTGCAAAAGGTCGAACGCCAGACCTTCCGCGCCTCGCGCATCGTCAACGGCCTGCTCGAGTTCGCGCGCAAGCGCGACCACGAGAGCGGCCCGGTCGCCCTGCCCGCTCTCCTCCAGGAGACCGTCGACCTGCTGCGCGAGCGGCTCGCGGCACGCGCCGTCGCCGTCGACTGGAAGCTGCCGGTGGTGGCGCCGACGATCTCCGGCTCCGAGGGCGAGCTGCAGCAGGTCTTCACCAATCTGTTGTTGAACGCGATCGACGCCGCTCCCGAACAGGACGCCCGGATCACCATCGCGCTCGACGCGATCAACGCGATCGACGCCGTACCGACCTCTGCCGCCACCGCGGGTTCCGGTTCCTCCTCCCCTGCCGATTCCACGCCGCAGCGGGTCCGGGTGAGCTTCGAGGACAACGGCTCGGGCATCGAGCCGCAGCACCTCGCGCACGTCTTCGAGCCGTTCTACACCACCAAGACCGGCAAGGGCGGCACGGGCCTCGGCCTCGCCATCAGCCGCAGCATCATCGAGCAGCACGGCGGCCGCATCCTGGTGGAGAGCGCCGGCAAGGATCTGGGCTGCCGATTCGTGGTCGAGCTGCCCACGCAAAGGACAGCAGGGCGCGAGACGCAGCTGCGCGCATGACCAACATCCTCGTCGTCGACGATGAAGAGGTGCTGCAGGACGTTCTCGGGACGCTCCTCAAGCGCGAGGGCCTGCGCCCGCTCGCCGCCCGCACCGGGGAAGAAGCGCTGCTTATCGCCGAGCGCGAGCCGATCGATCTCGTCTTGCTCGATCTCATGCTCCCCGGCATGTCGGGCATGGAGGTCCTGAAACAGATCCGCAGCCGCGATCCCGAACAGGTGGTCATCGTAGTCACCGCCTACTCCTCGATCGAGAGCGCCATCGAAGCGATGCGTATCGGCGCCTTCCACTACATCCCGAAGCCGTTCAAGAACGAAGAGGTCCTGCTCACCATCCGCAAGGGGCTCGAGCAGCGGCGGTTGACGAGCGAGAACCGCACCCTCAAACAGGAGCTCGAGAAGCGCTACGGCCTGGACAACATCATCGGCAAGAGCGCACCGATGCAGCAGGTCTTCGACCTGATCCGCCTCGCCGCGCCGTCGAAGAGCAACATGCTCATCCTCGGCGAGAGCGGCACCGGCAAGGAGCTCGTGGCCAAGGCCCTGCACCACCACAGTCGCCGCACCCAAGGCCCTTTCGTGACCGTGAATTCGGGCTCGATGCCGCACGACCTGCTCGAAAGCACCCTCTTCGGCCACGTCAAGGGCGCCTTCACTGGCGCGATCGCGGCCAAGAAGGGCCTGTTCGAGGCCGCCAACAACGGTTCGATTTTCTTCGATGAGATCGGCAACATTCCAATGGAGACCCAGGCCAAGCTCCTCCGGGTCATCCAGGAGAAGGAGTTCATGCGCCTCGGCGGCATCGACACCATCCGCGTCGACGTGCGCCTGATCGCCGCCACCAACTCCGACATCGAGGCCCTGGTGAGGCGCGGCGAGTTCCGTGAAGACCTCTACTACCGGCTGAACGTGATCACGCTGCAGCTGCCGCCGCTGCGTGACCGGACGGAAGACATCCCGCTGATGGCGCGGCATTTCCTGCGCGTCTACGCCGACGAGAACGGCAAGGCGATGAACGCCATCTCGCCGGCCGCCTTCGAGCTCCTGATGGACTACCGCTGGCCGGGGAACGTGCGCGAGCTCGAAAACGCCATCGAGCGCGCCGTGGTGCTGTCGTCGGGCGAGGTGCTGGAGGTCGAGCTGCTGCCGCCGGCAGTGCGCTCCGCCGCCGGAGCAGGGTCGAGCCTGGGGCTCAACCCGCTCCCTCCGACAACCCTCGCGAGCGGTTCGTTCTGGGACGCCGTCTCCTCCTACGAGCGCCAGCTGGTGATTCAGGCGCTGCAGTCCGCAGGCGGGGTGCAAAAGAAGGCGGCCGAGTTGCTGCAGATCAAGCCGACGACGCTGCATGAGATGATGAAACGTCTGGGCGTGAACTCCGAAGTAGCCGCCTCGTAAACCCCTCAGTTCCGTGGATTTAGGCGCGACCCTTTGCCGCCGGCGCCGCTATCGGCTAGAATCAGCGGTCCGCGCGCGATGTTCGTGTGCGTCAGAACCAAGTCAGGAAGGCGTCGCATGAAGACTGGCATCCATCCCGAACTTCACATGGTCACCGCGGTCTGCGCCTGCGGCAACACGTTTGAAACCCATTCGACGAAGAGCGAGCTGCGCCTGGAAATCTGCAGCGCCTGCCATCCCTTCTTCACCGGCAAGCAGAAGCTGATCGACACCGCCGGCCGCGTCGAGCGTTTCAACCGTCGTTACACGAAGTCCGCCTAGCCAGCCCGCGCGCAGATCTCCGCCCTGGGACTCGACCGTTTCGACGGCCGGCGCCCGGGGTTTTGATTTGGCGCCCGCTCCCCTTCTTCTCCTCTTCTCCCGTTCTCTGATGACGCTTCCATGATCGATCGTCTCCTCGCCCTCGAGGCGTCGCACGCCGAGCTCACGGCGCGACTCTCCCTGCCGGAGGTCCACTCGGATCCCAAAGCGGTGCGCGAGATCAGCAAAGCGCTGGCCGAGATCGATCCGATCGTCACCCTCTTCCGGCGCTTCCGCGACCTCGGCCAAGAGCTCGCCGAAGCGCAGGATCTCGTCCTGTCGGCCGGTGCGGCCGATTCGACCGGCGACGCCGAGCTCGCCGCCATGGCCGAGGCCGAGGCAAAGAGCCTCATCGAGCAGCGCGACGCGCTCGATCGGGAGATCAAGCAGGCGCTCATTCCGAAAGACCCGAACGACAGCCGGAACGTCGTCCTCGAGATCCGCGCCGGGACCGGCGGCGACGAAGCCTCGCTCTTCGCCGCCGAGCTCTTTCGCATGTACAGCCGCTATGCCGAGCGCCGCGGCTGGCGGGTCGAGGTGATCGATCTGTCGGAATCCGAGGCCGGCGGGATCAAGGAGGTCTCGGCGATCCTCGAAGGCCAGGGCGCCTACAGCAAGCTGAAGCACGAAGGGGGCACCCACCGCGTGCAGCGGGTGCCGCAGACCGAGGGTTCCGGGCGCATCCACACCTCTGCGGCGACCGTCGCCGTGCTTCCCGAGGCCGACGATGTCGAGGTCGAGGTGCACGAGAAGGACTTGCGCATCGACCGCTTCTGCGCCTCCGGGCCGGGCGGCCAGGGGGTCAACACCACCTACTCCGCCGTGCGCCTCACCCATCTGCCGAGCGGCCTGGTCGTCTCCTGCCAGGACGAGCGTAGCCAGATCAAGAACCGGGAGAAGGCGATGCGCGTGTTGAAGGCCAGGCTCTTCGATCTCGAGCGCGAGAAGGCCGATTCGGCGATGTCCGCCGAGCGCCGCAAGATGGTCGGCTCCGGCGACCGCTCGGAGAAGATCCGCACCTACAATTTCCCGCAGAACCGCATCACTGACCACCGCATCGGGCTCACCCTGCACCAACTGCCGGCAGTGCTCGGGGGCGATCTCGACCCGCTCATCGAGCCGCTCGTCGAGTACTTCCAGGCGCAGAAGCTGGACGAGGCGGCGCGCAGCAGCACGACGGCTTGAGCTTGCGACAGCCCGACAGTCCGGACGGTCGAAAAGTCACACCGCCGCAGGCTCGCGCTTCGGTTCGTCGTAGAGAATCGCCAACAGGGCAGCGAGAATGAGCGCGCCGGCGACGACGACCCGTCCGTTCACCGGCTCGTCGACGATCCACCACCCCAGCAGGACGGCGACGATCGGATTGACGAAGGCGTAGGTGGAGACCACCGTCGGCCGCGCGTTGCGCAGCAGGTAGGCATAGGCGGTGAAGGCGACGATCGAGCCGAAGACCACGAGATAGGCAAAGGCCCAGAGCGCCGGCGCGGTCACCTTTGCCAGCTCGAAGCTCGCCCACTCGCCCGTGGCGCCACCGAGCAGGGCGAGGAGCGCGCCGCCGGCGAGCATCTGGCTGCCGGTCGCGATCCAGGGCGAGGGGGGGAGCTTGGCGCGCGTCGAGTAGAGCGAGCCCAGCGCCCAGAAGAACGAAGCCAGGACGACCGCGAAAGCGCCGGCGATGTCGATCCCGCCGGCACCCATCCCGCCGCCACCTCCGACCAGCACGAAGACACCCGCAAGGCCGACGGCGATGCCGGCGTAGGTGCGCGGGCCGGGCCGCCGGCCGCGGGTGACGAGCGGCACGAGGAGGGCGATCCACAGCGGTTCGGTGGCGATCAGCAAAGCGGCGATGCCGGAGGCGATGCGGTGCTCCGCCCAGACCACCAGGCCGTTGCCGCCGACCAGCAACAGCGCGCCGATGACCGCGATCGGCACAAGGGTCTTCGCCTCTGGGCGCTTGCCGCCGCGGAGGATCCCCCAACCGTAGAGCAGCGCGCCGGCGATCAGGTAGCGCGCCCCCGCCATCGAGAAAGTGGGCAGCGACGTGATGGCGAAGCGGATCGCGAGATAGGTCGACCCCCAGACGAGATAGACCGCGAGCAGTGCCGCAAGGGTGCGTCCACGAAAAAGCGAACGGCCGTCGAACGTGGTCATGTCGCCGCCCGGGAATCGCTCCCCTGCGACTGCGCGGGCGCCGGAAGCGCGGGGACGGGCAACTCGAGCTCCTCCTTCACCGTCCCGAGGGCGATCGTGGTGCGCGTCCGGCGCACGGAAGGAAAGGCCCCGATCTTCTCCTGCAGGAAGCGTCCGAGATCGCCGGTCGAGGCGCAGCGGACCTTCAACAGATAACAGTCTTCACCCGCGATGTGGTGCACCTCCTGGACTTCGGGAAGGCGCGCCAGCTGGACCCCCGTCGTCTCCTCGGTGAGCCGGTCGTCGACCTGGACGGAGATGAACGCCAGGAGACCCCGGCCGAGCGCCTCCGGGTCGAGCCGGGCGTGGTAGCCGCGCACGACACCGCGCTGTTCGAGCTTGCGGATGCGCTCGTGCACCGCCGAGGCAGCGAGGCCGACCTGGCGCGAGATTTCGGCGTTTCCGACGCGGGCATCGGCTTGAAGGAGCGACAGAATCTGGAGGTCTTTTTCGTCCATAACACTGTTATTCTAGTGAAATTCAGATGCTTCCTCTACTATACCTATGTTTTACAGTCGAATCGCCTATTCGACGGGTTCTGCTGCGACGCCCGACGAATCGACCTTCGCGACCATAAGATCTCGCCGTGACGACCCTTCGGGAGTTGGTGACCGGCGGCCGGCAAGCTCTCGCCGCCGCCGGGCTCGCCTCGCCAGGGCGCGAAGCGGCCCTCCTTCTGGGCTCCCTGCTCGCGCTCTCCGAGGTGCAGATCCGGGCGCGCGACGACCAGCCGATCGCGGCGCCGCTCGCCGCCCGCTATGCGACCCTGCTCGAACGCCGCGCGGCCGGCGAGCCGATGGCCTATCTCCTCGGCCGACGTGAGTTCTTCGGCCGCGAGTTCGGCGTCGACGAACGCGTCCTCATTCCGCGGCCGGAGACCGAGCTGCTGGTGGAGATCGCTCTCGCCGCGGCGCTGCCTGCCGCCGCTTCGGTGCTCGACATCGGCACCGGCTCGGGCTGCATTGCCCTCACCCTCGCCGCCGAGCGCCCGTCGTGGAAGCTTCAGGCGACCGACCTGTCGCTCGGCGCCCTCGCCTGCGCCCGATCGAACGCCCGCCGGCTCGGTCTCGAAGATCGCGTCGCTTTCGTCGCCGCCGATCTCGCCGCAGCGCTCGCCCTCGAGACGTTCGACCTGCTGATCTCGAATCCGCCCTACGTCGATCCGGCGGACCCGGAACTCGTGGCGCTCGACGTGCGCACCCACGAGCCGCATCTCGCGCTCTTCGCGGCCGAGTCGGGACTCGCCGTCCTGGCGCGCCTTTTCGACCTGGCGGAAGGCTTGCACGGTGATGCCATGCTCGCCTGCGAGATCGGATACGGCCAGATGGACGCCGTGCTCGTTCTCGCGGGCGAGTGTCCATGGCTCGACCTCGTGGAGGTCCGCAGCGACCTCGCCGGGATCGCGCGGGATGTGGTATTCAGAAGGGCTTCGTAGCTGCTGCCGAAGAAAGGGCCTCCTCGCGTGGAACAATTTCGCATCGTCGGACCGACCCGCATCTCCGGCAGGGTCAGCGCCGGTGGGGCCAAGAACGCGGCCCTCCCCGAGCTCGCCGCGTCGCTGCTCTCGGACGAGCCCGTGTGCCTCGATGGCGTGCCGCTGGTGCGCGACCTCGAGACGATGCGCAAGCTCCTCGCCCACCTCGGCCAGGGCAGCACGACGACCGCGACTGGACTGATCCTGGCGCCGAGCGGTGCGCCGTCCGATGACGACGCACCTTACGAGTTGGTGAAGACGATGCGGGCGAGCATCCTGGTGCTCGGGCCGCTCGTGGCCCGCCGCGGGCGCGCCCGCGTCTCGCTGCCCGGTGGCTGCGCGATCGGCGTGCGCCCCATCGATCAACACCTGGCCGGCCTCACCGCCCTCGGCGCCTCGGTGACGCTCGAGCACGGCTATGTCGACGTCCGCGCCGCGCATCTGGTCGGCGGCCGCTTTCGCTTCGCGATGCCGACGGTCACCGGGACCGAAAATCTCCTCATGGCGGCGGTGCTCGCCCGCGGCGAGACGGTGCTCGAAAACTGCGCGCGCGAGCCCGAGGTTACCGATCTCGCCCGGCTCCTGGTCGAGATGGGCGCCGACATCGAGGGTGCCGGCACCGAGACCATCCGCCTGCGGGGCGTCTCCTCCCTGCACGGCGCGACCCACCGCGTGATCCCCGACCGCATCGAGGCCGGGACCTACCTCGTCGCCGCGGCGATCACCGGCGGCGAGGTCACCCTGGAGGGCGGCGTCGCGGCCGATCTCGAACCGCTACTCGATCTTCTGCGCGGTTGCGGGCTCGTGGTCGAGGTCGCAACCACGGGCAAGATCACGGTGGCAAGCGAGGGCGCGCTCAAGCCGCGCGATGTCGTGACCGCCCCGTTCCCCGGCTTCCCGACCGACCTTCAGGCGCAGTGCATGGCGCTCGCGACCCAAGCCCAGGGAATGACGACGGTCTGCGAGACCGTCTTCGAGAACCGCTTCCAGCACGCTGCCGAGCTCGCGCGCATGGGCGCCGATATCCGCCTCGACGGCCGCTACGCGCGCGTCCACGGCAAAACCGCGCTCTCTGGCGCGACCGTCATGGCGACCGACCTGCGCGCCTCCGCTTGCCTCGTCCTGGCCGGCCTCGCGGCCGAGGGCGAGACGATCGTCGATCGGATCTACCATCTCGATCGCGGCTACGAGGCGATGGAGACGAAGCTCAATGCGCTGGGCGCGAGCGTCGCGCGGGTGTCCGGCGCCAGCGGCATCGGCGGCGCCTAGAGATCAGACGGAGAGAACGCTCATGGACCCGAACTGCCTCTTCTGCCGCATCGTCGCCGGCGAGATTCCGGCCCGCCTGCTTTTCCAGGACGACGACATCATCGCCTTGGCGGACATCGCTCCCCAGGCGCCGGTGCACCTGCTGATCGTGCCGAAGCGCCACATTCCGCACCTCTTCGCGATCTCTGCGGACGACGCGGCGGAGGCGGAGGAAACGGCGCTCCTCGGCCGGATGATCACCGTCGCGACCGGCCTGGCGCGCGACGCCGGGCTCGAACACCAGGGCTTTCGCCTGGTGATGAACTGCCTCGCCGGTGCCGGCCAGTCGGTCTTCCATCTCCATCTCCACCTGCTCGGCGGGCGTTCTCTGGGGTGGCCTCCCGGGTGAGCTGCCGATGATTCTCCAGCTCGCTTCCGTGCTGCTTGCGGCCACCATCGATCCGCGCATCAGCCTCGTGGAGCTGCAGGGGGCCGGAGACAACCAGCGCGCGCTCGAGGAGGCGAACTGCCTCGCCGATGCCGAACCGGCGCAGGCCCGAGCCCTCGGGCTCGACGTCCTGCGCGGACACCTGCTCGAGCGGCTCGGTCGACCGGGAGAGGCGACGGAGGCCTTCGCGCAGGCGATCGGCGCGACGCCCGATCTCGCCCCGTGGGCGCGCTATCGGCTGGCGGCGGTCCAGGAGGCCCTTGGCCACCCCGAGGTCGCCGCTGGAATCTCCGCCACTCTCCTCGCCCAGGGCGCGCCGAAGTCCCTGGTCCGGCCGGCGGCGACGCTGCTCTTCCGCACCGTCCGCCTGGGAGGCGATTGCCGGCTGCTGCGCGGCGTGCCGGTCGCCGCGCTGGCTGCGGACCTGGCGCGTGATTTTCGCCTGGTGCTCGCCGAGTGCCACCTTCGTGACCGGCGTACCGAGGAAGCGCGGCAGGAGTTGCGGGAGCTCCTTTCGTCCGGCGAAACCGATCTCGCCGCCTTTCGTGCCGCCGAGATTTGGCTCGCGCGCTGGCCGCAGCCCGACAGTCGCGACCTCGCGCGCACGCTCGGCACGGTGCTCGCCAAGCAACGCGATTTCGCCGCCGCAGTGCCGCTGCTCGAACGAGCCCTCGAGGGGACCAGCGACCTGGGTTCCGGCAACGACTCCGAGGCGCTCTACCTTCTCGCCCGAGCTGAATTCTGGTCGGGGAAGTTCGCCGCTGCGGCGCGGCATTTCGATCGCCTGGCGGCGGTCGCCCGCCACGCCGCGACCCGCGCCGATGCCCGTTACCAGCAGGGGCGAAGCCTCGAGTTGGGTGGCGATTGGGCGAGCGCCCTGCGGGTGTTCGAGGAGGCCTACGCCGCCGAACCGCTCGGCGAATGGTCGGGGGCTGCCGTGCTGTCGAGCTTCCGCCTGCGCTGGCTCGCCGGCGACGAGGCTGGCGCCGAGAAGCTCCTCGAACATCTCGCTTCGCAGCGAATCTGGCGCTCTGCGCTCGCCCGGGGGGCGCTCTTCGCGGCGGTCTCCAGAATCGTGCGCGGCGATGGCAGCGAACGCCCGGTCGCGCATCTGCGCGCGGCCGAGCTCTCCGGGGCCGCCGCCCGCGAGGATCTCGCGTACTGGCGCGGACGGATCGCCGAGCTCCGCGGCGAGTCGCAACCGGCGGTCGGCCACTATCTCCAGGTGCTGCGCGAGCGGCCCTTTCATCCGCTGGCGACCGCGGCGCGCGCCCGCCTGCTGCAGCCGAACCTCGCCGCGGCGGCGCAGCAGATCGGGCGTCAGCGGGCGGTTGGCCGGACCTTCGACGACGCCTGGACCGCCTGGGCTCTGCTGGGGGACAGCCACGCCTCCGGCAGCGCCGCCCGGGAACGCGGCCTGGTCGCTCTGCGGGCACAACCCTCGCTCGCCGCCTGGATCGACTGGCAACCGATGGCGGTCGCCACCTGGCCGATCTGGTCCGCGGCGCACCTTGCACCCGAGGAGCGGCTTCTGGCGCTCGGCCTGTGGAGCGAAGGAAGTGGCGCGCAATCGCGCCACTTCCCGAGCCACCAGCGGCAGCTGGCCTTCAGCCTGGCGCAGCAGCTCGAATCAGCCGGAGCCAGCGACCGCGCCATCGAAATCGCCGAGCGCCAATTTGCGGCGCGCCCCGAGCGGATCCCCCTGGATTGGGTCTCGTTGGCCCTGCGCAGACTCCTCTTTCCGCTTCCTTACCGCCAGTGGCTGCGCGAACGGGTCGGCGACGATGCCCCCGCCCTCGTCCTGCTCGCCGCAGTGATGCGCGAGGAGAGCCGCTTTCAGCCCGAGGCGGTCTCGCCCGCCGCGGCGCGCGGCCTGGCCCAGCTCGTCCTGCCGACCGCCCGGCGCCTCGCCCGCGATCTGGGATGGGGGGAGATCCGGGCCGAGCACCTGCACCGACCCGAAGTCTCGATCGCCCTCGGCGCGGCCTACCTGGCCGAGCTCGAACGCCGCTTCGGCGGGGGGGCGAGCCGCCGGCCGATGGTGGTGGCGGCCTACAACGCGGGCGAGGACCAGGCAGCCCTCTGGCGCCGCTACTGCCAGACCGACGAGCCCGAGGAGTACCTGGCGAAGGTCGGGTTTCGCGAGACCCGCGCCTACCTGGTAAGGGTTCTCGAGAGCCGGGCCCAGTACGAAGCCCTCTACACGGAGTAGCAGGCCGCCTGGAAGGCCTGGCCAGGCCGCTGGCGGCTGGCGAAACGGGCCCCTTGCCTCCGGAATCGGGCATGGTAACCTTCCGGGCGATGCCCAGCGAGCAGGTTGAGGCCAAGGAGGCCGCCTCTCTTCCGGTGCCCATCGAGCCGGTGCGGGTCCTCGTCCCGTCGCAGATCGGCACCCTGGGAGTGGAGTTCTACGGACTCGCGATCGGCCGGATTCTCATCGCGCCGCTGGGGCCGACGGCGCGGCTGTTTCATCCGCTCTCCGCCTTCGACGATTCGGAGTTCCTGGACGAGGTATTCGGACGGCTCTCGGAGTATTTCGCCGGCGCGCGCCGGGCGCTCGAGCTCGATTTCGATCTCGCTCCCTCCGGAGTCGATACCTTTTCGCGCCGGGTGCTCAAGGAGGCGTTGCGCACGCCCTACGGCAAGACCCGCACCTACAAGGACATCGCCGATGCCTCGGGCCGGCCCGAGGCCTACCGTCAGGTGCTTTCGATCCTGCTCGACAACCCGATTCCGCTGCTCATCCCCTGTCACCGGATCATTCCCACGAAAGAGGGGATCGGCGGCTGGGTGGGCGGCGCCTCGCGCAAGCGCTGGCTGTTGCGCATGGAGCGCGAAAGCTCCGCGCAGACGCTCTAGCCCGGTCCTGCGGCCGCGAGCGGCTGCGCGGCTCCCATCACTCTTCGTCGAGCTCGATATCCAGGCTGGCTTCCTCGCCGGCGCGGACGTGGAAGCTCTGTTTCTCCGACCGCCGGCCGGGCCGCACGACCTCGAGCACATGCTCGCCTGGATCGACGATGAGTCCCGAGCGCAGGCGGGCCAGCTCGCGTCCCGTGCCGAGGAACCGGCCGTCAAGATAGACCGACGCGTCGTCCGGTTCGATCTTGAGCTTCACGCTCCCCGGTTCGCCGCGGGCGTCAAGACGATCCGCCTCGGCTTCGCCCGCCGCCTCGCCCTCGTCCGCCGCCTTGTAGGGGCGAGCCTGTGTCGCTTCATAAGTGCGCACCTGCTCCTCGTTCTCGCGATCGCGGCGCAGCCGTTCTTCCCGGTTCACGGAGCTCTTCGACGCCAGATCCTCCGGCAGCGTCTCCTGACCAGGAACCAGGGCGTCCTCGATGTCGATGACCATCCCGCCGTAGACCGAGTATTGGCGGCTGAGCGTCTGGAAGCCCGGCGCGAAGATCACCACGTCGTAGGTCCCCTTCTCCAGCCAGAGGAAATCCGGGAAGCCGTCGAAGTCGTCGGCGATGCCGACCAACTGGCCATCGAGGTAGATCTGCGCGCTCTCCGGGCTGACATCGAGATCGAGCGCGCCGTGGGTCGCTCCCACGGCCGGATAGACCGACGTGTACCCCCCGCCGGGCGCGCCGTAGTAGCCGTAGCCGCCATAGCCGCCGTAGTAGCCACCCCATCCGGAATAGCCGTACCAGCCGTAGCCGCCGTAGCCGCCGTAGCCGCCGCGGTAACCACCGTAGTAGCCGCGGTAGCCGCGGTAGTGACCGCCATGGCCCCTGGAGCCGCCGGAGCCGCCGTGGCCCCTGTAGCCGCCGGAGCCGCCATGGCTACCGCTGCCCCCCCCGTGGCTGCCGCCGCCACCGCCATGGCTACCACCGCCACCGCCACCGCCGTGTCCACCGCCTGATTGCGCCGTCAGCGCCGCCCCAGGCAAGGTCAGAGCCACTGCGAGTGCCAACCTCAGGAAAATTCGTCCCGTTCGACTGTTCATGACCCCACCCTTTCCATTTCTGCCGACCCTTCGCGCCAAGCCCGATGCAGTCCCCGGAGGTAGTGATAGCGAAGGGTCTCCTCCCAGATTCCGGGCAGACTCACCGGCAACAATTGCAAAGCGCGGACCAGCCATTCCCGCCGCAGCTGGGAGAGTCGCGGCGGCAGCGGCGCCGGTCCGTCCGGGCCGATCCCCAGGAAGCCCGTGAGCTCCGGGTGCTTGCGTGCAAAGCGCACGGCGCTAGCTCCGGCGCGCTCCTGGCGCGCCGCGAAGCGGCGGAAATCGGTCGGGTGGTCATGGTGGACGCGCGCCCGGGGTTCGTAGACCAGCCGCAGCCCCCGCCGAAAGAGCCGGAAAGAGACCTCGATGTCCTCCCACGCCGGGGAGGGGAAGCTCTCGTCGAACGGCTCCTCGAGCAGCAGCGTCCGGGGCAGCGAGAGGTTCGAGGTGTAGAAGAAGTTGAACGGCACGTTCTCGGGGTCTGAGATCAGGGCATAGCCGAACTGCAGCCCCTGCTCGTTGATGAACTCGAGAAACCGGGTGAGCCGCAGGCGCGGATGCCAGCCGGTGTAGCCGATCACCGCCAGCCGAAATTCGTCCGGGCGCTCCTGAGGCACCGCCCAGTGGGCTGCGAGCCAGCCCGGTTCGGGGACGGTGTCGTCGCCGAGAAAAGCGATTGTCGCGCCGGCGGCCTCCGCGACACCGCGATTGCGCGCCGCCGCCGGACCGCGATTCGGTTGCCGGAACAGGCGCATCGGGCGCGACTCCACCCGCTGGCTCAACCACTCGAAGGTACCATCGGTCGAGCCGTCGTCCACCACGACGATCTCGAAGGGCGGCGCCTCCTGCTGCGCCTCGAGAGCCGCCAGCACCTCGGCGAGGATGCGCCGCCGGTTGAAGGTCGGGATGACGACCGAGACCTCCGCCGTCATCGGCCGCTCTTCGCCGGCAACTCCATCACCTCGGCGAGGGTGGCGCGGGTGAGCGCCGGGCTGGCAGGCAGGAGACTGGCGAAACCGGGACTCGCAAAAAGCGCCTCGTCCCCGAGATAAGTCGGCACCAGATAGAGCGGGAAGCGCTCGCAAAGCTCGCGATCGGAGCGCCGGCGCCGCTGCCGCGCGACCTCGCGCGCGGCGGCGGCGGCGTCGAGCACGGCGAGAAAGAGGCTCATGGCGCGCAGGTGCGAGAGCGCCTGCGGATGCGAGAGCTCGAATCCCCCACCGGCGAGGATGCGGCGCAAGCGGCGCGCGATCCGCCCCCAGGCGCGGCGCGCGAACTCGGCCGGACCGTGGCGCCGAAGCTTGTCGAGCCAGGACGGATCGAAACTCCCAGCGGCGGCGACTGGCGCGTCGCGGCTGGTGATCCTGCCGGTGAACGGATCGCGCCGCAGGAGCTCTGCCGCCCCTAAGTTCCCCGCCACCACGATCGTCTCGAGGCGCGAAAGAAACGTCAGCAGAATTGCCGGCGCGAGCTTCTGCCAGAGTTCGTCGTCGAAGTTCTTGTAGGCGGTGAGCAGGGCGTTGCGCTCGAACAGGGCACCGCGGACGAACGGCCCGACGCGATCGCTCGTGGCCGCCGAAACGTGGCGGACCACGGCTTCGCGACAGGCCGTGATGCGCTCGCCGCCGGCCCAGAGCCGCCAACCGAGATCGACGTCTTCGAGGTAGGCGAAGTAACTCGGATCGAAGCCGCCGGCCTCGAGGAAGGAGCGCCGGCGTACCAGCATGTTCGCGCCGCAGGCGAACGGGAGCTCCTCGCCGCCCGCCGGCACCCTCGCCGTCTCCAGGCGCCGGCGGAAGTCGAGCTGGAAGGCGTGGCCGTCGAACGTCCGCACACCGTAGCCGAAGTCGAGGCGCTCCCCCGCCCAGTCGATGAGCCGCCCGCTGATCGCCGCGACATCCGGCGCGGCAGCGGCCGCCGCATCGGCCAGCGCCGCGAGCCATTCGGGCTCCGGGCGGGTGTCGTCGTTGAGCAGGACCAGCGCGTCGCCGTCGGCCTGCGCGGCGAGGAGGTTGTTGCCGGCGGCGAATCCGAGGTTCGTGGAGCTCTCGACCAGGCGGACCCATGGGTGGTGCTCGCGCACCCAGCCGGCGGTGCCGTCACTCGAGCCGTTGTCGAGCAGCAGCAGCTCCCACGCGCAACCCGGATCGCGCTGCGCGCGCACGGCCGGCAGGCAGCTCTCGAGGTGCTTCCGGCCGTTGAAGCTGAGGACGAGAATGGAAAGCTTGCGCTGCCCCGCGGACATGGCTCAGCCCGCCCCCTGCGGCCCGGCTGGCCCGGCTGGCCCGGATCGCGGGCCACCCAGGGCGCGCAGCCTCTCGACCCAGCGGTGCAGCCGCCATGCACGCGTCCCCTCCATCTCGCGAATCACCGCGTTCAGGCGGGCGATCTCGGCGAGATCAGCGCGACTCCGGCGCAAGCTCTCGCAGAGCTCCGGCACGCTCCCGCCAACCTCCGCGACCAGAGCGGCCAGCTCCCGCGCCGCGAAATCGGTCGCCGCGAGGCGGCGATATCCCTCAACCAGCGCCACCTGCGGAGCGAGGGTATGGGTGCGAAACTGCCGCAGGCCGAGTCCGGCCCGGAGGTAGGGATGGCGCTCCTCCTGTGAAGCGTAGATCGCCATCGCCTCCTCGATCGTCGCGCGGCAGTCGCTGACGTCGACAAGCCGGTCCGGATAGCCAGGATGGTTGACTTCATAGAGCCAGACCTCGAGCCCGCGTGCGACATCTGCGAGCGTCGCGAGCGCCGGATCCGCCTGGCTCTGGACACCTTCGACGCCATCGACGCCATCGACCGCCGACGACAGCACATCGTAGAGCGCGGCGAAAGCGGCGCGGTGGTCGTCGGAGACTTCGAGCGGCGACGGCACCAGCAGCAGGCCGGGGCGCTGCTCGATGAGGCGCTGGCGGATCGCCGCAGCCGCTTCGGCGCGCCCCTCGGCGAGCGCGCCATCGCGGATCCCGAGCACCTCGACGCCGGCACAGCCGAGAAGGCGAATCACCTTCTCCGCCTCGCGCCTGCGGCGCGCCGCGTAGATCGCGCGATCGTCGATCTCCTCGATGCCACCCGAGCCGTCAGTGAGGAAGAGCACGTTCACCGGCGCACCGGCCCGGCAGAGCTGGGCAACCAGGCCGCCGCAGCCCAGCACCTCGTCGTCGAAATGGGGTGCCAGGACGAGCGTCCGGACCGCCTCGACGGCGGTCGTTTGACCCGGGGGCTGAGGCTGCTGGATCAACGGACCCGGCCGATGACGACCGGTTCGCCACGATGGCGCCAACGGATTTTCAGGACGTCGAGCAGCATTCTCGTCGAGTCGCGCAGGGCGTGGACGCTCGAGGCCGGCGAATCGTGCCAGACGACACCGACCTCCGTGACGACCGCCCCGCGCCGGCGGGCGAGCCAGACGAGCTCGACATCGTAGGCGAAGCGGTCGATCCGCAGGTCGGCGAACAGGCCGCGCGCCAGATCACCGCGCAACAACTTGAATCCGCACTGGGTATCGCGGATGCCATCCACGGCCACGACGCGCACGATGACATTGAACAGCCGCCCCATGAGCTCGCGATAGGCGGGCTGTCGCCGGGTGATTCGCGAATCGGCCAGTCCCCGGCTCCCGAGCACGACGTCCGCGTCGTCGAGATGAGGGCGAAGGCGAATGTACTCTTCAATCGGAGTCGACAGGTCGGCGTCGCACAGCAGCACCTCGGCGCCGGTGCTGGCGAGGACGCCTGCCCGCAGCGCCGCGCCTTTGCCCTGGTTCTTCTCCAGCCGCAGCCAGCGAAGCCGCTGAACCTCGCGGCCTTGCGGCTGCAGGGCAAGGTCGCTGGTTCCGTCCGTGCTCCCGTCGTCGACGACGAGGATCTCCATGCCGCCGGGAACGCTCGGACCGAACGCGCAGAGGCGATCGAGGGTCGGGCCGATCCGCGCGGCTTCGTTGTACGCGGGAACGACGACCGAGAGCTGGGGAGCCATGACGGAATTCTACGGCCTGCGGCTCAGAAGTGATCCGAGTCGCCCATGGTGAGATAGAAACGGTCCAGGACCTGCGCGACGCTGACGCGGGAATCGAAGGTGATAGCGCTCAGTCGCAGCAGGGGCTCGGGCGAGCTCGTGTACCCCTGTTCGAGGAGCGCCGCCAGCGCCTCGCGGTCACCGCGCAACCAGAGCTCCACACGACCCGACCCGTGAGCTCCCGCGCGTTCCTCGACCGCTGCGGCGAGATCGGCCAAGTCCCCGGCCCTCTCGCCGTCCCAGACGAGGTCCACCCAGGAAGCGCTGTCGCCGCCGCCGGCTCCAGGGAGCGCCAGCACACCCCACGCCCTGGCCTCGCCGGCGCGCCGCACCCCGAGTTGCAGGTACCGGTTGCCGGGACGGCGCTCGTAGCGCCAATGAAACCAGGCCGCATCGCGCACCGTCGCGCAACGGTAGCGCTGCCGACTGCGCAGCCAAAGCCGGTCGGTCGCATGGGCATCGAAGCCTTCCGAGATCCAGGTGCGGGCGGGCGACCAGGGACGCGACGTCACGGTCCCGCGCTGCAGTCGCTCGAGCGCGGCCGGCTCGAAGTAGCGCCCGGTGACCGCTCCGGCGCGCTGGTGGCGCTCACCGGGAAAGCCGTAGACGAAGCCGACCCCGCCGGCACCTGCACAATCGGCGAGGAATCGCTCCAGGGTGCGCTGGAAGGCGCCCCCGCGGGGACCGAGCCCGCGCCTGCGGAGCGAGAAGACGTCGACGATCTGCGCCGCCTGCATCGCCTCGCCCCCCCACTCGACGTCGACCGTGATCGCCGCGTAATGACAGGCGAGCTCGCCGGCGGCATCGAACGCCAGCACGATTCGCGAGCCCCGCGGCGGATCGACGAACTTCCAGCGCCACTCCGCCAGCGTGCGTTGCACGCCGAAGACTTCGGTGAAAGCGCGCTGGATCGCTGCTTCGTCGCCGGGTGCGTAGGCGCGCAGGGTGTAGCCGCCGTCCGCGCTCATGACGTCGACGCTTCGTCGCCGCGCACGAAGTGCGCCGGCGCCGACTCCCGGCCGCGACCCTCGACACCGCGGATCCAGAGCTCTCCCGCCGGCAGCCGGCGCCAGATCTCCTCCGGCATCTGCCACTCGCGCGCCGCTGGGGAGAGCCGTTCGCCCGCCGCCGGAAATCCGCCCACCGATAGTGCAATCTCGACCCACGCCAGGGCACGCGGGGCGGCAAGCTCGGCCAGAGAAAGCGTCGGCGAGGCGTTCGGCGCCGGGCGCGGCGCCGCGCGCCGCGGGCGCGGGGAGGCGGGACGAGTGTGCGGCGGCGCTGCGCTCAGGGTCTCGAGCAGCTTCGTGACGCCGGCGCCCAAGTGGCGGCGGCGGAAGATCCGCTCGGCCTCGGCGAACCAGGCGGTCGCGCTCGGCTCCCGGACGCTGCTCTGCGCGTAGAGATGCACCGCGTGAGCTCCCGGCACGAAACGGGAGTCGAGTCTGGCGGCGCGCAGACGCAGCAGCCAGTCGGTCTCCTCGAAGTAGAGGCGGAACGCATCGTCAAACGGACCGATCTTCGTCCACGCGTCGCGCCGAAAGGCGATCAGGGCGCCCGAAAGCGCCGGTGAGACGAACGCCTCCGTCGCCTCCCAGTGGCGGCGAGCGTGCCGGCGCCAGGCCCGCCGGGCCGCACCTGCGAACAGGGGCACAGCCGGAAAGCGCCGCGCCAGCGCGGCGCGGAGCTCCGCCGGGACCGCTCTCGACTCGGTCGGCGGCAGGAAGAAGCGGCGCTCGCGATCCCAAAAGAACTGCGGCCCCGCCGCTGCAGCGCCACGTTCGAGCTCGCCCAGCAGGCGGCCGAGGCAACCCTCGACGACGAGGACATCCGGATTCATCGCCACGATGTGCGCCGCGGAACTGGCTTCGACGCCGTAGCGCACGCCGCCGGCGTATCCCAGGTTCGCCCCCGGATCGACCCGCCGGAGCGGCAGCCCGGTCCAGGCTGCCCGGTCCGCAGGCTCGCTGCCGTTGTCGACCACCACGATATCGGCGCTGAGTCGGGAGCTCTCAAGGTCGCGGAGGAGCGCCCGGACGGCGTCGGCGAGGAGCACCGGCGTGCGGTAGTGCACCAGGACGATCGCGAGGTCGTTCACGCCGGTGCGCCCTCGCTGGCTGCGCTCGCCGCCCAAGCGAGCGCCTGCTCGAGCTCGAGCGCGACCCTCGCGGGTGCGAAGCGCTTGGCCGCCGCGATGCCGCGCCGGCGCTGAGCCCGCCAGGCCGGCGGCGATCCCAGGAGCGACGCCGCGCCGCGCGTGAAGGCGCCGGCATCTGCCGGCTCGACGAGCAGCGCCCCGCCCGCGCCGGACATCCACTCGACTCCGGGAATGCGCGACGCCACGGCCGGAACGCCGAGCTGCATCGCTTCGAGGAGCGGCAGACCGAAGCCCTCTCCGGGCAGCGACGTGAAGAGCAGCAGGTCGCAGCCGGCCAGGGCGCGAAGCGCTGCGTCCGGGGCCACCGCCGCGAGGTATCGGTCGGCCCGACGTAGCCTCCCTTCGGCAACCGAACAGGGGAGAGCGGAGATTCGCAGGAGTCGCCCGTCGATTCCGCCGAGCGCCTCGAGGCCGGTTCGGATCCCCTTCACCTCGGCCTCGAAAATGCCGCAAAGGGCGATCCAGGGTCGGCGACGCGGGCGCCAGCGCAGCGCTCTGCGCACGGAGAGGTCGGCGGGGGCCGGCGAGAGCCGGAACTCGCGCCCGAACTCCGCGCTTAGCCGCTCGCCGAGGTGCGGCGCCACCACCAGCGCAGGGTGGGACCGGCGGTAGGCTGCCCGAATCGCCTCGCGGTCGGGCGCGAGATGCGCCAGGTCCTCCTCGAAACCCTGGCAGAAGTGAGCGACCGGACCGGCGTGGAGCGCTTCGGCGCGCGCGATCGTGGTCCAGAAGGTGGCGACAACCAGATCCTGCTGCGGCAAGACCGCCGCACCGTGCGAAAAATCGAGAAACCGCGGCGACGGACCGATCCAGGGCTCGATCCAGGCGGGCCGGGGTCCCTGCGCCGCGACCGTCACCTCGTGGCCGCGGTCGCCGAGGAGCCGGGCCTGCTGCAGCACGACCTTGGTTCCGCCACCCAGCTCGGGCCGGTCCAGAAGATAGGTCAACCGCATCGGATCGCGTCCAGGGCGACGAGCTAGAGCTCGTCGGCGAAGGCCGGCTGCAGCCGGCGAAAGAGCGCCCAGCCCAGCCCGAGGGTCACGAGCGAGATCCCCGCCAGGAAGACTGCAGCGCTCGCCGCCGGCGGTGGACTGCCGAGCAGAACGGTGCGGAAGGCCTGCACCGTGGTCGCCATCGGGTTGAGGGCCATCCAGGGCCGCAGGTTCTCCGGCAACAGACTCAAGGGATAGACGATCGGCGTGAGGTAGAACCAGGCCTGAAGGGCGATCCCGAGCCCCTGACCGACGTCGCGGAAGAAGACCTGCAACGCGGCTGCGGCCCAGCCCAACCCCAGCCCGAGAGCGACCTGCGCCGTCAGGCCGAAGAGCAGCCAGGGCAGCCGTTCCCAGGCCGGTTCACCCGCGACCGCCTGCCAGACGGCGAAAATCCCCAGGGCGACGAGTTGGTGCAGAAGTGCCGCTCCCACGCTCGACACGACCAGCAGCGCGCTCGGGAAACGCAGCTTGCGGACCAGGCCGGAGTGCTCGACGACCGCTGTGGCGGCCCGCTGGACGCTCTCGGCAAATCCCAGCCAGGGCACCAGGCCCGAGAACAGGAAAACCGGAAAACTGGCGGTTTTTTCGCCCGTGAGCGGCACCTTGAGGATGACCGAGAAGACGACCCACAGGAGGGCCAACTGCCAGAGCGGATGGACGAAAGCCCACAGGAAGCCGAACAGCGAGCCGCGGTAGCGGCTCTGCAGGTCGCGGCGGACCAACTCTTTGAGGAGGAAACCGTGGTGCATTCGAGTCCTGGCGCCGGGACGGGTGGCGGGTCATGGCATCTTGACATGGATCCTCAGCCCTGCCTACTATGCGCATGCCTCGGAAATTCGACCATGGGACAACTACCAGAGATCCAGCAGGTCCAACTCGTCGGAAAGAAGATCCGTCAACTCCGCAAGGAGCGCCATCTGACGCAGACGGAGCTTTCCGCGAAGCTGGGGATTCAACAGTCCGACCTCTCGCGCATGGAAAAGGGCGAGTATCGGGTGAGTCTGGACACTCTGTTCAAAGTTCTCGCCGAGTTCCGCATCGGGGTGGGCGAGTTCTTCGAAGACGTCTCCCGTGAAACGGTCTCGCCGCGCGACCTGCGCCTGCTGAGCGATTTCCACGCCCTCGATTCCACCACCCAGGAGGAGATCGAAGGCTTCATCCACGAGCGCAGGCCGCCCCGGCAGAGCGCTCGGCGCGAGCCGGTGCTGCTCAGCTAGGACCGCCCGCCGTGATTCTCAACTCGGAAGATTTCCAGGCGGCGCGAGCCCGGTGGACGGAGTCGTTCGAAGCCGGACGATTGGAAGAAGCCTCCGTCCTCGTCGACGAGGCTCTGGCTTGGGCCGAGGCCAACGGCGAAGTGCTCCTGCGCGACCGTGCGCTGTGCAATCGAGCGGCGATCGCCCTCGGGCTCGGTCGCGGCGGCGGACATGTACCGGCGTTGCGTGAGCTGCTCGTGCGATCCAGCGATGCGGAGAACTGCTACCTTGCCGCCTACACGATCGCCTGCAACTACGAGCTCCAGAAGGAAAACCGCAAAGGGCTGTTCTACGCCCAGCTCGCCCGCGACCGCGCCGAATCTCTCGACGAGAACCGCCAGGCAGCGAGCCTGAACTGCATCGCGAACTTCCTCGTCGCCGAGAGCCGTTTCAAGGAGGCGATCGCGACCTACGAGAAGGCGCTCGAGCTGCTCCCGGCGCGCGATTCCGTTCGCGCCGCGGTCATCGGATACAACCTCGGCTACTGCAGAGTGCTCACCGGCCATGGCCGCGAAGGTCTCGCTGTGCTCTACACGAGCCTGCGCTTCCTGATGCGTCGCGGCGCCGAAAATCACACCATGAAGGCGAGTCTCGACCTCGCGTTCGCGCTGCTCGAAACCTCGCACGCCAGGCGGGCCGCGCGGCACGCCGCGCGGGCGCTCGTGCTCGCGGAGCGCTTCGCGGACAGCGAAGCCAAGAAGAACGCTCTCTACATCCTCGGCGCGGCCGCCGTCGCCACCGGCGATCGAGTCGGCGCTCGCCGCCACTTCGAACGCCTGCAGCAGGGCTTCTACCCCGAGGCCGACCACCTTCCCGAGCTTCTCCTTCACGTCGACGTTCGCCAGCTGGTCAACCTCAAGGCCTGACCCATGAGACCTCTGGGCCAGCTCCTTCGCACCCTCGCCGTCGCGGCCCTCTGCGTCGCTTCGCCCGCGTTGGCGACCGTCACCGCGACGCCGGTCGAGCTCGGCAGCGACGGCACGATCTACCGTCTCTGGTCAGGGACCTTCAGCGAGCTCTTCGGCCCCGACAACGCCGCCTTGGCGGGAGATGTCCCGGTTCTCGCGCTGGATGTCGTGCCTTCCGGGCAGCCGCTGACGCGTCTGCTGGTTCCCGGCACCGACGATGCGGCGACCGAGACTTCCGCCGCGCTGCTGTTCGATCGCAGCTCGTCTTCGATTCACGCCGTCTGGAACTCGCGCACCGTCGCCAACCTGACGGTCTCGCGCCTGCACCTGCGCTCGCTCGCCCCCGAGGGCTGGACGGAGCTGATCGAACTCTCCGGCGGTTCGCTGACCGACAAGTCGGCGCTGCGGCTGGCCCTGACGTCGGACGAGTACGGCACGCCCGTCGACGGGATCGAGACGCGCATTGCACGCCGGGTCCTGCACCTCGTCTGGTCGGAGACCGTGGCGGAGGTTGCGCACGCTTATTACTCGCCGGTCGTCTTCGCCAACGGACGGTATCTCGGGTGGAACCCGGTCGTGGCGCTCGACGAGCTTGCGATCCCGGATCCGGCCCTGACGTCGGCCGCTCCAGTGCCGCTCGCGCTGCGCGCTGCACCGACTCTCGTCGCGACGCCGACCGGTAAGGTCACCGCCTCCTTCGTCCATTCCGAATCCCATCACCTGGTCGCGGTCGAGGTGCAGACTCTGCCTGGCGAGCTCGGCGAGCTGGCGGAGATGGCGCGCGGACAGATCGTCGAGCTCGCGGCCGTCCTCGGCATTGAGGGTCGCAACCAGATCGCCTCCCTTGCGCGCGGCCAGATTGTCGAGCTCGCCGGCGATTTCCATCCTGCCGCGGCGGCCTATATCGGCGAACGGACCGGCGAGATGCTGAACACCGCAGAAGCTTCGGTCGAGGGATCCGTCCTGGGCGAGATGGCG
This sequence comes from Thermoanaerobaculia bacterium, assembly GCA_031403995.1. Classification (GTDB taxonomy): domain Bacteria; phylum Acidobacteriota; class Thermoanaerobaculia; order Multivoradales; family JAGPDF01; genus JAGPDF01. The sequence continues at coordinate 32,549 of JANNGS010000003.1, forward strand.
CGCGGACAGATCGTCGAGCTCGGGCGCGAGATTCTCGGCAGCGGACTGGCGAATCTCTGCGCCGTCGAGCTGCTGCTCGAGGTTCCGCCGCTCGACTCCGCCACCATCGGCACGGACACGTCCTTCAGCCACTTCTTCGCCATGCGCCAGGTGACTCGGTGGGAGGTCCCGGCAGACCTCGTCGCCCCGGACGCACGGATTCTCGTCTCCGCCGACGGCAGCCGGGCAACGGTCGCCTGGTCGGGAGAGGGTCACCTCTTCTACCGCGAGGTCGATGCCGGCGGCGAGTGGAGCCCGGTGAGAGACCTAGATCTCGCGCTCGTCGCGCTCGGCGATGCGTGGGACGCCATCGAGCGCCGCGCGTCGGGCCTCTGATTCGCCGGCCGCACCAACCGCCTTCTCTCTGATCTAGCTGGATTCGATTTCGAGCTGCCGGGCCGTCGGCCGGGCAGCGAGGATCTGCGTCCCCTGCCGTTGCCACGCCTCGGCGATCGCGCCGCGCCGCTCGCGCGGGGCGAGCACCAGCACCGAGCCGCCGCCGCCTGCGCCGCAGGCTTTGCCGCCCCAGGCCCCGAGCTCGCGCGCCGTCGTCAGGAGAGCTTCGATCGCCGGCGTCGAGATCTCTTGCGAGAGTTGGCGCCGAGCCGCCCATTCCGCGCCGACCAGAGCGCCCACAGCGGCCCAATCTGCGGCCAGGAGGGCCGGCGGCATGCGGCTGGCGACGGCGGCGATGGCGCCCAGCTGCTCCACGATCGCGAGGTCGGCTTCGAGCCGGCGGCGCACAACCAACCAGTTCGCTCCCGCCGAGAAATGACTCTGGCCGGTGAAGCCGACCAGAAGATGCTCGCCTAAACCCTCGCGATCGACCGCCAGCGACGTGACGCGCTCGCCGCCCGGTTCGTGGGCGATCTCGAGCACGCCGCCGAGCTGCGCCGGATAGTGATCCTGCAGTCCGGTCGGCAATCCCATCAGTCGCGCTTCGATGTCTCGCGCCACCGCGGCGCGCTCCGCTGCCGTCCGGGAAAGGGCGCCATGGAGCTCGACTTCCGCCGCCGCGAGCAGCGCCACCGTCAGGGCGGAGCTCGCACCGAGGCCCCCTCCGCGCGGCGAAGCACTGGCGATCTCGACGGCACAGGGCGGGAGACCCTCGACCAGGGCAACCGCCGCGACCAGCGCTCCGCCCGGTGCGGCCGCTAGCTCGGCGAGAGTCCCCTCTTGCAGCCTCTCGGCGCCCTGGCGCACTTCGAAGCCAGCGGAGCGCAGCTCCAGGCGTACTTCGACCGCGAGGTCGAGCGCCACATTCACCGTCCGGGCGCCGGGATGCAGCAGGCCAAGAGGCCAGATGTCGAGCGTTCCGCCGGCAAGGTCGGCGCGGCACCAGGTTCGCACCCGGATCACGGCCTACCTCCGGGTCGCGGGATTCGCCTGCAGCGCGGCGACTGCGTCACGCGAGGGACGCCCGGGGCCGGGCGAGTCCATCGCAACGAAGCGGCTGGCGGCGAGCGCGAAGGCGGTCCCCACGGTCGCCGGAGGCTCCGCCTTGCCGTCGAGGACCGGGCGCAACGCATCGCGCAGCAAGCGGAAATCGGCGAGTTGGGTCGAGTCGAGCGGCGCGGAGGGGACACTCTTCAGCGACTGCGGATCGATCCAGTTTCCGTCGCGCTGCACGCGGTAGTCGAGATGCGGCCCGGAGGCGAGACCGGTCGCCCCGACATAGCCGATCAGATCCCCCTGGCGGACCCGCGACCCCGGTCGGATTCCGGCGGCGAAACGGGAGAGATGGAGATAGCCGGTGAGGTAGCCGTTCGGATGCCTCACCTTCACCGTCTTGCCGCCGCCACCGTCCCAGCCCGCGTGCGCCACGGTTCCGGCAGCCGTGACGCGCACCGGGGTTCCCACCGGCGCGCCATAGTCGACACCGTAGTGCGGGCGGGTGACCTTGAGCACCGGGTGAAAGCGATGGGTCGAGAACTTGGAGGTCACGCGCGAATAGGGCAAGGGGGCGCGCAGGAACATCTTCTCGCTCGGCCGGCCGAAGGCATCGTAGAAGCCGCCGTCACTGCCGTAGCGGAAGACCTCGAGCTTGCGATTCGCCTGGGAGTAGGAAAGCGCCAGAACGCGCTCGACGCCGAAGTAACTCCCCTCGAGGTGAACCTCCTCGAACAGCACGTCGAAACGGTCGCCACGCTGCAGATCGCGATTGAAGTCGAGATCCCATTGCAGTACTTCGGCCATGGCGTAGGCGAGTCCCGGATCGGCGCCGGCGGTGGCGACCGAGCTCTCGAGCGAACCGGAGAGAACACCGTGCACGGCGCGCGTCCGCAGCTCACGGCGATAGGGCCGCCAGGAGGGCAGCCACTCCTCGCCGCCGCGCTCGACCGACAACTCGCCTCGCCCGGCCACGGCAAGCTCGAATCTGCCGGGCTCGGCGCCGTCGAGATAGGCCGCGACACGCATGCCGGGCCGCAGCTGTCGGGGATCGACGTACCGGCTCGCCGCCCGCGCCGCTCGCTCCGCCTGGTCGCTGGCGAATCCCAGATCGCGCAGCGCCTTGCCCAGCGTGTCACCCGACCGCAAGGTCTGGACGCGATCCGGCTCGAGGCTTGAAACGCCGGCCTTCCCGGCCGGCGGCGAAGGCGCCACCGATTGCGGTGACGGTTGCGGCGAGGCGAGCGCCGAAAGCTCGCGATCCATCGGCTTCTCTGCGGGAGACTCGATCCAGGAGGTGAGCGCGAGCGGCGCGACGAGGATCGCAGCCGATACCGGGAGAGCGCGCTTCAAAAATTGCAGCGCCTTCTCCCTGCTCCACGCGTTCATCCAGTGGACCCTCTCCGGCTTCTTGTCGTCGATGGACCGGGAGGCTCCCGGCGGCCGGAATCATAACATCCGGCAAACCCGGCGCTGTGGAATCGATTGCAGGGAGGGAGCGCTACCGCAGCAGGCCCTGGATCTGCTCTTCGGCCTCCGCGGCGAGGCGGCCCTGGAAGAGCACCTCGCCTTTGCGCACGACGATCAACCCAGGCAGCGTGGTGACCGCGTGTCCCTTCGAGAACTCACCGTCCCGGTCGAGGTAGATCGGGGCATTGAGGGGGTGCAGGCGCACGAACTCCTGGATCGCCGACGCCTCCTCCTGGAAGTTGACGGTGATCACCCGACCCTGGCCCGAGAACTTCTGCACCAGGGCGTTGATAAGGGGCGCGATGTCGCGGCAGCGCGGCGACCAGGATGCCCAGACCACGATGATGTGGGTTCCCTGGGCGAGATCCGCGGAGGAAAGTTGCCCGCCGCCGAGTCCGGGGAGGCTGCCCCCCTGCTGCGCCCCAGCCCGGGTGCTCGTCAGCGCGAACAGCACGAGCAGGGCGACCCGCAGGCCCGCCGTCATCGTCCTTGGCCTCGAGCCATCGAGGCGGGGTGAGACTCGCTCCCATCGCATACAGATCACTCCAGTCCGAGCAGCGCCCGGATCCTCTGCTGCAGTTCGGTGGGTGCAGCCCGCCTGGCGCACCGCGTGCGCACCATGACGATGACCTGCTCGATGCGCATGGCGCGCTCCCGGCAGTTTGGGCAGTCTTCCAGGTGCCGTTCCATGGGCTCGCGAGGCAGCTGTTCGCGGTCGCGATCCACCCACAGAAAAACCGCCCTTCGTACTCGCTTACACGCCATCTGCTGGTCCCTCTGGGCGCCTGCTCTCGGCCCGGCGGGCCGCCCGCACTTGGGTCAAAACGCTTGGCGGAGCGATGAAATTCCAACCGGGCACGGGTTCAGTGTCCGGAGGTAACTGCGCCTGGAGTCGTGTCGGAGCCGCGCCGGCGTGCCGGTTCCGACCCTCCGCGCAGGTAGCCGTGCTCGCGCGCGTACCGCAGCATCGCCTCCTCGAGGAGTTTGCGTCCGCGATAGAGCCGGCTCATGACCGTGCCGACGGGAATCTCGAGGATCTCGGCGATCTCGCGATAGGAGAACCCCTCGATATCCGCCAGGAGGACCGCCATGCGGTAGTCCGCGGGAAGCTGATCCAGCGCCCGCTGGACATCCTCGTCGAAGACGTTCTCCAGCGCTTCCTGCTCCGGATTCTTCATCTGTCCCGCCGCTTCCGGGGCGAGCTGACTCTCGAAAGCACCTTCGATCTCGGCGAAATCGCTCTTCATGGGCGCGGCCTGCTTGCGCCGGTACTCGTTGATGAAGGTGTTCTTGAGGATCTTGAACAGCCAGGCCTTCAGATTGGTTCCAGGGGTGAACTGGGCGTAGCTGCGATAGCCCTTGAGGAAGGTCTCCTGCACCAGATCCTCGGCGTCCTCGGCGTTGCGCGCCAGGCGGTAGGCCGTGTTGTAGAGCGAATCGAGGAATGGCATCGCCGCGGCCTCGAACTCGGCTCGGCCGTCCACCCGCTGGCTTTCGCCCGTCGATTGCCTGTCTGCCTGCATGGCTGCCATTCGATGATCCACCATCTCCCTGCCTGAAGCAGGACGCACGAACGGTGCCAGTCCGAGCCGGTGGCCTTCGCGACCCGCCCGCTGCCGCCAGATGATGAGAGAATGCCGCCCACCGATCCATGCGCCCCCCCGCCTTTGTTCCCATTCCGCAAGACCGCCTGCACGGCCTCGTCGATGCCATGCGCGGCCAGCCGGTCCTCATGCTCGTCGACCTGGTCGTCGACCGGTTCCTCTCGGGCACGCCCAAACGGATCTCGCGCGAGGCGCCGGTGCTCATTCTGCGCTACGCCGGCGAGAGCCTGGCCCCGGGCGGTGGCGCGAACGCGGTCGCCAACGTCTCCGCGCTCGGCGGCCACCCTTTGCCTCTCGGCCTCGTCGGCGATGACGACAGCGGGCGGGATCTCCTTGCCGCCCTGGCGGCCCGGGGAATCTCGACCGCCGCGATCCTCGTCCGCCCGGGCTACCGGACGCCCACCAAGACCCGCATCCTCGCCGGCTTTCCGACCGGTATCAAGCAACAGGTCGTCCGCCTGGATCGCGAGCAGGAAGTCGTGCTGAGCGGCGCGGAGGTCGCGGAGTTGCGCCGGGCGATCGGGCGCGCCGGATTGGCGCGGGCGGCCATCCTCTCGGATTACGGCTACGGCTCGGTGACTCCCGATCTCCTCTCCGAGGTCCGCAAGGCGGTTGGGAAAGAGGGGGCCATCATCGTCGACAGCCGATTCCGGCTCGGTGACTTCGCCGGGCTCGACGGCGCGACTCCGAACGAGGAGGAGGCCGAAACGCTCCTCGGACGCCCGCTCGACGACGCCCGCGGCAGCGACATCCTCGCCGGCCGCGAGCTCCGTGAGCGCCTGGGAGCCCGCTTCCTCCTCATCACCCGCGGCAGCCGGGGCATGTCCCTGTTCACGCCCGACGGTGCCGCTCACGTCCCGGTTCACGGCACGGACCAGGTCGCGGACGTGACGGGCGCCGGAGACACCGTCATCGGGACCTTCGCCCTGGCGCTCGCCGCCGGCGGCTCGCCTCTGGAGGCGATGCTTCTGGCCAACTACGCGGGCGGAGTCGTAGTGATGAAAATGGGGACGGCGACGGTGTCCGGCGAGGAGCTCCAGGCCGCCATCTCCTCCGACCCCCGGCCGCGCTTGGAGATGACGTGGGCCGCGTCCTGACCGCCGCCGAGCTCGCCCTCGAGGCCCGCCGCCTGCAGGCGGCGGGTCGCATCCTGGCTTTCGCCAACGGCCACTTCGACCTTCTGCACGTCGGGCACTTGCGCTACCTCCAGGCGGCGCGTGCCGAGGGCGACTGCCTCATCGTGGCCGTCAACGACGACGCCTCGGTGCGCAGCCTCAAGGGCCCGGGCCGGCCGGTCGTTCCGGCGACCGAGCGCGCCGAGCTTCTCGCGGCGCTCGCGCCGGTCGACTTCGTGGTCGTTTTCGCAGGCAACAGTCCGGCGCCGCTCCTGGCGGAGATCCGACCCGACGTACACTGCAAGGGTCCCGACTATGGAAGCCCGGAGCGCGTGCCCGAGTTCGCGGTCGTCGCCGGCTACGGCGGTCGCACAGCCCTCGTCGGAGATCCGAAGGACCACGCCACCAGCGATATCATCGACAGAGTCCGCAGGCTGCCCGCTGCCGACGGAAAGACGGCGCTTTATTGACCCGATTTTCGCAGCGCTGCTACACTGCGGGGAGATCCAGTCGGCCGCACCTCCGCGCTGCGCCTGCACGGCAGGTCCGATCCATCGCGAGCCATGAAAGGCCCTTGAAGAGATGAGCAATCGCCTCGGAGACGCCCTTCTCAAAGCGGGCATCATCACCTCAGAGCATCTGAAGGAAGGGCTCGCCCTGCAGAAGGACAAAGGGGGCCGCATCGGCTCAGCGCTGGTGAAGGTCGGCGCCTTGTCGGAGAAGGACCTCGTCGAATTCCTCTCGAAGCACTTCGGCGTTCCGGCGATCGACCTCTCGCGGGTCGAGATCGACGAGGCGGTGATCAAGGTCATTCCTGCCGACGTCGCGCGCAAGTACACCATTCTTCCCATCGCGAAGGTCGGCGCCAAGGTCACGCTGGCGATGATCGACCCGACCAACGTCTTCGCCATGGACGACATCAAGTTCATGACGGGCTACAACGTCGACCCCGTGGTGGCTTCGGAATCCGCTCTGCGCATCTCGATCGACAAGTACTACGGCTCGACGCACGCGATCGAGTTGAAGAAGGTGATGGAGGACCTCACCGACAACACTACGGACTCCTCGCTCGAGGTGCTGGAGGAGGATCAGGACCTCGATCTCGAGATGCTCGAGAAAGAGTCCGAGGAGGCCCCCGTCGTCCGGCTGGTGAACATCATCCTCACCGACGCGATCAAGAAGGGCGCGTCGGACATCCACATCGAGCCCTATGAGAAGGACTACCGGGTTCGCTACCGGATCGACGGCATCCTCTACGAGATGATGCATCCGCCGCTTCGCTTGCGCGAGGCGATCACCAGTCGCATCAAGATCCTCGCCAAACTCGATATCGCCGAGAAGCGCCTCCCCCAGGACGGCCGCATCAAGATCAAGACCAAGATTCAGGAGCGCGTCAAGGACCTCGACTTCCGCGTTTCGGTGCTGCCGACGATCTACGGCGAGAAGATCGTCATGCGGCTCCTCGACAAGGACAACCTGATGCTGGACATGACCAGGTTGGGCTTCGAGGTCGAGTCGCTGCGCAAGTTCGAACAGGCGATTCTCAAGCCCTACGGCATGGTGCTCGTCACCGGGCCCACCGGCTCCGGCAAGACGAACACGCTCTATTCGGCGCTCCAGCGGATCAACACGGCCGAAGTGAACATCATCACCGCCGAGGATCCGGTCGAGTTCAACCTCCCGGGCATCAACCAGGTCCAGATGAAGGAGCAGATCGGGCTCAACTTCGCCGCCGCGCTGCGCTCCTTCCTGCGGCAGGATCCCAACATCATCCTGGTCGGCGAGATCCGCGACTTCGAGACCGCCGAGGTCGCCATCAAGGCCGCGATGACCGGGCATCTCGTGCTCTCGACGCTGCACACGAACGACGCGCCTTCGTCGATCAACCGCCTGATGAACATGGGCATCGAGCCGTTCCTCGTCGCGACATCGGTGCACATGATCGTCGCGCAGCGGCTCGTCCGGCGCGTCTGCGGCTCCTGCAAGGAACCGACAGAGGCCCCACTCGGCGCCCTGATGAACGCCGGCTTCTCGGAGAAGGACGCCAAGGGCGTCCGCCTGTTCAAAGGCCGTGGCTGCGATCGCTGCTCGAACACCGGCTACAAGGGTCGCGTCGGCCTCTACGAAGTGATGGAGGTCGGCGACGAGATTCGCGAGTTGATCCTGTCGGGCGCGAGCTCCGTCGAGTTGCGCACCAAGGCCATCGAAACCGGCATGCTCTCGCTGCGCGGCTCCGGTCTGCAGAAGATCCGGGAAGGCGTGACGACGGTCGAGGAAGTCGTTCGCGAGACTGTCCTCTAAGCGCGCCGCCCTCGCCTGATCCGGCCGTGCGCAAGTACCTCGTATTCCTTGTTCTCGGCGCCGCCTGTCTGATCTCCAAGGCCTTCTGGTCGCGCGCGATGAAGTGGATCGGCGGCACGCCGCCCGGGGACCCTTGGCGCGGTATCCGGGTGCTCTGCTTCCTCAATCACACCAGCCTCTTCGAATGGCTCTTCATCGCCATGGCGCCACCCCGGTTTCTCTGGCGCGTCGCCTGCCACGGCGTCGTGCCCGCGGCGGAGAAGACGATCCGCCGCCCGATCGTGGGCCAGTTCTTCAAGCTCGTCGGCGCCCACGTCGTGTCGATCTCGCGCGAGCGCGACCACACATGGCGCGAAGTGCTCTCGCGCATCGACCCGGACTCGATGGTCGTCATCCTGCCGGAGGGCAGAATGAAACGCCTGAACGGACTGGACTCGAAGGGCCAGCCGATGTCCGTGCGCGGCGGAATCGCCGACATCCTCGAGGTCATCCAGGAAGGCCCCATGCTCATCGCCTACAGCGGCGGCCTGCACCATGTCCAGGCTCCGGGCGAAAGTCTGCCGCGGCCGTTCCGCAGAATTCGCATGAACTTCGAGCTCGTCGAGATCTCGTCCTACCGGCAGGAGCGTCTGCGCGAGGCCGACGGGCCGATCGGCTTCAAGCGCGCCGTGGTCGAGGACCTCGAACGCCGCCGTGCGCGGAACACTCCGTCATGAGCCCAGGGCGGGAAACTCCCGCCCCCCTCAGGCATGCGAGTCCCACAACCGGTCCGGCTCCCCAGCCAGGAGATTCGCGGCGCGCGCGTAGACGAAGAGCAGGTCGGAGAGCCGGTTGAGATAGGGCAGCGCCCAGCCGCCTACAGCCTCCTGCCGCGCCAGCGTGACCAGGATTCGCTCCGCTCGCCGGCAGACCGTGCGGGCGACATGCAGGTGCGCCGCGGTGGAACTCCCACCCGGGAGGATGAAGTTCTCGAGCGCCGGCAGCTGCGCATTCCAGGCGTCGATCTGCTCCTCGACCCACTCGACGTGCCGCGCCTCGATGCGCGGCAGGGGCCGCGCGGCCTTGTCGGCCTCGGCGACGCAGAGATCCGCGCCGAGGTGGAAGAGATCGTTCTGAATCCTGGCCAGCGGCGCCGCGAGGCTCTCCGGCGGGCGCTGGCTGAGCGCCACGCCGAGCTGGGAATTGAGCTCGTCGACAGTGCCGTAGCAGTCGACCCGCAAGTTGTCCTTGGCGAGGCGCGTTCCCGAGCCGAGCGCGGTGCTGCCGTCGTCGCCGGTGCGGGTGTAGATTCGGGTGAGTCTCGGCATGGCGACATTCTAGAACGCACCGAGCGGGCTTCTATTCCCAGCGCACCTTGGGCCAGAACGGCGCTAGGATCTCCGGCCATGATCAGCGATCAGGATCTCTACCGCCGCCGCTTCCTCCTCTTCCTCGCGGTCGCCGTGTCGGGGATCTTCCTCTACATGATCAAGGGCTTCCTGATCGCCCTGGTCCTGGGCGCCGTCTTCAGCGGACTCGCCAACCCGCTCTACACCTGGCTGCTCCGGAAGATGCCCCGGAGGAGCTCGATCGCTTCGGCCCTCACCCTGCTGATCCTCCTGCTCGCGGTCGGGCTGCCGCTCACGGCCTTCCTCGGTCTGGTTGCCGCCAACGCCCTCGACATCGGCCAGGTCGCGGTGCCGTGGATCCAACAGAACGCCGCGCAGCCATCGGTGCTCGAACAGCGCCTGATGGAGCGTGTGCCGATCCTCCACCACATCGAGCCCTACCGGGAGTCGATTGTCTCGTCGCTCGGCAAGGTGGTCGAGCGGGCCGGAGGCTTCCTCTTCAAGAGCCTCTCTTCCCTGACCGGCGGAACCGTTCACGTCCTGCTGAATTTCTTCATCCTCCTCTACGCCATGTTCTTCTTTCTCAAGGGCGGCACCCGGACCCTCGACCAGGTTCTGGCCTATCTGCCTCTGCCCGAGGGGGACAAGCGGCGCCTCGCCGACCGGTTCCTCTCGGTTTCGCGGGCGACCATCAAGGGGACGCTGGTGGTCGGCCTCGTCCAGGCCGCGCTCGGCGGAGCGGCCTTCTGGGTCGCTGGCATCCAGGGCGTCGCCTTCTGGTCGGTACTGATGTTCATCCTGTCGGTGCTGCCCGGGATCGGCGCCGCGCTGGTCTGGGTCCCGGCGGCGATCTACCTGCTGATCGTGGACCGCACCGGAGCGGCGATCGGGCTCTCGATCTGGTGCGCGGCGGTCGTCGGAACGGTCGACAACCTCCTCCGTCCCGCCCTCGTGGGCAAGGACACGCAGATACCCGATCTCCTGATCCTCATCGGTACTCTCGGGGGACTGACCCTCTTCGGCGCCGCCGGCCTGATCCTCGGCCCGATCGTAGTGGCGCTGTTCATCACGATCTGGGAGATCTACGGCAGCGCCTTTCGCGACCTGCTGCAAGCGCCCGCTGCTAGCGAACCCGGACCTTGAGGGTCCGACCGATCCAGTTCATGAGCTCGCAAAGCTCGTCGTAGTCGGTGTGGCGAAGGCGGAACCAGGCGTTCGCCAGGTAGCCCTTTTCGATCGCCACGGTCTCCCGGCCGACCGCCGGAACTTCCTTGGCGAACACCCAGGGCCGGATGCGCTTCAGCACCTCGTCGAGGTGCTCGTAACCTGAAATCCGACCGTCGCGCTCGGGCCGGACCTGAACCGAGCCGGTCGCCAGGCGCCGGCTCGGCACGGCGTCGACACGGCCCCGGAGGACGGCGCTCGCCCAGGCGCCGTAGAGATCCAGGTCATTGCCGACGCAATAGAGATCCCAGATCCGTTCTCCAGGCGGGCGCGCTCCGATCTCGGAGATCTTGAGCCCCTTGGGACCGAAGAACCACTCCATGTGGGTCGCCGAGGTCCCGATGCCCAGGGTCCGGATCACCTTGCGACCGAGCTCGCGCAGCTCGCGGTAGCTTTCCATCCCGACGCGATTCGTCGCCGCGATCTGCGGCGCAATCTCACGCTTGGAAAGCGCCTCGAGAACACTCGGGTAGTAGTGCGAGATGAACTCGAGGCTTGGCTCGCCGGCGATCGAAATCGTGTCGTAGAAGCCCTCGTGCCCTTCGACGAACTCCTCCACCGCCGCCGCCTCACCTCTATGCACTCCGAGCGCCTGGGCTGCCCGGTCGAGCTCGGCCACGCTGTCGACGCGAAAGGTCTGCTGCGAACCGAGACCGGCGATCGGCTTGAGGATCAGGGGAAAGCCCTGGCGGAGGGCGAACTCGCGCAGCGCGCCGAGCGAGGCGACGGCCGCGGACTCGGCGCACGGAATCTGGGCGTCGCGCAGCGCCTGCTTCATCGCCGGCTTGTCGCGACACAGACGTGCCGAGCGCAGCGAGAGCCCGGGCAGGCCGAGCTCCTCTCGGGCCGCGGCGGCGCTCTCGATCAACCGCTCCTCAACCGTTTCGAGACGATCCACCGCTGAGGCCCTGCCGAGCTTTCGCACTGCTTGCGCGACATCCCGCGGATCGAACGGGTTGCGGACCTGCTCCCAGGCGTCGAGATGGCGCTTCAGCCCGGCCCGCAACCTTGACTGCGGCGTCCCTCCGACGCCAGAGACTCGCGCGCCGAGCTCTTTCGCCGCCCGGGCAAAGTCATGGAACGCCGCGAAGAGATCGGGGCCGAGCAGAACGATATGCATGATGGACGGTCATCCTACCAAGCCGCCCGTTCTGGGCGCGGGAATGGAGTAGCTCGCAGACGTTCCGCTGCACCACTCCGTAAACTGGACAGGGCCCGCTCGGATCGCATTCCGCGATCGCCGGGACTGGAGGAGCGCGCATGGATCTGATTTCCGATCGGCGGCCCGGGGCCGCGCTGTTCGCCATCGCCCTATCGACGATGTGGATGCTGCCCGTCGTTGCGGCCGCGTCCGACCCGGTGCGCGAGGCCGAGGCTGTCGTCTCGGCGGCCCGGCGCACACTCGGACGGTTCCAGGCCGATCCCGAGATGGGCTGGTTTCGCGACCACGTCGGGGCGGCGATGGCGGTGCTCATCGTTCCGAAGCGGGTTCGCGCCGGGCTGATCTTCGGCGGGTCCGGCGGTGTCGGCGTCCTGCTGGCGCGGGACTCGTCCTCCGGCGAGTGGGGCCAACCGGTTTTCTACAACCTGGGCGGGGCCTCCGTCGGGCTGCAGGCGGGTGGGGAACGTTCCGAGGTCGTCCTCCTGATCCAGTCCCAGGCCGGTCTCGATTCGTTCCTGAGCTCGAAACTGCAGCTCGGCGCCGAAGCTGCCGTAGCTGCCGGCCCGGTGGGGGCCGGTGCCGGCGAGAACGTCTCCGCCGAGATCCTGACCTTCGTCCGATCGAAGGGACTGTACGCCGGCGCCTCGCTCGACGGCACTGTCATCCAGCCGGCCACCGAGCGCAACGCCGCCTACTATGGATCGGAGGTCACCGCGGCCGACATTCTGGTCCGCAAGATCGTGCAGAACCCGCATGCGGACGGGCTGCGTGAGGATCTCGCGCGGACCGCCCGACCCGCCGCCGGAGGCTAGAAAAACAAAGGGAGCGGCAGCCCGCGAAGGCTCCCGCTCCCCTTCGTTCCTCCGGCGCCCAGGCTCAGATCAACCGGCTGACGCCCTCTTCGCCGTCGTCGCCACCGTCGTCGCCACCGTCGTCTTCGCCCTCGTCCTCACCTTCGTCTTCGCCTTCGTCCTCACCTTCGTCTTCGCCTTCGTCTTCACCTTCGTCTTCGCCTTCGTCCTCACCTTCGCCTTCGCCTTCGTCCTCACCTTCGTCTTCGCCTTCGCCTTCGTCCTCACCTTCGTCCTCACCTTCGTCTTCGCCTTCGCCTTCACCTTCGTCTTCGCCTTCGTCCTCACCTTCGTCTTCGCCTTCGTCTCCACCCTCGGCGTCGTCGGCCTCTTCCTCGTCGTCGAAGTCTTCCGCGTCGCCTTCGTCGAGCAGATCGTCACCGGCGTCCACCTCGAGACCTTCGTCCTCCCAGGCCTCGGCAGCGACGTCGAGGTTGACGTCCTCTTCCTCGTAGACCGTGTCTTCCATCGCGGCCGAGGCGAACTCCGTCGAGTAGTCCTCCCAGCCGAGCTCGTCGTACTGGAAACTCTCGTCGAAGTAGGCATCCGTCGCGACGAGATCGGCGTCGTAGATGTCCGTGACCTCATACTCGTCGTCGAACTCCATCGAGACTTCCCAGTAGTCCCAGCTCTCGACCGAATAGGTGTCGACGGTCTCCCAGTAGAGCGCGTCGTAGGTCGTGAACGAGCTCCCGACCCAGACGTCCACCGCGACCCAGTCAGCGTGGTAGGCCGGGCCGACATAGTAGGAGTAGCAGTCCCACTCGCCCTCGAGATAGTCGACGAGAAGCAGAGCGGTCATGAACGCATCGACCGTGAGCTGTGCGACAGCGATCGCATTCGACTGCTTGATCAGGCGGGCGAGCTGCGCTTCGGTGCCCTTGTCGCCCTTCTGCTTCGCCTTGGCCTGCATCGGCCCGAGCTTCTTCGCGAATTCGGCCTGGGACGCCTTGATCTTCTCGAAATTCGCCTTCTCCTTCGCCGAGAGCGCGGCACCCTGCTTCGCCCGCGCACCCTCGGCACCGTAACGGCTGCGCAGAGCGGTGTAGGAGTTGTCGAGCTTGCTGAGATAGCCGTCGACCTTGGCGTTCTTCACTCCGACGCGCGGCCAGGCGGTCTTCACCTTGGCGAGCGCCGTGCTCCCCTTGGACAGGCTCGCGAAGAGCTTCTTGTCTTTCGCCTTGAGCTTCTTCTCACTGTCCTCGAGAGCGCCTTGAAACTCCTTCAAACCGGCGAAGAACGGCGCCTGCTTCTTGCTCTTCGGATCGAGCTTGCCCCCCGAAGCCTTCGACTCCTTCAGGATTCCAGCCACCGCCTTCCTCGACTCGGCGAGCAGTTGCTTGCCGTTGACCTTCTTGCCCGCCACCGGCTTGGCGGCACCCTGTTTGGCCGCTGCGGGCTTCGCCGCGGCAGGCTTCGCTGCCGCCGGCTGGGCCGCAGGGGTCGCAGCGGCGGCAACGCCCGTGAAGAGCGGACCGTAGGCCAGGAAGTTCACCAGTACAAAACTGCTCACTGCCTTCTTCAGAAATTTCATCCTCGTTCTCCTCAGTTCATGGGCTTCAAGTGACGGCGCAACGCCGGCCGCGGCGGCCGGGTAGAGCCGACTTCCGCGTTTCTGGCTGGCCGCGGAGCATACACCGGTCCCGTCGCGGTGGCGAGTGCGGTCTCTGCTCGCAAGTCCTGTCCTCCCTGCGGGTCGCGAACCCGGTTCCAAGCTAGAATCCTGCCGCTCCTGAAAGCCTGCGCCGGGCGCAACCCGGACAACGCAAGACCCTTTCGGATGCCTGGCCCTGGCCCATGACGAAGCTCGATTGCCGCCGGTGCGGCAGCCCGATTCCACTTCCGGCCGAGGCCATGCTTGAAGCGACGACGATCGTCGCCTGCCCCAACTGCGGAGCGCGCTACTCCCGCCGCGCCGGATCGGCGACCGCGTCCACCATCGCTCCGAGCGCTCCGAACGCGCCGCCCGCGCCGCGCGACCCGGAGCCTTCGTCGTCGCAAGCCGCGACGCAGATTCTCGGGCCAGCGTCGCCCTCGACCCTCTTTCGACCGGACGAGGTCGTCTCGGAGCGCTATCGCATCCGGCGATTCATCGCGCGCGGTGGAATGGGCGAAGTCTACGAGGCGGAAGACCTCGAGCTGCGCCAGATGGTCGCTCTCAAGACGGTGCATCCCCGCGACGCGACGCACGAGGTCGCCATCGAGCGCTTCAAGCGCGAGATCTATCTCGCCCGCAAGGTGACCCACGCCAACGTCTGCCGGATCTACGACGTCGGCTATCACGCGCGACCGGACGGTACGTCGGTCATCTATCTCACGATGGAGCTCCTCGAGGGCGAGACGCTTTCCCATCGCATCCGGCGTCAGGGAACCTTCTCTCCCGCCGAAGGTCTGCCGATCGCCCGCCAGATGATGTCGGCTCTCGCGGCCGCGCATGCGGCTGGGGTCATTCACCGCGACTTCAAGAGCGAGAATGTCTTCCTGGTGCCCAGTCCCGAGGGAACCCGCGTCGTGGTCACCGACTTCGGGGTCGCGCGCGGCGTCGAGTACGATCAATTCGCGGCCCAGGTGACGATCGTCGACGCCGCCGTCGGTACCCCCGCCTATATGGCCCCGGAGCAGATCGAAGGCGGCGCGCTCACCGCCGCAATCGATCAGTACGCCCTGGGTGTGGTGCTGTTCGAGATGGTGACCGGAGATCTGCCGTTCGCCGGTGATACGCCGCTCGCTACGGCGGTCAAGCGCCTGACCCAGGCGCCGCCCTCTCCGGAAGAGCTGGTTCCCGGCCTCGACCCGCGCTGGGTCGCGGTCATCCGCCGCTGCATGGCGCGCTACCCGGCAGATCGATTTCTGTCCGTCCTCGATGCCGACCGTACACTGGTCGGGGAAACCCCGGCTCCGCCGCCGGGCCCGACGCCTGCGGACCCGCAGCCCATCACGGCAACCCGCGACCCGAAGCGCCGCACGCAGATCCGTCTTCTCGTCGCGGTCTCGGTGCTCCTGGCGCTCGCCCTCGTGCAGGCGGTGGTCCGGGTGCGCCGATCGCTCGAGTCGCCGCTCGGTGAGTCCGGAGTTCCCCGGCGCGCGGTCGCAGTCGTGCCCTTTCGCAACCTCGCCCAACGCGAGGAGTTCGAGTGGCTGTCGGTGGCGCTCGCCGAGATGGTCGGGTCCGAACTGCGCGCCGGCGAGGGCCTGCGTACGGTGGCGAGCGACGACGTCGCGCGTGCCCGGGTCGATCTCGGGCTGACGGAGACCGACCAGCCCTCGGGCGAGGTGATCTCCACTCTGCGGTCGCGGCTGGGAACCGACTTCGTCGTCCTCGGCTCGTACACCGTGCTCGGCAGCGGCGACGCAGCCTCGGTTCGCCTGGCTGTCCGCATCGAGGATGCCTGGAAGCGGGAGACCCTCGGGGAGGCGGTCGAAACCGGCGGCGAGAAAGAGCTGTTCCAACTCGTTTCGCGTGTCGGGGGGCAACTGCGCGAGCTCCTGGGCAGCGCAGCGCGCGACGCGAAGTTGGCGACCATCGCCTCGGCACCGACGAATCCACGCGCGGCGAGGCTCTACTCCGAAGGGCTGCTGAAGTTGCGCAGCTTCGAGGCGACCGCTGCGCGCGGACTTCTCGAGCAGGCCGCCGCCGCGGAGCCGGGTCATCCGATGATCCACGCCGCCCTCGCCCAGGCCTGGTCGACGCTCGGTTTCGAACAGCGCGCCGAGCAGGAGGCCGCCAAGGCGCTCGAACAGGGGACTGGACTGCCACTCGAGGAGCGCCTCGGCGTGGAAGGTCTGGCGGCAGAACTGCGCCACGATTGGCCGCGGGCGCAGGAGATCTACGCTCGCCTGTGGACGGCCTTTCCCGACGAACTGGAGTACGGTCTCAGGCTCAGCCGCTCGCAGATCGACGGCGGACGGGCCGATGCCGCGCTCCTCACGATCGACGCGCTTCGCGCGCTGCCCGAACCGGACCACGCCAACCCTCGCATCGACCTGGCCGAGGCGGCAGCGGCCCTCGCGAGCTCGGATTTCGCGCGTCAACGCGACGCAGCAGCGCGGGCCGGTGCACGGGCCGAGGCGCTGAACGCGCCTCTGCTCGTGGCGGAAGCGCGCCTGCGCGAGGCCGAGGCGCTCCGCCGGTTGGGCGATTCGGCGGGCGCCGCGACGGCCAGCGAAGCCTCTCGCGTGCTCTATGTTGCCGCCGGCGATCGCGTCGGAGAGGCTTCGGCGTTGAGCGTAGCGGCGGCGGCGCTTTTCGATCGTGGCAGTCTCGCCGCTTCCCGCGTGGCGAACGACCAGGCTCTCGCCCGCTATCGCGAAGCCGGGGATCGCGGCGGCGTCGCGCGGAGCCTCAACAGCCTCGCGGTGGTGGCGCGCAATCTGGGTGAGCTCGAGCGCGCACGGGCACTCTACGAAGAGGCTCTGCAGGTTCTCGCCGAAGTCGGCGACCGGCGGGGGACGGCTTACACGCGCAACAACCTTGCTGCAGCGAGCGTCGAAGAGGGGCGGCTGCAGGCGGCCCGGGGCGAGGTCACGGATGCGCTGACGGTCTTTCGCCAGCTGAACGACCCGAGCGGAATCGCGGATGCGCTGCTCAATCTGGGGACAATCGAGCGCCAGCAGGGCGAGCTCGTGGCCGCAAAGCAGCACCTCGAGGAGGCTCTGGCGAAGAAGCGCGAGCTGGGCCAGAAGCCGGGCGAAGCGGCCGCGATGGTGGCGCTGGGCGGCCTCGCCATCGACCTCGGCGAGCTCGCCGAGGCTCGCGGCAGCCTCGACGCAGCAACGGCCTCGGCGCGGAAGACAGCGAGCCGCGCGGTGCTCTCCAACGCCCTCGCAGCCCTGGCCGAAATGGCGATCGAGAGCGACGACTTCGCCCGCGCCAGAACGTGGGCGGAGGAGTCGATCGGCCTGCGTCGCGAGCTCGGGCGGCGCGGCAAGATCGACGAGAGCCGGATGCTCCTGGTACGGATCGGGCTCGAGAGCGGCGAGGTCCGCGCGGTTCTTCCCGATCTCGAAGCCTTGGCGTCGGAGGGCTCGTCAGGGCGCTCGCCGGACCTCGCGGCGGCGATCGATCTCGCCTGCGCCCGCGCCTATTCCGGGCTCGGAAGGACGGGCGAGGCGCGCGCGGCGCTGGCTCGCGGCGCCGCCCTGGCATCTGCAAGTGAGAGCCTGCAGACCAAGCTGCTCGCGACCGCAGCAGCCCTGGCGACGGAGATCGCCGGTGCGAAACCGCTCGAAGGACTCGAGCTCGAAGCGACCGAGGCGGTCTCGAAGGCTTCCGCGAAGGGCTTCGTCATCCACACCCTCGAGCTCGAACTGCTGCGTCTGCGCGTCAGCAGCCGGGGGGTTGGCGGCAGTGACGCGAATGCCCGCCTGCGCCGAATCTCGTCCGAGGCGACGCAACGCGGATTGCTACGCGTCGCTCGCCTGGCCGAGGCCGCAGCGGGCTCCCTCTGACCTCCCGGTGCCCACCTCGAAGGACGGGCTCGCCCCACCCGGGCGGCTCGTGCGGCGGGTAGGCGGCGGGCGCCTAATGGCATCTGGAGTCTCAGTTCTCCCGGTCGGGCCGGGCGGCCCGCCGCCACTACGAACCCTCCAGAGGAGCCCCCTGCAATGACGACTGTCACGATGCCTCCCGTGCTCGACAAGAAAGCCGACCTCGCCGGCCCAGGCATCAGTACGTATGAAGAGGTCGCCAAGATCCTGCCGGACAACTACGCCCCGCTGCTCGACCGCAAGGAGACCCAGAAGGCCACCGCCGCGGTCAAGCGCTTCATCGAGGATGGCCTCTGCCGCGAGCTCAACCTCTTCCGGGTCGAGGTGCCGCTCATCGTCTCCGAGGAAAGCGGCGTCAACGACTACCTGGACCGTGACGGTTCCCGCACGCCGGTGGAGTTCCCCTGCGGCCTCGGCATCCAACCGCGCCTCCGCGCGCAGGTCGTGCAGGCGGCAACCAAGTGGAAGCGGCTGGCACTCAAGCAGTTCGACTGCGAAGTCGGCGAGGGCATCGTCACCGACATGCGCGCGGTCCGCAAGGACTACTTCCTCGACCACGACCACAGCTCCTACGTCGACCAGTGGGACTGGGAGAAGGTGATCACCGCCGCCGACCGCAACCTCGTCACGCTCGAGTCGACGGTCAAGGCGATCTGGAAGGTGATCAAGGGCGCCGAGGAGTTCGCCCTCAAGGAGTTTCCCAAGCTCGCCTCCGGCAAGCACCCACGCCTCCCCGACGAGCTCGTCTTCCTTCACGCCGAAGAGATTCTCGAAATGTACCCGGATCTGCCGCGCAAGCAGCGCGAGACGGCGATCCTGCAGAAGTACCCCGCGGTCTTCATCATCGGCATCGGCTGGGTGCTCGACGACGGCTACCCGCACGAGATGCGCGCCGCCGACTACGACGACTGGGTCACCCCGACGGTCTCCAGGACCGGCCGACCGATGCACGGCCTGAACGGTGACATTCTGGTCTGGAACCCGGTGACCAGGCGTCGCCACGAGCTCTCTTCGATGGGCATCCGCGTCACCAAGGAGACACTGGTGCAGCAGCTCGAGATTTCCGGCCAGACCGACTTCCTCAAGCTGCCGTATCACCAGGCGATCCTCAACGACAGAATCCCGCTGTCGATCGGCGGCGGTATCGGCCAGTCGCGCACCGTCATGTACCTGCTGCGCACCGCTCACATCGGTGAGGTCAGCTCCACCGTCTGGCCGAAACAGCTCAAGGAGATCTGCGCGGCGAAGAACATCCACGTGATCGAGTAGCTCACCTCTCCGGTGGGGCTCCCGGTGCCCGGGCGGCCGCGATCCGCCCGGGCCTTTTCTTTTCAAGTGAACGTCACCGTGGCGCCGCGACGCCTGGTGGTGCCCTTGTTCAGGGGTCGAGCAGCCGGCGCAGGGCGGCGGCGAGCACGGCCGGTGCGAATGGCTTCTGCAGATAGAGACATCGTGGTCCCAGGAGCGCCGCTACCTGGCTGTCGTTGCGCGCGTAGCCGGAAACGAAGAGCACGGCGAGTCCGGGGTCGCGCTCGCGCAACTCTTGGGCGAGCTCCGCTCCACCGAGACGAGGCATGACGACATCGGTGAGCAGCAGTTCGTAGCCGTCGAGGCCTTCGCGCTCGACGATCGCCCGCGCTTCGATGCCGTCGCTGGCGGCCGTCACCTGGTATCCAAGGTCGGCGAGGAGCGAGACGGCGAAATCACGCACCGCCGGATCGTCCTCGACCAGCAGGATGCGTTCCCGGCCTCCGGGAAGCGCGAGCGCGCCGGTTCGCCCGGGTCGAGTCTCAACCTCCTCCCCCGAATGGGGCAGGAGGATGCGAAATGTCGAGCCCTGCCCGACTTCGCTGTCGACCAGGATCGTCCCGCCCGACTGTTGAACGATGCCGTAGGCCATCGCCAGACCCAGGCCGGTCCCCTGCCCGACCGGCTTGGTGGTGAAAAACGGCTCGAAGAGGCGCCGCCGCGTTGGAGCGTCC
>JANNGS010000003.1:57500-73362 GCA_031403995.1 Thermoanaerobaculia bacterium
GCTTCGCGTCTATTACCACTGACTGAGTCGCCCTATTCAGACTCGCTTTCGCTACGGCTCAGCACGTCGCTTCGCCTCGCCAGTGACAATAACTAGCCGGCTCATTATGCAAAAGGCACGCGGTCGCACTGGACTCCCTTGCGGGGCCATAGTGCTTCCACTGCTTGTAGATGCACGGTTTCAGGTACTATTTCACTCCCCTAACAGGGGTGCTTTTCACCTTTCCCTCACGGTACTGGTTCACTATCGGTCGAAGAGGAGTATTTAGCCTTGGGTGATGGTCCACCCAGTTTCCCACGGGGTTTCACGTGCCCCGTGGTACTCGGGAACGCTGATAGAGAGCTACCTTGTCTTTCGCCTACGGGGCTTTCACCCTCTATGGCTGGCCTTTCCAGGCACATTTGACTAGACAGGTAGTTGGTAACTCCCCGACCCGACCACAATCGGATCGCACAGCGCCCCACAACACCGGTAAGGCAACGCTTGTGGGCTATCGCACCTTCCCGGTTTGGGCTAGTTCCGTGTTCGCTCGCCGCTACTGACGGAATCGCGTTTGCTTTCTTCTCCTGAGGGTACTGAGATGGTTCACTTCCCCTCGTTCGCTTTCAGGCGCTATGAATTTACGCCTGAATAACTGGACATAACTCCAGTTGGGTTTCCCCATTCGGAAATCCCCGGATCAAAGCCTGCTTGCGGCTCCCCGAGGCTTATCGCAGCTTGCCACGTCCTTCATCGCCTCTCTTCGCCAAGGCATCCACCGTGCACCCTTAAAAGCTTGACCAAACTTGAGTGTCTTACTAACCGGCGAATCTTGTCGCTACAACTTACAAATTCGATTCAGTTGTCAATGAACATCGACTTCAGGATCACTGGGATCCGCTCCTGCGAGTGTCTCGCAGCGGCGCATCCCCGGGCTCCAACTTTCAAGCCTGCGTAGCTTCGGGCTGTACCTGGTGGAGCTGATCGGGATCGAACCGACGACCCCCTGGTTGCAAACCAGGTGCTCTCCCAGCTGAGCTACAGCCCCGCGACTCAACTGCCAGCAGCCCGATCTCCCGGCGCCACCGCTACCTTGGTGGGCCTAGGTAGATTTGAACTACCGACCTCACGCTTATCAGGCGTGCGCTCTGACCAACTGAGCTATAGGCCCAGTCCAGGAATCTGCCGATTCCCTGGAAACTGAACAGAGGATAAGTCCAACGATCGACCTAGGTGGAACTCGCCGACATCGTTCGAGCAAGCTCGACGACGCGACAAGAACATCCCTTAGAAAGGAGGTGATCCAGCCGCAGGTTCTCCTACAGCTACCTTGTTACGACTTCACCCCAATCACCGACCATACCATGGGCAGTTGCCTCCTTGCGGTTAGCGAACCGACTTCCGGTACAACCGGCTTTCGTGATGTGACGGGCGGTGTGTACAAGGCCCGGGAACGTATTCACCCCGGCATGCTGATCCGGGATTACTAGCGATTCCAGCTTCATGCAGTCGAGTTGCAGACTGCAATCCGTACTGAGGACGGTTTTTTGAGATTAGCTCTGCCTCGCGGCTTTGCAACCCTTTGTACCGTCCATTGTAGCACGTGTGTAGCCCTGGACATAAAGGCCATGAGGACTTGACGTCATCCCCACCTTCCTCCCCGATTTCCGAGGCAGTCTCCTTAGAGTGCTCAGCTTCACCTGGTAGCAACTAAGAATAGGGGTTGCGCTCGTTGCGGGACTTAACCCAACATCTCACGACACGAGCTGACGACAGCCATGCAGCACCTCGATGGCGGTCTCCGAAGAGAAGTCGGTATTTCTACCGCTGTCCACCACCGTTCGAGCCCAGGTAAGGTTCTTCGCGTTGCATCGAATTAAACCACATGCTCCACCGCTTGTGCGGGCCCCCGTCAATTCCTTTGAGTTTCAGCCTTGCGACCGTACTCCCCAGGCGGGGTGCTTAACGTGTTAACTAAGGCACCGCAGGGGTCGATACCCGCGACACCGAGCACCCATCGTTTACAGCGTGGACTACCAGGGTATCTAATCCTGTTTGCTACCCACGCTTTCGCGCATCAGCGTCAGAACCGGTCCAGGTAGCCGCCTTCGCCACCGGTGTTCCTCCCAATATCTACGCATTTCACCGCTACACTGGGAATTCCACTACCCTCTCCCGGCCTCAAGCCTTGCAGTTTCCGAGGCAGTTCCTCAGTTGAGCTGAGGGATTTCACCCAAGACTTACAAGGCCGCCTACGCGCCCTTTACGCCCAATAATTCCGAATAACGCTTGCCCCCTCTGTATTACCGCGGCTGCTGGCACAGAGTTAGCCGGGGCTTCCTCTGGGGGTACCGTCAAGTTTGCCGGCTGTTCACCGACATCCCTTCGTCCCCCCTAACAGGAGTTTACAATCCGAAGACCTTCATCCTCCACGCGGCGTTGCTGGATCAGGGTTTCCCCCATTGTCCAATATTCCCCACTGCTGCCTCCCGTAGGAGTCTGGACCGTGTCTCAGTTCCAGTGTGGCCGATCACCCTCTCAGGCCGGCTACTGATCGTCGCCTTGGTGGGCCATTACCCCGCCAACTAGCTAATCAGACGCGGACCCCTCCAGGAGCGGTGGCTTGCAAGCATAGGCCACCTTTCTGCGCAGGGCCGAAACCCCACGAACGTATGCGGTATTAGCCCGGGTTTCCCCAGGTTATCCCCCACTCTTGGGCAGGTTGTCCACGTGTTACTCACCCGTTCGCCGCTCTACACGCGGCCGAAGCCGCTTTCGCGCACGACTTGCATGTGTTAAGCACGCCGCCAGCGTTCATTCTGAGCCAGGATCAAACTCTCCAGTTTAGATCCTGTAACTGTCTCGAGCCGGCTAAGGACTCGGACAGCATGTTTTGAAGCCAAATTGTTCACCGAAGTGAACGAAAAATTGACGTTGGTACTTATTTCCTCTGTTCAGTTTTCAAAGAACCGACTTCAAACCACCGGCCCCGGAATCGGGCGCGGATCTGCGATATTACAGAAGCGACGAACTCTTGTCAACACCCGGAGCGGATTTCGCCCCCTCGTCGCTGCCGACTGCTGCTGCTGTTCCTGGGGAGCTCTAGGCTCTCGGGACTGCTGCAGAACGACCAGTCTTGCTTCCCCGCTCTCCCTCTTGCGAAGGCCGCTTGTCTTGCAGCGCCGCGGGAGATGGATCATAGAAAACGGCCCGAATCCTGTCAACCCCTTCTCGGACCTTTTTTTCAACTATTCGCCGCCGGCGAGGAGGCGCAGCCGCCGACCCTCGATACACCAGCGTTTCAAGAGCAATCGCCGCAGCGCCTCGGGGTAAGCCAGGTGCTCCTCGACGAGGATCCGGCCGGCCAGCGACGCCTCGTCGTCGTTCTCCTCGACCGCAACACAGCGCTGCAGCACGATCGGGCCGCTGTCGAGTCCGCTGTCGACGAAGTGCACCGTACAGCCCGAGATCTTCACCCCGGCGGCGATCGCCTGGCGCTGCGGGTGCAGCCCCGGAAACGCCGGCAGCAGGCTCGGATGGATGTTGAGGATGCGCTCGGGGAAAGCGGCGACGAACTCGGCGCTGAGCAGGCGCATGTACCCGGCAAGGCAGACCCACTCGACGCCGGCGGAGCCGAGCGCTGCGAGAACTGCGCTCTCGTGGGCGGCGCGTGTCGGGTATTCACCATGCGGGAGCGCCACGGCAGGAATCGCGAGCGCGCGCGCCTGGGCGAGTCCCGGCGCGTCGGCGACATTGCTCAGGACGAGAGCGATCTCCGCCGGCGCATCTCCGGACGCAAGTGCCTGGGCGAGCGCCACAAAGTTGCTGCCCCGCCCGGAGAGCAGAACGCCGACCCGCGCGCGTCGATCGCGCCGACCCAGTCGATCCGGTCGATCCGGTGCCAGAGCGTTCACGGCTCGAAGCTGGTGAGACCCAGGTCGTAGACCACACTCCGCGGGCCTTCGACCACGCGCCCGATGGGCAACGCTCGCTGTCCGGCGGCGCTCAAGCGCCGCGAAAGCTCGACCACCGAGTCCGGCGCGACGAAGGCGACCATGCCGATCCCCATGTTGAAGACGCGGAACATCTCCTCGAGCTCGACATCGCCCTTGTCCTGCAGCAGGAGGTAAGGCTCGGGGATCTCCCAGCTGCCGACGCGGATCTCCGCCGTCAATCCTTCGGGCAGGACGCGCGGCACGTTGTCGGTCAGTCCGCCGCCCGTGATGTGGGCGAGCGCATGCAGGCCCGGCTCCGTGAGCACGGGGGCGAGCGCAGCGAGATAGGAGAGGTGCGGCGCCAGCAGCCATTCGCCCACCTTGAGCTTGCTCGACAGCCCGGGAAGGCGATCGCTCAGCTTCAAGCCGAGTTGATCGAAGAGGATCCGGCGCGCCAGCGAGAAGCCGTTGGTGTGCAGGCCCGCCGACGGCAGACCGAGGAGGATGTCGCCCTCGGCGACCCGCGCGCCGGTGAGGACGTGGGCGCGGTCGGCTATCCCGACGATGAATCCCACCAGCTCGTAGTCGCCGGGCTGGTAGAAGCCCGGCATCTCGGCGGTCTCGCCGCCGAGGAGAGCACAGCCGTTCTCGCGGCAGCCGTCCGCGACGCCGCGCACCAGCTCGATCATCTTCTTCGGCTCGAGGACGCCCGCGCCGACATAGTCGAGAAAGAACAGCGGCCGCGCTCCCTGAACGAGGATGTCGTTGACACAGTGATTCACCAGGTCGCGGCCAACGGTCGAATAGTCGCCGGCCATTCGGGCCACCGCGAGCTTCGTGCCGACGCCGTCTGCCGAGGCCACCAGCACCGGCTCGCGCAAACCAGCAAGATCGGGGCGAAAAAGACCACCGAAACTGCCGATCTCGGAGAGCACGCCGGAAGTGAACGTCGCCCGCGCGAGCTCCTTGACCGCGCGCAGCCCCACTTCCTGGGCTTCGATGTCGACCCCGGCCGCGGAATAGGCACTGCGCGCCTTGTCTTTCATGGTCAGGCAGAAGTCTACCGCGCTAGGATCCCTTCCGCGTGAGGAACGAACGACCCGGCGGGAGCAACCTCCGGCAACGCGCGCTGCGCGTCGTCGGCAAGAATGTGCTGCGCCATGAGGGCTTCGGAAAGCTCACCGGACGCGCACGCTACGTTGCGGATCTCGACGTTCCCGGCGCCTGGTGGGGGGTGACCGTGAGAGCTCCGCATGCCCGCGCGCGGCTCCTGGAGATCCGGCGCGACCCCTCTTTCGAGTGGGGCGGGGCCGTCGTCGTGACTGCGGACGATCTCGCTCGCTTCGGCCGGACCAACATTGTGGCTCTGATCGGCGAGGACCAACCCTTCCTCGTTGCCGGACTCGCCGAGCACCCGGAGGAGGCCGTGGCGTTGGTCGCGGCGCCGACGCGCGAGGCGGCGGAGCGCGCCGCCGCACACCTCGAGGCGCGCTACGAGGAGCTCCCGTCCGAGCTTGACTTCGAACGCGCGACGACTACTTTCAAGAAGTACGAGATCCACAAGGGCAAGCTGGTGCGCGCCTTTCCGCTCGCCCACCACATCGTCACCGGGACCTACCGCAGCGGCCATCAGGAGCAGGCCTACATCGAGAACAACGGCGTCGTCGCCTTTCCGCCGGACCCGGCGCGCGGCGGTATCCGCGAAGTGCGCGGCTCGATGCAGTGTCCCTTTTACATCGTGGCGGCTCTCGCGCGCCTCTTCGGAGAGCCTCGCGAGCGCATGCGCGTCGTTCAATCCACCACCGGCGGCGGTTTCGGCGGCAAGGAGGAGTTTCCGAGCATGATCGCCGGCCATGCGGCGCTGCTCGCGGAGGCCTGCGGCCGGCCGGTGCGCATGCTCTACGACCGCGCCGAGGACATGGCGGCGACGACCAAGCGCCATCCCGCGCGCGTCACCCACCGCACCGCGCTCGATCGCCAGGGACGGATCCTCGGCATGGAGATCGATGTGCTGCTCGACGGCGGCGCCTACAGCACGCTCTCCCCTGTGGTCCTGTCGCGCGCGGTGCTGCATGCCGCGGGACCCTATGCCTGCGACAACCTGCGCATCACCGGCCGGGTGGTGAAGACCAACACACCACCCAACGGCGCCTTCCGCGGCTTCGGCGTGCCGCAGGTCGCCTTCGCCCTCGAACGCCACCTCGATCGCGTGGCCGCGCACATCGGCATCGATCCCGTCGAGCTCCGCAGGAGGAACCTCCTCGAGGATGGCGGAACCACCGCCACCGGCCAAGCGGTGTCGGATGCCGGAGCGAGCCGACAAGCGCTCGACGCCGTCCTGGCGCGATCGAAGTGGGCGGCGACGAAACGGGCCCATGCCGCCTGGAACCGGAAAAACACCGGCAAGCGCCGAGGCCTGGGGCTGGCCTGCTACTTTCACGGCACCGGCTTCACCGGCAACGGCGAGATCGAGCTCGCCTCGGTCGCCGCCGTGGAGCTCCTGGCGCGCGGATTCGTTCGCGTCCGGACCTCCTCGACGGAGATCGGCCAGGGGACGCGCACCGTCTTCGCGCAGATCGTCGCCGAGACCCTCGGCCTCCCCTACGAAAGGGTCGAGACGTTCGACCCCGATACCGCCCTGGTGCCCGACAGCGGTCCGACGGTTGCCTCGCGCACCGTCGCGATCGTCGGTCGGATCGTCGCCGACGCGGCCCGCGCTCTCGATCGCGCCCTCGCGGCGCAGGCCGGAAGGAAACCCGGCGAGCCCTGGGCCGCGCGGGAGTTCGAGCGCGTCGGGGCGGCTTATCTCGCGGCTGGCGGCGACCCTTTCTTCTGCGCCCGCTTCAGCAATCCTTCGCGGCAGGAGTTCGACGACGTGCGCTACGTCGGCGACGCCTACGCCGCCTACGCCTGGGCCGCTACCGTCGTCGAAGTGGAGGTCGACCTCGCGAGCTTCGAGGTCTCGGTGCGCAGAGTCACCAGCGCGCAGGAGATCGGCCGGGCGATTCATCCGCGCCTCGCCGAAGGGCAGCTCGAAGGCGGCCTCGCCCAGGCGCTGGGATGGGGCCTGTTCGAGGAGGTCGTGATGCGCGGTGGGCGCATGGCGAACGGCCAGCTCACCAACTACGTCCTGCCCACTGCGATCGACATACCCACCATCGACCTCGTCCTGCTCGAGCGCCCTTACCAGCACGGCCCGTTCGGCGCCAAGGGAATCGGCGAGCTGCCCATGGACGGCGGCGCGCCGGCGGCGGTGAACGCCATCGCCGACGCGCTCGCGATCGACCTCGATCGGATTCCCGCGACCCCGGAGCGGATCGCGCTGGCCTGGGGCGCGAAAGCCGCAGCGGAAACGTCGGCATGAGGCTCCGCCTCGAGGTGAACGGTCGGCGGCGATCGGCCGACGTGCCGCCGATGAAGCGGCTGCTCGACGTGCTGCGCGAGGACTTCGCCCTCACCGGCACGAAGGAAGGATGCGGCGAAGGCGAGTGCGGCGCCTGCGCCGTGCTCGTCGACGGCGCGCTCGTCAACTCCTGCCTGGTCGCGGCCTGCCAGGCGGCGGGCACGAAAATCCGTACCGTCGAAGGACTGGCGGACGGGAACGCAGGGGCCACCGGGCTCCACCCCATCCAACAGGCGTTCTGGGAGCGCGGCGGAGCACAGTGCGGCATCTGCACCCCCGGAATGCTGATGGCTGCGGCGGCCCTCCTGGCGACGAACGCGAAGCCGACCGAGTTCGAGATCCGCGAGGCGCTCGCCGGGAACCTCTGCCGCTGCACCGGCTACGTGAAGATCGTGGAGGCCGTCGCCGCAGCGGCGCGGGCGAAGCCCAGCCAGCGGCGAACGGGGCGAGACGCCGGATGAGGGGCGACTCGAGCACCTTCGAGGTGGTCCGGCCGCGCGGTCTCGCGGAGGCGCTGGCGGAGCTTGCAGACCCCGACCGGCCGATGCCCCTGGCCGGCGGCACCGATCTCTTCGTCCTGCTGAACGACGGCAGGGCGCCCGCGCGCCGCTACCTCGACCTGACGCTTCTCGATGAGCTCCGCGGCATCGAGAGTTCTTCCGCCGGCTTGAGGCTCGGAGCGCGCACGACCTACACCGACCTGCGCCACTCGCGGGCGATCCTGCGGCGCGCCCCCATCCTCGCCGAGATGGCCGCGACGATCGGCGCCGTCGCCATCCAGAATCGCGGTACCCTGGGCGGCAGCCTCGGCAACGCCTCGCCCGCCTCGGACCCGGCGCCGGTCCTCCTCGCGCTCGACGCCACGGTGGAGCTCGCACGGCGTGAGGGTCGACGCGTCGAACGCCGAACCCTGGCGCTGTCGGACTTCTTCACCGGCTACCGCGCCACCGCCGCGCGCGCGAACGAGTTGGTGACCGCGGTCTCGATTCCCGCGAGCTCCCTCTCCGGTTGGCGATACGCCTACCGCAAGGTCGGAGCCCGCCGCGCGCAGGCGATCTCGAAAGTCGTCGCCGCGGTCGGCGTATCGGACCCTGCTCGTTCGGATCGTCCTCGTCACCCGGCCGCGGCGCGCATCGCCTTCGGCAGCGTGGCGGCGACGACGGTGCGCGCAGGCGCCGCAGAGGGCGTGCTCGCCGGCCGGCGGCTCGACCCCGCCGCCGCCGCCGAGGCGCGCGCGGCGCTCGTCGCGCACGATATCCGGCCGATCGACGACCTGCGCTCGTCGGCCGACTATCGCACCCTGGTCGCCGGCCGGATCCTGGTCACCCTACTCGCCGATCTGGGCGGCTTCTCCGCCGCCGACCTGCTGGCGGGCTGACCCCCCGCCCCGATGGATGGGGCGGGACCACCTGCCGCGACTTACAGTCGAAGCGTGCGAACCATTATCGAACCGTTCCGCATCAAGAGTGTCGAACCGATCGCCATGACGACCCCTGCGGAGCGCGCGGCGCTCCTCGAAACGGCTGGCTACAACCTGTTCCGCCTGCCGTCGCAGCGCATCGTGATCGACCTGCTGACCGACAGCGGCACCGGCGCGATGAGCGCCGCGCAGTGGGCGGCGCTCATGCTCGGCGACGAGTCCTACGCCGGCAGCCCGAGCTTCGGGCGTTTCGAAGCCGCGGTGAAGGACATCTTCGGCTTCCGCCATGTGATCCCGACCCACCAGGGACGGGCCGCGGAGCGGATTCTCGCGGCGACCATGCTCCAGCCCGGCGACTGCGTGCCGAACAACACCCACTTCGACACCACGCGCGCCAACATCGAGGCCGCGGGCGCGACGGCGATCGACCTGCCCTGCCGCGAGAGCCGCCAGCTGGGCGAGCTCCATCCCTTCAAGGGCAACATCGACCTCGACGCGCTGGAGACGCTGCTCGCCCACCCGCCGGGGCGCGTCCCGGTCGCGTTCGTCACCATCACCAACAACGGCGGTGGCGGCCAGCCGGTCTCGATGGCCAACCTGCGCGCTGCCTCGGCTCTCTGCCGCGCGCGTGGCGTGCCGTTCTATCTCGATGCCTGCCGCTTCGCCGAGAATGCCTACTTCATCAAGGCGCGTGAACCCGGTTTCGCGGACATCGCTCTCATCGACATCGCGCGCGAGATGTTCGCGCTTGCCGACGGCTGCACGATGAGCGCCAAAAAGGACGGCATGGCCAACATCGGCGGCTTCCTGTGCACGAACGACGATGCCGTGGCGCGCCACGAAGAGGAGCTGCTCATCCTGACCGAGGGCTTCCCGACCTACGGCGGGCTCGCCGGACGCGACCTCGAAGCGATCGCGGTCGGTCTTTACGAAGCGCTCGATCTCTCTTACCAGGAGTACCGGCACGCTTCGGTGCAGTACCTCGGCGAGGGCATCGCCGCAGCCGGGGTTCCGATCCTCCAACCGCCCGGCGGGCACGCCATCTATCTCGACGCGCGAGCGTTCCTGCCGCACCTCCCGCGCGACCAGTATCCCGGCCAGGCGCTCGCCGTCGAGCTCTACCGCCACGCCGGAATCCGCAGCGTCGAGATCGGGTCGGTGATGATGGGGCGGCGCGATCCGGCGACCGGCGAAGAGCACTACGCCGAACACGATCTCGTGCGACTGGCCATCCCGCGTCGCGTCTACACTCAGAGCCACATCGATTACGTCATCGAGGCCCTGGGCGAGATCGCCGCGCACCGTGACGAAATCCCCGGCATCCGCATCGTCGAACAGTCGCCGGCGTTGCGCCATTTCAGCGCCGTCTTCGAACCCGTTCCGTCCCGCTCGCCGCAGGCCTCCCGGTCGCCCCTGTCGCCCCTCTCGGATGCCGCCACCACTGCGCGAGCGGTCGCGGTATCTTCCTGATACCGGCCCGACACCTTGCCAACCCGTCGCCCCGCTCCACCGCTCGGCCGCGTGCGCTCCCGCTGGAGCGACGCTGAAGCGCAGGGCTGGGCGCGGTCGACTTCGGACCCCGACCTCGGCGAGCGCATCTATACCTCGCGCCTGCTCGGCGCCGAGCCCTCGCTCGTGCTCTGCGGCGGCGGCAACACTTCGGTCAAGTCGACGCTGCACGACCTCCACGGCGAGCGCCGCTCCGTGCTGTGGGTCAAGGGGAGCGGAGCCGACCTGGCGGACGTCACGGCGGCGGGCTTCGCTCCGGTCGATCTCGCGGGCGCCTGCCGCCTGCTCGAGCTCGCGACCCTCACCGACACTGCGCTGTTGCGCGAGCTGCGCCAGTTGCGCCTCGATCCCGACGCGCCGACGCCGTCCTGCGAAGCCTTGCTCCACGCCTTCCTCCCGGCGCGATTCATCGACCACACGCACGCCGACTCGGCGCTCGCGGTGCTCGACTCGCGCTCCGGACGGCGCCTGGCGCAGGAGATCTGGGGCGCTGATCACCTGATCGTGCCGTACGCCAAGCCGGGGTTCGATCTCGCCCGGATGGTGCGGGGCCTCTGGCTCGCCGCCGGCGAGGGTGCGGCGCGCTGGAGCGGGATCGTGGTGGAGCACCACGGCATCTTCACCTTCGGCGCGACGGCGCGAGAGAGTTACGAGCGCATGCTCGCCAGTGTCGAACGCGCACGCAAACGCCTGCCGTCCACCGGCCGCATGCCCGCCAAGTCCGCAATGTCCGCCGGCAAGGAGCCTCGGACGCCGCGGGAGAGCCGCTGGACGAGCCTCGACGTCGCGGCGCTGCGTTGCGAAGTTTCGATGCTCGCCGGGCGCCCGCTCATCGCCCGCCTGGATGCCGGCGCCGAGGCACGCGCGGCCATCCACGACGCCCGGTTCCGGCGTGCCGCGGCGCGCGGCCCGCTCACCCCCGACCACGCGCTGCGTACAAAACCATGGCCGCTCTGCCTGACCGATCCGAAGATCTCGGCGCCGGCGGTAGCGCAGTACGGGCACGGCTACGCGGCCTACTTCGCCGACCACTGCGCCGATCGCTCCCTGGAGCGCCTCGACCTCGCGCCGCGCGTCGCGCTCCTTCCGGGATGCGGCGTCGTCGGGTTCGGCGACACGGCGCGCGCCGCCGCCGCTGCGCTCGCCATCTCGCGCCACACCCTCGCCGCCGTGCAGGCGGCGCAGACCCTGGGCGGCTATCGCCCGCTTCCGGACCGTGAGCTCTTCGAGGTCGAGTACTGGGAGCTCGAGCAGGCCAAGTTGAAGTCCGCAGTGGCGGCGCCGGAGCTCGGCGGCCGGGTCGCGTTGGTCTCCGGCGCGGCGCGCGGCATCGGACGCGCCTGCCTCGAAGCCCTGCGCCGGCGGGGGGCTGCCGTCACCGGCCTCGACCGCCAGCCGCTCGGACTCGACGGTGCGGACCTTCTGGCGGTCGAGGGCGACGCCACCGACGAGGCGACCCTGCGCCGCACTCTGGAGCTCACGGTCGAGCGCTTCGGCGGGCTCGACGTGCTGGTGCTGAACCTCGGCTTCTTCGCCGCCGGCGAAGAGATCCAGAACTTGCCGGACGAGCTCTGGCGGCGCGCTTTCGAGGTCAACGTCGAAGCCAACTTCCGCTTGTTGCGCGCCGCGGTGCCGCTCCTCTCCCTGGCGCCTTTCGGCGCCTCGGTGGTCGTCATCGGTTCGCGCAATGTCCTCGCGCCCGGCCCCGGAGCGGCGGCCTACTCGGCCTCGAAGGCGGCGCTCGTCCAACTCGCCCGCATCGCCGCCCTCGAGCTCGCGCCGCGCGGCGTCCGGGTCAACATTCTCCACCCTGACGCCGTCTTCGATACCGACCTGTGGACCCCGGAGGTGCTCGAGCAGCGTGCCGCGCGCTACGGTCTCTCGGTCGAGCAGTACAAGCGGCGCAATCTCCTCGGCTGCGAGGTCAGCGCCCGCGACGTCGGCGAGCTCGCCGCGGCTCTTGCGACCGACCTCTTCGCCAAGACCACCGGCGCGCAGATCCCGGTCGACGGCGGCAGCGACCGGGTCATCTAGCGCCGGGCACTCTCTCCCAGACCGAGCCGGCGCTCGATGCGCGGCATTTCCCGCTGCGCGAAGTCGCTCCACCGCTCCGAGAAGCGCTCGATCTGGACCCGGCACTCCGCGAGCAGCTCGCGCTGCGGCGCCGTCGGCCGGGAGTCGGAGCTTTCGAGGTCGGCGGCAAGGCCGGAGAGCCTGCCGTTGACCGCTGCCGGATCGTCGCCGGAGCGCAGCTCGCCGAGCCGGTGGCGCACCTCTGCGACGGAACGCTCGCCGCGGCCCTCACTCCTTTCTGCTGCCGCGCCCAGACGCGCCTCGAATCCGCCGATCGCCGCGGCGAGAGTCGCGGAGTCGGCGAGGAGCTTCGCAACGCTGCCCTGGAAGCCCGCTGTCTCTTCGTATTCGGCGGCGGTGAAACTCACCCGCGGATCGGCGACCACGGTGACCGGCTGGCGCAACTCGACGCCATCGACGGTGAGCCGCGCCTCATACCTCCCGGGAGGAACCAGCGCGCCCTGCGGCGAGGGTGGCGTCTCCTTGCCCGGAAGCGCGGCAATCGAATAGTCGTAGTCGAGCGCCCGCGGGCGCTCGCGGCGCAGATCCCAGACGAAGCGATGGTGCCCCGCCGTCGTCGCGGGCAGATCGGGCTCGGCCAGCCATCGGTCGGCGAAGTAGACCCCGGCACGAGGACGGTCGGGGAGCTCGTCGCTGGCGAACCGCCGCACCCGGGAGCCGGAGGCGTCGTAGATCTCGATCACCACGGGGCCCCGCGCCGTCACCGGAAGCAGGTAGTCGAGAACCGCCCCGGTCGGCGGGTTCTCGCCGCGCGGCTCTTCGGGCGGCAGCGGCGTGTCCTTGTTCTGGTTCGCCCGCAGGCGCACCGCCGCGGCCGGCGGCAGCAGCGTCGGCCGGCTGCGGTCGATCGCGTTTGGCGCGGACTTCGCCGGCATCGCCACCGTCGCCGCCATCGCCGCGAGACTCCGCAGCGGCTCGACGACGTCGAGCGCCCAGATCGCGCGCCCCTGCGTCGCCACGATCAGGTCACCGAGGTCGTCGCCGGCCACCAGCAGATCGTTGATGCCCGTCGTCGGCAGGTTGAGCTGCAGGCTCCGCCAGCTCTCGCCGTCGTCGAACGAGACGTGGACACCGCGGTGGGTGCCGGCATAGAGCAGGCCTGCCTGCTTCGGATCCTGGCGCAGCGCGCCGAGCCACTCGTCCGGCGGCAGGCCGCGGCCGATGTCGACCCAGGTGGCGCCGAAGTCGTGAGTGCGGAAGGCGACCGGGCGCATCTCGTCGAGGCGGTGACGATCGGCCGCGACGTAGGCCGTGCCGGGGTCGGTGGCGGAGGCATCGATGGTGTTCACCTTGCTCCACTCGCCAAGCCCCGGCGGCGTGACCTCCGTCCAGCTCGCGCCGTCGTCGCGCGTGAGCTGCACTCGGCCGTTGTCGGTGCCGATCCAGATTTGCGCGTCCGCCGCTGGCGAAGGCGCGATGGCGAAGATGACGCCGAAGCCACAGGCCGTCGCCCGCGCCAAAGGCACGTCGCCGTCGCAGCCCGGCGGGGCGATCGACGGGGCGGTCGGGGGGGTGATCGGAGGGGTCGCTCCGGTGAGGTCGGGGCTGATCGTCTGCCACGAGGCGCCGCCGTCCGTCGAGCGGAAGAGGACCTGGGCGCCCTGATAGATCGCATGCGGCGGGCGCGGCGAGATCGCCAGCGGAGTGATCCAGCTGTAGCGGTAGCGCGTGCTGCCGGGGCGTGCGGCGTAAGAGGGGACCGGCCAGGGCGAGACGTTCTGCACCTCGCCGGTGCGCGCGTTCCACTTCGAGAGCCGGCCGCCCAAACCGGCGCCGTAGACGATGTCGGGATCCGCCGGATCGGGGACGTCGCCGTCGCGCTCGTCGCCGCCGACCGGATGCCAGTCGCGGAAGGTGAGCTGGCCGTAGTCGCTCCGGCTGGCAATGCCGACCGTGCCGCTGTCCTGCTGGCCACTGTAGATCCAGTAGGGGAAGCGCCGGTCGGCCGCCAGGCGATAGAACTGCCCCGTCGGCTGGTTGTACCAGCTGCTCCAGGAGGCGCCGCCGTTCAGCGTCACGACGGCCCCCTGGTCGGCGCCGGTGATCATGCGCCGGCTGTCCGTCGGATCGATCCAGAGGATGTGATAGTCGTCCCCGCCCGGCGCGCCCTTGGCAATCGTGAAGCTCTTGCCGCCGTCGTCCGACCGGCGCAGGCCACGCCCCATCACCCAGAGCCGCGCGGGATCGCGCGGGTCGGCGGTGAGGTTTGCCATGTAGCTCCCCGCGACGCTGCCGTCGGCGGTGAGTTGCGACCAAGAGGCGCCGCCGTCCTGCGACGCGAAGAGCCCCTTGCCGGAGACCGCCGCCCAGACATGTCGGCCCGCGCTCCCCGGGGCGACCGCCAGGGCGATCCTGCCGAGGTCGCCCGAAGGCCAGCCGGAGCGCCCGGCGGGCACCCAGCTGCGACCGCCATCGCTCGAGGTGTAGACGCCGCTTCCGGGCCCTTCGGTCGGCTGGAAGTAGTCCAACCAAGGGTGGCGCCGCACCTGCCAGAGCGCCGCGTAGAGCCGCTCCGGATGCGCCGGATCGCCGGCGATCTCCACCGCCCCGGTGTCGGCGTCGCGGTAGAGCACCCTGGTCCAACTCCTGCCGCCGTCTTCCGTGCGGAAGAGCCCGCGCTCACCGCCCGGTCCGAAGAGGTGTCCGAGCGCTGCGACGATGGCGACCTCGGCGTTCCCGGGATCGACCCAGATCTTGCCGATATGCCGGCTGTCGGCGAGTCCCGCCGGCGACCAGGTGGCGCCGCCGTCGGTCGAACGGTAGAGCCCCTCGCCGGAGACCACGTCCCAGCGCTGGTGCACCTGCCCGGTGCCGATCCAGATCACCCGCGGATCGCCCGGCGCGATCGCCATGGCGCCGATCGAAGAGGCCCTGCCGCGCTCGAAGATCGGTACCCAGGTCACACCGGCGTCGATGGTCTTCCAGACCCCGCCGTCGGCGCCGCCAAAGAAGAAGGTCGCCGGGTCGCCCGGGATGCCGGCGACCGCCGTCGCCCAACCACCGCGGAACGGCCCGAGCAATCGCCATCGCAGATCGGCGTAGTCGCTCTCGGTGACGGCCGCGGAGAGGACTCCTGGAAACGCGATCGAGGAGGAAAGTACGACCATCGCGAACAGGGAACGGCGCAGCGACAGGGCCATGAGCTCTCCGATCTGGAAGGCGGTATCTTAGTTCCGGACCGGCGCCGCCTCACCGCCTCTCGGCGCCTTGACAGAACTGACGCCTCACCGGAGACTCTCTCATTCATGCCCGCTCATCTTCGCGCGACCGCCTTCGCTCTCGCGATTCTCTGCACCCTGCCGCCGGCTCACGCTTCGAGCCTCCCGGTCGCCGCCGACCAGGTCGTCTCCTATGACATCGCGGTCACCCTCGACGCCGAGAAGAAGGAGATCATCGGCCGCGAGCGCATCGTCTGGCGCAATCCCTCGACCGACCCCGCGGACGCCGTCTCCGATCTCTGGTTCCACCTCTACTGGAACGCCTTCCGCAGCAACCGCAGCACCTTCCATGTCGAATCCGGCG
>JANNGS010000004.1:0-71480 GCA_031403995.1 Thermoanaerobaculia bacterium
TAGAAATTTGGCTTTGGCGGGAGCTTGTCGGCGCCGTAGGTCTTGGCGATCGTCTCGCGCACGGCGTCGATCGCCTCCGCCGCGACGCGCGTCGAATCGGTACGCATGTAGGTGATGAGACCGATCTGGCCGCGGTCGCCGACCTCCTTGCCCTCGTAGAGGCCCTGCGCAATGCCCATCGTGCGCTTCACCGAGTAGCTGAACTTCCGCGCTGCCTCCTGCTGCAGGCGGCTGGTGATGAAGGGGGGCGAGGGGCGCTGCTTCGATTCCTTGCGCTCGATGGCCGCGACCCGGAAGGAGCCCGAAAGGAGATCCTTCTCGATCGCCGCCGCCTGGGTGCCGTCACCGACCCGTGCTTTCTTGCCCGAGATCTGGTGGAGGCGCGCCGAGAACTCCGGCGGCGCCTGCGCCGCGAACCGCCCGCCGACGATCCAGTACTCCTCGGACTTCCAGGCGTCGATCTCGGCCTGGCGCTCGCAGACCATCTTGAGCGCCACCGACTGCACCCGCCCGGCGGAGAGCCCGCGCTTCAGCTTGTCCCACAGCAGCGGCGAAAGCTTGAAACCCATCAGCCGGTCGATGACGCGTCGTGCCTGCTGCGCGTCGACCCGGTTCAAGTCGATCTTGCCCTTGTTCTCCAGCGCCTTGAGGACCGCGCTCTGGGTGATCTCGTTGAAGGTGACGCGATGCACTTCGCCATCGACATCGCCCAGAACTTCGGCGATGTGCCAGGCAATCGCTTCGCCCTCGCGGTCGGGGTCGGGGGCGAGGTAGATGTGCTTGGCCTTCTTCGCCGCCTCCTTCAGTTTCTTGACGACATCCTTCTTGGTGGCGAGGACGGCGTAGGTCGGCTCGTATCCGGGTCCCAGCCCCATGTCTTTCTTGGGCAGGTCGCGGATATGTCCGACGGAGGCTTCGACGGCCCAGTCGCGGCCGAGAAACTTCTTCAGGGTGCGCGTCTTGGCGGGGCTTTCGACGATGATCAGGTTTTTGGCCACGGGAGTCCGAGAACGGAGGCGGCGCGGCGGAAATTCCGCGCCGGGTCCTGCTGGCGGCCTCCGGATGGCAATCGATGCCGGGGATGCCGCGGATGCCACTTCTTCGGCCGGGCGGCTCGGGAGACCGCCGGGAAGCTTTTCGAGGGGGCGGACGTTACCACAGGCGTCAAGGGGACCCCCGCCGGTAGCCCCCGCCGGGGGCGCGTAAGGCCCAGCCGGCGAGCTCGAGCTCGAGCAGGGCCGAGACCGCCACGCCGATCTCCATCTCGGCGCTCGAGGCGAGGCTGTCGACCGCCCGGTCGCGTGCCGGGTCGAGGAGCGCGAGAAGGGTGGCCTGTGCCGGCGGGAGCTCCGGCTGGACGAGTGGCGCACTTCCCGCGCGAGCGCCCGCCGCGAGTCCGAGGCGCTCGAGGATGTCGGCCGGATGGGTCACCGGCCCGGCTCCATCGCGCAGCAAATCGTTCGCGCCGAGCGCCTGCTCATCGGTGATCCGGCCGGGGACGGCGAGAACTTCGCGCCCGAGCTCGAGGGCCAGCCGGGCAGTGATCAGGGAGCCGGAGCGGGCCGCCGCTTCGACCACGACGGTGATTTCGGCCAGGGCGGCGATGATCCGGTTGCGCACCGGGAAGTTCGCCGCCGCGGGCGGCAGGGCGCAGGGAAACTCGCTCACCAGCGCCCCTCGGTTGCGGATGCGCAGGCCGAGATCGCGATGTCCCTTCGGGTAGTCGAAGGAGAGTCCGCATCCGAGGACGGCCACCGTCCGACCGTGCTCGGCGGCCAGTGCCCCCTCGTGAGCGGCGGCGTCGATCCCTTTGGCGAAGCCGGAGACGACGATGACCCCCCGGCTGGCGATCTCGCGGGCGAGCCAGGAGGCGACCTCGAGACCGTAGGGAGTGGCGTGACGCGAGCCGACGATGGCGACGGCGGGGGCTAGGGGAGGGCCGGAACCGAGCGTTCCTGCGATCGCGAGGACCGGCGGCGGCAGAGCGAGCTCTCCGAGTCCGGCGGGGTAGTCCGCGTCGAGACGGGTGATGAGGCGCGCGCCGAGGCGGTCGGCCACCTGTTCCTCGCGGGCGAGCGCTGCCGGAGCGTCTTCGAAGCAGCCGGTTGCTGTCCGCAACGAATCCAAAGAGATGGAGAATCGAGCGGCCAACTCCTGTTCGTCGGCCGGAGCCACGCCGCTGCGCCAGCTCGCCAATTCGAGCCCCAGCCGGCAAATCGCAGCGCGGGGAAGGCCGGGGGCGGCGTTGAGAGCCACCAGGAGAGCGCGGTCGGAGGGGCGGTCTGCACCTTGCATCGCTTTCATGAGCAGTTGGTAAAGACGATTTTTCGCGTCCGGATCTGGCAGTTCCGCCGGCGGCCCTTTGCCCCGGGGGAAACCAGAGTCCGGGAATGCGTCGTATATTCTGCCGACCGGTGGCGCAGGCACGCAGCAGGCGTCCGCCGTGCGAGGGGTTCCCGGTCGGCGAGCAAGAGGGGGTCTATGAACCGGCTCAAGGTCGCGCGCAGCGCAGTCACGATGTCGGTCCTGCTGTTGAGCTTGGTCGGCGCCTCCGGCGCGCGCGCGAAATCGACCCAGGACGGCAAGTCGCAGCTCGCATTCGGGGTCGACATGGCCAAGCGCGGACTGTGGAGCGAAGCGCTCTTCCGCTTCGAGCAGGCGCGCCGCCTTCAACCCGTGAGCGTCTCGATCCTCAACAACCTGGCGATCTGCTACGAAGCCGGCGGCCGGTTCGAGGATGCGCTCGCGACCTATCGCGAGGCGCTCCTACTCGCGCCCGAGAACCGGGTCTTGAAGCAGAACTACTCCCGCTTTGCCGAGTTCTATCAAGGCTACCGTCCCCGAAAGGCGACGGCAGCCGCCACGGCGCCGGCGCTCGTGCCAACGCCTCCTGGAGCTCCAGGGACGACGGAGTCTCCTGCCGCGGACGAGCCGACGACCGATCCTGCGCCGGAACCGACTCCCGAGCCGCCGCCGGCGCCGGCAGAAGTCCCGCCTCCCCAACCACAGCCCTCTGATTCGGTGCCCAATGTCGCCAGCGGGGGTGAAAGGTGATCACCCGTCGCCGCACGAAGCGCCTCTTCCTGGTGGCCCTCGCAGCCGGTCTCTTGGGAGCGATCCCGCTCGCCGCCGCCGTGGAGGTCAAGCTCCGCCTCCCGGTGCGGGCGCGAATCGACCTCGCCGGCAAGCGCTCGATCACCCCGGCACCGTTCATCGTCATCACCCGCGAGGGCGCCGGCGAGACTCCGGGTGCCTCCTCGCTGAACGTCCAGCGCGAGTTCGAGCGTTATCTCGTCAAAGTGTTGCGGCGCGAAACCTCGCTCAAGATCCTCGAGAGCGGCCCGGTCGACTATCCCTCCTACGATCTCGAAGTACTGTCGCGCAACGCCGAGTTCTGGCGCGCCCTGGGCGAACGCAGCCAGGCCGACCTCATCGTCGCCGGCAGTCTCGATTTCGACGTCCAGGACAAGAGCGGCTACCGCACCGAGGAGTACGTCTCGCCTTACGACGGGCGGGTCTACTACCGCCAGGTTCTGGTCGAGCGCACCGGGTTCGATTACGACATCGCGATGATGGTCTTCGACGGCCTTACCGGCGAACGCATCTTTTTCGACAACTTCAAGGACTTCAAACAGTTCGAGGGCGAGGGCGCCGATCCTCTGAAAGGAATGTTCGAGAACCTGGCGTCGCTCGAAGACCGCATCGTCAACGTCTTCACGCAGAAGACGGTCGAGACCAGCCGCACGCTGTTGACCGATTGACCGGAAAGGAGTTCCCCTTGGCTCATCTGGATCGCCTGGATCGATCGGCCGCTCGCAACGGCCGTGCGCTCACCCTTCGCGCTCGGCTCGCGATGGCTGTCCTTCTCGCCCTGGTCTTCGCTCCCGCCGCCGCAGAGGCGCAGTTCGGGAAGAACAAGATCCAGTACCGCGACTTCGAGTGGAAGCTCTACGCCTCGCCGCACTTCACCTTCTTCTACTACGAATCCGAGGCCGCCCAGCTCGAGAAGGTCGCGTCGCTCGCCGAGAGCGCCTACGACCGGCTGACGCGGGAGTTCGATCATCAGATCCAGGATCCGATCCCGATGATCTTCTACGCCACGCACTCGGCGTTCGAACAGAACAACATCATTCTCAACTTCATCCCGGAAGGCGTCGGCGCCTTCGCGAGTCCGGTGAGGAACCGCATGGTGCTGCCGATCGACCTGCCGGACGGCGAGCTCTTCGCCCTGATCCTGCACGAGCTGACGCACATCTTCCAATACGACATCCTCTACGCTGGCAAGATCGGACGCGGAGTCGGCGGCAACGCTCCGCAGTGGTTCATGGAAGGCATGGCGAGCTACATGGCGAAGGACGAGTCCACCTCGGACAAGATGTACCTGCGCGACGCGGTGGTGAACGACTCGATCCCGTCGATCCTGCAGCGTGGCTCCTCCGGCTTTCTCGCCTACCGCTTCGGCCACGCCGCTTTCGACTTCATCGAGGAGCGCTGGGGCAAGGAGGGTTTCCGCGACTTCCTGTTCGAGTTCCGCAACACCTTCGGTGGGCGGGCCGACCGGGCGGTGGAGCGCTCCTTCCGGATCGACCCCGAGGATTTCGACCTCGATTTCCGCCGCTGGCTGCGCAAGAAGTACCTGCCGCAACTGGTGGAGACCGGCGAGCCTTCCGACTTCGGGCGCCCTTTCCGCGACGAAAAAGGGGAGATCCAGCAGGTGCTGTCGCCGGCGGCGTCGCCCTCCGGCGACCTCGTGGCGGCTCTCGCGGTGACCCGCGGCGATCTCGACATCGTGCTCTACGACACCCGCACCCGACGCCCCATCGCCAACCTGACCAAGGGCTACACCGGAAGCTACGAATACCTGGCGGCGCAGTTTCTGACCATCGGCGCGCGCATGGGCCGCGACCTCGCCTTCTCGGCCGACGGCAACTACGTCGCCGCCTTCGCCAAGCGCGAGCGCGGGCGCAGCCTCATGATCTTCGACGTGCTGAAGCGCAAGCTCGTCAAGACGATCGAGATGGAGGTCGAGCAGCAGATGAACCCGGCTTTCAGCCCCGATGGGCGGAGCGTCGCTTTCGCCGCCAATCGCGCCGGCCGATTCGACATCTATGTCGTCGACCTCGAGACCCGGGAGGTGACCAGCGTCACCGACGACGAGACCTACGACGGCGCCCCGGTCTTCTCGCCGGACGGCGGCGCGATCGTCTTCACCTCCGTGATCGGCGAGAACTACGGCCACCTCTTCCGGGTCGACCTCCAGAACCGCAGCCAGCGCTTCCGCCTGACCGTGGGCGACTGGACCGACAAGGACGCGATCTACAGCTCGAACGGCAGCTGGCTGGTCTTCACCTCCGACCGGAGCGGTATCGACAACATCTACTCCATGGAGCTCGCGACCGGCCGGACTCTGCAGCTCACCAACGCCGTGACCGGCTGCCTGATGCCGACGGTGCTGAGGCGTGAGGGGGCGATCGACCAGGTGGTCTATGCCGGCTTCTGGCGCGGCGGCTTCGACCTCTACCTGGTCGACATCGACAAGCCGGTGGCCGACGCGACGATTGCGGTTCCGCCGGCCGAACCGGTCGTCGTCCAGCCGCTCGAGCAGTTCGAGCCCGACATCCGGGTGACCCTCGACGAGGCCAACCGCTCGAAATACCGGGGCTTCAAGCTCTTCGTCGAGGACGCCGGGGCGTCGGTCGGGGTCACCGACGACCAGACGCTGCTCGGCTACACCTACCTGTCGCTCTCCGACTACCTCGGCGATCGCCGGATGATCATCAACTTCAGCTCGGTCTCGAGCTTCTCGAACTTCGATGTCGCCTACCTCGATCTTTCGCATCGCTGGACCTGGTCCGTGCAGGCGTTCGACCGGCGGGACTTCTACGTCCTCGGCGGGGTCACGGGGTCGCCGCTCGATCGTCAGACCCGCCAGCAGGCGATCCAGCAGACCGGCATGCAGGGCAGCTGGACCTATCCCTTCTCGCTCTACCACCGCGTTTCGGCCGGGGCCGGCTACATCTTCCAGAAGGCGAACTATCCCACCGGGGATGGCACGATCAATGACGACGGCATCCTGGTGCCCGAAACGA
This sequence comes from Thermoanaerobaculia bacterium, assembly GCA_031403995.1. Classification (GTDB taxonomy): domain Bacteria; phylum Acidobacteriota; class Thermoanaerobaculia; order Multivoradales; family JAGPDF01; genus JAGPDF01. The sequence continues at coordinate 6,090 of JANNGS010000004.1, forward strand.
TCGAGATCAAGAACGAATACCCGTACCTCACGGCCGCCATGGTCGGCGACAGCGCGGTCTTCACCCAGCACGGACCGGTCTCGGGCCGGCGCTGGCGCCTCGACGCCGTCTACGCGCTCGACCAGGACGAGGGCGGCGCGCTCTACACGCAGTACGAGCTCGAGGTACGCCAGTACCTTGCCGTCAGCCAGCGCAGCAACCTCGCGGTGCGCCTCTATACCGGCTACGCCACCGGCAACCAGATCATCCCGCTCTACTTCGGTGGTCTCGACGACCTTCGGGGCGTGGACTTCCGTTCGATGGTCGGCGATCGCGCCTTCTATGCGAATCTCGAGTACCGTTTTCCGCTGATCGACCTCCTGGCGACGCCAGTGGTCAGCTTCCGTGGCGTGCGCGGCCGGGTCTTCCTGGACGTCGGCGGCGCCTGGTTCGAGGAGTTCGGCCAGGACTTCGACTTCTGGAACAGCGACGAGGGCCGCCTCGAGGACGCCGTCTCCTCCTACGGCTTCGGTGTCACGATCAACCTGATGGGGATCGACCTGAACTGGGACTTCGCGCAGCTCTGGGACTTCAAGGACACTTTGGGCGACGGCTTCGGCACCCAGTTCTGGATCGGGACGCGGTTCTAGGCGCGGGAACGCACCGGCGATGAACAGCGACACGCCGCATCCGGCGAGCGATCTCGAGCGCCGCGTCCGGGAGCAGGAGGCACTGCTCGAGATCGGTCTCGAGCTCGCCGCAACGCTGGATCTGAGGCGCGTGCTCTCGCTTGCTTTGACCAAGGCGGAAGAGTTCTGCAAAGCCGAGACGAGCTCGATCTGGGAGCTCGACGAGGCGGCGGGAGAGCTCTTTTTCCGTGTTGTACGTGGACGCGCCGCGCCGGAGATCGAGAACCTCCGCATTCCCGTCGGGCAGGGGATCGTCGGCGCCGTTGCGGCCTCTGGGCGCGCCGAGACGATCAACGATGTCGCCAGTGACCCGCGCTGGCGTGGCGACACGAGCGAAGAGTTCGACACCCGCGCGATCCTCGCCGTGCCGCTGATCGCGCGCGGTAAGGTGATCGGCGTCCTGCAGCTGCTCAACCCGGTGGGCAAGGCGGCCTTTTCGGACGGCGATACGCGCCGCATGCAGCTCTTTGCCGGGCCGCTCGCCCACGCCCTCGAAAACGCCCGCCTCTACGCCGCGCAGCAGCGCCTCTACGTGGAGACCGTCACCGCACTCGCGGAGGCGGTCGAAAAGCGCGATCCCTACACCGGGGGGCACCTCCAGCGGGTGGTTGCGTACTCGCTCCTGCTCGGGCGCGAGCTCGGACTCGACTCCGAGGCACTCGAAAGTCTCGCTCTCGGCGCGACGCTGCACGACATCGGCAAGATCGGCGTTCCCGACCAGGTGCTCCTGAAGCCGTCGGCGCTCGACCCGGCGGAGGCCGCTGCGATGCGGCGCCACCCCGAGGACGGCGCGGAGATCGTCTCGCGGATCGACTCGCTGCGCGAGATCCTGCCGATCATCCGCAACCATCACGAGCGGATCGACGGCAGGGGCTACCCCGACGGCCTCGCCGGCGAGGCCATTCCACTCGCCGCGCGAATCGTCGCGGTGGCCGACACGTTCGACGCCATGACGACGAGCCGCCCCTACCGCACTGCCCTGACGCACGATGTCGCGGCGGGGGAGATCGTCAGCCATGCCGGCGTGCAGCACTGCGCTACAGTGGTGGCCGCTTTCGAGCGCCTCTTCGCGGCAGGGCGCTTCCGGGTCGAATCCGGGGAGCTGTTAGCTCGTTCCTTGTCGGAGAAAATCGAGCGAGAGTACAATGACTGGTAAGTGATGAAAGTAGAGATTCTGGGCAGCTATGGCGGCGAGAGCATCGACTGCCGCATGACATGTCTCCTGTTGAACGACGTCATCGCGCTCGACGCCGGCTCGCTGTCACAGAGTCTGCCGATCGCCCGGCAGCGGCTCATCCACTCGATCGTGCTGACCCATTCCCACATGGATCACACGTCGTCACTGCCGTTTTTCATCGAGAACGTCTTCGGGAAGCTCCGCGAGGCGGTCGACATCTACGCCTCTCCGGCAACGATCTACGCCCTGCGGCGGCATCTCTTCAACAACGACACCTGGCCCGATTTCACCCGCCTGCCCAATCACCTGCTGCCGGTGATCCGCTTCCACGAGCTCCAGGACGAGGTTCCGGTCGTTATTGGCGAGGTGGGTGGCGCCGGCGGCGTGCGGTTCACGCCGATCCCGGTGAACCACGTCGTGCCGACCTACGGCTTCCTGATCGAGAACGGGGATTCGAGCTTCCTCTGGTCGAGCGACACCGGCCCGACGCAACGGCTGTGGGAGATCGCCAACCGCACCGAGAACCTGAAGGGGATCTGGCTCGACTGCAGCTTCGACAACGCCATGCAGGGAATCGCCGACGTCTCCGGCCACCTCACCCCGGCGACGGTGGCGATCGAGCTCAAGAAGCGCGATCGCCGCATTCCGGTGCTCCTTCATCACTTGAAGCCGCCCTGCATCGAGCAGATACAGAAAGAGATCGCCGCCCTCGAGAACCCCGACATCGGGTTCCTCGAACAAGGGCGGGTCTACGAGCTCTGAGCGCTCCGAGCCGTCAGGAAGTGCTCGAGCTCCAATCGCGGGTGTTAGCATCCGGGCGTGCTCGCGCCGCTCGATGAAGTGATCCTGCGCCAGCTGTTCGAGGCCCTGCACCGGGAGAGAGTGGAGTACATCCTGGTAGGAGGTCTGGCGCTGCTCGTTCACGGGCTCGGCAGGACGACGGAAGATATCGACCTCTTCGTCGCGCCGGGAGAGGAGAATACCGGGCGGGTGCGAGCGGCGCTCAACGCGGTCTTTCACGATCCGGAGATTGCCGGTATTACGGCGCGGGACCTCTCGGGAGAGTACGGCGTCGTGCGCTACGGACCTCCGGCACACGAGTTCCTGATCGACCTCCTGGTGCAAATCGGCGAGATGTTCCACTACGCCGACCTGGAGTGGGAAATGAAGGACTTCGATGGCGTACCGGTTCGGGTCGCGACCCCGCTGACGCTCTTTCGCATGAAGCGTGGGACCGCTCGCGAGCTCGATCGCGCCGATGCAGAGCAACTCCGTCGCAAGTTTTCACTGGACGAGGGCTGAGATGCCGGTCGAAAGATTCCGGGACCTGGAGGAGGCGAGGCGGGCGCTCGAGGAGGGTCCGCGAGCCAGCTTGGCCACTTTTCTCGCGCTGAGTCAGTTCGCACGACGGGTTCGTCTGGCCGGAGAAGGGGCAGAGCGGCTGCCGTCCTCGCGCGGCGTCCGGCGCTTCCGGTCGCTCGACGAAGCCCAGGAGGACCGCCTCCGCTCGTCGACTTAGCGATTGCCACCCTCTCCCGCGCGCGAATGACCGGAATCCCCAAGTCTCTGGAGCGTCTTGTCCCGGCGGAGGTCCGCAAGCGGGGAAACGACTACTTCGTGCGCAAGGCGGTCCGCCTCGTTCGGGCCGAAGCCGGCTCCGTCACGGCGGAGGTGCGCGGTACGTTCCCGTACACGGTGGAGCTCCGGCAGCGCCACCGCATGGCCTACTACTCTTGTACCTGCCCCTACTTCGATCGCGAGCTCGAAGCCTGCAAACACGTCTGGGCGGTGGTCGCGACTGTGGCTTCGCGTTTGGGGCTCGAAGGTTGGCCCGCGCGGTCGGCGGATTGGTATGCCAGCCTGGAGCTCGCCGCCGGCGACTTCGAGTCTGTAGGTCCAGGAGCGAATGCGCGCGCGGCCGACGAGGATTCGCGTCAGGGACTTGTGAGGACTTCCACCCCTCTGCATACGCCGCCGCCGGCAGGGGCCCTGGTCGAGGAGCCGGCACTCGTCGCGAGAAACTGGCAGACCGAGCTCGCGCGCATCGGCCGGTCCGCCCGGCATCACTCTTCGCCTTCGACGGAAGGGCCAGCCGCAGCGGCACGCGAGCTGCTCTACGTGCTGCGAACACCGCCGGGGCACGAGGAGCGGCGCCTCCGGCTGACGTGCGAAGTGCGCTCTCCCGCCAAGGAGGGCGGGTGGGGGAAGCGGACACACCTGCGGCTCGAGCGCCATGCCATCCCTTCGCTGCCGGAGATCGCCGACCGAGAGATCCTCGGAATGCTGGCTGGAGTCCAGGTTGCGGACAGCTACGGCGGCGGTTTCGATTCCTGGCGGCGAGATCTGCTGCCGCACTCCTTCGACCTCGAGCCGTTCCAGGTTGCAGCAATGCTCCCGGCCCTGTGCGCGACCGGGCGCCTGCGGGCCGAGATCGTGGAAGCCGACGGTTCCAGGCAGCTCGGGCCCGCGATCGCCTGGCGGCCCGAGCCGTGGCGGCTGCGGCTGCGTCTCGCCGGGAGCGCCACCTCCCAAGCCGCGCCGCTTTCCTCTTACCAGCTCACTTCCGAGCTCTGGCAGGGGGAGCGGCGCGTCGAAGCCGCGGATCGCCTGCAGTGGATCCTGCCTGGGGGCAGCCTCATCGCGGCCGAGTGGGCGTCGCCCTTCGACGACGGCGGAACGCCGGAGTGGCTCGAGCTTGCGGGCCCCGGGAGCGGACTCACGGTGCCGGCGGATGAAGTCGAGGCGTGGCTCCTGGCGTTGCATCGTCTGCCGTGCGTGCCGGAGCTCGCGCTGCCGCCGGAGTGGACGCTCGCCGAAGGGGCGGACGTGGTGCGCCCGAGGCTGTCGATCTCGGCGCCGGAGACGTTGCAGCCCTGGGGTCAGCGCAAGGCCGTCCTGCTCGAGCTTTCCTTCGCTTACGGCGAGGAGCGGCTCGACGCCCGGGATGCGCGCCCATGGATTCTCGACCTCGCTGGGCGGCGGCGGATCCGCAGAAGCACGAGCGCCGAAGTTGGCGCCGCTGCCCGCTTGTTCGAGCTTGGCGCGCGTTCGATTCCGTCGTACCGCGCCTCGGGTGAGAACCGCCTCGAGCTCAGCCCCGCAGTGGTGCCCGAATTCGTGCGCCAACTCCTCGCGGAGGGCTGGGAGGTCGAGGCCGAAAGCCGAGCCTTCCGCTCCCCCGGGAAGGCTTCCTTCAGTCTCTCGAGTGGCCTCGACTGGTTCGATCTCGAAGGTGGCATCGAGTTCGGCGACGAGAAAGTTCCCCTGCCGAAGCTCCTTCAGGCGATGCGGGCCGGTAAGGGGATGGTCGAGCTCGGCGACGGCAGCTTTGGTCTGTTGCCCGAGTCCTGGTTGGTGAACAACGCCCTCATGGGGGATATCGGCGAGGTCGCGGGTGACAGCGTTCGCCTCTCGCGGCCGCAGGCGATGTTCGTCGACGCCTGGCTCAAGGGCGACGCTCTGGCCGAGGTCGTGGCCGATCCGCCCTTCGAGCGCTGGCGCCGCGAGCTCGCCGCCTTCTCCGGAATCAGGCCGGTCGATCCGCCCAGGGGATTTCGCGGCGAGCTCCGCGGCTATCAGCGCGAAGGACTCGGTTGGCTTCTGTTCCTCGAGCGATTTGGTTTCGGCGGCTGCCTCGCCGACGACATGGGACTTGGCAAGACGGTGCAGATTCTCGCTCTCCTCGCCGGGCGGCGCGCGCGCCGCGCCCGGCGCTCGCCGCGATCGGCTGGAGCCCCGCGATCGCCCGGCTCTCCCGGCCGGCAGCCCTCGCTCGTCGTCGTACCGCGTTCGCTGCTCTACAACTGGCGCGAAGAGGCCGCCCGCTTCGCGCCGCGGCTCACGATCCTCGAGCTCCACGGCGCCGAACGCCGTTGCGATCCCGCGACTCTCGCGGAGTTCGACCTCGTCCTCACCACCTATGGCACGCTCAAGCGGGACATTGATCTCCTGTCGGCGATCGAGTTCGACTACTGCATCCTCGACGAAGCGCAGGCGATCAAGAACTCGACCACCGCCGCCGCACGCGCCGTGCGCCGCGTGCGTGCGCGGCATCGTCTGGTCGCTACCGGCACGCCGATCGAGAACCACTTGGGCGAGCTCTGGAGCCTGTTCGAGTTCCTCAACCCGGGGCTGCTTGGGCGCCTGTCGAATTTCCGCGCCGTGAACGGCGAGACCCGGAAGATCCCCCAGGAGACCCGCGAGCGGCTGGCGATGGCGCTGCGTCCGTTCTTGCTGCGCCGAACCAAGCTGCAGGTGGCGCCGGAGCTGCCGGCGAAGACCGAGCAGACGTTGCTGTGCGAGCTCGAGGGGACGCAGCGGCGGCTCTACGACGAGCTCCGGGATCACTACCGCCGCAGCCTCGCGGCGAAGGTCGCGCGCCAGGGCTGGGCGAAGAGCAAGATCCACGTCCTCGAAGCGCTGCTGCGGCTGCGCCAGGCGGCCTGTCACCCGGGTCTCCTCGATCCACTCCGGGCGCGCGACGAGAGCGCCAAGTTCGAATCGCTCCTGCCGCGTCTCGAGGAGATCCTCGAAGAGGGCAGCAAGGCGCTGGTCTTCTCCCAGTTCACGAGCCTTTTGGCGCTGCTCAAGAAGCGCCTCGACGCCAAGGGCTGGACCTACGAGTACCTCGACGGCGCCACCACCGACCGGCAGGCGCGGGTGGAGCGCTTCCAGAGCGATGCGGCCTGTCCGCTCTTCCTCATCAGCCTCAAGGCCGGCGGCCTCGGGCTCAACCTGACCGCCGCGGAGTACGTCTTCCTGCTCGACCCGTGGTGGAACCCGGCGGTCGAAGCGCAGGCGATCGACCGCGCCCATCGCATCGGCCAGCGCCGCCCGGTCTTCGCCTACCGCCTGATCGCCAAGGACACGGTCGAGCAGAAGATCCTCGAGCTCCAGGCCGAGAAGCGCGAGCTCGCCGACGCGCTGCTCGGCGGCGACGAGCGCCCGCTCGCGAGCCTGACGCGGGACGATTTCGAGTTGCTGCTGGGGTAGGAAACCTCTTTCAGCACCCCACTGCCAGGCTGTTTCGGCGCGCACCCGTTCCATCCACCCATATTTACGGTAAGCTCGACCCGTGAAGACCACGATCGAGCTTCCGGACCCACTCCTGCGGCAGGCAAAAGCGGCTGCCGCAGCACGCGGAGAGTCGCTCAAGGAGCTCTTTTCGATCGCCCTGCGCGAGCATCTCTCCGGCGGCCGCCGGAGGAGCTCGGGCGAAGAAGGCTGGCGAGCGGTCTTCGGTCAAGCGAAATCCCGAGCCGTCGCCGAGGTCGACGCGGTGATCGCCGCGGATCTCGAGCGGGTCGACCCGGCGGACTGGCGCTGATCCTCGACACGAATGCGGTCTCGGCGCTCTTCGCCGGAGATCCGGGGCTCGAGCGCGTGCTGACCGGCGAGTCTCGCCACCACCTGCCGCTCATCGTCGTCGGAGAGTATCGCTACGGCTTGCTGCGCTCCCGCCAAGGCCGCTTGCTGGGCGAGCTCCTCGACACTCTCGTGCGCGAGTCGATTGTGCTCGCGATCGATCTCGAAACGACCGCAGCTTACGCCGAGGTCCGCCAGGGACTTCGCCGGCAGGGAACGCCGATCCCCGAGAACGACGTCTGGATCGCGGCCCTGGCCCGGCAGCACGGGCTCCCGGTGGTGAGCCGCGACGAGCACTTCGACCGCGTGCGCGGTATCACCCGCCAGAGCTGGTAGTGCCGCGAGCGCCGCCCGGCTCGCGCCCCATGGCGCGTGCCAGCCGCAGTGCGGCGCGCCGCGTCGCGACCCGCGCGGCATCGGGAGAGTGTCGTGCGGTGACGAGCGCCAGCTCATCGAACGAGAGACCCATCTCGATCCGCCCCACCAGCAGCGCCTGATCGTCCTCTCCGAGCGTGAGGAGCGCCGCGCGATACTGCCGGTGGTTCTCGGAGTCGATCGCCTCCTCGAGCGGTGAGGCTCCGCTGTCGGCCCGGTCGCGAATGCCGTTCGCCACCTCGCCGTGGCTCGCGCGGCGGACCTCGTCGGAGATCCGGTTGCGGATCGCGATGATCAGGTACTTGCGCAGGGCCTGGGGATCGCTGGTATCGATCGCGCCCAGATTGCGCAGCACGCCGACGATCGCTTCCTGCACGATGTCGCCGGTGTCCATCCGCCGTCGCGCGTAGCGCGGCAGACGGCCGTGCGTCCAGCGCTGGAAGAAGGGGAGGAGCGAGGCGATCACGCGTTCCACCACGGCGAAGCGGCCGCTTTGCTCACTTCGAGTCGCCGAAGTCGGACCGACCCCCCGACCGTCGAACATTTCTGGCCTCCAGAAAGTGGCCGGAGTGTATGTCATGTCGCGGAGGCGAGCGCCGCGCCCCCCCCGTCCCCCCGCCCCTCCACCCCTCCACGCCTCCGACAACGGTCCGATCGGTTCGGTTCTCCTCTCCCGTTCGTTGATACAGGACGGGAACTGTCGGGGAGAAACGATGGCCGAAGAGCCGCCGACGAACGGCAGAGACGAAGCCACGCCCGCGCAGCTGCACGCGCGGCTCTTCGCGACCCCGGCCGGTTTTCTGGAGGGCTCGCCTGCGGCGCAGTCGACCGGCGGGGCCGACCTTGGCCCGCCCTGGGCGGGTGTCTGTATCTCTGGCGGCGGCTCGCGGTCGCTCTCGGCGGCGATGGGGGAGTTGCGCGGCCTCGCGGCGGTCGGCGTCCTGCCGCGGATCGGCTGGCTGTCGACGGTCTCGGGGGGCACCTGGGCGGGGACGCTGTTCAACTGGGCGCCGGAGAATCTCTCCGACGCCGTTCTCCTGGGCCCGCTCGAGCTCGATCCGGCGAGGCTCCGTTGGGGCTCGGGAGGCGCCGCGGACGATCTCGCCCGGCTCGACCCGCACGCGCTCGGCGCCGCGGCAACCCGTCTCGGGCTCGAGGAGATGCTGGCGAAGGCGATCGAGCTCTACTATCGCGGGGTCGCGGCGTCCGAGCTCTGGCCGCGGGCGATCGGCGAGCTGGTCCTCGCGCCGTTCGGGCTTGGCGACTCCCCGCAGCGCTACTTCTCCTGGACGCCCGCCTGGCTCGAGCGCCAGATTCTCGCTGACAATCCACGCCTCTCGCCGAGCGACTTTTTCCTGACCCGGCCGAACCGCCCGTATCTCGTTACGAATGCGACGCTCTTCTATCCGCCGAATCCCCCGGCCTCGCTTGCGACCCCCGTTCGGCCGGCCGGAGCGGGCGGGCCCGCGAACGCCTGGGAGGTCGGCTACGACTTCGAGACCACGCCGATCTCGGCGGGCATCCCTCCGGCCTTCGCTACCGCCGGTCCGCCGGCGCCAGGTCAACCCCAGAGCTCCGATCTCGGCGGTGGCTGGATCGATCCGTTCGCTCTCGGCAGCATCGCTCCCTCGACCGTCGCCGCCGACGGGAGCTTCCGCGTGCCGGCGCCGCCCAACCGCTTTCGCCTGTCGGATCTCGCGGGGCTCTCGAGCGTCGCCTTCGTTTACGACCTCCTCGACGTCGCGCACCGGCGCGGCATCCACTTCCTCGACGAGATGGTCCCCGAGACGGTTTACTGGCCGGTCTTCCACGCCGGTCAGCTGCCGCGGAACGCCGCCAGGCCCTATCTCTTCGGCGACGGCGGCAACCTCGAGAACCAGGGAATCATGGCGCTCCTCAGGCGCAACCTGAAGAAGGTCATCGCCTTCGTCAACACCGAGACGCAGTTGTCGATGAGCGGCAACGAGGTCATCGTCGACTCGGACCTCCCGCCCCTCTTCGGCCTCGAGTGGAGCGGCGCAGACGGAAAGTACGTTCCGATCTCCGCCACCTCCCCCTTCCGCTTCAACCAGGTCTTCGACCGCGCCACCTTCGACGACCTCCGCCGCCAACTCTGGAACCGCGCGCAGGTCGGCGCCACCGCGATGGCCATCCAGCAAGGCGTGACGGTCCAGGCGAACTCCCATTACGGCGTCGCCGGCGGGACCACCGACATCCTCTGGATCTACCTCCACCCGGTCGACGCCTGGTACCGCAAGCTCCACGACACCGTGAAGTTCGCGATGGACCTGGAGCCGCTCGACTACTCGATGTTCCCCAACTTCTACACCATCGACCAGCTCCACCTGAACGCGAGACAGGTGAACCTGCTCGCCCACCTCACGAGTTGGAACGTCGCGAGTGAAGAGAGAGTGAGCGGATTTCCGGGCAATGCGGAGGTGGTGAGGCGGTTCCTCGCGGAATAACAGGCGAGTTTTCCGCAGAAGTTCGCAGAAGCCTCACCCGATCGGGTGAGATTTTGAAGCGCGGCGAAGAATGTTTGTGCAGACCTGTTCGGTTCGAACGGCTCATTCGTTCAACCTGGCGAGTCACGATCCGGCCTGAAACGGGCAATTGGCTGACGACGGACCACCAACAGGGAGGAATCCATGGAAATCAGCTGCGCATTCGGAGCCCGCAGAGCCAAGGTCTTGGGGACAGTAGTTGCTGGACTTCTGATTGCCGGTTCCACTCTCGCGAGTGGAACTCACCCAACATTCGATCACTTCGAGTCGGGCGCGGACACTCAGATACCGACAGAAGCCGAGAACGACGACACCATTGTCTTTGCGGTCGAGCAAACATGCGCGAAGAGCTTCGCCTATTCCTTTCGCGGCCTGAGAGTGCAAGAGGAAGAAGAAGCCGCTGCTCTCCGATCCATCACCAAGAAATACGATTGCCTCGCGATGGATGAGAGGGAGCTGCTCATTCACCATGAATCGAAGTATGGGGGCTATCTGATCGAAATCGAGAGTTTGTCGCAAGCGCCCGTCAGAGCCTTCCTCCCCAACTCAGACACGATCACAAGACTCAAGGATCCAACGACCGCCGCTGCAACCCTGAGCGATCTAGAGGATGACTCGATCGAAGACCTCAAGAAGAAGGGAACGCTCAAAGACCTGCCCGCCAAGACGGTCGTCGTGCTCTCGGTTTCAGGGCGGGAGGTGGACTTCAGCTTCGCCGGCGGCTTTTCGATTTCGGAGCTGACCGATCCGAGCTTTGCAGTCGTGAAGCGAGAAGTCGAGGGCGGCGAGCACAACTTCGTCGTCCGAGACAGCGAAGCGGAGGACGACTTCAAGCTCGGCCTGACGGCCATGATCCACGCGCACCATGCTCGGTGGTGGCCATGGATAGCAGCGAGCTTTGGACTGGGGGTGGGCAGCTCCAGCGACGTGAACTATTTCCTCGGTCCCAGTATTCGCCTCGGCGGCAAAGGATTCCTGACTTTGGGCTACCAGTTTGGACCGCGGGAGCGGCTACCGAGCGGAGTCCACGAGTCGGACCTCGACAACCTGAAGATCGAGGACGCCGTCTCCGACGTAAATGTTCTGAACAGTCTGCCGAGCAAGACGGATGGTGCGTTCTTCGTCTCTGTGAGCTACACATTCCTCGGCTCAGGTCTCGACGCACTCAAGAAGCCGTTTGCGCCCGCGACCGCAACCGGTGCTAAGTGATCGTGTGCGCTGCAGTCGCCGCCAGTTCGGGGGAGCATCATGTTGGGCAGGGAGAGCCGGTGATACGCGCCAAGCGTGCGCAGGACGGGTACTGATGACTACCAAGGTGAACTCGCGAGGTAGGTGCGCACGGACTGGCCTCTTCATCGCATTGTGGTCGGTTGCGCTGCTGTCGCAGGTGGCGCCATTCGCAGAGCCCCAGCCGATTCATCCAGCGCGAGTGGCGGATGCAATTCTGTTCGCTGAGAAATATGCGCCGGTTCTGGCTGAGCGCCCTCTTCTGATCGAAGGCACTGTCGAGATGAGGCAGCCAATCGCGGCATCGAAGATCATCTTTGCGCCAGGTAGCCGACTCGTGGTCAGTCTCGGAGAGTCCAGCTCGAGTCCAGACATCTTCCTGCTGGCGAAAAAGATTCAAGTGAACCCCGGGGAGCCGGCGCTTCTCACCTGGAAGCGGAGTCAGGCTCGGGAGCTCATGCCGACGTCGCACACAAACGCTGCCCCTGGTGCTCCTGGAGCTTCAGAAGGCGGAAATGGTGGTACAGGTGCGCCGGGGGCACAGGGAATTGACGGCTATCCTGGGTTGGACGCTCCAAGTCTGGTGATGTTCGTTGGAGAGATCGTTGGTGGAACTCTCTATATTGACTTACGCGGTCAGGACGGTGGTCCTGGAGGGCAAGGGCAGACGGGGGGAGTTGGGGGAATCGGTGGACCCGGCCGCTCCGCTGTGTCTAGCATCTTCGATTGTAGGGCTGCAGGCGGCACCGGGGGCAAAGGAGGAGATGGTGGCCGGGGCGGCAAAGGGGGGGCGGGTGGTCGGGGCGGGGTCGGAGGTTCGCTAGTACTGATTGGTGAAGAAGGCAGCGTCGAGCGCAGTCAGCGACTGCTCAAGCCACAGCTCGCCGGAGGCGGAGGGGGCCTTCCCGGAGCCCCGGGGAGAGGAGGGCAAGCGGGGCCGGGTGGTTACCCAGGACAAGTCTCGGGATTCTGCGGAGGTGGAAGCCCTGGGCTTTCAGGTACTGCGGGTACTGAAGGCGAGATTGGCGAGACCGTGCAGCAAGGCGAAGCTGGTACCTTTCTTGTCACATCGTTGGTTTCTCGCCAAATCAACAGGATCTTCAGGGACAACTGATGCGCGCCTGTGAGGCGGCGCCCGACTATCAGCGCTTTCATGAACGTTCGTTCGCCCTTCGCACGAGAGCTGGCCTAGCGTCCGCCCTGCTGAAAGCGCTCTACGCCATGGTCTTGTCGTCGGGCATCCAGGCAGAGGCACAGGTTCTAGTCGAACCGAAGGACAGAGTACCTCGCCTAGCTCTCGTGGTCGGTGTCCCTTCCTATAACCACTACGACGACCGACCTTCGATGGAATTGGACGCAAGGGAGATCTCAAAGACAGTTACCGACGCGGGATTCACTTACTTGCGAGAGCCGCGCGATACCCGGTATGGCTCACTGATCTTAGAATTTCGTGCCCTTCGGCAACAGTTGGACGCGGCTGATCAGACCGCGATTGTCTTCTTCTACTTCGGAGGGCACGGATTCAGCAAGGATGGATACGAGTTTCTTGTTCCCAGTGATGCCAATCCTGCTGACCTAGTTGGGTCCAGCATCTCTCTCGACTATGTACTCGACACCATCTTTCCGAGGCGAGGAGGTGCCCTCATCGTCGTGCTCAACAAATGCCGTACAACCGCGCCGTCCGGATCCGAGATGTCCGTCGTACCCCGGACAGCTCGCGCCGCGCGGAGGGAAGCGCCGCAGTCATCGCCGATGAACGACGCATGGACCAACTCGAAGAGTCTCGCAGATCTGGTTATTCAGTACTCAACGCGACCGAACTCCTCGGCTCGCGCCAAGTTGACAGCGAACGAGTCGCTCAGTCCATACGGCCTAGCCTTCAGCCTGCTTGCACCTGCGAGGGACAAAGAACTGCAAAGAGTGCTACTTGAGGTTCAACTACATGTGAAGCAGTTGACGTCCCTGCGAAGTGGACAACAGCCACAGCTCCCAGAGCTTTCCAGGCCGCTGGGGCTCGGAGAGCTCTATCTATTCCCAACTGCGGACACTTGGGCCAGAGACCGCGATTCCTGGGAGAGGGTGAGAAACAACGCTGTCGCCAGCGACCTCGAAGGCTTTGTTCGCGAGCATCCGGATTCTCAGTTTCTCTCGACGGCACTTGAACTACTCGCAGGACTCGGACAGGAGGTTCGACCATGAAGGGATTTCAGGGAGCCTCATTGATGGTCACGCTTGCAACTCAGCTATGTGGTGGCCCAGTCGCGGCACAGGTGACGCACTCCCAGGATGTCGGGTCTCAGATGATCAGGAATGCCGTTCTGGCGTTTGAGAGCAAGGAAGTCAAGGAATACCTCATTGTTGGAGGCAAGGAAGTGTCGATCAAGGACTTCCCGTGGCAGGTCGCGCTCGTCGTTGCGAGTATCCCAGACAACGCTGTAGCCCAATTCTGTGGCGGAGCAGTAGTCGGGGAGACTTGGATTCTCACCGCCGCGCATTGTGTCGATCGGGGAACTGTGCCAGATCAGTTGAAGGTCCTGATCGACACAGACGATCTTTCGAGCCAAGGAACGAGGATGGGCGTCAAGCGGATCATCGTACATCCAGCTTGGCGAAGCTCCGACAATCTGAACGATATCGCTCTTCTTGAGCTTTCCGCCGGTGTCACCGCAGATCACATAGCAGTCTTGAGCGCTGCCAATGCGGGGACGGCTCCCGCGCCGGAGGAGATGGTGACGGTGAGTGGCTGGGGTCGCGTTCGAGAGGTCGGTCCGACCTCTAGTCGCCTTCGGGCTGTGACGATCCCTGTGCAGTCGAACGAGGCCTGCAACAAGCCAGACAGCTACGATGGAGCTGTTTCAGATTCGATGTTCTGCGCAGGGCAGCCAACGGGCGGAGAGGACTCATGTCAGGGGGACAGTGGTGGGCCAGCTGTTTCTGGTTCAAGAGGCGCAGCACGACTCGTTGGCATTGTCAGTTGGGGTGAGGGGTGTGCGCGCGCCAAGAAGTATGGCGTGTACACCCGCCTTGCAGATTTCGACGACTGGATTGATGACAATCTCGGTTCCAACTCGACGTCTCAGGAGGCCAAGCAGCGCCAATGAGTCAAGTCGCCGGTGATTGGGTGATCGACGTGGCGCGCCTCTCGACCCTGCGACAGCGCCAACGACCTCGGCACCACTTATTCGCTGGAGTCTGGAGGATTGAGGAGCAGCACTCCTCCCGAATCTTCGGGGCTCAAGGCTCCAATTTCGCATCGTCGACTCGGTGGGTAAGTGCCTGATCGAACCCAGGTCGCCCATCCTGCAGTCTTGGTTGAGTGGGAGAAGGACGAAAATCTGTTCGGTTTGTCCCCTCCGTTCGTTCTTCCGGGTATACATCTAAGAAGTGTCGGGTCAACAGGCGGGAGGGGGGCCGAGAGATGAGAATCCGGAATCGGATGCGGGGCGGGTGCGGAGCTGCGGTCTGGGTCGGGCTGCTGGCCGTTGTGGCGGGGCTCCCGGAACGGGGGTTGGCCCAGGCCAGGGCGGTGGAACCGGTGGTCGTGCGTGGCGCCGAGTTGGTGCAGATCTCGACGCCGTTCGCGATCAAGACGGATCTGCGGCGGATGCCGCGCGCCTTGGAGTGGCGGGTCGGGGAGCCGATCCGGGAGATTCCGCGGCGCTACTACCCGCGCCCGGGTGATGTGCTGAACCGGGATACCCCGCGCTCGCCGGCGCAGGGGGTGGACCCTTTGATGGGGGATCAGGCGCGCGCGCCGAGGGCTCGCGAGCTGCGGACGTTTTCGGCGGCGGTGCGCAATTTCGATGGCCACGGATTCACCGGCGTCAATCCGCCAGACACCGTCGGGGATGTCGGGCCGCTGCACTACATCCAGATGGTGAACAGCAACAGCGGCGCTTCGTTCACGATCTACGACAAGTCGGACGGCACGATCGTCGCGGGACCGGCGACCCTCGACATGCTGGGTTCGGGGGAATGCGCCACCGGTCTTGGCGACCCCATCGTGCTCTTCGATCAGCAGGCGGACCGCTGGTTGATGAGCGAGTTCTCGAACGCCGGCAATCGTCTCTGTGTCTACATCTCCCAAACCGCAGACCCGGTGACCGGAGGCTGGTTCAACTACAGCTTCGAGGCCCCCGACTTCCCCGACTATCCGAAATACGGGGCATGGCACGACGCCTACTACGTGACCAGCAACGAGAACCCGAACCCCGCTGTCTATGCCATGGAGCGTTCGAAGATGCTGGTCGGCGCCCCGGCTGGGCTGTTGCGCTTCACCGCGCCGAGCCTCTCGGGCTTCGGCTTTCAGGCTCTGACCCCGGGAGACCATGACGGCGCGCAGGCGCCCCCGGCCGGATCGCCCGCTTACTTCGTCCGCCACAGTGACGACGAGCGGCACGATGCCGGGGCGAACGATCCAGCGCGCGATTTTCTCGAGCTCTTCGAATTCAAGGCCGATTTCGTCACTCCGGCGAGCTCGACGTTCACCGGACCGATGCGGATCGCCATCGCCGAGTTCGATTCGGGCCTGTGCGGCTTCACCTCCTTTTCCTGCTTCCCGCAGCCCGGCTCGAGCACGAAGCTCGATCCGTTGCGCGAGGTCGTCATGCGCAGGTTTCAGTACCGGAACTTCGGCAGCCATGAGACCCTGGTCGGCAGCCTGGTCACGGACGTCAATGGCAGCGACCGGGGCGGAATCCGTTGGTACGAGCTGCGAAAGTCAGGAGTGGGCGCCTGGGCGCTCTTCCAGCAGGGAACCTATTCGCCCGACGATACGAACCGCTTCATGGGGAGCATCGCGATGGATGGCGGCGGCAACATCGCGTTGGCCTACAACGTCGTCGGCGGCAGCGTCTTTCCCGGTATCCGCTACTCCGGGCGGCTCGCAGGCGACAGCCCGGGGACACTGCCACAAGGGGAGCAGTCGCTCGTCGCGGGCTCGGCAGCCAATGCCAGCCAGAGATACGGCGACTACAGCTCGCTCAACGTCGATCCGGTCGATGACTGCACCTTCTGGTTCACCGGTGAATACAACGTCAGCGGCTCCTGGTCGACACGTATCGGCGCTTTCAGTTTCGCCGAGTGTGGGCCCCAGCCCGAGCCGCTGAATGTCGCGACCTGCCGGGCCTATTGCGACGCCATGCGCGACCGCTGTGCCACCACACCCGGGATTCCGGCGGCGACCTGCAGCCAGATCGTGGAGGCTTGTCGGCAGATCTGTGCCGGCCAGCCGCCGCCCTGAGACCTGCGGCGCTCGCAGTCACCCTCTGTGATGGAATGCCGGGAGTGAACCTAGCCCGAACTTCTCACCAACCTTCTACTGCGGCGACGCATCTGCCGGCGTCTGCTGCGTTGCGCTCACGACCCGTCCGCGGACGGGTACCCCGCGTGCTCGACGGGCCGGAGGGCCCGCCTCCGCTCGCCTCGGTCGCGACGCCTTGCAGCCACCGGCATCTGCGGCGCCTCGCGACGAAAGCTGGTGAGAAGTTCGGGCTAAGCAGGAAGACGGCCTTGTTGCAGCCCGGGGCGATCGGCTTGGCGATCTGCCTCCGGGCGCTGTGTGTCTTCGCGGAGGCTCCGGCCGCGCTCGAACCGCTCGATCTTGGTGATCGCGAGAACGGTTTCGGCTGCCTCGCGGCGCGCGGTGAGCTCGTTGTGCTGGTGAAGCCGGGCGTGGGCGCCGTCATCCTGGCGCTCGCCGAGTTTCCCGGCGCCGAGCTCGTCGGGACGATCGCCGGCAAGGTAGCCCGTTTTTCGATCCCTGGGCTGCGGATGCCCGAACAGGTGATCACGAGCCGGGCGGACTACGCTCCCCCGGTTCCGCTCTGGGGGAGGAGGGTCGCCGATGTCGACTCGGGCGGGCAGCCGGGCTGCTTTGCGCTCGACCGGCCGACGAGTGGCAACGCCGGCGATGCCGAGGATTTCGCGGCAGAGGTGCGCCGGAGAGCCGGGGAAAAGTAGGCCGCAGGGATTGCGGAGGCGAATCATGAGTCCTGAGCCGCTGGTTGGAGAGCATCGAGGACGTTTCTCTCTGTGGACCGCGGGCGTCGCGTGCTTCTGCCTCGCGACCCTGGTCGCAGCCCAACCATCGCAGCCATCACCCACGAAGCGCGCGCTCCTCATCGGCATCGACGACTACGCCTCACCGTCGATCTCGGATCTGGGCGGGTGCGGCAACGACGTCGAGCTGATGCGCTCGATTCTGACGGGGAAGTTCGCGCTCGCGGCAGAGAACGTGAAGATACTCAAGAACGAGGCCGCGACGCGGTCCGCGATTCTCGGCGCCATTCGGAGTCACCTGCTGGAACCGACGCAGCCGGGCGACATCGTCGTCCTGCACTACAGCGGCCACGGGTCGCAGATGCGCGACGAATCTGGCGACGAGCTCGACGGCTGGGACGAGACGATCGTGCCCCACGACTCTCGGCTTCCCGGGGTCTTCGACATCGCGGACGACGAGATCAACGGCCTGCTCGCGGAGATCAGCAAGAAGACGCCCAACGTCACCTTCATCTTTGACAGCTGCCACTCGGCCACCCTCTCCCGCGCGACGGAGTTCACCAGCGCGACGCGGCTCGCACCGCGTGACGAGCGCGAGCCGCCCGTGCCGCCTGCGTTCGCGCTGGGGAAGCGCGGCTCCTTGGAGGACGCGGGGGACTTCCGCTTGGCGAGCGCGAAGTACGTCCTGATCGCGGGCTGCCGGGCGAACGAAGTTTCCAACGAGGGCGCCTTCGGCGAAGCGCGCAACGGCGCCCTGACCCACTATCTTGCCGAGGCGCTCCTCGAGGCCGGCGGCTCGACCACCTACCGCGACGTGATGGGCGGTGTCGGCGCGGACGTGACCTCGCGCTACCCGGCGCAGCACCCTCAGATCGAGGGCACCAACGTCGATCAGGTGATCTTCGGAGACCACGACGTCGTCTCGCGGCCCTTCGTGCTCATCGAGCCGGCGGCCGGATCGGATACCAAGATCGGCGCCGGCTCCTTTCTCGGCCTCGCTGCTGGCGACAAGCTCTCGGTCTTCGCGCCGGGAACCAAGACGGTAGATCCAGCGACGCCCCCGACGGGCGAAGTCGAGCTCGTCGACGTCGATCTGTTCGAGGCGAGCGGGCGAGTCCTTCCCGGTGGCACGATAGCGCCCCATTCGCGCGCCTTTCTCGACGCCGTTCGGCCGGCCGGCACGCGCGTCGGCGTCTGGCTCGAGGGTGTCGAGGCTTCTTCCGTCCTGCGGGAGGTGCGTCGCCAGATCGCGCTCGGGGACTATGAGGCGCTCGAGCTCGCGGCGACGCCCGATGCGGCCGCGATCCGCGTCCGGGAATCGGGCAACGACGTGCGCCTCGAAGACGGTACGGGAGAGTTGCTCTCGACGGTGAGCGCCCCCGCCGCCGCTCTCGCCGAGGCCGTAGTGGTTCGGGTAGCGCACTGGTCACGGTGGTTCGCGATCATGGCCATTCGCAACGTCAGTCCGTCCGTGGACATCGACCTCCGTGTCTGGCCTGCGGTGGGGCGACGCGACGACCCGCCGGTCGAGCACTGGACCGCGCCGCGCTGCGACGGAACCGAGCGCACCCAGATCGCCATCGAGGTCGGCAACCGCTCCTCGAGACCCCTTCACCTCGTCCTGCTCGACCTCGCTTCGGACGGGAGCGTTTCGGTGCTCTATCCCACCGGTGAAGGGGAAGAACCCATTCCCGCCGGAGCGACCAAGACGCTCGACAGAATCCGCGCCTGCATCCCGGCGGATCGAGCGTCGGTGCGGGATGTGGTCAAGGCCATCGCGACGACGTCGCCGGTCGACCCGGCGCTCTTTCGCCTCGGACCGGTGCCGCGCAGCAAAACGGTGAGCGTCGATGAGGATGCACTCTCCACCTACCTGCGGCTGGCGGCACAGGGATTGACGCGCAACTTCGAGGCCGGTCCCACCGGTGGGTGGGCGACGCGCGAGCGCCAGATGACGCTCGTTCCGCCACCCGCCAGGGCGGCGTCGATCGCCCTGCACTTCGCCGCAGGTCGCGGCTCCGACATCGAGGGTCGGCTGCGCTCGGCCGGTGGGCGCGCCCCGTGCGGAGCACCGGCAGAGGCGAACTGTCTCGAGCTCAACGCGTTTCCCGGCGAGCCGTCCATCGTCGAGGTGAGGACGCCGGAGATGCGGGCGGTCGAGCGCGGCGGAGTCTCGATCGGAACGGCCTTCGACGAGGCCTACAACCTCGCCGATGCGACGGGCGCCACTCGCGCCGAGCCCCTTCTCGAGCTGGCGGTGGCGCGAGCGCAGACCGCGCCGGCGACGGACGGAGAAGCGGACCGCGGCTTCCGTGCTGCAACGGACGACCCGCGCGCCGCCGCCGATCCCCTCTGGAGTCAACGCTTCGCGGCGGTCACCGGAGCCTGGCGGAAGCTGCGCAACGAGGGTGGGCGGCTGGAGGGTGCCGAAGCCCGGGGAGTGATCATCGGTCACCCGGACACCGGGTATCTGAAGCATCCCGAAATCTGGTCTCCCGACCCTGCACTGCGTCCACTCTGGCCCGAACGCGGCTACGACTATTTCGCCTCCGATCCGGATCCGACGGACGACTTGCTCGCGGAAGGTCTCCTGGACAACCCTGCGCACGGCACGGGAAGCTCGAGCGCGATCGTGAGCCCCTCCGGGTGCCAGTTGGCCGGTGCCACGAACTGTCCGACCGGCGTCGCCAGGGGCGCGCGCCTGATCCCCCTGCGCATCCACAGCTCGGTCGTCGTCCTCTCCCAGCGCAACCTCGCTATGGCGATTCTCGATGCCGCCGGAAGCGACCGGACGCGACTCAAGGAGAAGCCCGACCTGCTTTCCATCGCGATGGGCGGGCCGCCGACCTGGACGCTTTGGAAGGCGGTGCGCAAGGCGGAGCAGGAGGGCGTCCTGGTCATCGCCGCCGCGGGCAACTATGTGCGCACCGTGGTCTGGCCGGCGCGTTTTCCCGAGACCATCGCGGTGGCGGCGGTCAACATCGGCTGTCGGCCGTGGGCTCACACCTCCCTCGGCCCGGCGGTCGACTTCGCGGCGCCTGGCGAGTCCGTCTGGCGAGCGGCGATCGACGAAGCGAACCGTGCCTCCATCACCGGCATGGGCACCGGTACGACCTATGCGACTTCGACGACCGCTGGTGTCGCCGCACTCTGGGTCGCGTACCACGCCGGGGAACCGGCGTTCGAAGATCTCCGCCGCCGGGGGCTCCTGACGCGCGCGTTTCGCGATCTGGTCCGGGGAACTTCGTGGCGCCCGGATCGGCCGGGATCCTTTCCGGCGGGGGTGACTTGCGACGCGGGTGCCGGTTGGTCGCCGCTCTTCTACGGCGCCGGGATCATCGACGCCGAGGCTCTCCTCGCCGCGCCGCTGCCGGCGGGGACGGACGGCAGCCGCGGCGCCGTCGCCGCGGAGGTGAGCGATCTGCCGCTCTGGCGCTCGCTCTATCCGATCGATGTCGAGCCCGGCCGACCGGCCGACGACTACCTCCAGCTCTTCGGCGGGCCGGCTCGCGCCGCGCTCGAATCCGTGGCACGATTCGAGAGCGAGGTACTCCACCATGTTGCGCTCGACGCAGGCCTCAGCGGGGCGGTCGAGTCTCTGGTCGCCGGCGCCGGCCGGGACGCCGAGGCCCTGGAACGGGTTCGCCGGGGGCTTCGTGGAAGCGATCTTTCGACCCGCCTGCGCGAAGCTTTGCCTTGAGCGGCGTCCGGGACGGGTTACGATGACTCGCGCCGCCCCCGTCCGCGCGGCTGGAAGCGCGCTCTGGGATGTCCGCTTCGTTCGCCTCGTTCTCCTGGTTCTTTTCGCCCTCCTCATCGTTGGGTCGGGCCCCCCGGCGGCGGCGCAGGACGACAAGCCGCGCAACTTCGCGGTCCTGATCGGCGTCAACTCGACCATGCTGGAGAGCGCGCCCAGGCTTCAGTATGCGGAGAAGGACGCTCAGGCCCTGGCCGAAGAGTTGAAGAGCCTGGGTTGGACGGATCCGCCGCCGGTCGTGATCGACACCTCGAACGCGACCCGGGTCCGCATCATCGGCGAGCTCACGCGTCTCGCGCGCATCGCGCGGCCCGTAGACTCCGTACTCGTCTACTTCGCCGGCCATGGAGTGCGCGATACCGTCGTCGGCAAGCACACCTACTGGCTGACTTACAACTCGGACCAGAGCAATCTCGCGGTCGAAGGGATCCGTCTCTCTCATCTGCTCGACCATGTCATGGACATTCCTGCGGCGCGCAAGGTCGTCATTCTCGATCACTGCTACAGCGGCGACATCGTCCCGGCGCCAGCGACCACGCCCGGCGGAGGCCGCGACGGCCTCACGGTCCGCCCCGGACTGCTGGTGCCGCGCAACCTCGAGCCGGAGGAGCTGGCCACGGAGGTCAGGGAGCATCTCTCTCCGGCCCTGGCTCTGCTCGGAGCAGCCCGCGGCAGCGCCTTTGAATACGAAGACCTCGGCCACGGTGTCTTCACCTGGGCCATGCTTCAGGCGTTGCGCACGCCGGGTACGGACCGCGACAACGATGACAGCCTCTCCCTCGACGAGATCTGGCGGCGCACGACGACCCTCCTCGCCGAGAAGTCGCGCGAGAAGCAGATCGTGCAGACCCCGCTCCAGCATCTGGAGGGCGCGGTGCTCTCGTGGAAGCTCTTCCCGGTGAGGGAGTCGTCCGGCGACACGCTGCTGAACGTCGTCGACGACATCGATCGCAACCAGACGCTCCAGTCCACCGTGCGCATGGTGTGCATCCAGGCCGTCCGCAACTGGCAGGCGCGCAGGCAGCAGGAGCTCGAACCGGACCCGCAGGATCTTCTGGTCGTCCAGGAGCTCCAGGGTCTGCTGGCGGCGCCGCCGAGCATGTCGTGGAGCATCAAGAAGGAAACCCTCGAACGGCGGCTGCGGAACCTGGGGTTGATTCCATGAAGCGGAGATTCTCGAAGTTCGTCCTCGCCGTGATCGCGGTGAGCGCAAGGATCGCAGGCATCGCAGCGATCGCAGCCATCTCAGCGATCGCCGCGAGCGCTTTCGGCCTGCTGGCCGGCGCTCCGGCTCTCGCCGGGATGAAAGAGGCGGCGGTCGACTACTCGTCGCTCTGGGTGATCGTGCTCGACCCCGCCGGCGGCGAGACGGCGGCGTCGGCCGAGCTGCGCAGAACGGTCGCCGACCGACTGGGCGTCGATCCGTCGCGGACCTTCGTCGTGTCGGGTGCCGAGGCGACGCGCGCCGAGGTGCGCCGACTGCTGGAGAGTGTCCGGGGCCAGGTCGGTCCCAAGGACGGCCTCATCGTCTACATCGCGCCGTGGCTCAGTCGGGACGGCAGCAAGGTCTTCCTGCCCACCCGCGACGCCGACCCGAAGGCACCCTGGTCCGGGGTCGACTTGCGCGAGATCTTCAGCTGGGTCTACTCCCTGCCCGCGGCCGCGACGGCCGTGCTCTTCCCCTACTGCGGGGGCGATGCCAGGTCGGAGGAGTATCTATTTTCGGAGGCTCGTTACGCACGCGGACAGGCGTCGCCCGTCGAATTCGTGATGGTCTGCGACTTCATCGCCGAAAAGTTCGCCGCGGGTGGCGCGGCGCTGCCCGACGAGCGCCGGGAGATCTTCACCAGGGCCCTCATCGCCCAGCTGGCGAAGATCGGCTCCGGGCCCTATGAAGCGCCCCTCGAGCGCCTGGCGCAGGAGGCGGCAGGCGAGCTCTCCGCTGTGGAGCTGCGGGTAGCTCGCTTCCCGGGTTCCTCCTCTCCGGCTTTCCAGCTCCGGCGCGCGGGCTCGCAGCTCGAGGATCTGATTCGGCTCTACCGCGAAGCAGAAGGAGTCGAAGGTCGCATCGCCATGCTGCCGCGTCTGCGCTCCGGTGCCGTGGAGATGGGCAAGGAGAGCGAGGCGATCGCTTTCCTGGGCCGCGTCGCGGCGGATTCGGGGGCCGGGCTCGCGGGCGCGCTGACGAACCAGGAGAGCCTGAGAGTGCGACTCGTCGCGGTGGAGGAGCTCGGCCGCTCCACGTTGCCGGCAGTCGCCGACGCTCTGGCGTCGCTGGCAAGGCAGGCAGACGATCCGAACGTTCGGCGATCCGCGCTGAGCCAGCTCACGCGGCGGCCGAATCCCCGCGCCCAGGACCTCGTCGCGCTGCGGGCGGCGCTCTCGGACGCCGACGCAGGGGTGAGAGAAGCCGCCTTGCAGGCGGTCGGCCTCCTGCGCGATCTCGGTGCAGCCCCCGCGGTGGCGCGGCTCCTCGAAAGCGAGCCGGAGGCGAGGCTGCGCGTCGCCGCGCTCCAGGCGCTCTCCGCGCTGGAGCGGCCCGAGGACGAGAGGCTCTTCATCCTCGCCTCCGAGGATCGGGAGCCCGAGGTGCGGCGCGCCGCGATCGATGCGTTGGGGCGCGCTTCGCAGTCCAGCGAGGCGCAGGCGGTGCTGCTCGCGCACCTGTCGCGCCCCGGCGAGGACGATGGGGTGCGTGAGGCCGCGGCCGTCGCGCTCGGCCGCAAGAGCCCGGGGGGGCCCACCTCCGGTGCGGTCCTTCGCGGACTGGAAGAGGCCGCAGGGAGAGGGCCGGATTCGGTCCGCCGCATGGTCGCGGTGTCGCTCGGCCGGCTCGGCGGTGCCGAGGCGGAGCGGGCTCTGCGCCGGCTCTTGCGCCCCGACCGTGAGGAGAGCGTGCGCGTTGCAGCGGCCGAAGCGCTCGGCAAGGCGCGGTCGACCTCTTCCCTCGCGGAGCTCGTCGAGGCGGCTGAGGATCCGTCGGCGGCAGTACGCCGGGCCAGTGTCGCCGCGCTCGGTCGCCTCGGCGGTGAGCGGGCGATCGCAGTCCTCTTCGCCCACCTCGATGATCGGGACTCGTACGTGCGGCAAGAAGCCGAGCGCGCGCTGGTCTCGCTGCCCCAGCTTCCTTTGGAGACGCTCCTGCGGCAGGCCTCCGGGGGCGCTCCGGAAGCGCGCCGCCTGGCCATCCGGCGGCTCGGTGAGGATCGCCAGGTGAAGGCGGTCCCCGTGCTGGTCGCGATGCTGCGCGACGCGGACGGCGCCCTGCGCCTCGAGCTCGTCTCGTCGCTCGCGCTCTTCGACGATGCGGAGTCGGCGCGCGCCCTCCAGGCCGCCGCGAAGGACAAGGAGGTCGGGATCCGCCTGGGTGCGGTCGATGTCCTGGGGATTCTCGACCAGCCCTGGACCACCGCCGCGCTCGTGCAATCGGCTGGCGACGCCGACGCGACGGTGCGGGCTGAGGCCGTGAAGTCGCTCGGTCTGAAGAAAGACGATCGCGCCGCCTTCGCGGCGATCCTGCACGTCGCCAAGGACCCCGCTCCCGCAGTGCGCGCGGCCAGCGCTCGCGCACTGGCGAATCGCCGCGAGGAGTCGACCGAGGCGGTTCTCCGCTTGCTCCTCGAAGACCCCTCGACGGAGGTTCGCCAAGCGGCCCGCGAGGCCCTCTTCGGCCCAGAGCAGAAGCGGTACTGAAGCCGAGCCCTCGCCGCACGCGCGTGCCACGAGGGTCGACGCCTTCGAGCGCGCCACGCTCGCGACCCGCGCCGCCGCCGCGAGATCGATCCTCCGCAATGCCTGCCGCGAAATCGGGCTGGATGCGACGTTCGAGGGGTAAGGTGTGCCGACGGTGAAGTGACGGGAGCCTCGAGCGAACTGCGCGATGTACCGTGAGCGAGCCATGCAGGATCCTCTATGCCAGACCTATGTGCTATCGCTCCGCCGGGACCAGCGAGCGACCATCCCGGCCGACTGGAAGGAGCGGATTCGCGCACTCCCCGGAGTCGTCGCAGGCGCATCTGCCTCTCCCATGCGAATGCGGATCGAAGTGACGCCGGAGAGCCTGGCGCAGCTGCGCCAAGAGCTGGGGCATCTCCTGCTCATCGAGCCCGATGCGCTCCGGGGCCCTCTCGGCGCATAGCGCGCGCTACCAGGGCAGTGCGGGGGCTCGATCTTTCTGGCCGCTGGAACCTGTGAAGATCCGGCGGAGGGACCGGCAAGATTTCTTGCCGGAAAAGCGTTCGGTTTCCCGTTCTCGTTCGTTCATCCCTCTATAGAGGTGGTTGCACCTGGATCGAGGGGCCCGCGCTGGTACTTGGATGAGTTGCCGGCGCGGGCCGGATGGCTGTCTCTTGTCGTTCGTTCGGGTTGCCCCAGCGCCTTGCGGTGCGCTGGGACGGACCTATCGGGGGGGTGTCGTGACGAGGCGGGTCGCCGCTTCCTTCGTGGGCCGGGCGCGGCGGGGTGCTCCTCGTCGCGGCGAGCATCGGCTTCGTTGTGCGCGCCCCCTGGGTGCGGTAGTGGGCGTTCCGGATGCCAAGGTCATGGCTGGATTCCGCAACGGACCGCCGCCGCAGGCACCACGTGCACGAGGCGGTGCAGCAGCGCGCCGTTCACGAAGCGGCGGTCCGGACGAAGTTCTCCCCCCGGCCACGTGCCACGCAACACGGCACGCATTCGCGACCCACCTGCTAGAGAACGGCAACAACATCCGGACGATCCAGGAGTTGCTCCGTCACCGCGACGTCAACACCACGATGATCTGCATCAGAATCCCGAATCGTGGTGACGGCGGTGTGAGGAGCCCGCTGGAGGGTGGGGGTGAGAGATGGCGGTACTTTCTCGCGGTGTATCTGGATCCACTGCGGGGCGGAAGGTCTGGAGCTTGCGCAGGGGCGGCGCATTCTCGGCGGATAGACGAGGCGACAGCCGTGCTACCGGGGCGGAGGAATGCAATGTATCTGACTACACTGAACTGTCTACTTTGAGTTAGGCAACAATGCTAATCGTCGTTTTCTCGACTTGGCTGCCGCTTGGTGATGAAACACGATAGCCGAATATCGCCGTATCAAAGAACTGGGACGGTGTGGCTTAGTCAACCGAGAAGCGAGCCTCGCATACTTCCTATAGAGCACATTACAAGGAGAAAATTATGATCTGGATCGGACAAAAAAAAATTGCCTTCGTTCCGTTGTACCGGACAAACGCTGCTCCGCCGGATCAGATTCCCCCAGACTGGCACAATGACATTGTACGCAGAGTGATGTTCGATCCCGCGCCGAATACGGGTGCCGACCGATCTTTTCGTGCTTGGGTGCGGGCTGCCTCATCGGGTCTCGCTGACATTGATCCGGTGGTTCTGCCCATGCGTACGATTGATAGGCAGAACGTCCTTCCGGGTGACCTGGAAGGCCAGCTCGGCAGTTCATTGCGTGACCAAGGTTTCGATCACGCCGCCCTTGTGATGCTTGGTGAGCCCCCGGCTGGTACCAATGCCGGTTTCTGGTCTCGATTTGTCATGGCCGAGGGCACTGGGGTTTGGGTAATGGAAGTTATGCACGGGCTAACGGGTTTCAAGGATCTTTATCCTTTCAATAACGATACGGACCCGGCCGATCGAGCTCTGGGAACGTTCGACGAAATGTCTGCCTTTCGTTTGACCCATCCGTGCACCTTCACCAAAGCGGAGATTGGCTGGCTGAATCCGGCAACCATCGCCCGTTCCGTTAGCCGGAGCACCCTCTATGATCTCCAGTACATAGGACTGACCCAACCGCCACCCAGTGGTAGGGTGGCCGCGGTCCGTATAGGCGCCGAAGTCCCATATATGATGGTAGAGGCGCGCAAGATGAACGATCAGTTTGATCGGGGAATCGCCAGTGAAGGCGTCATCGTCTACCGTGTCCAGACTACCAATCCCTACATCCAGGAACGACCGAACGGCCTCCTGCCGTTATACCTGATCACGCAGACTGCTTTGCAGCCTGGTCAGTCCGCGACCGTCGACAACGGTGTCATCGTTTCGGTTACAGCCGCGATCCAGGGCGGGTTCACGGTCCGCATCGAAGATCCCTCGCTGCATCTTGTTGACCGGACCGCGGAGTTCGACACGCCGGGCGCTGAATCGCCGCCGACGGCATGCGTGATCCCAGGGCTGGGCGTGCATAACATCGCCTATCGCGACACGTCAGGGCGGCTGCACGAGCTGTGGCGCGACGCCAACGGGGCAACCGGCACGACTGACCTTACTACGAACGCGGGCGCGCCGACCGCAATCGGGAATCCATTTGCCTATGTCGACATGAGCAGGAACACCGAGATCCTGCTGTTCCGCGGCGGCGATGGGACCGTACGCAGCCTCTATTGGTCGACCGGCGACGTGGGCCATGACAATCTTGGCGGCACGGCTGGAGCGCCCAAAGCCGCCGGCGATCCGGTCGGTTACTACGTGGCGTCCGCCGACGCCCATCATGTGATTTACCGCTCAGGTGACGGGCACCTCCACGAGTTGAACTGGATCGGCGTCGCTCCGGTCGTTTACGGCGGGAATCTCACGGGAGCGATCTCGGCGCCGACTGCGGCCGGCGATCCATCGGCGTTCAGCAATGCAGCGGGCGTCAACATCGTTGTCTACCGCAGTACGGATCGCCGCATCCTCAGCGTGTACTGGACGGAAGGTCCAAGCGGCCTCGACGATCTATCCGGCGTAGCTCGGACACCGCCCGCCGTGGGCGACCCCGTCGCTTACTACACCTCTCACGACGACACCCACCAAGTCGTCTATCTAGGCAATGACGGACATCTTTGGGAACTCTACTGGCAGGGCGTCACTCCTGTTGTCGGCTGGGATCTCACGGCGCCCTCGGGCGCTCCTCCGGTCGCTGGTACGCCTGCTGCCTACTACAGCGCCGGCACGAACACCAAACATGTTATCTACCGCTCCGCCGACGGACGGCTTCACGAGATCTGGTGGACGGCGGGAGGTGGAACACCGGCCCACGTCGACATCACTGAGCGCTACGGAATTCCTCTGGCAGCAGACCGTCCCGCCGCTTTCACGGTCGAGGGACCCAACACGCAACATGTAGCGTACCGCGGAACCGACAAGCACATCTATGAGGTGATTTGGTAGTCGCAATGGTTAGTTGCCGCGAAACGCCCGCCGCGTGGCGCTTTGCCGCCCACACCTTCAGGTCTGCGACGGGATCATCTACGCCGTGGATCACAGGGCCGGCTGCTGTTCTACCGTGATACCACCCAAAACGGAACGGCGATGTCGCGAACCTCTCGATCATCGGCTGAGCCCCTCCCCGGTAGTCGGACCAGACAGAATGAGAGTTCTCCAGCCCAACGCGGGAGGACGGAATGCGCAAGAGCCGTTTCAACGAAGAGCAGATCATCGGGGTGCTGAAGGAAGTTGAGGCCGGTGGCAAGGTCCGGGAGGTCTGCCGCCGGCACGGAATCGCCGAAGGGACGTACCACCGCTGGAAGACAAAGTACGGCGGCATGCAGGTGAGCGAGGCGCGCCGCCTGCGACACCTTGAGGACGAGAACCGGAAGCTCAAGCACATCGTTGCGGAGCTGACGCTCGACAACCGGGCCCTGCAGGACATCGTGGGAAAAAAGTGGTGACCCCCGCGGCCCGGCGCGGAGTGGTCGAACATCTCCGGGCGAGCTTCAGGCTGAGCGACCGGCGCTCGTGCCGCTTGGCGGGCTTGTCGCGTTCGGTATGGACGTACCGACATCGCCGCGACGCCGACCTCGTGCTTCGGGGTCGGCTGCTCGAGCTCGCGGCGCGGTATCCGCGGTACGGGTACGAGATGTTGCACTTGAAGCTCCGGCGCGAGGGCTTCCTGGTGAATCACAAGCGCGTTCTTCGCATCTACCGCCAGGAGCGCTTGGCGCTGCGGCCACGCTCGAAGCGCAAACGCGTCGCAGCGGCTCCCCGCCAGGCGCGGAAGGCTCCCACGGCGCTCAACGAGCGCTGGTCGATGGATTTCATGAGCGACACACTGGAGAGCGGACGGGTGTTTCGCTTGCTCAACATCGAAGACGAGTACAGTCGCGAGAGCCTGGTGATCGAGGCGGATCTTTCGCTGCCCGCCGAGCGTGTGGTGCGGGTGCTCGATCGCTTGGCCCTCGAGCGTGGCCTGCCGGGATCGATAACGGTCGACAACGGACCCGAGTTTGTAAGCAAGGCGCTCGACCGTTGGGCTTACCGCCGCAGCGTCGAGCTCTGCTTCATCCGACCTGGCAAGCCGATCGAGAATGCTTTCATCGAAAGCTTCAACGGCACCCTGCGCGACGACTGTCTCAACGCGCATTGGTTTGCATCGCTCGGCGAGGCGCGCATTGTCCTCGAGAGCTGGCGCCGGGAGTACAACGACGAGCGGCCGCACACCTCCCTGGGAGGCCTGACGCCGAGCGAGTTTGCAGCCCTCCGGTCGCTTTCGACAACCCAACAACAAGCTTCCTACGGGCTGCAAACTCGGAGACCGCAGGGAGAGGCCGTGGCATGATCCAACCGCTGGAAGTCTCTCGTCAGCCGTGGACCGACGTCGGGGAGGGGCTCAGATGTCCGACTAGCCATTCGCCGACAAGCGACTGGCCTCTGCGGACGGGACCTTTGCCCTGCTTCCAGCTCGTACCCGTGCGACGTGAGAAGCCGCTTCGACCCGCCGTCCGCCACTGGGATCCTCGAGTCCACATAGGACCCTGCAGGATGCGCGTGGGACCTTTCGATCGCGCTGGCGACGACTAAGAACCCACCCGGCCCGTTCGGTTTCCCCCCCTCGTTCGTTCATCCCTTTGACAGGCCAGGTGCACCTGCACCGGCTCGCCGCCCGCGAGGATCGGGGCTGGGCGCCTCGTTCCGCGGACGGTCCATAGATCGCGCCGGAGAGCTCACTCCGGCCAGCGGAATGGAGGGCTCCAATGTTCAGGCTCAACAACAGGAGTGGCGTCGCCGTCCTCGTGCTGGGTCTCCTGATCGGCCCACTCCTTCTCGGGACGGTTGCGGAGGCCTCGCAGTTCACCCCGCTCGAATGGCAGCAGCCGGTGCGCCAGCACGGCATTCAGGGGATGGAGGGGCAGCGGAAGCACACTACTTGGAGCCGGGATCGGAATCGGAACTTTGTCGATGACGAGATCGAGCGGCGGTATGTGGCGGGGGAGCTCGTGGATGTCGTGGTGGATCTCAATAGCTGCCAGTCGCTGAAGGAGATCACAGCACGGCTCGGCGCGTTCGGGAAGGTGAGCTACATCGGCAAGCTCATCACCTTCGTCATGCTCGATAGCGTGCGTTACGAGGATGTGCAGAAGCTCGCCGCGCTCCCCGAGGTCGCCATGGTCGAGCTCCAGCAGATGTACCAGATCATGGACGACGTCGCCGCGCGCTCCGTGCAGTCGCGGCCGAGCGTTACCTTCTCGCCCAACACCGCCTCCGATGCCGGCTTTACTGGCACCGGGATCAACGTCGCAGTCCTCGACACCGGTGTCGACGACACCCACGAACAGTTCACCGGCAAGTGGGTGGCGGGGTTCACCCCG
Source organism: Thermoanaerobaculia bacterium (assembly GCA_031403995.1). Classification (GTDB taxonomy): domain Bacteria; phylum Acidobacteriota; class Thermoanaerobaculia; order Multivoradales; family JAGPDF01; genus JAGPDF01. Next base: position 36,708 of record JANNGS010000004.1, read on the forward strand.
CTTATCTTCGAAGACACCAACTTGAACGGCGTCGACGACTCGTGCGAAGCGGCGCCGCTCGGCAACGGCGTCTGCACCGATGCCGACGACGAACCCGCCAACGGGACCCTGAACCCCGACGACGACCACAGCCACGGCACCCACGTCGCCGGGATCGCCCTCGGCCAGGGCTTCGCCGGCCGGACCTGCAGCGCGCCGGATGACGGCTCGGTCGGGGCGAACTGTGCTGGAGTGGCTCCGAATGCCGGACTCGTCGAGATCAAAGTCTGCAATTCGGGCGGCGGCTGCCCGTCGGCCGGCGTCGCCGAAGGGCTCGATTGGCTGGGATTGAACCGAGCCACCTTCAACGTTCGGGTGGCGAACATGAGCTTCGGCGGTTGCACCGACGACGATGGCACCAGCGCCCAGGCGCAGCAGGTCAACTACCTCGCGAGCCTGGGGCTGGTCATGGCGGTGGCGCACGGCAACGCCTCGAACTGCGGCCTCGCGGCCGGGACGACGATCACCACCTCTCCGGGGTCGGCTTCGTTCGCCATCACCGTCGGCGGCACCAACGACCGCGACACCGTGGCGCGGGGCGACGACACCAACTACAGCTCCTTCCTGCGCGGGCCGAGGAACGACTGGACGGTCGCGACCCCGGATTTCCTGGCCTTGAAGCCCGATCTTTCCGCGCCGGGGCAGGGCATCTTCTCGGCCCAGTTCAACTCGACGACGCTCTACTCCTCGAAGTCGGGGACCTCGATGGCGACGCCCGAGGTCGCGGGCGCGGCGGCGGTTGTCCTGCAGGCGCGCCCCACCATGGATCCGGGGAGTGTCAAGGATCTCCTGCGCCAGAGCGCCGATACGACGCTCAACGTGGCGGCCTTCGCGGCGGTCGATCCGGTCTGGGACACCGGACTGGGCGCCGGGATGTTGAACGTCTGGCCGGCGGTCTCCGCGGCGGCGGCGACCGATGTCGGCTTCCCGACCTGCTCGGGGCCGCCGCCGAGCCCGGGGCAGCCGTGCGCGCTCTCGGGCGGCCTGCCGTCCTGGAACAACTCGGTCGACCTCGACACCACGGCGCCGCTGCATGCCGGCGTGGCGAACAACCTCACCGCCGACATCGAGAACTCCGGCGCCGCGCCCGCCACGATGCTGGTGAACTTCGGGGTCTACATCTTCGGCGCCGGGAACAACCAGTTCTTCCACATCGGCTCGCAACAGGTGACCGTCCCCGCCGGTGGCGCGCTCACCGTCACTCAAGCGTGGACGCCGGCCTCCGCCGGACACCAGTGCGCCCAGGTCGCGATCGACTACGGCTTCGACACCGACTTCGGTAACAACGTCACGCAGCGCAACCTCCAGGTGGCGCCGTCGGTCTACCAGGTGCGGGTCGAAAACCCGTTCGCCGTGCCGGCGAAGTTCGAGCTGCGCGCCAAGTCGCAGCGCGATCGCTGGGCGTGCAAAGTCGCCGAGACCCGCTTCGAGCTCCATCCGTACCGCGACTGCCCGAAGGAGATCGAGGTCACCTTCGACGCCCCGCGCGACGCCAAGGTCGGCGAGCGCGCCAACTGCGACATCGGCATCTGGGCGCTCCCGGAAGGGGCGCGGAAGGAGGTCCTGATCGGCGGCGTCACCGTCCAGACCTTCGTCCCCAAGCCCTGCCGCATGGTCGGATGGGTGCGCGACGAGAAGGACAAGCCGGTGGCCGGTGTCCGTCTGAGCTTCGGCGACGAGCGTGAGGGGGTGAAAGCCGAAAGCGACGCGGACGGCGTCGTCTCGCTCGCCGGCACTCCCTACCGGCCGCAGTCGGTGCTCATCGAGTCCGCCGCCTACGGCCGGCACAAGGTCGAAGGGCGCCTCGCCTGCGGCGTGGGCTCGTTCGAGATCGTGCTGACGAAGGCGGGGGCCCGCCTCGAGACCCATCCGCGCGAGGGCGACTGGCTCCTCGACGAGCAGGCGCACGGGGGGAAGGAGTAGGGGCCCGGCTCCACTCTCGGACAAGCCGGGGATACACGGCGGCGGCGAAGGCGGAACCCTGGGGACACGAAGCGGACCTTGGGGACACAAAGCGGGGGCGAAACTGCTCGTAGCTTGCGACCCTGTTCGCCCCCGCATTGTGTCCCCGGCCGTCCTGACCGATGACTGTAGCTCAGGCAGGCTTATGCATAGGGCGTTCAAGATCCTTGCCAATAGTAACGTGGTGCGTTATTATTCGCCGCGGTGATTCGGAGCTTCCGCGACGATGAGACGAGAAAGGTCTTCGATCGACAGGTCTCACGTCGGCTGCCGGCGGACATCCAGCGGCCGGCGCTTCGGAAGCTCCTGGTGCTGGATGGCGCCGAGTCGCTCGAGGATCTGCGGTCACCGCCCGGGAATCGGCTCGAGAAGCTCTTCGGTGATCGTGCGGGCGAGTACTCGATTCGAGTCAACGATCAATGGCGAATCTGTTTCGTTTGGAAGATCTCGGACGCCTTCGAAGTAGAGATTACGGACTATCACTAAGCCCATGGTCAAGAAAATCGCTCCAATTCATCCCGGCGAGATCCTGCTCGAGGAGTTTCTGAAGCCGCTCGGTGTCAGTCAGTACCGCCTCGCGAAGAGCATCGGGGTTCCTCCCCGACGTATCAACGAGATTGTGCTGGGCAAGCGTTCGATCTCGGCGGACACTGCGCTGCGTCTCGGCATGTATTTCCGTTCGAGCCCGCAGCTCTGGCTCAATCTCCAGTCGCATTACGATCTCGAGGTCGAGAAGGATCGCCTGGGAAGCCTGCTCAAGAAGCAAGTGGTCGAGCTCGCGCCCGCACCCCCCTCCGCCTTGCGTCGTGCCGGCTAACCCCGGCGAGGCCTCTTTCCTTACGCTCGCCGCTGAGCTCCATTTCGTTGGGCGACACGCAGAGCGATCAGGTATTCGAGGCGCGCAAAGTACGACGGATTGAAGTGGGTCCCAGCGGGCCGCATCGTCACTGCCTGCGCTGCGAGCGCGTGGATTGGCGTTTGACTCCTCGGAAAACAGGGTGAACATCCCGGCGGGAGGCGGTGAAACGGATCGGCTCCCGCGGTGGAGTCCTGGGCAGCGCCAGTTCCTGGCGAAGCGCCCAGGTCTTTCCGCCGTCTTGGTTGTGCCTCGACGATTGTTCGCCGTCGTCGCGGTTCCCGCCACGCCACGGCATCTGAGCCTCGAAGTGGGCGAGGTGACGCGCCATTTCCGCGAGTCGTCGCTGCTCGATCTCTTCCGCGAGCTCCACGACCCGGCGGCGATTGCGGCGTCGCTGACCCGGTACATGAACATGCTCCTGCCCCCCGGGGGGCAGGGGATCTACGAGCACGCCGACCTCGCCACCCACCGGTACAAGCGGAATCTCCGAGTCTTCACCAACCTCAACCGCGTCGTAAGGCCGGGCGGCAGGGACCGGGTCCTCCTGCTCATCGGCTCCGGCCAGCTCTACATCCTCAACGACCTCGTGAAGAGCGTCCCCTACGACTGCGTGGTCGATCCGCTGCAGGTTTGGCTACTTCCGGACGCTGAGTTGGCGAAATCGGGGCCAGACGGAGCCCATGCGAAGGGCGCTCCGGCGGGGGCGTACAATTGAGTTGCTTCGGAGCGAACCCACCGCGATGCCCCCACCCTGCAGGATCCGCCTGACCGCTCTAACGCTGCTGCTGTCGGCGAGCCCTTTCACCGTTGCCGCGCCGCTCGCCGCCCAGCCGGCGTACATGGTCGCCGACCTCACTACCGACATCGCGCCGAACTGGGGCGGGATCGTGTACGGGCCGATCCTCGAGGAGCTCGACGGCGTCGGCTACTTCTTCCACAACGACGGCGTCCGCGGCACGGAGCTCTGGCGGACGGACGGCACGGCGCTCGGAACCTATCTCCTGCGCGATCTCTGCCCGGGAATCTGTGGCGCGGCCCAGCTCAATTCGCTCGACAATCTGAGGACGGTCGGCGGTGCCCTCTACTTCGCGGCGAGCGATGGCATCCATGGCACGGAGCTGTGGATCACCGACGGCACCGCGCTCGGAACGAGACCCGTGCGGGACATCTATCCCGGCTATTGGTCGTCCGAACCGAGCACCTTCGTCGCCGTCTCAGGGCAGCTCTTCTTCGCCGCGAACGACGGCGTTCACGGTCGCGAGCTCTGGCGCAGCGACGGTACGGAGAAGGGCACCTACATGGTCGCCGATGCATCTGCGGGCCCGCCGAGCTGCGCGCCGATCGCGATTGTGCCGGCGACCGACCGCCTCTTCGTCGGTTGCTCGGCGTACGAGGCGCCGCAGGGTCTTTGGGTGTCGGACGGCACGCCGACGGGGACCGTGCGCATTTCGGACCAGACGCTGTGGACTCAACCGCGCTTCAAGAGCCGGAGTTCGATTGCGCTGTCGGGCGGCCGGCTACTCTTCGAGGGGACCGAGACACCCGCCTTCGGAACCGAGCTCTGGATCTCCGACGGCACCGCCCCCGGAACGCACCGCCTCGCCGACCTTCGACCTGGACCCGACTCGTCCAGTCCGGCGAACTTCGTCGTCGTCGCCGGCGAGGTTCTCTTCACAGCCGACTCCGACCCATTGCACCAAGGTTCGGAAATCTGGAAGAGCGATGGAACGGTCGCGGGGACGGTGTCCGTTCCGATTCCCTCCAGTCTGGCTCCTCGCCTGGCGCCCGGCCTGTTCGCCGTCCGTGGCGACACACTCTATTTTGCCGGCGAAGAGCCCGCCACGGGGATGGAGCTCTGGAAGCTCGAGGGCGGCGTCGCCAGTTTGGTCAAGGACATCCGGCCCGGGCCCGAGTCCTCGATCGATGCCATCGGTGGATTTCCGTTCTTCAACGGTTCGATTCTGGTATCGGTAGGGGGCGGAGTGCTCGTCCTGGCCAACGACGGCGTGCACGGGCCCGAGCTCTGGTCGAGCGACGGCACCGAGGCCGGAACCACGCTCGTCTCCGAGCTCGCCCCCGGCGACGCAACGCCAGGTCTCGATCTCTTCCTTCAGGCCTTCCACTCTCCGGTGCTGGGCGAGCGTCTGATCCTCCGTGTGCACGATCCGGTGCTCGGCTACCGGCTCTTCCAGAGCGACGGGTCGCTCGCCGGGAGCGGTTACTTCGACGCCATCTCGGCGGGCGGCTCGTCCTTCTTTCCTACGCGATCGAATCTCGCCTTCTTCGAAGTGACCGGGCCGTTCTGCTTCGAGGGCGCAGGGAATCGATTGATCTTCGAGTCCTTCCAAACGCCTCCGGAGCGCTGGGTCGCCTGGGGAACGGACGGGAGCGCAGCCGGTACGGTGGCGTTGACCGACCCTGGCGAGACCTTCAACTTCCGCTCCGAGTTTCTCAGCTGCGCTCCCCTCGGGGCAGGGGTCTTGTTCGGTGGTAGCACCGAAGTCCAGTCCGGCATCTGGTTCAGTGCCGGAACGCCAGAGACGACATCGCTGCTGCTGTCCGAGGGCGACGCGACCGCACCGCTCAATTCCCGTTTGCGCCCCAATCTCGTCGTTCGCGGAAGTGAAGTCGTATTCGCCACCGAGGCGAGCCTCTATCGCAGCGACGGGTCCGCGGAAGGGACTGTCGCGTTCTCGGACGCTGCGGCGTACTGGTACGGCTCGCTGACCACCTTGCCGCACGGGACCATCTACTTCGGCGACTTCGAGCTCCAGGCCTCCGACGGAACACCCGGAGGCACCTACCAGGTCGCCGACCTCAATGGCGCGAATTCGTCGTCGCCGACGGACCTCACGCCGCTCGGCGAGCACGAGCTCGTCTTTGTGGCGTTCGACGATGCCCTCGGCGAAGAGCTCTGGGCGAGTGACGGCACAGAGGAGAGGACGCGACTCCTGGCCGACATCCGGCCCGGCCCGCAGGGCGGCCTGGCGCGGCCCTTCGGGGAATACTCTTTCAACGGATCGCCCACCCGGCTCGCTGGCCTGCGGTACACGGTCCTCCTCGCCGCGAACGACGGCGTCCACGGCGCCGAGCTCTGGGTGACGGACGGCACGCCGCTCGGCACCGGACTGTTGAGGGACATCTACCCGGGCGACTATCCGTCGACGCCGCGCAGCTTCACCCTCCTGGGCGAGCGGATCTTCTTCTCGGCCGAGAGCGAGATCGAGGGGCGGGAGCTGTGGTCGACCGATGGCACCTACCCCGGCACGACACTCGTCAAAGATCTCGTTCCTGGCGCGGCCTCGTCGATTCCGGACGACCTGGTGGTGCGAGACGGAGTGCTCTATTTCTCCGCCTGGACGGAAAACTACGGCCGCGAAGCCTGGAAGAGCGACGGCACCGCGGCCGGCACGGTACGGATCACCGACGTCGCGCCCGGTCCGCTCTCCTCCTCGCCGCAGCGCTTCGCGCGCGCCGGCAACCGGCTCTACTTCTCGGCGACCGACCAGACCCATGGCTACGAGCTCTGGGCGATCTCCGACGACGGCACAATCCCGCTGTTCCTCGACGGCTTCGAGAGCGCGGGCAGCGATCGCTGGTCGGCCGCCTTTCCCTGAGGCCCGCGCACCGCAGCCTCGACGGCGGCCTCCGCCGCCCGCATGGCCCCTGTTTCAACTCCCTTACGCGCAGTGGGTAAAACGGGCCCTCACTTCTCCAGGGCTCGAACCGGAGCGAGGGACTATGCAGATCAAGACTGGCGACAGGATCCACGGCTGGACTCGAGGAGTCCTGGCGATCCTCTTCACGCTGCTGAGCGGGAATCCGCTCGCCGCGACACTCTACGGCGTTCGATCGCAGGAGCTGTGCGATGGCGGCTGCGGCGGGCTGGTCGGGAGCGCCGGGCTCGGCGACCGACTCGGCGCGACCGTCGTCTCGGGGGACTTCAACGGCGATGGCTGGAGCGACCTGGCCGCTTTCGACGGGGAATCAACCGTGGGCCTGGCGAGCGCCGGAGCCTTTCATGTCATCTACGGCAGCTCGGCCGGGCTCTCCGGCGCCGACGATCAACTCTGGCTCGAGTTCTCGTTCGATCTCCCGATCCTGGATCGGCAAGAAGGGGCCAGATTTGGCTCCGCGCTCGCCGTGGGTGATTTCGACGGCGACAGCTTCGACGACCTCGCCGTCGGAGTTCCCTTACGCAACATCGAGGGGACATCAGGTGCGGGTTGGGTGGTGGTGATCTACGGCTCGTCGGTCGGCCTGCAGACGGACAGTGGAACGCCGCCGCGGCGCTTCCAGCTCGGGAGCGGGGGAGTCGGCGGTGGTCCACGCGGCGCGGGCGACATCATGGGCTGGGCCCTCGCGGCCGGCGACTTCGACGGCAGCGGCATCGACGATCTGGCGGTCGGCATTCCGGGCGACAGGGTCAACGGTTTCGACGACGCCGGAAGCATCCTGGTGCTCTACGGCCTGGGCTCGGGCCTCTCTTCGACCAATCACCAGTTCTTCGATCAGGACTCCTCCGACGGCAGCGGAGCGATGGCGGGCGTCGCCGAGGCAGGAGACTCTTTCGGCTACGCCCTTGCCGCGGGCGACTTCAACGACGACGGCGCGGACGACCTGGCGATCGGCGCGCCCGTCGAAACCCAGGATGCGTTCCCCGGCACCCACCACGGAGCGTTCCACGTCCTCTATGGCTCATCGATCGTCGGCCTTCGGCTGGCGGGAAATCAGCTCTGGACGCAACTCAACGTGGATACGGGCGGTTCGCTCGAGCAGGACGACCTTTTCGGATTCGTTCTTGCGGCCGGAGACCTGACCGGCGACGGCAGCGACGATCTGGTGATCGGCACGCCTTTCGAGGACGACGAGGCCGTCGGCACCCTCGCCGACGTGGGGGAGATCACCGTGCTCTACGGCGCGGTCGAGACGGGACTCTCGACCTTCCTCTCGCAGTCGTACTTCGAGTCGGACGTACTTCCCGGATCCGCTGTCGCGCCAGGCGACGGATTCGGTTTCGCGCTCGCGCTCGGAAACTTCCTGGATCGCACGGCCCCGCCGGCGGACCCCGCGGGCAAGCTGGATCTCGCGATCGGGAGTCCGTGGGATAACGTCTGGAACGGTGTCCAGCAGCAGAACGACGCCGGCTCGGTGATCGTGACGCGGCACGACCTGTTCAACCTCAACTCCGGTCAGGCGCGCCGCTGGGCGCAAGGGTACGGCGGCAGCGCGGGCGCGCTCATACCGGATCAATGGTACGGCTCCGCTCTCGCCGCCGGCGACTTCGACGGCGACGGACACGGCGATCTCGCAATCGGCGCCTCGGGGTTCGATCCCGGGGACGGCCTGGACCAGGGCGCGATCTACACGCTTTACGGCGCGTTGTTCTCCGACGGCTTCGAGTCGGAGGACACCGCCTTCTGGACGGAGACCGCACCGTAGGACCGTGGACCGGGCTTCCAGGCGGGCGGCTCTCAGATCCTGCCGGCGTCGAGGTCCTTCAGGAAGGCGAGCAGGCCCTCGAAGTAAGTCTTCTGGTCGTCGTACATCGCCAAGTGGCCGCCGTTCGGACAGAGCAAAAAGCGGCCGCGCGGGAACTGCGTCGCCATCCAGGCCATGTGCTTCGGATCCATCGTGTCGTGTTGGGCGCCGATGACCAGCGTCGGCGTTGCGATCGTCTTGAGGTCGGCACTGCGGTCCCAATTCTCCAGCTTGCCGGAGGCGCCCATCTCGCTCGGCCCCTGCATCGGGACGTAGATCGACCGGTTCATGCGCGCGAAGCAGCGCAGCACCGGGTCAGGCCATTCGGCGAACGGCATGCGCAGGATGTGCTCGGTGTAGAACGACGGCAGTAGCAGTTCCATGTAGCGCGGTGACTCGTACTCCTTGCGCGCCTCGATCTCGAGGACCTCTTTGAGTACCACCGGATCCATCGCCGGCATGAGAACGTTCTTCGCATACTCGTTGTACGCCGGGATGCTCGACATCATGTTCGAGATCACCAGGCCCTTCAGGTTCTCGCCATGGGCGAGCGCGTACTCGGTCGCCAGAATTCCGCCCCAGGAGGCTCCGAGGAGGACGAAGTTGTCCTTCGTCAGGCCGAGCGCCAAACGCACCTGCTCGACCTCGTCGACGAAACGCGGAAGCTCCCAGAGCTCGGGCTCGTCCGGTTGGTCGCTGTAGGCGGAGCCCAGCTGGTCGTAGTAGTAGTACTCGACACCGGCAGCGGGGAGGTAGCTGTCGAAGGCTTCGAAGGCCTCGTGCGTCACCCCCGGCCCGCCGTGGAGGAGCAGTACCTTGAGTGTCGGGTTGTTGCCGACCCGCTTCGTCCAGACGGTGAAAGTGCCTTTGGGTGTGGTGATCGGGATGCGGCGCACGCCGCCCGAGAGAACATCGGTGCGGCCGGTGTTGTCGAAGTAGTCCACCTTCGCGGCCGCCGGCGACGCCGGAGCCATGACAGCCGGTGGCGGTGCACAGGCGGCGAGCAGGATCAGACAGGCAAGAGTCACCGGAAATGCTCTCATCGGACCTCCGATTCCGCTACGGCGGCAAGTGGATGCAAGACGGCCATCCTGTCAGAGCCGGAGGCCCCGCCGCGGATCTTGCTGTTTGACAGCGCCGAGCGACGGCGGTAGCGTGATCAGGTCATGAGCTCGCGAGTTCCGGTCGCCACTACCTTTTCCATGTCGTGCACGACGACGACCACGCGCGTGAGCGCAGGGACGGGGCTCGCTTAGGCGAACGGCACCATTGGTGCCATCGCGCCAACACCGGCCCCGCTCCTCCGACGAGGACGCGGGGTTTTCTGTTTTTCGGGGATCTTCAGGAGACGGGAATGAAGTCGTTTCGAGTGATGAAGTTCGGCGGCACCTCGGTCGCCGGCGCTGAACGGATGCGCAGCGTGGCGGATCTGGTCGCCGAGGCGGCGGAGGCGGAGCGGGTCGGCGTCGTGGCGTCGGCGGTCTCCGGCGTGACCGATCTCCTGGTCGGCGGCCTCGCCCACGCCGCCGCGGGGCGGCGCGACGAAGCCGAGGCGGCCGTCACGCGCTTCCGCGAGCTGCATTTCGGGATCGCCCGGGAGCTCGGCGAAGCGTTCGTTGGCTCGAGGCGCGCGACAGTCGAGGCGAAGTTGACCTCGCTCGCCGCCGAGCTGGCGGAGATCCTGCATGGCGTCGCGCTGCTGGGCGACTGCTCGCCGCGAGTGGAGGCGCGGGCGATGGTGCTCGGCGAGCGCGCCAGCTGCACCCTCTTGTTCGAGCTTTTCGCGTCCCGCGGTCTCGACGTAGAAGCGCTCGATCCACAGCTCGTCCTGCCGTGCTCGGGCGATCCGCGGGCGGCGACGCCGCAGCCCATCGAGATGAAGCGCCGGCTCGCGTCGCGATGCAGCGCAGGAAAGAGGGTGCTGCTCCTCCCCGGCTTCTTCGGCGGCGACGAGAGCGGGCAGGTGATGTGCCTCGGCCGCGGTGGCTCGGACTTCTCGGCGGCGCTCCTCGCGCAGGCTCTGGAGGCGCGCCTCCTCGAGATCTGGACCGACGTCGACGGCGTCTTCACCACCGACCCGCGTCTCGCCCCGGCGGCCTCCTGCCTCGATCGCATGAGCTACGAGGAGGCGATGGAGCTGGCGCACTTCGGGGCCAAGGTCCTCCATCCGCGGACGATCGCGCCAGCGCGGGCGGCCGGCATCCCGGTGCGCATCCGCAATAGCTTTCACCGGGAGCACCCGGGCACGCTGGTCGAACGCCGGACGACGATGCTGGAGGGAGCCGAGCGGGTCGCCTGCGGCATCTCGTTCGCGCGCGGCGCGGCGCTGGTGAGCGTTTTCGGCCCCGGCATGGAGGGCGTGCCTGGGGTTGCGGCGCGCCTCTTCGCCGCGCTCGCGCGGAGCGGAATCTCGGTCACCCTGATCACCCAGGGCTCGAGCGAGACCGCCATCTCGTTCTGTGTCGAGGCGAGATCTGCCGATGTGGCGGAGTCGGCGGTACGCGCGGCCTTCGAGTCCGAGATCGAAACCGGCCGGGTCGACGAGATCGCGACCCGGCGTGACCTCGCCATCGTCAGCCTGGTGGGCGACGGCATGCGCGAGCGGGTCGGCGTCGCCGGGCGTTTCTTCGGCGCGCTGGGCGACGCCGGAGTCAACGTCGCCGCGATCGCGCAGGGCGCCTCGGAACGCTCGATCTCGGCGGTCATCGCCGCCGAAGACGGCGCGCGCGCCGTTGCGGCGGTGCACGAGCGGTTCTTCGAGCGCGCGTGGCCGGCCGGGCTGGTAGCGCGTCCGGTGGTGCCCCAACCGGTGGTGGCGAGACCTTCCCATGGGCGTCCGGGCTTGGAGGGCGTCGCCGCTTACGCCCCCGCCGGCATCGGCAACTTCGCCGCGGGCTTCGACCTGCTGGGCGCGGCGATCTCGCCGCTGGACGGCGCGCTCTGGGGCGATTGTGTCGAGGTCCGCCGCGCCGCGGGGAGAAAGGCGGGAGAGGGCGATCGTTTGGAGTGTCGTGGCCGGTTCGCGCATCGGCTGCCGGCCGAGCCGCAGGCGAACCTCGTCCTCAAGGCCCGCGACGCCTTCGCCTCGCGCGTCGGGGAGTCCCTGCCGGCGCTCGACTTCGTCCTGCACAAGAACCTGCCGGTGGCGAGCGGCCTCGGCTCGAGTGCCTCGTCAGTGGCGGCGACGCTGGTGGCGCTCAACGAGCTCTTCGGCGACCCATTGAACAGCCGCGCGCTGCTCGCCGCCGCCGGCGAGGCGGAGGCGCAGGCCTCCGGCGCGGTGCATCTCGACAACGTGGCGCCGGCGCTCCTCGGTGGGCTGCGGCTGGTCGACCCGGAGTCTGGCGCGCGTACGCTGCCCTTTCCAGAGGGACTTCTCTTCGTCCTCTGGGTGCCGGAGCTCGAGCTGGAGACGCGCCTCGCCCGAAGCGTCCTGCCGCGAGAGCTCTCGCTGCCGCACGCCATCGCCTGGGGGCAAAATCTGGCTGCGCTCGTCCATGCGCTCCACGTCGACGATCGCAACCTCTTGCGGAGCGTTCTGCGCGACTCGCTCGCCGAGCCCTATCGTGCCGCGCTCGTCCCCGGCTTTCGCGAGATCCAGCGCGCGGCACTTGCGGCCGGAGCCTTGGGCTGCACCTTGTCGGGCGCAGGCCCGGCGGTCTTCGCGGTGGTCGAACCCGAGGCGGCGGAATCGATCGCCGCGGCCGGCCTCGCCGCCTGGCGCGCGGCCGGCGTCGCGGCCGAAGCCCGGTTGTGCCGGCTCGACCTTCAGGGCGCCCGGCCACTGGACCCAGCGGGGAACTGGCGGGAAACTGCCGGGGAACTGAGTCCATGATCGTCACCAGCACCCGCGATGCCTCCCTCCGCGTCACGTTCAAGGAGGCCGCCGTCCGCAACGCGCCCGAGGACGGCGGTCTCTTCCTCCCGGCCGGCCTGGCGCCGTTCGCCGACGTCGCGGATCTCCTTGCGCTGCCGTTTCGCGCGCGCTCGACGGAGATTCTCTCTCGGCTGCTCGCCCCCGAGTTCACTCGCGCGGAAGTGGAGTCGATGGTCGCCGCGGCGTTCGACTTTCCGCTCGTGCATCGGGAGATCCAACCCGGGCTCTCCGTGCTCGAGCTCTTCCACGGCCCCTCGCTGTCGTTCAAGGACTTCGGCGTGCGCTTCCTGGCGCAGGTCCTCGCTCATCTGCGCGAGCGTGCCGTCGCTGGCGGCGCTACCAGCAATGGCAGCATTGCCAGCGATGCCAGCGACGGTGGGCTTCGCACCGTGCTCACCGCGACGAGCGGTGATACCGGCGCCGCGGTGGTGAACGCCTTTCATCGCCTGCCGGGGTTCGCTGTCGTCGTGCTCTATCCCGCGGGGCGGATCTCACCGCTGCAGGAGCGCCAGATCGCGACTCTCGGCGAGAACGTGCTCGCGTTTGCTGTCGCGGGTTCGTTCGACGACTGCCAGCGACTGGTCAAGGGCTGCTTCGCCGAGCCCGCACTCGCTCGCACCGCCGGCCTGGTGTCGGCGAACTCGATCCACCTCGCGCGCCTGCTGGCGCAGGTGACGTACTACTTCGAGGCTGCGGCGAGGGCGGCGCTGGCTGCCGGCGGCCGTCCGCTTGTGGTCGCCGTGCCGTCGGGGAACTTCGGCAATCTCTGCGCTGGCCTCCTCGCCCAGCGGCTGGGAGCGCCGATCGCGACGCTGGTCGCGGCGACGAACGCCAACCGGACGGTGCCCGACTTCCTGGACGGCCTGCCCTTCGCGCCGCGGGCCAGTCTCGCGACGCTTTCGAACGCGATGGACGTCGGGGCGCCGAACAACTGGCAGCGCATCGAACGGCTGTTCGACGACGACCCGGTGGCCCTGCGTGCGGCGCTGCGCTGGGGCAGCTCTGACGACGAGGCGACCCGCGACGCACTCACCGACCTCTACGCCCAAGGCTACCGCGCCGATCCACATGGCGCAGTGGCTTTCGACGTGCTGCGGCGCAACCTCCGCCCGGGCGAGCACGGGCTCTTTCTCGCCACCGCCCATCCGGCGAAGTTCGAGGCGACGCGCGACCCGGAGCAGGCGCTGCCGCCGGCGCTGGCGGCGGCAGGCGCTCGCGCCCTTCTCGCCGAGCCGCTGGCCGCCAATGTCGCAGTGTTGCGCGCGCGCCTGTTCGATCTCGCCGAACGAATGCGCCGAGAGAATGCCGAAGGAATGCGATGCTGACCCGGAAAGGACTTCTCCCGTGACCTCACCCTTCGCGCCTCCCTCGTCGCGCCTTCCCGTCACCGTCCTGGGCGCCACCGGCGTCGTCGGCCAGCGCTTCGTGCGGCGGCTCGCGGCGCATCCCTGGTTCGAGATCCGCCACCTCGCAGCGAGCGAGAGGAGCGCTGGAAAGCGCTATTCGGACGCCTGCGATTGGCGGCTGGGAGGCGAGCCTTATGCCGGCTTCGCGGCACAGCGCCTCGAGTCCGGTCTCCCCGAGTCGTGCCCGGCACCGGTCGTCTTCAGCGCCCTCGACACGGCGCCGGCGCGCGAGCTCGAGCCGCGCTTCGCCGCGGCGGGCGCCTGGGTCTTCTCGAACGCTTCGGCCTTCCGCATGGAGCCCGACGTCCCGCTGCTTGTCCCCGAGGTGAACGCCGCCCACTTGGCACTCGTCCCTCGCCAACGCCGCGAGCGCGGCTACGCCGGCGCCATCGTCTGCAATCCGAACTGCACGGCGACAGTGCTGGTGATGGCGCTCGCACCGCTCCACGCCGCCTTCGGTGTCGAGGCGGTGCTCATGACCTCGATGCAGGCGGTGAGCGGCGCGGGCTACCCAGGGGTCTCGGCGCTCGACATCCTCGGCAACGTGATTCCGTACATCCGCGGCGAAGAGGAGAAGGTCGAGGAGGAGACGCGCAAGATGCTCGGCGCGCTCTCCGGCGAGGCGGTCGAGCTCGCCGCGGCGAACGTCTCGGCGCTCTGTCACCGCGTACCGGTCGTCGACGGCCATACCGAGGCGGTGAGCGTGCGGCTCGCCGGTAACCCATCGCTCGAGCTCGTGCGCGAAGTGCTCACCTCCTTCCGCGCCCTGCCGCAAGAGCTCGCGCTGCCTTCCGCGCCGTTCCCGCCGATCGTCGTCCACGACCGGCCCGAGCGCCCGCAGCCGCGACTCGATCTCACCGAGTCGGCGGCACCCGCGTCGGGCATGACGGTGCACATCGGCCGGGTGCGCGAGTGCCCGGTGCTCGGGGTGAAGTTCGCCCTCCTCGGCCACAACGCCGAACGCGGCGCCGCCGGCGCGAGCCTGCTGAACGCCGAGCTCGCGGTCGCGACAGGTTGGCTCGCCTAGCCGCCTGGAGAGGGCCCGGGCCGGGCGGCGGAGCGGCGGGCGTCTTCGCCGGCGCTCCTGTCCCTTCGCGAGGAGCGGTGGCGGTATAGACAAGTAGGGACTTCCTGGAGCCCGCCGATGCCGATCCGTTCAGCGCTTGCCGTGCTTGCAGTCATCGCCGCGGTTACCGCCATTGCCGCGGGGGTACCCGCCGTGGCGGCCGACGGGGATCTCGATCCGACTTTCGACGGGGACGGTCTCTGGGTCGCGACCAGTGGGTCGCATAGCTTCACCCGGGCGGCGCGCGATCCCGAAGGCCACCTGGTGGTTTACGGCATTCGTTTTGCGGGCGGCTCGTCCTACTTCCACTGGCGGCGCATCCTGCCGTCGGGTCCCCAAGCGCTGTGCACCTTCTTCCCGGTCAACTCTTCCTTCCTCCGGCTGGGTGGCATCGCCTTCGACTACGCCGGACGGCTGGTGCTCGGCGGTAGTCTGCGCGTGGGGACAGCCGATCCGGTGGTCGCCGTTCTGCGCTACGACTATCCGGCGTGCGATCTGGACGAGTCGCTGGACGGCAACGGCTTCGTCACCCACGCGACGGGCGTTCCGGGGGCCGACCTCATCGTCGTCGGAGGAGTCTCTACCGGCCGGTGGTTCGTCCCGCCGGGCGTCTTCCGCAATCGCATCCTGATTCCGATGGGGCTCTCCGACAACGGTCAGCCGCGCTCCGCCTTCCTGCTTCGCCTCCGCGAGGACGGCGCCATCGACACCGATTTCGGAGGCGGCGATGGCAGCGTCGAGCCCGTCTCCGAACGCCTTCCGACGGCGATCGCCCGGACGCTCGACAGCCGTTGGCTCGTCTCCGGCGTCACCGACGACGTCTCCGGATTTCGCTCCTTCGTCTTCAAGATCGACCACGAAGGGGTCCTCGATGCCGACTTCGGAACCGCCGGGGAGACGATCGTGAATCTGCCCTCCTCGAGCGAAGACCGGCTCACCCAGCTCGCTGTCGGTGGGGACAACCGGATCGCCATGGCCGGGCGTACCAACCTCTCGGACGGTTCGTTCCAGACCCAGGGCGCGGTGGCCGTTCTGCGCGCCAACGGCACGCTCGATACGACCTTCAACGGCACCGGTTGGAAAGCCTGGCGCCGGCCCGGCACGGACGAGACCCTTTTTCTCGGGGTGGCCTTTCAGGGTGACAAGCGGCTGCTCGTCGCGGGTCGGGCGGACGATCCGGCCGACTTCGACGACGACGAAGGGCTCGCGCTGCGCTTCCTGCCGGGGGGCGCGATCGACGGCAGCTTCGGTGTCGCGGGGTGGACGCTGTTCGACCTCGACAACGCTCCGCTCGGCGAGGACATGGGCGTCGGCGTCGAGCTCGCCACCGACGGCCGCGTCTGGCTCGCCGGCTCGACCCAGGTCGAGGTCGCGCCCGGCGAGACCGACTACCGGCCGTTCGTCGCCATGCTCCAGAACCGCTTCCTCTTCGCCGACGGCTTCGAACGCGGCTCGACCGCCAACTGGTGAGACGTCCGGAGTAAAGTCCCAGGGACTCTGCCTGCGAGGAGTTGTCGCCATGCGTCTGCGGTCGAACCTGGCTCTCGTCGCCGTTGCCTGTCGCACCGTCATGCCCGGGATTGTCGCTGTGCTCGCGCTCGCCGCCTGCGGTCGCCCCCCCCTCCCCCCCGACGGTGCCGCGGTCGTGCTGCCCAAGCCGCCAGCGCAATCTCTGCCGGCGACGCCAGGCGACGCCTGGGCGGGGGGCCTCCCATTTCAGAACCGCGTCTGGGTCGTCGAGCGCTCGAACGCCGTCGCTACCGGCTCGGTAAGGATCTTCCTCTGGGACGGCACGCTCTTGATGACCGGTCCGGGATCGAATCCGGCCTTCGGACGCTGGATCTTCGAACGCGGCCGGCTGCGGATCGTCGAAGAGGGGATCTCCTACGAGACCGAGATTCTGGAGAGCGCCGGCGATCGCCTCCGGCTCCGCATGCTGAGCCCGGGCGAGCCGGTCACTCTCGAGTTGCGCGACGCGCGACCGCCCTGGGTCGACGCCGCGCCGCGCTGATTTCTATCCTACGCGCTGCTCATCGCGCTCGGCGCGTCGGCGAATGGCGGCGAGCCAGGTGCGGCGCAGGAGAGCGCTGCCGGGGTAGATCAGGCGCCAGTAGGCGGCGAAGCGGCGGCGGACGCCGGGACTCGTTGCGACGACGCGGGTCGAGGTCGACAGGCGCACCCAGCCGACGCCGTCCTCCGCCCAGAGGAAGTTCATCGCCGCCTTGGCGTAGCCCGGCGCGGTGAGCGCGGCGAATGGCTCGACACTCGCCTCCGGAGCGCGTGGACCGACGCCCTCGGGGACGACCACGAGGGTGCCGATGACGATCTCGCCCGGCACGCGACAAAGCTCGACGAAACCGGCGCCCGTCGCCACGGCGAGAATCGGCCGGTCGGCCGGCGGCGCGAGGATGCTCGGCTTCTGGCCGCTCCCAGGAAGGCGCGGGTTGCGGATCCAGGTGAGCAACCGGAAGCCGCGGATCTCTCCCGCGGTCACCGCGTCGATCGCCGCTTCGACGCGCGCCGCAGAGGCCCGGATGCGTGTCGCGTGCAGCTCGGCGAACTGCCACTCGGGAATCGCCGCATCGAGCCGGGTCTGCGGTGCGGCCACACGCGAGCTCTTCGCCGGCCAGAGGAGCGCGAGCCCTGCGAGCCCCGCAATCACCAGGAGGCTCGCACCCAGCAGCAGGAACGGCGTCACCGGCGGCTCACGGTTTGCGCGGCGCCGGCAGGTGCTGCCCGCCCTGGTGCAGGACGAGCGAGCTCGCGCGGCCGCCTTCGAGAACGAATTCGATCTGTGCGTCGACGAGTTTGAAGAAGAAACGGATGGTGGACTCGGGATAGATCTCGAACTTCTCCTGTCCGGTCGCCTGGGCGAAGAGATGATCGCCCTCCTGGGTGATCGCGATGTCGAAGCCCGGCGCGAGGGCGTAGACGCCGACCAAGGCGGCGTAGGCGCGGCTGTCGACCGCGACCTCCTTGAGCGGCGGCGGCACCGGTTCGTTCGTGCGCATCGACCGGAAGACCGGTCCGATTCCCTGGTCCACCAGGAGCGCGACGACCTTGCCGTCGGCACCGCGCGCGAACCGCACCGGCGTCCCGCTGTCGGCGGTCTCGAAGGCGTCGGGCCCGGCTGGAACGAGCGTCCTGAGCTCGCCACCGGTGCGCTGCAGGTGGAGGGTCTCGCCGTCGCGGAAGACGATCCGGCGCACGCCCGACCGCTCGGGGACGAGGTAGACGCCGGTGTAGGCGTCGAGCTCGACGGCGGAGAGTCGCAGAGCAGCCGGGACGGCCTTCCTGGGCGCCCCGAGCACGGGCGCCTGCTGCGGCGCTCGGCTGAGCGCCGCTTCGGCCACGCTGTGCGCCAGGTCGTGGACGTCCTGCATCGGGTTGTTCGAGAGGATCACGACGAGCAGATCCTCGCCGGGGACGCGCAGCAGGTCGCAGGTGAAGCCGTGGATGCCGCCGCCGTGCTCGTGGGCGGGGCGCCCCGCGACCTCGGTCATGGCATTGCCGAGGCCGTAGCGCGTCACGATGCCGTCCTGATCGCCGCCGCGCAGGACGCCCGAGGTGAACATGCTGTCGCGCGACGCGAGGGAGACGACCCGGCCCGCCTCGAGCGCGTCGCTCCAGCGCGCGAGATCGTCGACGGTCGACATCAACGAGCCGGCTGCATACGGCTGCGTCAAAGAGAGATAGGGCGCGTTCGCCCAGCCCTCGGGGCCCTTCATGTAGCCAGCGACGCGGCCGCGGACGATCTCCTCCTGGTGGCCGTAGCGCGAGTCCTGCATGCCGAGCGGGGCGAAGAGCTCGGACTCGACGACCTCTTCGTAACTCTTGCCGGTCACCTTCTCGATCACCGCGCCGAGCAGGATGTAGCCCGAGTTGCTGTAGTTCCAGAGCGTGCCGGGCGGGAAGTCGAGCGGCTTGTCCTTGAACAACCCGAAGAGCGTCTCGAGGCTCATGTCCTCCCGCCAGCGCGGAATCCACTCCGGCATATCGGTGTAGTTGGGCACTCCCGCGGTGTGCGAGAGAAGCTGCTCGAGGCTGATCGTCACGCCGCCGAAGCTCATCTGCGGCAGGAACTTCGTGATCGGATCCGACATCGCCAACTTCCCCTGTTCCGCGAGCCGCAGCACGAGCGCCGCAGTGAACTGTTTGGTCACCGACCCGATCTCGAACACCTGCTCCGGCGCGACCGGAATCCCGAAGTCCATCTGCGCCATCCCGTACCCCTGGCGCAGCACCGTCCCGCCCTTCCACCGCACCAGCACTGCAGCACCGGGGCCGTCGGCCGGATAGGCCTCGGCAAGCAACGCCTCCGCAGCCTCGACGATCCTGCCGCTGGACGGGCCGGCTGCACCGGCGCGGATAGCGGCCAATCCGAAGAGCAGGGCGAAGGACAGGACGATTCGGCGCATGGGATCCCCCGGAGAAGAGAGGAGAAGCGTACTGGATCCTCAATTGCGTCGACGGCGCGGCGTTGTTGCGTGGGCGACCGACGAGGCGAGCCAGTTCAAGTCGTCGGTTTGGGAGTGGAGGAGGACGCCGCCTTTCACTTCCTCAAGCGTGCCCAGGGTGGCGACGATCTGCTTCTTCGCGGTCGCGAGGTCGGTGCGGAGGGGGATTTCGGCGCGATGGGCTCTCGGCAGGGTGGCGATGGCGGTCGAGATCGCGCGCGGCGTCGGCCTGCTGCTGCTCGCCGTCGCGCTCTCCTCGGCGTTCGAGGGCTGGAAAAGGATCGGCTGAAGCGCCGGGCACCGGCGAGAACGCCGCTCTAGTTGCGGTGCTCGACCGGTCGAGCCGACATCCGACCGCGCTCCGCGATCGCGTGCGCGATGGCGGCGCCCGCGAAGCGGTGGCCGGCGGGCGTGAAGTGGCGGTCGTGTGGAAAGTAGAGGTCATCGGCAGCCACGGGCAGGAGAGCGGCGAGGTCGAGGTAGTCGATACCCAGCGCCGCGAATTCCTTCGCGTAGAGGGGCGCCGCCGCCCGCGGATTCACCGGCAGGTGGACGACGAGGAGCGCAACGCCGGCTGCCGAGCAGGCGTCCCGAATGCGTACGAAGAGCGCACGGTTCAGCCGCCAGCGCCCGCCGATCGGCCAGCGGTTCGCCAGCGCGTCGGCGGTCTTGCGTCCGAGCCGGCCGAGACGCAGCTCTTGCGCGAACCAGGAGGCGAGCGGCCCCGGCCGGTTCGCGGTTGTCGTCCGCACCAGAACTCCGTTCGCGAGGTGAAAAGCCGGCTTCTCGAGCCAGACGTGTCCCTTGCGGTACGACGAGAGACTCCGGTCGAGATCCTGGCGGATGAATGAGAGCACCACCAGGTCCGCGTGCCAGCGCAGGACTTCGTGCTCGAGCGCCAGGCTCATCTGATCGATTCCGAAGCCGCCGATGCCGTAGTTCAGCGCCTGGACGAAAGCGGACTCCGCGTCGGCGAGCGCTCTCTCAACGACGGCGACGAACGTCTCCTCCTCGCGGACGCCGCTGCCGAAGGTGAACGAGTCGCCGAGGAAGGCGATGCGCTTGGCGATCGACGGGGCGGCGAAGTCGTGGCGCGAGCGAAAGCCCTGAGCGTTCGCGAGGTAGGTGACCTCGTAGTCCGCCGTCGTCTCGCGGATCGCTTCACCGGGCGGCAACTTCCAGCCGAGCACTGCGTCGAAGGTCCGATCCCGCAGGACGGCGACGTCGCCTGGATAGAGCGGCACCGGGTAGATCTCCGACCTCGACAGCAGGAGGGCACCTTCGGCGAGGGCCAGCGCCACCACCGTCGAGGCCGCGGCGACGGCCGCTTTGCGCCACCCAGTCCTGGTACGCGTCAACCGCATGGGGCTCACGATGGCGAACCGTAGCATCCGCGAGCGCGGCCCGAGCACAGACCGACGGACTCCGCGTTGGTTCCGTTTTGGCTGGGAGTCCGCACGATTGAGGGAAGCCTTACCCAGGGCGACGCCGTCGGTTCGGAGACAGGTAGGATGCGCGGATGCTCCGCGCCGAAATCGTCCTTCGAGTCCTCTCGCTGGCGCTGCTCCTCGGCGTGCCGGTCCTGGCGCACGAACCGCACAAGCCAGCGCCGCCGGCGCAGGAGAAGGGCGCGGCGCTCGCTGCGATCCCGCTGCCCGAAGGCTGGATCGAGAGCCCGCCGCCCGCGGCGTCCCGGGCGTTCGCGCCATTGCTCGTTGCGGACGGCGACGGCTTCCTCGTCACCTGGATCGAACCCCTTCCGGATTCCGTCTACCGCGTGCGCTACGCGCGCTGGCAGGGCGGAAACTGGAGCGCGGCCTCGACGGTGCGAGAGGGGAAGACGCTGTTCGCCAACTGGGCCGACGTGCCCGGGGTCGTGCGCTCGCCCGACGGCGCGCTCTACTCCTGGTGGCTGGAGAAGTCGGCCGCCGACACCTACGCCTACGATGTCCGCCTGGCGCGCTCGACCGACCAGGGGGCGACCTTCGCTGCGCTCGATGTCCTGCACGAGGACCGCTCGGCGGTCGAGCACGGCTTCGTCTCGGCCGTTGCCGAAGGAGGTGGGGTGCGCTTCTACTACCTCGACGGCCGCGCGACCGCCGCCGGCGCGCCGATGCAGCTGCGGACGGTTCTGGTCCAGGGAGCGCGCGTCGGCGCCTCCGAGCTGGTCGACGAGAGCGTCTGCGACTGTTGCGCTACCGCGGCGATCGTCCTGCCGGGAGAGAGGGGCGACGGCAGCGTCGTCGCCTATCGCGATCGCACCGCAGGCGAAATCCGCGACATGCAGGTGGCGCTGCGCTCGCGCGGCGGCGTGCTGGCGACGAAACCGGTCGGAAACGACCGGTGGAAGATCGCCGGCTGTCCGGTGAACGGCCCGGCGCTCGCCGCGAACGCCGGCCAGCTCGCGCTCGCCTGGTTCGCCGCCCCCGGCGAGCGTCCGCGCATGGCCGTCGCGCGCTCGGCTGACGGCGGCACGACCTGGGGCCTGCCGCAACCCCTGAACGCCGCCAGACCGATGGGCCAGCTCGGGATCGCCGCGCTCCCCTCGCCCGCCGGCGGCTTCGCCGTCTCCTGGCTCGAGGCGATCGAAGGCGGTTCCGAGATCCGTCTGGCGCGGCTCGACGGCAGCGGCAAGCCCGGAGCGTCGCTCGCGATCGCTCGCACCGGCGCCGGCCGCACCGCCGGCATCCCGCGCCTCGCCGCCGCCGCGAATCGGCTGGCGCTTCTGTGGGTGGACGCCGGGAATCCGAGCGCGACGAGCCTGCGCTTCGCGACTTACGCGCAGTAGGTCCCGGAGTCTCCAGGTTCATTGACTCAGCAGGACCCCGGACCTATTCTGCCGGCGTGACGAACCGTGGCGGGCCGTTCTCGGCGAGCGCCGGACCGTTCGTGCCGCAGGGGAACACCATTGGAGCGCACCAGTTTCCGCGCTGTGCCGGGCTCTTCGTCGACGGCTTCGAGAGCGCGACCGCCGCGCCCTGGAGGAGCGAGAGCACCCCCTGAGTCAGAGCGAGGCAAAGGTTCGATCTCGACGACCCTGTCGAGTGGTTTTCAGGGTGCGCTGGAGGACCAGCCGGAGTCGTCGCCATCCTCGAAGCCGTCGCAGAGCACCGCCGTCATCGGATCGACCGCCCAGAGCTCCTGGCCGGTCGTCGCTGTCGCGTCTTTCATGTCCTTCGCGTTCTTAGGATCGAGAGCCGGGCCTTCCGCCCGGGATCTGGACCTCAGGGAGGAATCCCCATGTTTCGCCAGAACCGGAAGGGAACGCGATCGAATCTGCGCTACTTCGCCCACGTAACGCTCGTCGGAGCTGCCCTGGCTCTCTGCGGCCTTCCGGCGGGTGCGCAGGAGGTGATCGAAGGCAAGGCGATCCTCGCCCACCCCGCAGGGAAGGCCGTCGTCGAAGCGGGGAAGCTCCTCAAGGCGGGCAAGCTCGCGGAGGTCAAAGAGAAGAGCTCCAAGGAGGCGCGCGAGGAGTGGGCGGTCCTCTCCGCGGCGGACCAGAAGGCGGAGGCGGCCGAAGCCTCGACCAGCGCTCCCGATCTGAAGACGCTCGAGGCGGAGGTCGCGCAGAGCGGCGTCCTGACGAACTACGGCGATTCCGCCCTGCTGCGTACCGAAGCGGCGGACGGCAACAGCACCATCGTCGCCTTCGTCGTGCTCGAAGGCGGCAAGTGGAAGGTCACCGCCGGCCCGAAGACCGTCGACACCACCCCGGTGGAGGAGACAGCGCCGCCGATCGTCGGCGCGTCGATCCTCGACCACGAGATCGGTAAAGTGGCGCTCGCCTACGCGAAAGAGGTCGCCGCCGGGAAATTCGACGCTGCGATGGCGTGGGTGAGCGGCCCAGCACGCGCCAAGCGCGCCGCCGAGTCGGCGGAGGAGCGCCAGGAGAGCGACGGCTATCGCAAGTCGACCACGCCCGCTGCCGGCGCTTTCGCCGACCAGATCCGTGTCGGCGGAAAGCTCACCTTCGTGGACCAGAAGGCCTATCTGAGCGTGAGCGAAAACGTCACGACGAAGAACGCCGACGGCACTACCACCTATTCCTCAAGCTCGATGTCGCTGGCGTTCGAGCTCGACAACAGCAAGTGGAGGGTCGCCGACTAGCCGATCAGCCAGTTGGCGAAATGCAGCCAGGTTTCGGTGCCGGATATCCAGAGCCGGAGCGGCTGAGAGACGATGAGGAGCACTCCACCCCACAGGGTGACCGGGTGCAGACGGCGGCGGGTGGCGACGTCCCAGACGATGAGTGGTAGCAGAAAAAGGTCGGTCACCCCGAAGTACGCCGGCGGGCCAGATTCCATGAAGGCGAACGGCAGGCGTGCGATAGCAGCGGTCAGGAAGCTGATGGAGGCGACGAGCATCAGTCGCTTGTGCGCCTGAGGGTCGCGCCGCCGCGCGATCGCCAGGCCGACGAAGAGCGTGAAAAGCGCCATGTCGGTGAACGGGACGATCAGGAACTCCGCCGGCGGGATGGGGATTCCGAGGAATCCGGTTGGGCGACGCGCCGCGACGAGCGCCACGGAGACTCCCATCACCGCCATCGTCGCCGCCAGACCCGCACCGAACCAGCCGACCTTGCGGTGCAGGTCGATGCGCCGGATGGCGACGAGCGAGGGTTGGACGACGAGCAGTGCGAACCACGCGGTGAAGGCGATGCCGTGGATGTAGAAGATCGTTTCCGTCGGCGCGAGATGCCGCACCTCGGGGAACCAGGCGCGCAGGAAGAAAGTCCGTGCGAATCCCGCGAACACCGTCGCCAAGAGCGCGAGTGCCATCCCGGTGTAGAAGCGACGCTCGGAAGTCCAACGCTTGGGTGCTGCCGCCGGTGGGGGCATGGTCCTCGGTCTCCTCGAGCAGATGTTGGGCGGCAAGCTACCATTGAAACGCTGGCAGCCGCGCTGCGTAGAGTTCTTCAGGGAGGGGACGTTCATGGCCGAGGTCCGATTGCGACGTTCGCGGGAGCACAAGATGCTGGGTGGGGTGATCGGCGGCTTCGCGGAGTACTTCGATCGCGATCCGGGGCTGCTCCGGGTTCTCTACGTGCTGATCGCCATCGTTTCGGCGGCCTTTCCCGGCATCTTCGTCTATCTGATTCTCTGGGCGGTCATCCCGGCGGCGGAGGAGCGCCCGGGTTCGCCGGAGGTCCTGGCGGTGAACCGCAGCCCGATTTCATAGCTCTCTCCTGAGGCGCGGCACGAGGTCCGCGCTGGGGGCGCCTGGGGGCAGGCCGGGGGTTGCACTGTCAATCCGGCGCCCGACCGCTAGAATCGATGGAATGAGTGGACCGAGCGGAAGGCTGGAGCGGGTGCGAGGGGCAGATGCGATGTGGCAGGGGGGGCGATGGTGCTGCCTGCTGGCCACGGGGCTTGTGACCCTCGCCTGCAGCACGCATCCCTCACCACAGGCGCCGGTGGCCTCCACTTCGCGTGCGGGCGGCGCGTCAGGTTCGGCCCCGCTCTCCCCGCTGGCCCCGGATGCGGCGTCCACGGTGCCGCCGGCCCCCTCGCTTTCCCAGACCCCGCCGACCGATCCGTCTGCCAACGGAGTGGAAGAGCCGGGCTGGCGCGAGCTGCTGCCCGGCGACGAGGCCGAGACGGGCATCGAGGAGGCGGCGGCCGCCGATCCCGTGGTTGCGGACGATCCGGGAGCGCTGCTGCACGAGGCGATGGATGCCTACGCCGCGGCCGGCGTCTCCTGGGACCGCGGTGCTGCCGACGAGGCGATCGCGGCACTCGACCTCGCCTACGAGCGCATGGCCCGCATCGCTCTCGAATCCTCGCCCACCGGTGACCCCGTGCTGTCAAAGGAGAAAGAGAACCTCCGCCGGTTGATCTCGCGGCGGATCGTCGAGATCTACGCCGCCCGCCAGACCTCGCTCGGCGATACCCAGGCGTCGATTCCGCGCGACATGAATCCGGACGTCGCGCGCGAGATCGCGAGCTTCCAGGGCCGTGAGCGAACCTTCTTCCTCGAGGCCTACCGCCGCTCCGGTCTCTACCGGCCGATGATCGTCGCGCAGTTGCAGGAAGCGGGGCTCCCCGAGCAACTCTCGTGGCTGCCGCTGGTCGAAAGCGGCTTCAAGGATCGCGCGCTCTCCTCCGCCCGCGCTCTGGGCCTCTGGCAGTTCATCGCCTCGACCGGATACCGCTACGGGCTCGATCGCTCGAATTGGGTGGACGAGCGGATGGACCCGGAGAAGTCGACCAAGGCGGCGCTCGCCTATCTGACCGCCCTTCACGACCTCTTTGGCGACTGGCTGACCGCGCTCGCGGCCTACAACTGCGGCGAGCACAATGTCCTGCGTCAGATCCGCAACTCCGAGGTCAGCTACCTCGACCAGTTCTGGGACCTTTACTCCCGCCTGCCGCGCGAGACGCGGCGCTACGTACCGCGCTTCCTCGCCACGCTTGCCATTCTCGAGAATCCGGCCCAGTACGGCTTCGACCTCCCGGAGCCCTACGCGCCGGTCCCCTACGAGACGGCCGAGCTCGCCCGGGCGACCCAGCTCGAAGTCCTCGACCGCGCCCTGGCCCTCGAGGCGGGAACCCTGGCGCGCTTGAACCCGGAGCTGCGCCGGAATGCGACGCCGAAAGAGCCCTACCGGTTGAAGATCCCCGACGGCGCGGGGCCGGCACTTCTTGCCAGCCTCGAAACGCTGCCGAAGTGGGATCCACCGCAGGTGGAGAGCGCGCAGCTCGAGGGGACGACCTATCGCGTGCGCTCGGGCGACACCCTGTCGGGGATCGCCGCGCGCCATCGCACCAGCGTCTCGGCGATCAAGTCGGCCAACAACCTGCGCAGCGACCGCCTCGCGCTCGGCCAGCGCCTGCGGATTCCGGGCCGGGGCGGGAGAGCTCCTGCCGCTGCCCCCTCCAAGGTGGTCGCGCGGGCGGCCACCGAGGGGAGCACTGCCGCGGCCGCGGGCCCCGCGAGCGCTGGCGAAATTCGCCACCAGGTGCGTTCCGGCGACAGTCTCTGGCTGCTCGCCTCGCGCTACGGCACGACGGTTGAGCGTATCCGCGCCGACAACGGCCTCCGCGGCAACGCGCTCCTTCCCGGACAGGTCCTGGTGATCCGGAGCCCGGCGTCCGGGTCTGCCGGGGGGGCCTGACCCGGCTTCCGCCTGCGATAGACTCGACCGGCCGTGCAGGCCCCCCTCATCTTCGAGGATCACCCAGCTTCCCCTTCTCCCTTGCGGGCCGCGGTTCTGGGCTCGGGGAGCGGGGGAAACGCCGTGGTCGTCGAATCGGCCGGCTTTCGTGTCCTGATCGACGCCGGCTTTTCCTGCAAGGAGCTCGAACGCCGGATGCGGCTGGTCGGGATCGATCCGTCGACAATCCGGGCGGTGCTCCTCACTCACGAGCACGAGGACCACATCAAGGGGATCGACCGTTTCGCGCGCAAGCATCGGCTTCCGGTCTACCTCACGGCGGGGACGATGCTCGGCACCGTCCTCGGCGACGAGGTCACCCCCCGCTCGGTGCGGATCGAATCGGGCCGGCCTTTCGAGGTCGGCCCTTTTGCTGTCGAGGCGTTCTCGATTCCGCACGACGCGCGTGAGCCGGTCGGCTTCGTCCTCGAGGACGGGTATGGCCGGCGATTGGGTCTCGCGGGCGACATCGGCTGCCGCACCCAGCTCGCCTGGGGTCGTCTCGCCGACCTCGACTGCCTGCTGCTCGAGACCAACCATGACCTCGAGATGCTCCGCAGCGGCCCCTATCCGTGGGCGCTCAAGCAGCGGGTCGCGGGGCGCCACGGGCATCTGTCCAACCGCGAGGCCGCGGACGGCCTGCCGGAGCTGCTTGCCGAGCGTCTGCGCTTCGTCGTGCTCTACCACCTGTCGCGCACCAACAACATGCCCGCACTCGCGGCGGCAGAGGTCGCCGAGACGCTCGCCCGCGAGGGTTCCGAGGCCGAGATCGTGATCAGCAGTCAGTTCGAACCTTCGTCGTGGCTGGAGGTGGGGGCGTGAGTCCGGAAGCGGACGTCCCGACGGAGAGTCGCGCAGCAGAAAGGCTGGTGAACTATGCGGGCTAAGGTGACGGTCTATCCGCGGCGCGAAATTCTCGATCCGCAAGGCAAGGCGATCCGCACCGCACTGCAGCGCATCGGTTTCGCGGAAGTCGGCGAGGTGCGCGCCGGCAAGAGCTTCGAGATCGATCTCGGCCCGGTCGAGCCGCAGGCTGCTGCGGAGAGAGTGGCCGCGATGTGCGAGCAACTGCTCGCCAACACGGTCGTCGAGGAGTACGCCATCGAGATTGTCGGCGAAGCGCCTGCTGGCGCGAAGCGTTCCGCGGATGAGGGGAAGACCTCGTGAAGTGCGGCGTCGTCCTCTTCCCCGGATCGAACTGCGACCACGACGTCTACCACGTGCTGAAGCACGTGCTCGAGCAGGACGTGGTCTATCTCTGGCACGAAGAGACGACGCTCAAAGGCTGTGACTTCATCGTCCTGCCGGGAGGCTGGTCCTACGGCGACTATCTGCGCGGCGGCGCCATGGCGGCGCTCTCGCCGGTCATGCAGTCGGTGCGCGAGCACGCCGCGAAGGGCGGCCCGGTGCTCGGAATCTGCAACGGCTTCCAGGTGCTCACCGAGGCACGGCTCCTGCCCGGCGCGCTGCGCCGCAACCGCGGCCTCAAGTTCGAGTGCCGCGACACCTACCTCCGCGTCGAACGCAACGACCTCGACTTCACCAGCTGTTACCGCCAGGGGCAAGTCCTGCGACTGCCGATCGCCCATGGCGAAGGCAATTACGAGCACTTTCCCGGCGAGCTCGACCGCCTCGAGGCGAACCGGCAGATCGTCTTCCGCTACGTCGCGCCCTCCGGAGAGGTCGACGACGCCTGGAACTTCAACGGCTCGGCGCGGGCGATCGCCGGCATCGTGAACGAGGCCGGCAACGTCCTCGGCCTGATGCCGCACCCCGAGCGCTGCGCCGAAGAGGTGCTGGGCAACATGGACGGTCTGGGCCTGTTCCAGGGCCTCGTGCAGCCGGCGTTGCGCCTGGTGGGAGCGGCCCGATGACGCCGCCCTCCCCGGTTTCCCCGAAGACCGCTCCGCCCGCGGCCGCCGAGCCGGTCGTCACCGAACAGCTCGCCCGCGAGCACGGCCTCACCGGCGAGGAGTTTGCGCGGCTCCTGGGCTTTCTCGGCCGCAACCCGACGCTCACCGAGCTCGGCATCACCTCGGCGCTCTGGTCGGAGCACTGTTCGTACAAGTCGTCGAAGGTCTACCTGCGCGAGTTCCCGACCTCGGGCCCGCGGGTTCTCCAGGGGCCGGGCGAGAATGCCGGCGTGGTCGACATCGGGCACGGCTGGGTGGCGGTCTTCAAGATGGAGAGCCACAACCACCCGAGCTTCATCGAGCCGTTCCAGGGCGCCGCGACCGGCGTCGGCGGAATCCTGCGCGACATCTTCACCATGGGCGCCCGGCCGATCGCCTGCATGGATTCGCTCTCCTTCGGTGAACTCGACGCGCCGCGTATGCGGTCGCTGATCGACGGCGTGGTGCGCGGCATCGGCACCTACGGCAACTGCATGGGGATCCCGACGGTCGGCGGCGAGACGCGCTTCCACGCCGGCTACAACCAGAACATCCTGGTGAACGCTTTTGCGTTGGGCGTCGCGCGCCGCGAGCGCATCTTCAAGGCCAAGGCCTCCGGTCCGGGCAACCCGATCCTCTACGCCGGCAGCCGCACCGGCCGCGACGGCATCCACGGCGCCTCGATGGCCTCCGAGTCGTTCGACGCGGAGAGCCAAAAGAAGAAGCCGACCGTGCAGGTGGGCGATCCGTTCGTCGAGAAGATCCTCCTCGAGGCCTGTCTCGAGGCGATGCGTTCGACGGCGATCGTGGCGATCCAGGACATGGGCGCCGCCGGTCTTACGAGCTCGATCTTCGAGATGGCCGCACGCGGCCAGATCGGCTTCGTGCTCGACCTCGACAAGGTGCCGCTGCGCGAGCCCGGGCTCTCGGCCTACGAGATGATGCTCTCGGAGTCGCAGGAACGGATGGTTCTGGTCGTGAAGCGCGGCCGCGAGGAGGAGATCGCCAGGGTCTACCGCAAGTGGGGTCTCGAAGTCGCGACGGTTGGCGAGCTGCGCTCCGGCTCGCGCGCCGAGATCCGCCACCGCGGCAAGGTCGCGGCGGAGATGCCGATCGCCCCGCTCACCGACGACGCCCCGGTCTACGAGCGTCCGGTGGCAATGCCGGCCGACCTCGCGCGCCGCCAGCAGGCGCCGGAGGTGCCGGAGGTTCAGAACCCGACCGCGACACTCGAGGCGTTGCTCGCGACGCCGGAGCTCGCGAGCAAGGAGTGGATCTGGCGCCAGTACGATCACACCGTGCGCACCAATACGGTCATCGGACCGGGCGGCGATGCGGCGGTGCTGCGGCTCAAGGGGACACCCTCCGGGCTCGCCATGACTTCGGACGTCAACCCGGTCTACTGCGGACTCGATCCGCGCCGGGGCGGCATGCAGGCGGTAGCTGAGGCGGTGCGAAACCTCGCCTGCGTCGGCGCCGAGCCGGTCGGTGTCACCGATTGTCTGAACTTCGGCAACCCCGAGAATCCGGAGATCCTCTGGCAGTTTCGCGAGGCGGTGCGGGGGATCTCCGAGGCCTGTCGAGCCTTCGAGGTGCCGGTCATCTCGGGCAACGTTTCGCTTTACAACGAGACTGAAGGGCGCTCGATCCCGCCGACCCCGACGGTGGCGATGGTCGGGGTGATCGACAATCTGGGCGAGATGCCGGTGGCGCACTTCCGCAAGGCCGGGGATCGCATCGTGCTGCTCGGGAAGGATCGCGCCGAGTTCGGCGGCTCGGTCTACCTCCGCCTGCTGCACGGCATCGAGCAGGGGATGCCGCCGGCGGTCGATCTCGCCGCCGAGGCTCGTCTGGCGCGACTGCTGCGGCAGGCGATCGCGGGCAGCGCCGTGCACACGGCGCACGACCTTTCGGAGGGCGGCCTGGCGCTGGCGCTCGCCGAATCGTGCATCGGAGGCTTCGGCGGCGGGAACGAGGGCGCCGCGGGCCTCGGCGCGCGTATCGAAGTCGATCTCACGCCGCTCGACCTGTTCTCGGAGACGCAGGGGCGGGCGCTGGTCGCCGTCGCTCCGGCGCGGCTCGAGCGCCTGATGCGATTGGCGGAAGAGAACGGCGTGCCGGCGCTAGAGGTCGGGGAGGTGGGAGGGACCGATCTCGTCATCGCGGCCGACGGCGCTACGCTCTCCGCATCCGTGGCGCGCCTGCACGAAATCTGGTCGACGGCGCTGCCGAAGGCGCTCGGCTTCTAGCAACGGCAACAGACGGACGGGGACTCGGGAGCGAACGGACCATGTGCGGCATCTTCGGTATCGACAACGCGGACGACGCGGCGAATCTCGCCTATCTCGGCCTCTACGCGCTGCAGCATCGCGGCCAGGAGAGCTCCGGCATCTGCTCCTGGGACGGCGAGCGCATGCACGTCGAGCGCGGCATGGGGCATGTCGCGGAGATCTTCCCGGACAAGGTGCTGGCGCGCCTCCCGGGGCGGCGGGCGATGGGGCACACGCGCTACTCGACCGCCGGCTCGTCGGTGGTCGCCAACGCCCAGCCGATCGTGGTCAAGACCTCGATGGGGCCGGTCGGCATCGTGCACAACGGCAACCTCACGAACGCCGCTGCCATCCGCGCTCAGCTGGAGCAGGGCGGTTCGATCTTCCAGACCACCAGCGACACCGAAGTCATCCTGCATCTCATGGCGCGCAATCCGCGCGCCGATGTCGTCGAGTCGCTGATGGTGGCGCTCTCGGAGGTCGAGGGGGCCTATTCGCTCCTCCTCATCACCGACAGTTGCCTGATCGCGGCGCGCGATCCGCACGGCTTCCGGCCCCTCGCGATCGCCGAGTTGAACGGCTTCTACTGCTTCGCCTCGGAATCGTGCGCCTTCGACCTGCTGGGGGCGAAGAAGCTGCGCGAGCTCGAGCCGGGCGAGGTCGCCGTTTCGCGCGGCGGCCGGCTCGAATCGTTCCGGCTGACGCAGAAGGCCGAGCCCTCGCGTTGCCTCTTCGAGCACGTCTACTTCGCCCGCCCCGACAGCGTGGTCTTCGGCGATTCGGTGGCCGAGGTGCGCCGCCGCCTGGGCGCTCAGCTGGCGCGCGAGGCGCCGGCCGCCGCCGACATCGTGGTGCCCGTCCCCGACAGCGGCCTTTACGCGGCGGTGGGCTACAGCCGCGAGTCAGGTCTGCCGTTCGAGCTCGGCATGACGAGGAACCACTACGTCGGCCGGACGTTCATCGAGCCCAAGCAGTCGATTCGCAACTTCGGGGTCAAGGTGAAGTTGAACCCGGTGCGCTCGATCATCGCCGACAAGCGGGTGGTGCTGATCGACGACTCGATCGTCCGCGGCACGACCTCACGCAAGATCGTGCGCATGATGCGCGAGGCCGGCGCCGCCGAGGTCCACCTGCGCATCTCCTCGCCGCCGACCCGCTGGCCCTGCTACTACGGCATCGACACCCCGCGCCGCACCGAGCTCATCGCCGCGCAGCAGTCGGTCGAGGAGATTCGCGTCTTCGTCGAAGCCGACTCGCTGGGCTACCTCTCGCTCGAAGGCCTCGTCGGCTCGATGGGAGGCGCCAAAGGGAGCTACTGCACCGCCTGCTGGAGCGGCGACTACCGCGTCCCGATCTCCGCCAGCGACCGCCGCCAGAGCGAGCTCTTCCCCATCCGCGCCGAAGAGGAGTCGTAGGGGCGGTCAGGCCGCAGGCCGGACCGGCACCTCTGGCACCGCCGCGAGGCGGGTGGTCAAGGGGGCTGCGGGCCACTTGCGCTCGACGAGGGCGATCTCGCCCGACCAGAGGGCGACGCGCAGGGCGGCGCGGGCGAGCATGACGAGCTGCTGGGCGAGGACGAGGGCGAGGAGCACGGCGCCGCCGCTCGCGGGCAGGAGTCCGCGCACGCCCAGGTAGAGCGCCGAGATCGCGGCGAGGCAGAGCGCCAGCGGGATCCAGATCGCGAGCACCTGCCAGGGGCGGCGGAGCACGGCGCCGAGCGTTGTGCGGAAGACCCGGACGCCCTTGCGGACGTCGTCTCGCGCCACGCGGACGCGGCCGAGGTCGAGGGCGAGCTGGACGAGCAGGATCGCCAACAGCGCCATCAGGATGCCGGCGACGGCGAGCCAGAACTTGGCGCCTTCGGCGGTGTCGTCGAGGCTGGCGCGCACGCCGAAGATCGGTCCGGCGAGGATCCCGCCCACGAGGAGCGCCGCCAGCACCGCCGCAAGGCCCATGCGCAGGAAGCGGCCGAAGAAGCGGCCGGCGCCGCGGCCGAAACGGTGCGCCAAGCGCGACGGGTCGCCCGAGAGCAGGCTCTCGAGCGCGCCGCCGGCGGCGAGGACGCTCCACAGCAGCGTCAAGAGGGCGACCACGGAGAGCAGCTGCCCGACGCTGTTGCCCCAGCCTCCTCCGGCGCGCATCAGGTTGGCGAAAAGCGGCAGGGAAAAGCGGCGGAGGAACTCGTCCCCGGCGGGCGACTTGGCGAGCGCCGTGTCGAGGTGGCGGAGAACTGGAAAGGCCACGACCCCGGCGATCGTCAGGTGCGCGCCCCAAAGCAGCAGGACGAGTCGCTGGGTGCTGCGGAGTCGGCGCAGAGCACGAATGGCATCGGAGAAGAGAGTCATGCGGCTCACATTCCCAACAGGGCCATGCCCTGTTGCACCCAGAAGAGGAAAGTCGTCGCGAGCTTGCGCGCCGCGGCCGGGTCGGGCTCGGTGCGTCTGGCGTTGTTGAGCCGGTCGGCGTCGAGGGCGAGCTTGCCGTCGGGATCGAGGCGGACTTCGAGGAGTTTTTCCGGACGCTCGAACTCCCACTTTGCCCAGCGCTGGCCGTCGCCCCAGATCCGGCGCTCGGGCGCCAGGCCTTTGAAGGTGAGCTCGACTTCGACCGGCAGGATCACCTCGCCGCGCTGGCGCAGCAGCAGAATGCTGCGGTAGTTGCGGGTCTCGCTCTCGTCCGCTGCGCGCTCGAGCGCGACGGCTTCTTCTTCGTCGATCTCGACTTCGGCGCCGTCCTGCAGGATCTTGCCGCGCGCCTGCGGCGCCGGCTCGCTCGTCAGGTCGTGGATTGCCGGGTCCAGAACGCCGGGGCTTTCGACCGTCTGGGCGAAGAAACTGCGGAGGTTCTTGCCGGAGACCTCCTCCGCCACGGCGTAGAAGTCCGCGCCGCGCGGATGGCCGAAGCGGAAGCGCTCATGGTACGTGCGCATCACCCGCGCCATGGTCTCCGTGCCGAGCATCCCCTCGAGGGTCGCGAGCATCAACGACGGGCGGGCGTAGGCGTTGAAGCCGTACTGGTTGCGCGAGAACTGCCAGGCGGGGGTGGCGATCTGGTCGTAGCGCCGCTCGAGGTGGTTCTGCAGCCGGTCGGCCTCGACCGCGCCCAACTCGAGGCCGAGAAACGAGACGAACGAGGCGTCGCGGCCGTATCCCAACTCCATCACCTTGGCGGTCGAGTAGGTGGTGAAGCCCTCGTCGAGCCAGGCCTCCTCGAACTCGTTGCTGCCGACGAGGCCGTACCAGAACTGGTGGCCGAACTCGTGCACGGTGACGATCTCCGCCTCGCGGAGAAAGCCATTGCCGGGCCAGAAGTTGCGGGCGTAGCTCGTGCCGCAGAAGATCAGGGTTGGATACTCGACCCCCGAGGCGCCGCCCGCGCCGGGCGACGGATCGACCATCGTCAGGGTCGGGTAGGGATAGCGGCCGTACCAGAGGCCGTACCACTTGATGGCGAGCTTCGCCGCCTCGAAGTGGCGGGCGATCTGCGGCTCGTGCCCTGGCTGCAGGAGGAGCCGGATCTCGACGTCGGAAAGCTTGACTTCGTCGACGGTCCGGTCGAGGAGCTTCGCGGTGGCCTCGTACTCGGCCGGCGTCACGTCCTGGTCAGCCGAGAAGCGCTCCCGGAACTCGAGAAAGCGCGGGTCGGCGGTCCAGGCGAAGTCGTGCACGTCGGCCTGCTCGTGCACGTAGGTCATCGTGCCGTCGGAGTTCTCGCGGCGGGCGACCTCGGGGCCGGTCGCGCCGACGACGAAGCGCTTCGGCACCGTGATCTCGACCTTGAACCGCCCGTAGTCGGCGTAGTACTCGGTGTTGGCGTGGTACTGGTGACAGTTCCAGCCGCTCTTCTCGCGGCCGCGCATCCCTGCCGGCTCGTAGACGCCGAGCTTCGGGAACCATTGCGTCACGGCGAAGAAGTCGCCCTTGTAGCCGGCGCGCGCGAAGACCTTGGGAAGTCTGGCGTGAAATTCGACGTCGATCGTGACCTCACCGCCCGGCGGCACCGGTGCAGGCAGGAGCACGCGCGCCACGGTGC
The DNA here is from genome assembly GCA_031403995.1 of Thermoanaerobaculia bacterium. GTDB lineage: Bacteria > Acidobacteriota > Thermoanaerobaculia > Multivoradales > JAGPDF01 > JAGPDF01. Next base: position 71,205 of record JANNGS010000004.1, read on the forward strand.
GATCGTCGGCGTTGTCGTCGTCCGGCTGCTCGAAGGTGAGTGACGGCAGGAGATCCTCGCCGGTCGCGAGCTTCATCGCCGTGACCTCGGTCCAGCCCCAGCCGTCCTTCTCGGCCTCGTCTTGACGCAGCATCCCGCCGGATTCGACATGGAAGGTGCTGCGGTTGCTGCGGAAGGCGTTCCAGTAGAGGTGGAACCAGAGATCGGAGACGGCGTCCGCGGGGTCGGTCGAGGGATTGCGCCAGACGATGCGCTCGCGGCCGATGATCTCCTTCT
>JANNGS010000005.1:0-21240 GCA_031403995.1 Thermoanaerobaculia bacterium
GTAACTCGCGAAGACCAGCACCGGGGCGACGAAGAGCGCGATCTGGATGCTCGAGCCGATGGCGATGCCGAGCGCCAGGTCCATCCGGTTCTTGCGCGCCACCAGGATCGCCGTCGAGTGCTCGGCGGCGTTGCCGATGATCGCCACCACGATCACGCCGACGAAGACGCTGGTCATGCCGAACGCGTGCGCCGCCTCGGCGATCGAGCCCACCAGGATTTCCGAGACCCAGGCGATCATGGCGGTCGCAGCTCCGAGCACTCCGAGCGCCTTGCCGAGCGACCACTTGGCGTGGCCGGTATCCCCGACCTGCGCCGCTTGGGCGGCCGTGCCGATGAAGAGCTGCTTGTGGGTGTGCAGCGAGAAGAGCAGGGAGAGGGCGTAGCAGACCAGCAGGACGACGGCGATCTCGAGCGAGAGATCGCGTTCGACCTTGGCGATCGGATGCACCAGGTAGTGGAACGAGGCCGGCATGACGAGAGCGATCGCCGCCAGGGTGAGCATCGTCGACATCATGCGCGCGCCGGCGGCGTTGAACTTGAGGTTCTTGTGCTTCAGGCCCCCGGCGAGGCAGGAGGCGCCCAGGACGAGCAGGATGTTGCCGAGGATCGAACCGGTGAGCGACGCCTTGACGATGCCGTAGTAGCCCTCCTTCAGGGCGACGAGGGCGATGATCAACTCCGCCGCGTTGCCGAAGGTGGCGTTCAGCAAACCGCCGACCCCTTCGCTCGTCCGCTCCGCCAGGTGCTCGGTCGCCTTGCCCAGCCAGCCGGCGAGCGGAATGATCGCCAGGCAGGCGCAGACGAAGATCGCGACGTGCGACTTGGAGTGGCTGAATTCGAGCCCCAGGACGACCGGCAGGAAGACGAGCAGCCAGCTCATCGACGGTTTGAATGGGTTCCTCTTGGTCGTCGGCTTCGAAGGGCTCATGCGCTCGCTCCGGAGAGAATATCGAGATAGACCTGCGGATCGACGTTGCCGCCCGACACCACGCAGCAGACCGTCTTGCCGCGGAACCTGTCGGGCGAGGTCAGCACGGCGCCGGTGGTGAGGGCGCCGGTCGGCTCGGCCTTGACGTTGGCGAGCGCCGAGAGGAGACGAACCGCCTCCCGGATCGCCTCTTCGTCGACTTCCACGATTCCGGCGAGGCCGTGCTCGAGAATCGCCCAGTTGTGGACTCCGAGCGACAGCGTGCGCGCGCCGTCGGCGATCGTCGCCCCTTCGCGCTCGGACTTGACGATCCGCCCGGCGCGCAGCGACTGTGCGCCGTCGTTGGCGAGTAGCGGCTCGGCTCCCCAGACTGCCGCCGCGTAGCCGGACTCGCGCAGCCCTTGTACCATCCCGGCGGTCAGGCCGCCGCCGCCCAGCGGGACGACCACGGCGTCGAACGGCCGGCCGGCGAAGGCGAGCGCAGCGAGCTCATGTCCAAGCGAGGCGTTGCCGGAGATCACCAGCGGATCGTCGTAGGCGCTGCCGAGGTAGGCATCGGGGTGGGCGGCAAAGACCTCCGCGACCTTGGCGGCGCGGGTCTCCCGCTGCGTATCCACGAAGACCACCTCGCCGCCGAACTGGCGAACCGCCTCGACCTTCACCTTCGCCGAGCTCGCCGGCATGACGATGATCGCGCGTTTGCCGGCGAGCTGCGCGGCGCGGGCCAGGGCCTGGCCGAAGTTGCCGGAAGAGGCGGCGATGAGGGTCTCGTTCGGGACGTTCGCCGCGACGTTGGCGGCGGCGCGGAACTTGAAGCTGCCGGTCTGCTGAAAGGTCTCGACGGCGAGAAAGAGGTCGACCCCGAGCCGCGCCGCGAGGCGCGGCGCCTCGACGATCGTCGTCGGGCGGGGCATGAGGGCCGGATTCCGGCCGCTCGCGGCAGCTGACGGGTGGGCCATGGCGATCGATTCTATCGGGCAAGAGGAAGAAAATGCTCTGTTCAAAGCGGGTCGGTCCGGCGCGCTCGACGATCGTGGCGCGACAGGCTGCTGGTAAAGGGGGGACTGCGGGGCGTCGGCTGCGAGGTTGGCGCCGTTTCCGCGGACGGTGCGCGAAAAGCTGCTGGTAAAGGGGGTTGCGGTACGATCTTGGGGCGGGCGAGGTGAACTTCTCGCGATTTCACAATCCCTGCAAGCCGAGCCCAACCTGGAGACCTTCCCATGAGACCCGAGCGCGTTGGACGAACCTTTCTTTCCTTTACCGGTCTTTTCGCCCTTGTCATCGCGACGACGTTGCCGTCGCCCGTTGTGGCGGCCGAGCCGCATCCGTTCACGGTGCACGACCTGCTGGCGATGCAGCGGATCTCCGATCCGCAGCCTTCGCCGGACGGAACGCGGGTGCTGTTCACCCTACGCACTACCGACCTCGACGCCAATTCCGGCCGCAACGACCTCTGGCTGGTCGGCGCCGACGGCAGTGGGCTTCGCCAGATCACCACCCACAAGTCCGGCGATGTCAACGGCCGCTGGGCGGCGGACGGCCGGTCGATCTACTTCCTCTCGACGCGCTCCGGTTCGTCGCAGGTCTTCAATCTTGCGCTCGACGGCGGCGAGGCGGTGCAGGTAACCGACCTGCCGCTCGACGTCTCGAACCTCGAGCTCTCGCCGGATGGCAAGCTCCTCGGCTTCAGCCTCGAGGTCTATCCAGCCTGCGGCGCCGATCTCGATTGCACGAAGAAGCGGCTCGACGACAACGACGCGCGCAAGGCCTCGGGCAAGATCTACGACAGCCTCTTCATCCGCCAGTGGGACACCTGGGGCGATGGCCGGCGCAACCACCTGTTCGTCATGCCCTCCGCCGGTGCGGCTATGGCGAAGACCGCGGTCGACCTGATGCCGGGCTTCGACGCCGACGCGCCCTCGAAGCCGTTCGGCGGCTCGGAGGAGTACACCTTCACCCTGGACGGCAAGGGGGTCGTCTTCTCGGCCAGAAACGTCGGTCGCGAGGAGGCCTGGTCGACGAACTTCGATCTCTTCTACTCGCCGCTCGACGGCAAGACGGCGCCGCGCAAGCTCACCACCAACCCGGCCTGGGACACCCAGCCGGTCTTCTCGCCCGACGGCAGACAGTTGGTCTACATGAAGATGGCGCGGCCCGGTTTCGAGGCCGACCGCTTCGTGCTGGTGGTGCGCGACGGGATGGACGGCGCCGACCGGATCCTGACCCAGGGCTGGGACCGCTCGCCGGAGGAGATCACCTGGTCGCCCGACGGCAAGACGATCTACGTCGCGGCGCAGGATGTCGGGCAGAAGGCGATCTTCGCCATCGACGCGGTATCCGGATCACCACGGACCATCGTGGGTGCCGGAACCAACGGCTCGATCGGTCTCGCCGCCGGCGGCCGCCTGGTGTACAGCAAGAACCACCTGAAGTCGCCCGCCGAGCTCTGGACGGCGAACGCCGACGGCAGCAACGAGCAGCGGATCACGAGGATCAACGACGAGCGCTTGGCGGCGGTGAAGCTCGGTGAGCCGGAGCAGATGAGCTTCCGCGGTGCCGGCGGCGACATGGTCTTCGCCTACATCGTGAAGCCGGTCGACTTCGACCCGGCAAAGAAGTACCCGGTCGCCTTCCTCATCCACGGCGGGCCGCAAGGCTCGTTCGGCAACGACTTCCACTACCGCTGGAATCCGCAGACTTATGCCGGTCGCGGCTACGCGGCAGTGATGGTCGACTTCCACGGTTCGACCGGCTACGGTCAGGCGTTCACCGACGCCATCCGCGGCGACTGGGGCGGGAAGCCGCTCGAAGATCTGAAGAAGGGGCTCGACGCGGCGCTCCAGGCCCATCCCTGGATGGACGGGACTCGGGTCGGCGCTCTAGGCGCCTCCTACGGCGGCTACATGGTGAACTGGATCGCCGGCGCCTGGCCGGATCGTTTCAAGGTCCTGGTCTCGCACGACGGCAACCTCGACGAGCGCTTCGCCTACTACGCCACCGAGGAGCTGTGGTTCCCCGAGTGGGAGCACGGCGGCACGCCGTGGGAGAACCCGGCCGGCTACGCCAAGCACAATCCGGTCGATCTGGTGAAGAACTGGAAGACGCCGATGCTGGTCGTGCACGGCGCGCTCGACTACCGGGTCGTCGACACTGGCGGCATCGCCACTTTCACCGCCGCACAGCGCAAGGGCATCCCGTCGAAGCTGCTCTACTTCCCGGACGAGAACCACTGGGTACTCAAACCCCAGAACTCGATCCTCTGGCACGACACCGTCCTCGACTGGCTCGACCAGTGGGTGAAGGGGGAGAAGAACTAGGTCGCTCCGCCCCCGGCCCATCTATCGCCAACCCTAGGGACAGGTAAACGCGTCCGTGTCGCCTTCGGTGGTCGGCAGGTTGTTGAGCGGATTGAAGTAGGTGTTCACTTCGAGTGGCGAAGTTCCCACCTTGGTCACCCGCACCCGGTACTCCTGCGAGGTCAAGCCGCTGACGAAGACCCAGTAGCGGTTGAACGGCGCGACGCAGGCGTCGACCATCTTGACGCCCATCTCGAAGTTGGTCGAGTTGAAGAACCAGAAGAAGGCCGACTCGTCGGACTCCGCGCGCTCGCCGTTAAAGGCCATGATCTTGCCCGTGCCGGTGTTGCTGGCGGTCGTCCACTCCACCTCGACCTTGAACTTCCCGCCCAGCAGGCAGGCGGTGTCGCCGTCGCGGATGCAGGCCGGTCCGGTCGTGCCGATGAACGGCGCGAGCAGCGGATACGAAGTGGCGAAGGCGCCGTCGAGAACGTTCTCGTCGGTGCCGCAGCCGTCGGGTGGCGGGAGCGGATCGCCGTCGTTGCCACAGGCGCCGTAGAGCTGGCCGACGATGATGCCGTCCGCGCGCATCACTGGCGAGCCCGAGCTGCCCTTCGAGATTCCGGTGCCCAGCAGGTTGACCGAGTGCAGGTAGTTCGTCGGGGTGAAGACAGTGCCACAGAAGAACTCGGGCGTGTCGTCCAGCCGATGCGTCGAGTAGTGCTGGGGCTGCGTCAGCGCGGTTGCCACGTGAAACGGATGTGAAAGGCGATGCAGCACGGTGCCGTCCGGAGGGCGGATGCTCGTCCATCCCAGATAGGTCGCTCCGGCCGGGATCTCAGTGGGATCGAGGGCTCTCGCGAGCGTGACATCGGTAGTGGCAGAGGTCACGATGAGGTCGGCGCCCAGTGGGCCGTAGACGAAAGTGGAAGTGCCACTGCCGCAGCTGAGGAAGCGCCAGAAGAACTTGGTGTCCATCGAAAGCGCGGAGGCCTGGTTGTCGATGCAGTGATGGGCGGTGAGGAGCCAGGGCTGCAGGGTGGTTGGGTCCTGGTCGTTGATGAGTCCTCCGGAGCAGGTGTAGACCAGGCCGCCATCCACGTAGAGCACGCGGAAGACACCCGTCCTGGCGCTGGCGATGCCGGGAAAATCGCCCGTGTCGAAGCACTCGCCGTTCTGCAGGCAGGCGTCGGCCTCCGGAGCCTCGAAGCTGGCAGCGAATTCGCCGTCGACATCGAGAGCGACCTCGTACACGCGGCGGATGCGGAGGCCCTGGCCTTCGAGCACGGCATCGGCCGGGAGCTCGACCTCGAGGTAGATGCGGTCGCCGGCGATCGTCGGTGAGATGAGGGTCCGGTCGTCACGCAGCAGGCGCAGGTCGAAGGAGCGTGATTCGCCTCCCATGCTGTAGGCCCAGAAGCGCGTTCCAGTGGGAAGGTTCACCTCCGCGAGCTCGAGGCGCAGGGCCTTCGCCTCGCCGACCTCGACCGAGGTGCCCCAGACCCAATTGCCGTTCGCCCTACGGGCGAGGAAACCACCGCCGACGCGTTGGCCGAGCCGCGCCGCGAAGGACACCGCGGCGTAGCGCAGCTCGAGCGGCGCCGAGAGGGCACGCGCGAAGCCGACCCGGGTCGGTTTGCCGCCGGAGGCGTTCCAGGCCTCCAGAGCCGCGAGATCGGCTGCGGCTCCTTCGCGCGCCGGCACGAGGGCTGTGGCCGCCTCGAGAGAAAACGCCTCGGCGACGCGCAACGGCGCTTCGGCTGCCTGCCGCGCCGGCAGTAGCGCCGAGTCGGGCGTGTAAGCCGCGACCTCGATGCCCAGCGCGGGCAACGACAGGAGCGATCCACCAGTCAGCAGCAGTGCGGTGAGGCGATAGCGCATCATTGACGGTCTCCTTGTTCGAGCTTTGTTTTTCGCTTCTCTGACCGGCCCTTCGGCCCTTGGGCGAATTGGAAGCAAGTTCTAGACCGGGCCGTCCGGTGCCTGCACGGCTCCGAGAAGGCTGCTGTAGGCAAGCTCGGCGTAGTCACGCACCATGCGGTCGCTTGAAAACTTCGGCGTGATCGTGGCGATCGCTTCCTTCATCCGCCGCAGCCATTCGACCGACAGGCCGCTCTCGTTGCGGTCGTAGTAGATCGGCACGATCTGCTCCTCGAGCAGGTCGTAGAGCGCCAGAGCGTCCTCGCGATCGTGCCTGGCGTCGTCGACCGGCTCCTTGCCGGCGGCGGAAGGGCCTGGATCCTCCGCCGTGCTGCCGATCACCCAGCCGTTCTCGCCGTCGAAGCCCTCGGGCCACCAGCCGTCGGCGATCGAGCAGTTGAGGGCACCGTTCATGGCCGCCTTCATGCCGGAGGTCCCCGACGCCTCGAGCGGCCGCCGCGGCGTGTTCAACCAGACGTCGACTCCCTGGACGAGCATCCGTCCGACCCGCATGTCGTAGTCCTCGACGAAGAAGACCTTGCCCTTGAGCGCCTCCGACTGCGAGAGCTGGAAGATGTGTTGGATAAGCTCCTGCCCGGCCTTGTCGGCGGGGTGGGCTTTGCCGGCGAGGAGGATCTGCAGCGGGCGCTCGCTGTCGCCGACGAGCTTGCGCAGGCGGTGGAGATCGGAGAACAGGAGCCCCGCCCGCTTGTAGGTCGCGAAGCGGCGGGCGAAGCCGATCGTCAGCACCTCGGGGTCGAAAGTGTGTTCGAGCTTGCGCAGCTCGCCGGGCGACAAGCCGTGGCGCGCGAACTGATCGCGCAGGCGGGAGCGCAGGAAGCGGGCGAGGTGGCGCTTCTGGGCGAGGTGGACCTCCCAGAGTGGGGCATCGGGTGCGGCCAGGACGGCCTCGCGCCCTTCGGGGCTCGTCACGACCTGCGGCCAGCGCTCGCCGAACCAGCTGGCGAAGAGCTCCTGGAGCTCGATGCCGAGCCAGCTCGGGTGGTGCACGCCGTTGGTGATGGCGCGGATCTGTTCGTCCTCCGGCCGGTTCGCCGGAATCAGGTGCTGCCACATCTTGCCGGAGACCCGGGCGTTCAGCTCCGAGACGCCGTTGATCCGCGAGCTGGTGCGGATGGCGAGCGCCGTCATGTTGAGCGGCTGGTTGGGCTCGCCGTGGTCGTTGTTGCCGAGCCCGAGCCACTGCTCGGGTTCGATTCCGATCTCGGCGCAGAGCGGATCGAAGTAGTCGCGGATCAGCGGAGCGTCGAAGACCTCGTTGCCGGCCGCCACCGGCGTGTGGGTGGTGAACACCGAGGTCCGGCGGAGCTCGGCGACCGCGGAGTCGAAGCTCTCGCCGCGCTCCCTCATCCGGCGGCTGAGGCGCTCGAACTGCAGGAAGGCCGAGTGCCCTTCGTTCATGTGCCAGACCGCCGGCTCGATCCCGAGCGCGTCGAGGGCGCGAGCGCCGCCGATGCCGAGCACGAGCTCTTGGGCGAGGCGCATCTCGCGCCCCGGGGTGTAGAGGATGCTGGTGATCGGGCGGTCCGCCGAGTCGTTCTGCGCCACGTCGGTGTCGAGGAGCAGAAGCGGTACGCGCCCGACGAGGGCGATCCAGACCTGGAGATGCAGCTCGCGTCCGCCGTACGGAATCGAGACCATCACCGCCCGGCCGGTGTGCCCGGCCGCCGGACGTATCGGCAGGCGGGAGAAGTCGTGCTCGGGATAGATGTGCTGCTGGCGGCCGTCGGCGTCGATGTTCTGGTGGAAGTAGCCGTTGCGGTAGAGCAGCCCGACCCCGACCAGCGGCACACCCAGGTCGCTGGCGCTCTTCAGGTGATCGCCGGCGAGGACGCCGAGGCCTCCGGAGTAGAGCGGCAGACAGGGATCCAAACCGTACTCCATGCAGAAGTAGGCGATCGGCCCTTCGAGGTCCGGGTAGCGCCTGGCGAACCAGGTCTCGGCGGTGCCCGCCATGTAGGCCTCGAACATCCGGATGACCTTCTGGTAGAGACCGCGGAAGTGCTCGTCTTCGAGCTTGGTCTCCCAGTGGTCGTGGTCAAAGTTGATCAGCAACTGGACTGGGTTGCGGTAGAGCGACCAGGCACGCCCATCCATGGCGGCGAAAAGCTCGCGCGCGGCGGGGTTCCAGGTCCACCAAAGATTGCAGGCAAGGTCGTACAGGCCCTGCACTTCGCGCGGCAGTTCGATGCCGGCGATGTGCAGGCGCGGGAGCTGGGTGAAATCGGACGGCATGGTGCGGACTCTCGCTTTCACTCTTCGGGCGCCCGCGCCCACTCGGGTTCGAGGTCGGGGAAGGGCATGTCGCCCTCTACCCAGGCCGGAAGCGAGCGCGTGCGCGGTCCCAGTTCGATCAACTCCCGCAAACGGGCGCAGTGCAGACGGAAACGTGCTTCGGCGTAGTCGCCGCCGGTTCCCATGGTGACCAGGAAGGGCCAGTCGGAAGCGGCGGCGAGCAACATTTGATTGAGGATCGCGCGCCGCCACTGGCGCGGCCCGCCCCAGCGGACCGCCGCGAAGGCGTGGCGTTCGAGATCGCCGAGCTCGCGCCAGAACCACTCGGTTTGCGGGTTCACCCAGACGCTGTGATCGCCGCTCGCGCCCCACGATCCTTCGGCGAAGAAGGCGCGCCGCAGGAGCGGATGGTTGGCGAGCTCACGGTCCGGAGTGGTGGCTTCGACGGTTTTTCCGGGAGCGGCGAGCTCGAGGACTCGCTCGAGCCAGATCGGTCCCTCGAACCACCAATGGCCGAAGAGCTCGGCGTCGAACGGGCAGCAGACCAGGCCGTCGTCCATGCCCTCGAGGCCGGAGGCGAGCTCGATGAAGTGCTCGGCCTGCTCGTGGGCGCGTTGGCGGGCCTCGTCCGGCCAGTAGACGAGCTTGTCCATGAGGTCGGCTTCCGCGTCGGTTACCCGCCAGAGCCGCAGGCCCGAGGGCCACTGCCGCTTGTGGAAGTCGAGGTAGGCGCCATCGCCCGGGTAGCCGCCCTGACGCGACCAGACCTGGGCGGCGGTGCGCGAGTCGCGCAGGAAGGCGGCCACGGCGCTCTGCCGGATCCAGTACGGGTGCGGGTGCGGACCGGAGGGCTCGACGATCTCTTCGGGACGCGTGTTGGCGCCGTAGGGAAAGGCCGGATCGCCGCGCCGCAGCAGGTGAGCGTCGACGACCGTCCAGCGCATCCCCTGCTCGGCGAGGAACTGCTCGTTGCCGGGCCGCCCCTCTTCGAACGCACCGGTCACTGGGTGTTGCCAGGGTCCGCCGGGGCGATAGGCGCACTCGGGCATCCAGCAGCCGCGCGGATCGTCGCCGAAGAGCTCGCGATGCTGCTCCCTGCCGGTGCGCAAGGCGAGGCGGATGAGCTTCGAAGTGTGGGCGAGGGGCAGATAGACGTGCGTTCCGGCCGAGGTCGCGAGCTCGATGGCGCCCAGATCGGAGAGCCGCGCCAGAGTCGCGATGAGCGTGTGATCGAAGCGGTCCCAGATGGCGCGCAGGCGTTCGAACTCTCCGTGCCACCAGAGCGCCAGCGGGTGCTTGCGCCGCGCTTCCCAGGCGGCTTGGGTCCGTTCGGTGAGATAGCGCTCGACGACCCCTTCGGTGCGCGGATCGGCGAGCATCGCGGCGAGGATCGGGGTGATCTCGAAAGCGAAGAGATCACGGCGACCGCGGGCGGCGAGGCGGTCGGCCATGTCGAGCAGCGGCAGATAGCAGTGCACGACCGCCTCGGCCAGCCAGTCCTCACCGTGTGGCCAGGTGCCGTGGCCGAGGACCCAGGGGAGGTGGGCGTGGAGAACGAAGGCGAGCCGTCGCGGCTGGCCGGAGAGGCCGGGCGTGCCCGCGCCATGGGGACCCAGCGCCGGCAGTGGCTCGAGCAGCGGCCGTTGCAGGAACTGGATGCGGATCTCTTCGCGCTCCACCGGGATCGGCGGAGGCTCGGCGGCCGCCGCGGGCTTTCTGGCGGGCTTCGCCGGCGCCTTCGTCGCGCCTTTCTTCCCGGCCTTCTCCGCAGCCTGGGGCGGCACAACCGGCTTTCTTGGCGGCCGACCGGGCGTGGGCTTCTTGGGGGGCGTCTTGGGGCTCATGGCAGCTGGCGCTCCGGCGGCTCGGGGGTGGCAAGCTCGACCTTGGCGAGGTCGATCGGCGCCAGCCGCTCCGGGTTCTTCTTGAAAGCCAGCACGAAGCGCAGGGCGAGCAGGCGCTCGATCGCCCGGCCGCCGTCGGCGGCGGTCTTCGGGATGGTGACGAAGCCGCCGGCCATGGTGCCGTGGCCGCCCCCTTTGCCGAGGGTGCCGATCAGGCGGCGCATGAGATTTCCGGCGTCGGCGCGGACGTTGGTGGTGCGGATGGAGGCGTAGACCCGGTCGGCGTGGCTTCCGGTGCACAGCGACCAGGTCTTGCCCTCCATCCGCAGAAGGAGGTCGGCGATCTCCGGCACGATGTCGGGCTGGTCGACTTCGCCGAGGGTCGAGACGACGAGATTGCCGACCCCGGCGAGATTCTCGAGCGCCCGATGGAGGTTGCGGAAGTAGACCAGTGGCAAGCGCGCGCTCTGGATGCGCGCCAGCATGCGGCGGTCGATCCGGGGCAGCAGCCCGTCGAACGCCGCATGGTCCGGACCGGCGGCCTCTCGACCGAAGTCCTGGGTCTCCGAACGGATGGCGTAAACCAGTCCGGTAGCGAGCGCCCGGGAGGGCCTGAGACCGCTCGCTTCGAGGTACTCGGCCAGGATGGTCGCAGTGGCGCCGTAGCGCGGGCGCACATCGACCGTCGTCGCCGCCAGCGTCGCCTTGCGCAGCGGATGGTGATCGATGACCAGGTCGGGGACGACCGTCCGCGGCAGCTGGGAGTTCCCGGACCACGGCTGGCAGTCGACCATGGCGAAGGCGGAGTAGTTGCGCTTGTTGACGTTGCGCAAGTGGCTGAGCGGCAGGCGGAGGCTGCGCACCATCTCCCGGTTCTCGGCGCGACCGATGATCCCGCCGTAGGCCACCGTCACCTGGCGCTTGAAGCGCCGGCGCAGGATCAGGGCGAGCGCCGCGGCGGAGGCGAGCGCGTCCGGATCGGGATTGTCGTGGGTGAGGACCAGCCAGCGCCCGCGCCTCGGGCTCGCCTCGATCCGTTCCGCGAGGGCGGCAAAGCGGACCCTCGTTTCCTCGGTCGACATTTGGCGCAGATTGTAGCAGCGGGGAGAGGCGCCCCTCGGCTATACTCCCGTCCGCTTCAGTGCGAGCGAGACGCCTTCCTGTGGCCCGAGTCCTCTTCCTGTCGCCCGGCTATCCCAGCGAGATGCCGCATTTCGTCCGCGGCCTGGCCGAGGTCGGTGCGGAGGTGCTGGGCGTCGGCGACCAGCCTGCGGGGACGCTCCCGCCCGAGACCCGCCGCGCCCTCTCCGACTACCTGAGGGTCCGTTCGCTGTGGGACGAGGCGACCCTCGTCGAAGAGGTCTCGCGCTGGCTGGCGGGGCGCTCCCTCGACCGGATCGAGTGCCTCTGGGAGCCCGGAATGATGCTGGCGGCGCGCCTCCGCGAGGCGCTCGGAGCCCCGGGGTTGAACATCGCGCAGACCGTTCCCTTCCGTAACAAGGAGGAGATGAAGCGCCTGCTCGACGCCGCGGGGATCCGCACCCCCCGCCATCTGCCGGCGTGCGACGAGGCCCAGATTCGCGCCGCCGCGGAACGCATCAGATTCCCCCTCATCCTCAAGCCGATCGACGGCGCCGGGTCGGCCGACACCTATCGCGTGCTCGACGGCGCGGAGCTCGACCGGGCGATCGCGCGGGTTCGCCATGTCCGGGAGTTGTCGGTCGAGGAGTTCATCGACGGCGAGGAGTACACCTTCGACACGGTGTCGATCGCCGGCCGGCCGGCCTACTACAATATCGCCTGGTATCGGCCGCGGCCGCTCAAGGCGCGCTCCGAGGAGTGGATCAGCCCGCAGGTCATCGCGCTCCGCGACCCCGATCAGCCGCTGCTCAGCAAGGGCGTCGAGATGGGTCTGGCGGTCCTCGGTGCGCTCGGTTTCGAGTCCGGCTTCACCCACATGGAGTGGTACATGAAGGCCGACGGCGAAGTGGTGTTCGGCGAGATCGGCGGCCGGCCTCCAGGCGCCCATCAAGTCGACCAGATGAACTACGCCTGTGACATCGACGTCTTCCGGGGCTGGGCCGACGCCGTCTGCTTCGGCCGCTTCTGCGAGAACGTGCGCCGGCGCTACAACGTCGCGACGATCTACAAGCGGGCGGTCGGCGAGGGCCGGATTCAACGCATCGAAGGCCTCGACGACTTCAGGGCGCGGCACGGCGCGGAGATCGTCTGGGAGAACCTCCTGCCGGTGGGAGCGCCGCGCCGCAACTGGAAGCAGACCCTGGTCTCCGACGGTTTCGTGATCCTCCGTCATCCCGATCTAGCCGTCACCCTGGCCATGGCCGACGAGTTCGGCGAGGATGTGCGGCTCTACGCCGCCTGAGGAGAGAGATGTCATCGGTCGTCTTCGTCGCCCCGTTCTTTCTCGATACGACGCTGCGCTTCGTCGAGGCGGTCGCCGACCTCGCCGGCGTGCGCACCGGTCTCGTCAGCCAGGACCCGGCGGAGCGACTCCCGCCTGGCTTGAGGTCGAAGCTCGCGGCGCACTACCGGATCGACGACGGCCTCGATCCGCAGCAGATCGCCGACGCGGTGCGCGGTCTCGCGCGCCAGATCGGACCGCCGCACCGCCTGATCGGCGCCCTCGAGCAGTTGCAGGTCCCTCTGGGCGAGGTGCGCGACGCCCTGGGCATCGAAGGCATGGGCGCCGAGGTGGCGAAGAACTTCCGTGACAAGGCGCGCATGAAGACCGTGCTGCAGCGCGGCGGCGTGCCCTGCGCGCGGCATCAACGGGTGACGAGCGACGCCGAGGCCTGGTCCTTCGTCGAGAGCGTGGGCTACCCGGTGGTGCTCAAGCCGACCTCCGGCGCCGGCGCGAAGAGCACGTTCCGGGTCGGCGACGCCGGCGAGATGCGCTCGGCGCTGGCGTCGGTCCGACCCTCGGAAGGACGCCAGGCGGTGGTCGAAGAGTTCGTGGTCGGGGACGAGTTTTCGTTCGATACCGTCTCGATCCGCGGACGGCCGGTCTGGCACTCGCTCTCGTACTATCTGCCGGCCCCCCTGAACGTCGTCGACAATCCGTGGATCCAGTGGTGCGTGCTGATCCCGCGCGAGATCGACCATCCGCGTTTCGACGACATCCGCCGGGTCGCCTTTCGCGCCCTCGAGGTCCTCGGCATGGGCACCGGTCTGTCGCACATGGAGTGGTTCCGCAAGCCGGACGGATCAGTGCTGGTCTCCGAGGTCGGCGCGCGGCCGCCGGGAGCCCAGATCACCTCGCTGATCTCCTACGCCCACGACCTCGACTTCTACCGCGCCTGGGCCCGCCTCGTGGTCAAGGACGAGTTCGATCCGCCGGCCCACCGCTTCGCCGCCGGCGGCGCCTACTTGCGGGGACAGGGGCAGGGCCGCGTCAAGGCGGTGCACGGCCTGGCGGCGGTGCAGCGCGATCTGGGCGGGATCATCGTCGAGGCGAAGCTGCCGCAGATCGGCCAGCCGCAGTCCTCGAGCTATGAAGGTGAGGGTTACATCCTCTTCCGGCATCCCGAGACGGCGGTGGTGGAAGCGGCTTTGAGACAGACGATCTCGACCGTGAGAGTGGAGCTGGGATGACCATGAACGTCCTGATGCTGTCGCCGGGCTACCCGGCCGAGATGCCCTTCTTCACCCGCGGCCTTGCGCTCGTCGGCGCGCGCGTAATCGGACTCGGCGACCAGCCGAAGGAGATGCTGCCGCCGATCGCCCGCGAGCACGTCGCCCATCATCTTCAGGTGCGATCGCTGTGGGACGAGGCCGCGACGGTGCGCGAGGTCCAGCGGCTGGCACGCCAGCTCCGCATCGATCGCGTCGAATGCCTCTGGGAGCCGGGGATGATTCTGGCCGCCAAGATCCGCGAAGCGCTGGGCCTTCCCGGCATGACCGTCGCGCAGACGATCCCGTTCCGCGACAAAGAGGTCATGAAGCAGCGCCTCGACGCCGCCGGCATCCGCACCCCGCGGCACTTCCGCGCCAACACCGAGGACCAGGTGCGGGACGCCGCGGAGCAGATCGGCTATCCGGTCATCGTCAAGCCGATCGCCGGCGCCGGTTCGGCGGATACTCACCGCTGCGACTCCCGCGCCGAGCTCGAGCGCGCGCTGAAGCTCTCCAAGCATGTCCAGGAGGTTTCGGTGGAGGAGTTCGTCGAGGCCGAGGAGTTCACTTTCGACACCATCTGCGCCGGCGGCAGGATGTACTTCGAGAACGTCTGCTGGTACCGGCCGCGGCCGTTGATTCAACGCCAGAACGAGTGGATCAGCCCGCAGACGGTATGCCTGCGCGAGCTCGACATGCCCGACCTCGAAGGCGGGCGCAAGATGGGGCGGGAGGTTCTCGCTGCGCTCGGCTTCGAGACCGGCTTCACCCACATGGAGTGGTACCGCAAGGCGGACGGCGAGGTCGTCTTCGGCGAGATCGGCGGCCGTCCCCCGGGGGCGCGGACGGTCGACATCATGAACTATTGCACCGACAACGACACCTACGTCGGCTGGGCCGAGGCCGCCTGCCTCGGGCGAGTCGAGCGCCGGTTCGAGCGCAAGTGGAACGTCGTCATCACCTTCAAGCGCGCCAGGGGCGAGGGCCGGATCCAGCGTGTCGCCGGGCTCGAAAAACTGCTGGCCGAGTTCGGTCGCCACGTCGTCGAAGTCGACCTCACGCCGGTCGGAGCGCAGCGCCGGAACTGGAAGCAGACGCTCATCGGCGACGGCTACATCGTGGTGCGCCACCCGGATCTCGCGACGGCCCTCAGGATGGGCGAGCGGATGGCCGAAGAAGTTCACCTCTACGCCGGCTGACCGGCTCCAGGAGCGAGTGACGCCACCATGGGAAAGACCGCCCTCTTCTCGCACCTGCAGCGTCTCTTCGCAGTGGCACGAATCGCCCGCCGCCGTGGAGTCCCTCCGGCCGAAGCGATCGAGATCGCCCAGCATGCGGCCGGTCCGACCCGCCGCGAGCTGGTCGCCGGGGCGACGATCGTCGGGGCAGGCCTGGCTCTCGGTTGCGACCGGGTGCGATCGATCCTGCCGGGCAAGCTCAGCGGGGGCGGGCGCGAGGTGGCGATCGTCGGCGGCGGCATCGCCGGACTCACCTGCGCCTGGCGGCTCGCGCAAGCGGGAGTAGCGGCCAGAATCTACGAGGCGCAGGACCGGATCGGCGGACGGATCTGGTCGCTCACCGGCGCCTTTCCCGAGGGTCAGGTCTGCGAGCTCGGCGGCGAGCTGATCGACAGCAACCACGAGAAGATCCGTGCTCTGGCGGCGGAGCTCCACCTCGAGCTCGACGACCTCTCGCTCTACGAACCGCAGCTGCTTCGAGATCTCTACCATTTCGACGGCCGGCAGTACTCCGACGCCGAAGTCGTCGCGGCGTTCACCCCGGTGGCGGAACGGATCGACGCTGCCTGGGAGAGCGTCACCGGGGAGACCGTCTCCTACCGTGAGCCCAACGGTGGCGAGGCGATCGACAACCAGTCGATCGCCGAGTGGCTCGACGGGGCGGAGTGCTCCAGCTGGTTCCGCAAGCTCCTCGACGTCGCCTACACCACCGAGTACGGCCTCGAGATCGGCGACCAGTCGGCCTGGAATTTGCTAATGATGATCGACACCGAGCCCGACCCGTTCAAGGTCTTCGGCGAGAGCGACGAGCGCTTTCACGTCCGCGGCGGCAACGATCTCATCCCACGCCGCCTGGCGGAGAAGCTCTCCGGCAGGATCGAGACCGGGGCACGGCTCGAAGCCGTGGCAGAGAAGAGCAGCGGCGACTTCCTGCTGACTTTCCGGAGGGGTGGCTCGACCTTCGAGGTGGTCGCGGAGCGGGTCGTCTTCGCCTTGCCCTTCACCCTGCTGCGCGACGTCCGCCTCGATCTCTCGCTGCCGGCGGTCAAGCGCCAGGCGATCGCGGAGCTCGGCTACGGGACGAACGCCAAGCTGATGGTCGGCTTCTCTGATCGCATCTGGCGCCAGCCGCGGGGCCCCGGGAATCGCACTCCGGGATCGAACGGCAGCGTCCTCACCGATCTGCCGTTCCAGCTCACCTGGGAGGCGACACGGATGCAGCCCGGAAAGGCCGGCATCCTGACCTGCTTCACTGGCGGGCAGCGCGGCGTCGAGCTCGGGCAGGGGACGCCGGCGGCGCAATCGGAACGCTTTGCCCGCGAGCTCGAGAGGATCTTCCCCGGCGCCGCCGAGCGGCGCCTCGGTGAGGCCCGGTTTCACTGGCCGAGCTTCGAGTTCAGCAAGGGGAGCTACGCCTCCTACCGCGTCGGCCAGTGGACGACGATCGGCGGCGCCGAGGGCGAGCGGGTGGGCAAGCTCCACTTCGCCGGCGAGCACACGTCGGTCGACTTCCAGGGCTTCATGGAGGGCGGCTGCGAGTCGGGCGAGCGGGTCGCAGGGGAGATTCTGAGGGATCTCGGAATCGCCCCTTCGGCGGCCGGAAGCGCATAGAATCCGCGACGTTCGCAACCGTTTGTGGAAGGCGGGTCGACCGATGGGTCTCAAAGAGGTCCTGAGCAAGCTCAAGCTGGTGGAGGTCAGCGAGCCGGCCTCCGCCGGGCGTGAAGCGTTCTCTTCGACGACCCTGGGCCGGGCACCTGCCGGCGGCAAGGACTCGCCGGAGCTCGAGGAGTTGTTGCGCAGCCTGCCGCCGGCGAAACCGATCGACGAGTCGCTCCTCGGCAAGCGCCGGCGCGGCGGTTCCGCGCCTTCGGCAGCGGTTTCCGCGGGGTCCGCTGTGGCCGGAGCGGGCGCGCCCGCCGCCGTCGCCGACGACGACCTCGAGCTGCCCGATTTTCCAGCCGTTTACACTGCCGCGGGCATCGGCGAGCCGCCGCACGGCTTCACCGCTTTCAAGGTCCTCGAGATGCTCCAGAGCCCGGGACTGGCGGAGTTGCCGCCGCAGGCGAAGGCTTCGGCGCTCGCCGGTTTCCTGAAGATGAATCCAGGTGGACCGGTCGCGATCGGGGAGATCATCCAGGACGCTGTGCGGCGCGACCAGGCGCTCGACCGGTTCGAGCAGTTCCTGCAGTCCAAGCTCGCCGAGCGCCAGGCCGCCGCGGAGCGCGCCAATGCCGCGCTGCAGGCGGAGATCGACGCCCTCAGCGAGCGCCATCGCGCAGCCATGACCGCCAACACCCGCGCCGTCGCCGAGCTCACCGCGCGCCTCACCGAGTGGAGCGCCGGCAAGCGCGTCGAGGAACGCAAGCTCCAGTCCGCCGTCGCCCCGTTCGTCGACGGCAATCCGATCAGCACCGAATCCGCCGCGGCACCAAACCGCGGTTCCTGAGGAGATCATCGCCATGTTCAGCCGTCTCGTTCGTGTGATCAAGTCCTGGCTCGGATTCTTCATCTCCTATGCCGAAGACCCCGAGGTCATGCTGCAGGAGTCGATCGAGGAGATGCGCAACACCTTGCCGAAGCTGAATCAGATCCTGGTGACGACCCGCGCCACCGAGATCCGCCTCGAGCAGGACCTGCTCGAGGCGCAGCGCAAGGAGCGCTCGCTCATCGCTTCGATCAAGACCGCGCTCGCCGACGGCGGCCCGGAGGCCCGTCGCCTTGCGGAGGACGACGCCTCGACGCTGCAGCAGGTCCGGCTCGAAGTCCAGTCGACGACCGAGCAGCTCGAGGCCGCGAAGAACGGCTTCGAGAACGCCAAGCTCGCGGTGGACGACATCAAGCAAAAGCTGCGCGCCCGGATCGAGCAGGCCCGCAAGGCGATCGCCGAGTCGAAGAAGGCCGACGTCATGCGCAGTGCCGCGAACGCGCTGGCGGAGCTCGACACCTACGGCACCGCCGCGACCACCGACAAGTACCTCGACCAGATCCGGCAGAAGGTCGCGGAGTCCAAGGCCTCGGTCGAAGTCGCGACCGGCGGCCTCGACACCGAGCGCATCAAGCTCGAGCGCAAGTCGCGCCAACTGCAGGCGCAGTCGATCCTGACCGAGTTCGAGGTCGAGATGGGCTTGAAGAAGCCCGACGCGGTGAAGGAGGCGGCGCCGTTCCCGACCGAGAGCGCCGGGCAGGCAGCGACCGCCCAGAAACAGCCGGAGCGCGGCTAGGATCGCCGCCGGTTGAGCTTCCTCGAACGTCATCCCGCCCTGAAGAAGGCGGTCGCCAACCAGTACCAGGCGATTCTGGCCGCGGGAGCGATCGGTTTCTCGGCGCTGACGCTGTCGCCGCTGCCGCTCCTGCTGTGGGCCGGCGTGCAGATGATGACCCTGCCGTTTCTCGTCGAGCGGCTGAAACGCCGCCTCGAGATCGAGAAGAAGTACGCCGCGCGCGAGGCGGTCGAGATGTCGCAGGACCAGCAGCTCGCGGCCCTCCCGGCGGCGGCGCGCGGGCGACTGCAGCGCCTGCAGCAGCTCTGCGAACGGATCCAGGCGAACTACAAGGGCCTGTCGCCCGCCAGCCAGGGGGTCATGGCCGACCAGGCAGCGAAGTTCGACGCCGTCCTCGCCTCGTTCCTGCGCCGGCTCTGGCTGCTGCAGAAGTACGACGAGATGGCCTTTGCCTCGGACGACAGCCGGCTGCGCCAGGAGATCGAGCGCCTCGAACGGCAGGTCGCGACCGCGGAGCTCGCGCCGCGCGTGCGTGAGGCGCTCGAAAAGCACCTCGAAATCCAGCGCCAGCTCGTCCAGGCGGTGGAGAAGAACGCCCAGAACAGCGCCGCTCTCGCCGCCGAGCTCGACTCGCTCGAGGCGCTCCTGCATCTGCTGCTCCAGAAGTCGGTCGCAGCGACCGATGCCCTCGCCTTCTCGGTCGAGATCGACGACGTGCTGGCTCAGGTCGAGGCCGACCACGCCTCGGTCGAGGAGATGGAGCGCATGCTCGGCGCGATACCGCAGAGCGAGGTGCGCGAACCGCTGGCGCCGCGCTTGCGAATCCCGGGCGTCACCTCGGCGCCGATTCCGCCGCCGCCCGAGCGCGCACGCACAAGGAGATGACCGACGTGCCCTCTGCATCTTTTCTGAACAGCCTTCCCGGCTGGGCGGCGACGCTTGCGCGGACGGTGGCCGCAAAGCAGGCGAGCACCTTCGTGATTCACGGCCTGCCCGCCGACCTCATTCCCGTGCGGCAGGCGTCTGGCCTCGCCTTCGAGCTCCTCGACAACTTCCTGGCTGAGGTGCTTTTCGCTTCCTGGCCGTCGAGAATCACCTACAACCGCGCCGAGGGGCTGGGCTTCGCCACGCCGCAGGCGAAGCAGCACTTCGTCGATCGGCTGAAGGCCTACGACGCGGTCCATGGAACCGCATGGGGCGAGGCGCTGCCGCGCGACGCCGCGAACGCCTTCGCGCTTCTCGACTCTTACTTCCGCCACTGCGCGTCGCTCACGCCGGCCCGTCCGGTGGTGCTGATCCTGCCGTTTGCCGAGACGCTGGTGCCCAACGGCGACGCCTCCTACCGCACGCCGGAGGACCGGGCGGTTCTCGTCTACCTGCGCAAATGGGCGCAGGACCCGGTGCTCCTCGCCAAGAACATCGTCGTCGTGCTGGTGACCGAGAGTCTCGCCGAGCTCGACCCGAAGCTGGTGCGTGCCTCGGCGACCCGGGAAGTCGAGATTCCCCGCCCCGACCTGGGCGAGCGCCGGGAGTATCTCGAGGCGGCGCGTCCGGAGGAGTGGTTCGGCCGCCTCTCCGAGGTCCCGCCACAGCGCCTCGCGGAGCTCACCGCCGGCATGACCCGTGCCCAGCTCGCGCAGCTCCTCGACGGCGCCGAAGCTGCGGGGACGAAGCTCACGCTCGACGGCGTGCGGGCGGCGAAGAAGGAGGTCATCGAGACCGAGGGCATGGGCCTCCTCGAGTACGTCGAGCCGAAGTACGACCTCGACATGGTTGCGGGGATGCCGGCGGTCAAAGGGCGCCTGCGGCGAGCGGCGCGGGCGATCGCGCGCGGCAATCCGTCTGCCGTGCCGATGGGCTACCTGATCTGCGGTCCGGTGGGGAGCGCCAAGACCTTTCTCGTCGAGTGCTTCTCGCGCGAGATCGGCTTCCCGTGCATCAAGCTCAAGAACTTCCGCTCGATGTGGGTCGGCTCGACAGAGGGGAATCTGGAGCGCATCCTCAAGATCCTCGCCTCGCTGACGCCGGTCGGTGTGGTCATCGACGAGGCCGACGCGGCGCTCGGCAATCGCGAGCAGTCGGGCGATTCCGGCACGCAGCAGCGGGTCTTCGCGCAGATCGCGAACTTCATGGCCGACACCCGCCATCGCGGCAAGGTGCTCTGGTTCCTGATCACCGCCCGTCCCGACCTGCTGCCGATCGATCTCAAGCGGCAGGGGAGGGCGGAGGAGCACATTCCACTCTTCTACCCCGAGACGGTCGCCGAGTACGACGAGATCTTCCAGGTGATGAAGAAGAAGCTCGCCTTGAGCTGCAAGGTGGCGAGCCTCGCAGAGGTGACGAGCGAAACGGCGCTCAAGGGCTACTCGGGCTCGGATCTCGAGGCGGTGCTGGTGCGCTCGATTCTCGAGGCCGAGGCCGCCGACTCGAGCGAGGTCACCGTCGAACACCTGCGGCGCGCCTTCGCGGATTTCATTCCGACGACCAACAACCTCGAGCGCGAGCTCCAGATCCTCGCCGCGATTCTCGAGTGCACCAGCCGCGAGCTCCTCCCCGAGCGCTTCCGCGACATCGACCGGGGCGCCGTCCAGATGCGGCTCTCCGAGATCAAGGCCGAGCTCAAGTCGATCTGACCTCCGCTTCGCCGGCCGGGGCACCTACTCCCCGGCGGCGGCGTCCCTTCGCGGAGCCGGCATATCCGGGTCGAAGGCCGAGTGAACCGCCGCCCGGCGGCCGCGTTCTTGACGCGCCGCGCCGGAGCTCGGCTTGTCGGCGCCCGGGGGGGGCGCGGGCTCGGTGATTCCTCGCGTCAGCGCTTCGATGTCCTTGCGGTCGCGCTCGGCCCGGGAGGCCGCCGAATCCTGCTTGCGCACGGTATGGGCTGCGTGCGCCTTGCGCT
>JANNGS010000006.1:0-135995 GCA_031403995.1 Thermoanaerobaculia bacterium
GTCACCGTCCTGGCCGCTACTCGTCCAGGTCGCGACGAACTTGCCCGAGCCGGCTGCCGCGACTGCGGAGAACAGCTGGGCGCTCGTCGTATGGGTGTTGACCTGGAACTCGCTCCCCGCCGGAGCGCCCGCCGGGTCGAATCGCTGACCGAACACGCCGTAGTCCGAGCCGTCCTGGTAGCGGCTGGCCCAGACGACGACGAAGTTGCCCGCGTCATCCGCGGCCACCGCCGGCGGTCCCTGGTCATTCGTCGTGTAGCTGTTGACCTGGAAGTCGCTCCCCTGCGGAACGCCCGCCGAGTTGAACCGCCGCCCGAAGACGCCGTAGTTCGAGCCGTCCTGATCGGTGCTCTTCCAGGCGACGATGAAGTCGCCCGAGCCGTCTGCGGCCACCGCGGGATCCAGCTGGTCGTTCACCGTGAAGCTGTTGGCCCGGAACTCGCTCCCCAGCGGGCTGCCCGCCGAACTGAAGCGCTGCCCGAACACGCCGAAGTAGGAGCCGTCCTGGTAGCGGCTATCCCAGACCACGACGAAGTTGCCCAGGCCGTCCATGGCCACGCCCGGAGCGTACTGACCCTCGGTCGTGTAGCTGTTGGCCTGGAACTCGCTCCCCGCCGGAGTGCCCGCCGAGCTGAAACGCTGCCCGAATACCCCCTGGTACGAACCGTCCTGGAAGCGGCTATTCCAGACCACGACGAAGTTGCCCAGGCTATCCGCCGCCACGGCGGGCGCAGACTGGTAGCTGGCCGTGTAACTGTTGACCTGGAATTCAGACCCCTGCGGAATCCCCGCCGAATCGAATCGTTGGCCGAACACGCCGGAGGTCGAGCCGTCCTGAGCAGCGCTCTCCCAGACGACGACGAAGTTGCCCGAACCGTCGGCGGCGACCGCGGGTGACCGCTGATAGCTTGTGGTGTAGCTGTTGACCTGAAACTCAGGCCCCACCGGACTCCCTGCCGAGTTGAACCGCTGGCCGAAAACGCCAGAGTCCGAGCCGTCCTGGCCGGAGCTCTGCCAGACCACGACGAAGTCACCCGATCCGCTCGCCGCCAGCGATGGGATGTCTTGGAAGCCGGTCGTGAAGCTGTTGACCCGGAACTCGGGCCCCAGCAACTGACTCGCCGCGGGGGGCAGCCCGGACCCGAGGAGGAAGAGCGCGAGCGCGAGCGCGAGGTGCAGCAGATGCACATGCTGACGGAGCTTCATGGCCAAACTCCTGGGGTCGTCGAGTTCCGCGAGGTCAAGACAGCAGACGGGCGAAACAACCTCGTGAGCACTCACAGCTAGCTCAGCTCGTCGATCTCCACCAGGCGGGTTTCGATCATGCCGGTGCTGTCGCTGGTCGGCAGGAAGGTCGCCGGCGGCGCGGCCTCTGGGGGCGTCGAGCCGTTGCTCTGCGGGCCGCGCAGGGTGGGGCGCGTGGGTGCAGGCTGGGCATCGCGGGTCCGGCCGCGATTGCTGGAGGTGATCCGGCCGCCGGTGGTCTTGCTGGCGGCCTCGCCGGTCGTGGCGCCGCCGATCTGGTTGGAGGTGCTCGCCGGATCGAGGTCCTTGCTCGTGAGGACGCGCGCTGGAGAATCCTGACGCTCCGGCGCCTCCTCCGGGTCGACCTCGGCAGCGTCGGCAGCCGCGGCGACACTCTCGGGCAGCGCGCCGGAGCCGCGCACGAAGCCGCCCTCCGCCTCCCCGGCGGTTCTCTGGGCGGTCGCCTCGGCCTTCTCCGCTTCGCCCGCGGGGCGGTCGATCAGCACGCCGGCGATCCGTGCCGGCTCTTCGAACTCCTTGGCGGGCAGGAGCTCCTCGCGATAGTGGCGGTAGGAATAGAGCATCGCCGAGGTCGCGAGGTCGTTGTCGATGAGATGGGGATTGACCTCCGGATTGCCCAGCGCCGGATCGAACGCGAGCGCCTTGGCGTAGGCCTTCTTGGCCGCGGAGTCGCGGCCCTGGGCGTGGTAGATCGTGCCCTCCTGGTAGTGCGCCCAGGCGTGGCGTGGCTCGAGCTCGAGGGTGCGCTTGTACGACTTGAGCGCGTCGCGCCGATTCCCCATCTGCTGCAGCAGCAGGCCGAGATTGAAATGTGCGGAGGCATTCTCCGGGTCGAGCTCGATCGCCCTGCGGTAGGCCTGCTCGGCGCCCGCAAGGTCCTCGGCCAGGACGAGGAGGCTCCCGAGGTCGTTCTCTACCCCCGAGTCAACCGGCCGCTCGGCGGCCAATGCGCGCTGGGTGTCGATGGCGCGATCGATATTGTGCGGCACCGCGGCATGCAGGAGCGCCGCGGAGAGAGCGGCGCAGGCCAGAAGTGCGGCGACGGGATGCATGAGCTTGCGCAAGTGCGAGTCCTTTCGAGAGGCGGGTGGGGCCGGAAATCGTCCGTCTACTGGCTGACCGGCTTGGCCTTCAGCTTGATCTTGCCGTCCTCGGTGGCGATGCGGAACTGCACCGCACCGCACCCGGTCTTCTGCCGGATCGATTCGATCTGTTGCGAGAGATAGCCGCGAAAAGTCGTGAGCTCCATCGCCGGCGATCCGCCTGAGCCGCTCCGGCGGGCAAGGCTCTGGTACAACGCGTCGACGGCGTCGGGCTCGAGCCGGTCGGTCACGACGACGCCGGTCGCGGCATCGAGCTGGCGATGCGGGTCGTCCGCGGGGTGCGCGGGGCGCACGGGGCGCGGGTGGCGCACGCCGCGGCCCTCCTCGCGATCGCGCAGGCGGCGGTTGAAGAGCTCGGAGTAGCTATTGAAGCGGGCTTCGAGCGCCGCCAGCCGGAACTGATCGGCGGAGGCCCGCAGGTTGAGCCCGCGAAGCTCGCGCAGGTCGCGGACCAGCTTCATCCGCTGCTCCTCCGGCGGGATCAGGGTCGCGCCGGCGAGAAAGCGCTCGAAATCGACCTTGAACTTCTCGATCGCGTCGGCCAACTGGTCGAGCTGGTGCGCCGCCGAAGGGCGGGCCGGGACCTGCACCGCGCCAGGCCGGGCTCCCAAGCCCCCGCCGACCCCGCTGTGGGCGGTGTTGGGCAGGGCGGGACTGGGCTTTCTGGGATTCACGGGCTGGATCTCCTAGAATCGGCTGCACGTCCGATGCCTTCCGTGGATTCCGATCGCCGCCGGCAGCTACCCGCGGTCGATCGCGTGCTCGTGGATCCACTTCTCGGGCCTCTTCTCACATTATACGGAACGGGGGCGCTCGCCACCCAAGTGCGCGCCGAGCTGGCGGAGCTCCGGGAGGAGCTCGCGGCGGGCCGCCTCGGCGAGTCGGAGCTCGCCGAGCGGCTCGCCCGGTTGCCCGAGCGGCTCGAGCGGCACCTCGAAGAGCGCTTCGGAGCCCCGCTTTCCCGGGTATTGAACGGCACCGGGATCTTCCTGCACACCAACCTCGGGCGCGCGCCGCTCCCCGCCGCGGTGGCGGCGCGGCTCGGCGAGCTTTCGACCGCCGCCTGCGATCTCGAGCTCGACCTCGCTACCGGCCGCCGCGGCGATCGCGCCGGCCGCCTCGAAGGGCTGCTGATGGCGCTCACTGGCGCAGAGGCAGCGCGGGTCACGAACAACAGCGCCGCGGCGCTGCTTCTGGCGCTCGGAGCGCTCGCTGCCGGGCGCGAGGTCATCGTCTCGCGCGGCGAGCTGGTCGAGATCGGCGGATCGTTCCGCATTCCCGAGATCCTCGCCGCATCGGGCGCCAGGATCGTCGAGGTCGGCACGACGAACCGGACGCGGCTCGCCGACTACGAGCGCGCCATCGGGCCGGAAAGCGCTCTCCTGCTGAAGGTGCATGCGAGCAACTTCCGTCTCTCGGGGTTCGTGGCGGCGGTGGAGGCGCCGGCGCTCGCCGACCTCGCGCACCGTCGCGGCCTCGCGCTGGTCGTCGATGAAGGGGCAGGTCTCCTCCGGCCGCCGGCGGCCGGAGCTTGCCCGGCGAGCGCTCCGGCCCTCGCCGGGCACCCGAGCATGGCCGAGCTTCTCGCCGCCGGCTGTGATCTCGTCATCGGCAGCGGCGACAAGCTCCTGGGGGGGCCGCAGGCGGGACTTCTTCTCGGTCGATGCGCGGTCGTGGAGCGCTGCGCGCAGCACCCGATCTACCGCGCCGTGCGTCCGGGCCGTTTGGTGACCGCGGCGCTCGACGGTGTTCTGCGCCTGCATCTGGCCGGCCGGGGGCTGCCGATCGACCGCCTGTGGGCGGCGCCTGAAAGTCTCGAGCAGCGACTGGCGCCGCTCGCGGTTCGCCTCGGCGCCGAGATCCTGCCGGCCCCGGCTTTTGTCGGTGGCGGCGCGGCGCCCGAGATCGCCATCGCCGGCCGGGCGCTCGCCTTTTCGGGCCCCCTCTCGACGCCGGCGTTCGCGGAGCGGCTGCGGCGCGGCGGCGCCGGTCTTCCGCCGGTCCTGGGCGCCCTGCGCGACGGGCGCTTCTGGCTCGATCTGCGCACCATCGATCCCGCCGACGACGAGACCCTGGCCCGCGCTGTCGAACGCGCCCAGCTTGGCGACCATGGCGACCATAGCGATCGCGGCGATCGGGGCGATGCCCCCGGTCCCGCCGGTCCCGACGTCCGGCAGAAAGGGTAGCGATGCCGCTACGCCTGCTGATCGTCGAGGATCGCGAGTCGCTGCGCCGGATGCTGGTGCGCGCCTTGACCGGCGAAGGCTACGCCGTCGAGGCGGCGCGCGACCTGGCGGAGGCGCGGGCGCTGCTCGCCGCGAAGGAACGCTTCGACCTCGTGCTCTCCGACCTGATGTTGCCCGACGGCAGCGGTCTGGACGTCCTCGCGCTGGCGCGGGCCCACGCCTCGCCGCAGCCGCCCCCTCCGGTCGTCGTGCTCACCGGCTTCGGCTCGGTCGCGGCCGCGGTGGCGGCGATGAAGCTCGGTGCCGCCGACTTTCTCGAGAAGCCGGTCGACCTCGAGCGCCTCTTTCGCCTCGTCGCGAGCCTGGTCGCCGAAGAGCGCGTGGCGCCGGTCTTTCAGCCGCCCGGAGCGCCGCCGATCGTCGGTTCCCACCCACTGCTCGCCGCCGCGATCCGGGCTCTCGAGCGGGTCGCGCCGACCGAGAGCACGGTGCTCCTGACCGGCGAGAGCGGCACCGGCAAGGAGCTCTTCGCCCGCGCTCTGCATGCCTTGTCGCCGCGGCGCGACGGACCGTTCGTGGCGGTCAACTGCGCGGCCATCCCGGAGACCCTGGTCGAGGCCGAGCTCTTCGGGCACGAGAAGGGCGCCTTCACCGGCGCGGACCGGCGTCGCCCGGGGCGGTTCGAGCTCGCGAGCCGCGGGACGCTGCTCCTCGACGAAGTCGGCGAGCTGCCCCACGGCGTGCAGGCGAAGGTGCTGCGGGTCCTCGACGACGGAAGGTTCGAGCGCGTCGGCGGTGGCGCGACCCTCTCCGCCGATGTGCGACTGGTGGCGGCGACGAATCGGGATCTCGCCGGGATGGTGGCCGCGGGAGAGTTCCGCGCCGACCTCCTCTACCGCCTCGAGATCTTCCCGATCGAGCTGCCGCCGCTGCGCGAGAGGGCGAGCGATATCGCGCTGGTGGCACGCCATCTGGGCGGAGAGATCTCCGCCCGCTTGAAGCTCGCGCCGTTCGAGCTCGCTCCGGACGCCCTCGCCCTCCTCGCCGCCGAGCCGTGGCCGGGAAACGTCCGGCAGCTCGCCAACGTCCTCGAGCGCGCCGCCATCCTGGCGCCGGGAGAGCGGCTGTCGGCGGAGCAGGTTTCGCATCTGCTCGGCAGGAAGGCCGGGGCCGACGGCGGACCTGCCTCAGCAACCCCCGAACCGGGGGGCGAGCTCGAACTCTTGCGCCGGGCGCTGCGCGAGTGCGGCGGCGACAAACGGCGCGCGGCGACGGCTTTGGGGATGAGCTACCGCACCCTTCTGCGGCGCATAGAGGAGCATGACCTCAAGGGCTACCCGCGCTTCCGCGAGTGATCCCTGACGTGCGGACTTACGCCGACCTCAGTTCGGCGACTCGGTTCCGGCGTCGCCTGCGGCCGGCATCCCGGCGGGCTCCTCGTACGCCTCCGGCGCGGTCTCGTCGGCAGGGGTGTTCTCTACCCGCGGCTTGAATCCGCGGCCCTGGGCGTCGAACTTCACCGCGGCGAAGTCGGGGATGCCCGGGAAGGCCACCCGGAAGTTGGCGGTCTTGCCGGGTTGGATCTGCGGCGAGTTGACGTCGCCGCTGTTGGTCGCCAACAACCCGCCGTCGGCGTCGTAGATCGCCACCAGCAGCGTCGGGGTCGTGATGATGTTCGGGCTGCCGTTCTTGATCGTGCCGAAGATCTCGAGACCGTCGCCCG
This sequence comes from Thermoanaerobaculia bacterium, assembly GCA_031403995.1. Classification (GTDB taxonomy): domain Bacteria; phylum Acidobacteriota; class Thermoanaerobaculia; order Multivoradales; family JAGPDF01; genus JAGPDF01. Next base: position 6,279 of record JANNGS010000006.1, read on the forward strand.
TGGCGTTCTCGGTCTTCTCCCACGAGATCACCTCGAGCGCCGCCGGCTCGTCCTTCTTGGTGTCTGAAGCCGTGGCCGTCGTGGCCGCCGTGCCCGTCTTGCCTGCCGCGCCGGAAGCCTCCTCACTGGCTTCGAGGTCGGCCCCGGTCATCGGCGGAATGTCCTTTTCCGTCAGCCGGAGGACCGGCTCCTTCTTCGGCAGGGCGATGGGCGCCGGGGCCGCGAGCGCCTCTCTGGCCTGGGTAGTGACGAGCGCGCTCTGGTCGAGATCGACCTCGTCGGTCCGGATCGTCGACAGAGCGCCGTTCGGCAGGGTGAAGAGGACGCGGCGCCCGTCGACTTTCCACGGGCCCTTGGTCTCGAGCCGCGCGCCGTCGCGCGTCACCAGCCAGTCGGCGCGTGCCGCATCGGCGGCAAGCCAGCCCCCGATTCCGACGATACCGACGACACCGACGATGGCGACCACTGTCTTGGGCGCGCGAGAAGTGAGGCGTTGGATGGACAAGGTCAGAACTCCTTCCAGCTCGTCGGGTCGATGCACAGCGGGATGGGGGCGACGAAGACCAGGCCGGTATCGGACCGGATGGTCTTGATGTTCTGCGTGTAGTTGGCGTAGCGGCAGCGCGACGACTGCAGCGTCTTGAGCTCGTCACGAATGAGCGCCAGCGACTCGGTGATGTAGTCCGCATGCTGCGTGCCGGAGCCGCCACCCTCGGGATTCGCCGTCGCGCTCTGCTCGACGAACGGCGGCGTCGTGAACTGCGGCACCTCCGTGTAGCGCACCCGGTCGATGAGCGCTCCGCCCTCGGGGATGTTGTACCCCAGCGCCGTGACCGTGCCGACGATGAAGATGCGGCTGGTGCCCGCCCGACTGCAGGTGCCGTCGGAGTTGGCGACCTCGGTCGGAACGAAGGAGCTGAAGATCGTCACCCCGGCGAGCGAGAAGCCCTCGGTGATCACCTTTTCGTTGGCCGTCAGGGTCAGGAACCACCCCCGCTGACTGCCGCCGGAACCGTTGAACAGGAAGTACTCCGGGTTGTCGGGGTCGAAGGCGGCGTCAGGATCGACGGCGACATAGGACGATTCGGTCAGCGGCTGGCTGCAACCGCTGCAGGTGTAGTTGAGCACGCCGTCGAAATCGGTGTCGGCGAACTCCTCGTCGAGCAGCACGTAGAAGCGCCCGGTCTGGCCGTCGAAGTTCCACAGGTTCCAGCGGTCACCGGTGCCGAAGGCGAGGGCGACCCGGTTCTGCGTCGCCACGTAGATCGCCGAGAGCTCATGGTAGATCGGCCGCCCGCCGGTGGAGAAGATCTGGAACGGGTCGTGCTTCCGGGGCTCGGGGGAACCAGCGGACGATCCGTTCAGGCGCTCGGCCTGGAAAGTGTAGTCGACCCCGAAGTAGCGCGTGGTCAGGGTCAGATTCTGGAGCAGCATCGGCGTGGTGGCGGGGTCGAGCTGGACCTTGTAAACGAACCCGGCCACCGTGCCGAAGTAGAGCCGGTCGATGTAGGAGTCGCCGTTGGCGTCGATCGCCGCGATGTCGCCGGCCACGGAGCCGAGGACCGGCTTCTTGTAGATCACCTTGCCGGTTTCGATGTCGACCATGTAGACGAAGTTGCCGGTCTCCGGGCTCGGAAGGTCGCCGACGCCGCCGCCGAAGATGGCGACGAAGCGGTCTTCGGTCTCGTTCGGGGTGCAGGATCCCGTGCAGATCCGGATGCGACCGGTCGTCGGGCGGCTCCAGGAGTTGGTGAGGTCGCGCGAGCCGTTCAGGTCCTCGTCGAGCGGGATGACAGTGGTCACCCCGGAGACGAGCGTGATCGGCTGCGTGTCCTGGAACTCCCAGAGCACGGTGGGGTAGGGACGGTTGTCGCAGGAGGTGCCGTCGAAGCAGGACGGCACGTAGCCCGACGCCCCCCCCAGCGGCTGCGGCACGTTCTTGTTGTTGAGGGTGTCGGGCTGCGTGATGTCGAGGGCGTAGTAACCGGGGCCGCCCTCGCGATAGCCGCCGATCGCGACCGAGCGCCACTCGCGATCCACGCAGGTGACGACGGAATCTTCCGACGCGGTGGGATCGATGAAGACGTCGTCGATCCGCGGACCTCCGTCGAGGCCCCAGAAGTCGCGGTTGCGGTCCGAGTTTCCCGCCATCTCCGCCACGGTCGCCAACATGGCGCGCGGAATGAAGGAGAAGAGCTCGCGTCCACTGCCGTTGTCGTAGGCGCCGTCGATCACGCCGTTGCCGCCCGAGCAGAAGCCGTTCGCCAGGCAGAGGTTGCTGTCGCAATCGGCGTTCGAGACGCAGGCCTGCGCGGCGCAGAAGCCGGAGAGGCAGCTCCCGCTCTCGCAGTCGGTGCCCACGCTGCAGCGTTCTGAAGCGCGCTCCACCTCGTCGTTCAGGTCGTAGTCCACGAGGCCGTCGCTCCACTCGTCCACCTCGGCGACCCCGTCAAGGTCGAGGTCCTTGGCCGGCAGCAGGCACTCCGCCGTTGTCGACCCGAGGGCCCGGAAGAGTCCACCGTCGAAGACATGGAGCTGGCCATCGTTGGCGCCGGCTACCAGGAGCGTCCGCCGGCAGACGTGCCGGTCGGCGAACCATTTGTAGGAGACCGGCGGGAAGCGATTGGGATCGGGGGCTGCGGCGCAGAGCGGCTTGTTGAGGTACGGGTCGCCGACGTAGTAGGAGAAGTTGGCTGGCTTCGAGACCACCAGCGGGTCGGCGTGGAAGATGTCGCCCATGAGGAAGGTGAGCGGCACCTCCATCAGTTCACCCGGGTCGGCCGGGTCGGGAATCGAGACGCGGGCCTCCTTCTCGAGCAGCGTCGTCACGACCACCGCGTTGGCGCGGGCGGTGGCGGTCGCTTCCGAGGTTGCGTCGCCGGCGATGAACGGAATCCCGAATCCGGTCCACAGATCGTACTTCTGCGCGTTGGTTACCGGGTAGGTGAAGAGTCGGCGATTGCCGAGCTCGGAGAACTGGCTGTAAATCACCCGCCGTTCGTCGGCGGCCGTACCGATCTGCAGATCCGCGGGCTCCCAGGGCGCCACCGGTTGAAGGTCGTCCGGATGCGGCGCCTGGAGCAGCAGGCCCCGCGGCGCATAGACGCCGTCGATACCGCGCCGGCCTTCCTGCACGTCACCGGCATCCCAGAGGAAGCAACTACCCTGGACAGCACCTCCGCAGACGACGCTGCGATCGGGGCGCCCTTGACCGTCGAGCGGCAGTGGCTTCAGGTACGCGTCGAGCCGGCCCGCCCAGTAGGAGGCGTCGTTCTCCGGTACCAGGGGCGACGCCTTCACCGGGGTAAAGCTCGACAGGAAGATCTTGTCGGTGGCGTTGGCCTGCACCTGCGGCACCGCGGCGGAGGCGAAGGCGGCCACCTGCTCGCGGATGCTGCCGAGAATGTCGTTCAGAGCTCGGACGAGATCGTACTTGTTCTGCGGCAGGATCGGCTCGACGGTGCCGCCGTTCGAGGCCATGCAGTGCAGCCGGTTGCCCGGGGTCAACTGGGCGCCGAAGGCGACGACGTAGGTCAGGATGCCGTCCTGGGCGCGCATCGAGGCGGTGAGCGAGCACGGGTCGCGCCCCGAGCAGGTGTCGTCGCCGTCGGTGACCACGACGAGGAACTTCTGCCGACAGGCCCAGGTGGGGTCGCTGGTCGCGGCGATGTCGTCCCAGCCGATGTCCTGGGGGCAGGAGCCGTTCAGACAGCCGCGGAACCAGGTGCGGAATTCGCCCAGCGAGTAGCCCAGCGGCGTCGAGCCGGAGGGCAGCAGGGTGCGCTGGGAGGCGTTCGCGAGGCGCAGGAAAGCCTCCGAGCCGACGCGGTTGTTCGCCAGGTAGGTGGCGCCGGCGAACGCCTCGGGGTCGGTCGCCGGGTCGGCGCCGTTCAAGCGCGGGGCGAGGCGGTTCAGCAGCGCGAGCCGGTTGTCGCGCTGCCAGTCGAGCGGAATGACATCGCCATAGTCGAAGGCGGTGGCGTGACGATCGGGATCTGCCGGGTCGTCCACGGTCAGGTACTTGAGGTTGCTGTTGGGATCACCGGCGACGAACTGGTCGTTCGGGGTGTCCTCGTTCCAGTCCCAGCCGGCGCAGACGTTGTCGGACGTCGAGTCCTGGCGCCCGAACCAGCCGGCCGGGCTGGTGAGGGCAGAGGTGCGTTTGATCTGGTAGTCCCACATGACGAAGTCGCCGACCAGCGCGTAGGTGATTGCGCGCGTCGTCACGCCCGAAACCGTGGTGCACTTCTCGTTGGTGCACAGGGCGATCTCGGTCGGCACGCTGATCGTTGCCGCGCCGTAGATCACCGGTCCCCCGTACATGACGCGGTAGCGACTGCCGTTGGCGGCGCGAAGGTAGGCATAGGTGGTGGTATTGCCATTCGCATTCAGGCGCGGCAGCCGGCGGAATCGCGTGTACTCCCAAGCGTCCGTCGTGTCGGCTGGGGCGCAGACGTTGGTGTTCGCTCCGCCGCCGTCCTCGCAGTCGTTGTCGTCCGGGAGTGTGCCGTCCTGCCGTCGCGGGAAGCAGGCGACATGAGTGTCGGTCGTGGTGTTGTTGTAGTTGTTCGGCGCGTAGGTGCAGGTGCCGCCACGAGTATCCCACCAACCCGCGCCGAAGACCTCCTCCGATCCCGCGACCGGAAACGTTTCGCCACCGGAAAGGGAGAAGAAGCCGCCCGGCTGGATCGCCGCGACGCGGTAGAGCCAGTGCTTGTTGGCGACGCGGAGGTGGTCCTGGTTGAAGGTGGCGAAGCCGAAGTCGACGTCTTCGACGTTGCGCATCACCTCGTAGAGCGCCTCTCTGGACTGGCGGAACTTCGAGGCGGGATCGTCGCCATCTCGCGGCACCGGACAGTCGCCGGTCTCGCAGACGTAGTCGCAGGTTCGGACCATGGGTGTCCCCGGGTCGTCGTCATGGTCGATGAAGGTATCGTACTGTGCCTGCGTGCACGGCGGCGCCCAGTTCATCGAGCCCGAAGTGTCGAGCAGGAAGAAGACATAGGGTCGCGCCGCGGAGTCGCGCAGGATGTCGCGGTCGTCCGCCGCCGCGGCGGTGGGGAGGAGCGCGGTAACGGCCGCAAGGGTCGCGATGGCCGCGAGGGCCGCGAGGATCGGGATGGCTGCGATGGCGGCGCTGGCGGCGATGACCGCGGCGGGGAGGCAGCGCTGCAGGGAGAGCCGGAAGCAGGGGCGTGGCGTTGGAATTTTCATGGTCGGTTCTCCAGTGCGCTAGATCTTGAGGTAAAGCCCTTCGCAAGGGTCAACCTCGGTCGTCGGGTCGAGGTCGACCGTGGGGTCGTCGGGCATCTTGAGCGGCCTGTCGCCGCCCAGCTGGTAGCCGGAAAAGTTCTTCTGGAACGGTTCGAAGGCGACCACGGCGCCGATCGTCTTGCGCGCGCCGAGGGCGGCGTCGCCGCGCCGCAGGGCGGTCGCCGTCACGCCGTACTGGACGGCGGCATACTCCGTGTCCTGGTTCATCGCGCAGAGGTTGCAGACGCCGGTGTGGATCTGCATGTAGGGCGTCGTGCAGACGACGTCGGCGATCACCGTGTCGGCGCCGAGAATGTCCTCGGTGCGGTTCTGGATGCGGATGTCGTGGCTCGCCGAGTCGCGCCTCACGAGCTCGTAGGCGGCGGCGAGCTCGACACCGGAGCCGGCGGCGAAGAGCTGGCGAGTCGCCTGCTTCTCGCTGCCGCCGATCAGCACCTCGGTCTGGGTGATCACGGCGAGCGAGAGGCCGAGGATGGTCAGCACGACCAGCACCAGCAGCGTCGCGAGATAGGCGCTGCCGGCTTCGGAGCTCTGGCGCGGGAGCGCGCCGGGAGCGGACGTCGAATCGGGGGAGGAGATCGTCGGCATGGGATCCTCTGGGTGTCCTCTAGGTGTCTTCTAGATATTGCGCAGGTCGACTACGGTCCTGAGGACACGGTGGCGGAAGGCACGGTTCGCGGTCGACTTGAAGTCGATGGACGGCGAGTCGTCGTAGTCGTGGTTCTCGATGAAGTCCTCGCCGGCCACCGGGTCGAAGTCGGGCGCTTCGTACCTCGGATCGGGGCGCGACGTGCGGCCGAGCGTCGTGATGCGGACGTAGTACAGCCGGACCGGCCGGGAGGGGATCGCACCGTTCACCCGGTACTCGATGTCGGTCGGGTCGTCGTCGCTCGAGTTGCCGAGCCAGTCGTCGGAGCCGCGCGCCGTGTCGGTGGTGCCTTCGAAGAAGACGTCATCCGGGTCGATGGTGTTCGTGTCGTCCTCGAACGAGCCGACGCCGCTCCCGGCGGAGTCGTAATCGGTGTCGAAGCCGAGCGCGACCTGGAGGTCGAAGATGTCGTCGGCGAGATCGAGCGTCAGGTTGGCGACCTCGCCGGCGTAGGGCAGCTCGGTGCCCGGGATCATCCGCGCCCGGGTGAGGCGCGGCTTGATCGGCGTCGAGTTGTCGCCCGGCGTCTCGTAGTTGCGGCGCACGTAGTAGCGATACTCCTCCAGGCCGCAGACGAAGCCGGGGATGAAGTCGGCGGCCGGAGGCGTGACGAGCGGATTGGGCGGCGCGGGGGCCGTGAAGGTGATCGTGAGGGTGACGACGTCGGCGGTGCCGCCGACGGCGGTGACCGCCGCGACCGCGAACTGTCCGCGGCTGACGGCGCTCTGTAGCAGGATGGGTCCAGCGAACGAGCCGTCGAGCAGCTGCGCGAGGTCCTGTTCGCGCCCGCTCGGAAGTAGTTTGCGGACGATGAGCGTCGTGGACGAGTAGTCGGCCGGGTTCGCCGGGTCCATCTGGAAGAGCTGGCCCGTGAGACAGCCGCGCACGTTGAGGATGTCGGTGCCGGGGATCGCCACCGGCTCTGCCAGGCCGAGGGCGACCCGGTTGTCGCCACTGTCCGCGACGTTGTCGCGCACTTCGACCGCGAGACTGCGCAGCCAGGGCACCGAGATGTCGTCGGGATCGACCCGGAAGTCGGACGGCAGTCCGCCGCGCCCGGCCATGCGGGTAGTGCGCACCATGTCGTACTGGGCGACCCGCAGCGACTGTTGCAGGTCGGTGATCTGTAGCTGCAGGCGCGCCATCCGGTTGTGGACGTCGAAGACGGTCAGGGCGACGACCAGGATCTCGAGCGCGATCAGCATGCCGATCAGCAGCTCGATCAGCGAGAAGCCGCTCTGCCGGGAGGTCGGTGAGTTGACGGGCATGAGCATCTCTCCTAGTAGGCCTGGATGGTGCGCAGACGATAGGCCAGGGGCGAGGCGCCGGTCGAGTCCTGCAGGGCGAGCTCCACAACCTTGAGATGGACCAGCCGCGGCTCGGCGGCGCCGTCAAGCGGGAAGTCGAAGGTCTGGTTGTCGGCGAAGTCGTCGAAGCTGTGCTGGCGCACGGTACGTTGACGGTCGAGCACCCGGACGTCGCCGGTCACGAGGCTGCCGGGCAGTTCCCAGCGCATGGAGAGCGCGAGGTCCTCGCCGCCGGTCGGGGAGGCGACCTTCTTGAGCGCCAGCGTCTCCGTCACAACAGTCTCGGTCGTGCCTGCCGCGACCGTCATGTCGCCCGAGTTGAACGGCAGCGCCACCGCCGATTCGAAGGCGTCGATGGCGGCGTTCGACTGCCGGGTGGAGTCGTTGCCCTTGACGTTGTTGTTCATGGCGCGCGAGAAGAGCGGCAGGATGCCGAGGGTGACGATGAGCAACAGCAGCGCCGCGATCAGCCCTTCGATGACCGAGAAGCCGGCCTCGCGCAAGCGGGGTTGGACGAGCGGAGGTCTGGATCCGGGTGGGTTCATCGGCAGGTGCATGAGGTTCTCCTTCGGAGGACAGCTACGGAGAGAGCAACGTTGATACCAGGTCGGTCGGTCTCGCTCCGGCGAGGACAACTCCCTGGTTTTGCAGCAGTTGTGCCGAACGCCATGGATCGCCCGGGAAACGGCCCGGACGGCTGTGCTACTTTATGTAGCGATATTGCCAAAAGGTAGCCGGATTTCCGCGCGGACACCGCGGGGCTCCCTGGCCTCCAGCCGGAGAGTGCCGCCGTGCATCGCCACGATCCGGCGCGCGAGCGCGAGGCCGAGTCCGGCGCCGCCCGGGCGGGCCGAGGCGAAGGGCTGAAAGAGCCGGCCGGCGATCTCGGGTGCGAGACCCCCCCCGCGGTCGTCGATGGTGATCGTCGCGCTGTCGGCGAGGTGCGAACCTGTGGACTGGCGCAGCAGCCGGACGATCACTGGCTCGGGCGGTGCCGGCGGCTCGCGCGGCCCAGAAACTGCGGCATCGCGCCCGGTGTGAGCCGCCCCGGCCAACGTCGCTTGCACCGCATTGAGGAGGAGATTGCGCACCGCACGTTGCAGGAGGTGCGGGTCGCCGGCGATCGTCGGCAGCGGCGTCTCGGGCCGGACGAACTGGACCTCGACGCCGGCGAGCGCCGGGTCGCTCGTCGCGCGCGCCAGGAGCGCCGCGAGATCGACCGGTTCGAGGGCTCCCGAACCGGGCCGGGCGAAAGTCAGGAAGTCGTCGACGACGCGCGCCAGCTCTCCCGCCTCGCGCCGGGCTTCGGCGACCTCTTCCCGCGCCTCGGGCGGCAGATCCCGCCGCGCCGCCAGCGTGAGATAACCCTGGACCGTGGCCAGACTGTTGCGCAGCTCATGCGCCACTCCGGCCGAGAGCTCGCCGAGCTGGGCGAGACCGGCGGCGAAGCGCTCTTCCGCCTCGCGGCGCGTCAGATCGGTGACATCGGCGAGGAGGACGAGGAAGCCGGCGCCGCCGCGGCGCAGAGCCTGCAGGGTGAGACCGAGCTCGACCGTGCGGCCGGCGCGTTCGATCGTCACCGAAGCACGCGGGATCGAGCGCCCGTCGGCGATGGCCGCGGCGACCACCGCGGCGAGTGCCGGATGTGCAGCGAGCGCCGCCGCGGCCGTCCCCGGTGCCGACTCTCGCGCCGCCTTGGGATCGCCGCCGAGGAGTTCCACGGCCGCCGGGTTGGCGGCGAGGAGGCGACCTTCGCTGCCGAACATGAGGAGACCACTCTCGAGCTGGGGTCCCAGCGCCCGCTCGACGGCCGAGAGCTCGTCCTGGGAGTCGCTTGCCGCGCCTTCGCCGCGCAGCGCTGCGAGGGCGCGGTCGAAAGTCGCCAGCAGGAGCTCGACCTCGTCGTCGGAACCGCGGGCGAAGGCGCTGCCGCCCGGCGACGGGTCGGGGGGGCGAATCGCGCGGGCCTTCTCGAGCAGCGCCTCATAGGGCCGCACCAGGGCGCGCAGGAAGAAGATCGCGAGGAGAGCGACGGCGAACGACAGGCCAAAGACCACCGGCGTGAGGATGCGCAGGCTCCGCTGCTGCGCGAAAAGCGTCGGCTCGGGGACCTCGAGGCGCAGCAGGAAGCGCTCGCCGGCGCGCGCGAACGGCACGAAGGCGCGCATCCGCTGCGCCCCCGCAGCGTCGTTATCGGCGCGGTTCGCGAGTCCTTCGACCCGGGGGAGAGCGCCTGAAGGGCTCGCAGGGTTCGCTCCGGCAGGCGGCGCCGAGAGGGACAGGGAATCGGCGCCCGAGAAGCCGTGGTTGGCGCGTGCGACACCGCGTGCGTCGTAGACCGCCAGCGCGGAACCGGCGGGAAGCCAGCGCACCAGCGCGCCGATGTCGTCGCTGCGCGAGGAGCGCACCGCATCGGCGAGCGCACCGCATCGGCGAGCGCGATCGCCAGCTTGAGCGCCGCCCGCTCGCGCTCGCCGGCGAAGCGCTCGACCGCTCCGCGGTAAGAGAGCAATGTAACTGAAGCGAGCAGCGCGAGCAGCAACAGCGAAGCCGGCAGCAGGATGGGCGCATCGCGCCGCAGACCGCGGGCGCCGGCCGGTCGCGCGGCGCTCATAGCAGGGCGAGATAGGCGCGCACCAGCGGCTCGCCCGCGAACAGCGCGATCGCGGCGCCGGCCGCCAGAAAGAATCCGAAGGGGAGCTTGCCCTGGAGCTCGATCGAGCCGCGGGCGAGCAGCGTGATGCCGACCACGGAACCGGCGAGCGAGGCAAAGATCAGCGTCACGACGACGCCGCGCACGCCGAGGAAGGCGCCGATCATCGCCAGCATCTTGACGTCCCCCAGTCCCATGCCTTCGACTCCGCGGAGCAGCTCCCAGAAGCCGGCCATGACGAGCAGGAGGCCGGCGCCGAGGAGAGCGCCCTGCAGCGCGCCGGAGATCGATCCCCAGGCGAGCAACGGCTGCAGCGCGAGCGCCACGGCGAGGCCAGGGAGGGTGATCCTGTCGGGCAGCAGAAAGTGCTCGATGTCGATCGCCGCGAGCGCCACCAGCGCGGCGCAGAAGAGGGCGGCGCCGGCCGCGCTCGCGGTGACGCCGAAGCGCGCCACGGCGGCGGCGAAGAGCACCCCGGTGAGCAGCTCGATCAGCGGATAGCGGATCGAGATCGGCGCCCGGCAATCCCGACAGCGGCCGCCGAGCAGCAGCCAGCTCACGACAGGAAGATTGTCCAGGGCGCGGATCGCCGCGCCGCACTTCGGGCAGCGCGAGCGCGGCAGCACCGTCGACTGCTGGTGCGGCAACCGGTGCACGACGACATTGAGGTAGCTGCCGACGATCAGGCCGACGAGTCCGGCGTAGACCACGAAGAAGACCGGCGGCGGCACAGTGGGTGGATTCTACGCCGCGGCGGACTCAGGGCGTTGCGACGTCGGCGAGTTCGGCGAGCGCGAGGGCGCGCACGACGCGGATCATCGTCTCCACCCCGCGCTCGAGGGTCACGAGCGGGATGCGCTCGTCCGGCGCATGGACGGTGCGTAGCAGCAGGCCGTCGAGCGCGAACGGCGAAAAACCGTACGCCGCGATCCCGCGGGCGCGGAAGAAACGCGAGTCGGTGAAGGCTGGAATGAAGGCCGGGACGACCGGGACGGCTGGGACGCCTGAGCCGGCTGCAGTCGTCGCGCCTTCGGCGGGGGTGGCGGCCAGCGTGCTGGCGAGGCTGCGAAAGACCGGGCTGTCGGCCGGGGAGGGCGGCGCTGCCGGCGAGGTCAAGCGGACGTGCACGGTGAGCCCGGGGCCGAGGGTGCGTTCGATCTCGGCGATGAGCTCCTTCTCGTCGGTGTCCGGCAGCAGCCGGACATCCACGCCGGCGCGGGCCTCGCCGGCGACGACGTTGATCCGGTCGGAGCCGGTGAGGGTGGTGATCTGCAACGTGTCGGTGAGCAGGCTCTCGAAGCCGGGAAGCGCGAGCGGGCGGGAAGCGCTCGCGTCGCCGCGCGGCGCGAGGTCGCGGAGCTCCGCGAGGGCTGCGCGCGCCTGCGGGTCGAAGCGCGCGAGGGCGCTCAGGAACTGAGTCGCTGCCGGAGTGACCCGTCGTGATCGCGGCGCCGCGACCAGCGCGGCGAGGCCGGAGATGAGGCGATGCGTCGCGCTCTCCGGATTCGCCGCCGAGGCGTGCCCCGGCCGGCCGGCAGCGGCGACCTCCAGCCAGAGCGGGCGCTTCTGGTCGACTTCGATTCCCCAGAAGAGCGTGCGCCCGGCGACCGCCTTGTTGACGCCGCCCTCGTTGAGCACGGCGGCGACGTTCGTGAACAGCTCCGGATGGGCACTGAGAAGCCAGCCGGCACCCTCGCCGCCGCCGGCCTCCTCGTCGGCGACGGCGAGGAAGACGACCGCCCGGCGCCGCGGTAAAGGCGAGCGCGCAAGGTCGAGGAACGCCATGAGGTGGGCGATTCCGAGCCCCTTGGTATCGATCGCGCCGCGCCCCCAGAGCTCGCCGTCGCGCACCTCGCCGGCGGCCGCCGCTGGGTGTCGCCAGCCGCTGCCCGCGGGTACGGTGTCGATGTGGTGGAGGAGGACGAGCGCCCCGGGGGGTGTTGCAAGCGCCCTGGGGGGCGCGGCGTCCACGGTATCCGAGGTGGCCGAGCCGGCGGTCGGGCGTGTCGATGCCTCGAGGCGCGCCAGGAGACTGACGCGGCCGCGCGGCGAAGTGAAGAGCTGCGGCTCGATTCCGGCGGCGCGCAGCAGGCCGGCGAGGAGCTCGGCGCCGGCGCGTTCGTTACCGGGCGGGTTCGTCGTGTCGACCGCGAGGTAAGCGGCCAGACAGGTGGCGGCCGGGGAGAGGGTCGCGCTCGCGGCGGCGATCTCCAAGGCCGCGATGCTCGACGAGGCAACGACGGCAGCAAGAACTGCGACGACCAGGAGTAACCGCGAGAGCGGGCGCAAGGTGGGCGGAGTCTACCGAAACGGAGCGGCCACAAAAGACGGACGCCGCGAGTGGCTCTGGGCCAGCCGCGGCGTTCGGGGAAATCGACTGCAGGTGAAGCGAAATCAGCTGCCGGTGTCGGTGCCGCCGGGCCAGCGAACGAAGAAGCCGTCCGCCCAGATGATGTCCTCGTCGTACCGGGTCGGGGTGAACGGTCCGATGGTGGGGTTTCCGGCCGTAAAGGTTCCGTTGCGACCGGAGCTGCGGATCGCGATGACCTGCGAGCCCAGCGGCTCGTTGGTGTAGCCGTAGGAGTAGCTGTTCTTCCAGCCGTCCTTCGCCGGCAGCTCGTTCAGGTAGAAGAACGTCGACGAAGGATGCAGGGTGCCGAACAGGGTGGAATGGGTGATCGTTGTGTAAGCCGAACCATCCCAGGTGGTGACGCCCGTGCCGGCAGCGGCGCCCGACACCACGTCGGTGACCCACGACAGCCAGGCGGTGCCGACGTTGCGCATGTCGGCCATGGTGCGCTTCTGCTTCGCTTTCTGCAGGGCGTCGATCAAGTTCGGGATCAGAATGGCGGCGATAATGCCGATGATGGCCACCACGATCAGAAGCTCGATCAGAGTGAAGCCCCGCTGGCGGTTCCGGAGTTTCTGAATCATCTTGCTCTCCTCGTGCCTTGGGAAAACTCGCCTCCGGACTATTCCGGAGGTCGTACAGGCTCCGGCAATTGCAGAGCCGGTGCCAGTCGGGTCCTGATTACAAACCATTGAAAACAAAAGGAAATATTTCGCAGAATTCAAGCGATCGACAAATTGTGTCACCCAAATCAGGCAAAGAATGTTAGCGCGCCAGCTCCCGGATCAGCTTGCGGTAGATCGCCACTCCCTCGACGAAACCCGGCAGCGGCATCCGTTCGTTGGCGCGGGCGACTCCCATCGTGTCCGTGACGGTGATGAGAAAGGGCGAGAAGCCGTAGCTCGGGATTCCGGCGTCGCGGAAGAAGCGCGAATCGGTGGCGGTCCAGGGGAGGAAGTAGGGACCGACGGCGGCTTCTGGATAGGCCTCCTGGATAACCCGTTCCAGGGCGCGGAAGTCGGCCGAATCGACCGGCGAGGGCGTGCGCGCACCGAGGTCCTCGCCGATCCGATGCACCGCGCCGAGGGTCAGCCCTTCGGGGAGGAGCTCGCGGAAGACGGCGGCGCGGTCGGCCTCCGGCAGGAGGTGCGCGAAAACCCGCATCCGGTAGCCGCCGGTAGGGTCTTCCTCGACGGGAAAGGGGACGAGCTCGTTGCGAAAGAGCGCCTTCATGAACGGCGTGAGCGTATCGAAGGCCGGCCGGTGGCGCAGCGTCGCCGCCGGGTTCGCCAGCAAGTTCCGGTACGACTCGAGGCCGCGGGTGGGTGCATACGAGGCGAGGAAGGTCACCACCGGCGGCGACACGGGGGCCGTCGGGTCGATGGCGTTGTTCTCCGCGATCGCTGTGCGGAGGGCGCGGAGCTTGGCTTCTTCGGCGCTGCAGAAGGTGATCTCGGTGAAGCGCTTTTGCGCGAACTCGATGCCCCAGTACTTGATTCCATCGGCGGAGGTCGCCTCGACGACGCCGCCCTCGGTGAGCACCACCCCCATCCGCGCGACGAGCTCGGGATGGGCGCGCAGGATCCAGCGGGTGCCGGTCAGGCTCCCCGTTTCTTCTCCGGAGGTGGCGAGGAAGAGAATCGACCGCGCCGGCTTGCGGCCGGTCTTCGCGGCCTCCCGGGCGACATCGGTCGTGGCGAGGAGCTGCGCGATGGTCAGACTCTTCATGTCGTAGATGCCGCGGCCGTACATCCACGGACCCGCGATCACGCCGCCGAAGGGTGGATAGTCCCAGGGTTCGGAGTCCCTCGCCGGCTCGACGTCCAGGTGCCCGGCGAGCACGATGGCGCGCGGGTCTTCACCCTCGACGAAAGCCCAGAGATTCGCGCGGTTTTCGCTCAGGCGCTCGAGGTGGGGCTCGAGGCCGGCAGCCTCGAGGTGCCGGGCGAGAAACTCGGCTCCGGCCACCTCGTTGCCGTCCGGTGCGCTGGTATCGATACCGATGTAGGCGCGCAGGAGCTGCACCTCTGGGAGCGCGATGAAGTCGACTTTGTCCCAGCGCCGCTGAAGCTCGTCGATCCGGCGCATCTCGGCCGGTATCGGCGGGTGCGCGAGCCAGAGCAGGAGCTTGAGGGCGAGACCGGTGGCCAGCAGCGAGAGGTAGAGCGCCGCGCGCGCGCTGTTGCGAACGAGGCCTTCGGCAGCGGACGGTGCGGCCTTCGGCATGGGAGCGGCGACTCTAGCATCGGGCAGCCGCTGCCCCCGCTGCCCCCGCTGCCCCCGCTGCCCCCGCTGCTCTCGCTGCCAGGCCGGCGGCCCGGCCGGCGCTAGGCTGGAGCTCGGCTAGCGCGAGGCTGGTGCTCGGCTGGTGCTCGGCTATCATGGGCGCCGTCTTGAAACGCTCTCCCGGCCTGCTGCTGCTCCTCCTCTTCGCGCTGCTGCCGCCGCTCGTCTTCCTCGCCGCCGAGGCCTACCTCTTCGATGGCGACTGGCAGTTCCCGCTCGACGACAGCTGGATTCACCTCACCCTCGCGCGCAGCCTCGCGCAGGGTCATGGCCTGGAGTTCAACCCGGGGCAACAGGTCGCCGCCACCACTGCGCCCCTGTGGACAGCGCTGCTGGGTCTGCTGGCCAGCCTTCCCGGTGCGTTCTTCCTGTGGGCGAAGCTCGCCGGCATCGCGGCGCAGGCGGCGAGCGTCCTGCTGGTCTTCACGGTGGCGCGGCGGCTCGATCTCTCGCCGCAGCGCGCCGCGGTGGCCGCGGCGTTGGTCGCGGCGAGCGATTGGCTCGTCTGGTCGGCGCTCTCGGGTATGGAAGTGAATCTCTTCGTGTTGCTGATGCTGGGCGGATTCGCGCGCCACCTGCGGGAACGCGCGGCGCCGCCCGGCGCTGACCTGCCGCCGCTCTCCTTCCTGCTTTTCGGTCTGGCGGCGCTGGCGCGACCCGAGGGACTTCTTCTGCCTCTCCTCGCGGCGGCGGACCGGCTGCTGCGCATCGCGCCAACTGCGCCGAATGATTCGCGTGCGTCGCGCGCTTTGAACGAAGACGTTGCGCTGCGCCTCGCACCGCCCACGCGGCCGGCGTGGATCGGGGCTGGCGCCGGAATCCTCCTCACCCTCCTGGTTCTGGCGCCGGTCGGCTTCGCCTTCCACGCCATGTCGGGTTCGTACCTTCCGACCACGGTCGCCGCCAAGAGCGCCGGCCCGCCGTCGCTGCTGCCCGATTTTCGGCTTCTTGCGGCGATCGCCGGAATCCTCCTCGCCTCGCAGCCCTGGATGACGCTCCTCGCGCTCGGCGGAGTCGTCGAGTCGGTGCGGCGGCTGGGTGGCCCGCGCGACCGCGGACTCCTGCTGGCCGCGTGGACCGCCGCGCTGCCGCTCGCCTCGGCGATGCTCTCCTCGGGCAGGGAGCTCGCAGTGGGGAACTTCGGCCGTTACTTTTTCCCGCTCCTGCCCTGCGTGGTCCTCCTCGGCTCGCTCGCCCTCGCGCCGCTGCCGTTCTCGCGCCTGCGGTCGGTCGCAGTTGGCGGTCGGCGCCGGGCTCATCTTCCACGCCTTCCGATCGGCGCGCTCCTCCTTCTCCTCCTCTTCGCGCCGAGCCTCCTGTTGCTGGCGAGCGGGCTCGGGCGTTACCTCGCCTCGTGCGCCAACGTCCGCGACAGCAACGTGGCGATGGCCCGCTGGCTGGCTCCGCGGTTGCCGGCCGAAGCGGTGCTGGCGGTCAACGACGTCGGAGCGTTCAAGTACCTGCTGCCGAACCGGGTGCTCGACCTGGTCGGACTGACGACCCCGGAGCTCACCCGCCGGCGCCACCTGGCGAGCGCCCAGGGGCGCGGCTCCGAAGCTGTCCTGGTGGAGTTTCTCGAGGAGCGCCGGCCCGACTTCGTGATCGTCTTCCCGAACTGGTTCGCCTATCCGGGGCGCCATCCGGAGAGCTTTCATCCTCTGCACTCGATCGTCCTGCGCGACAACATCACCATGGGCGGTGAGATGATGGCTCTCTATGACACGCCGTGGACCCGCGAGCCGCTCGCAGCGGTGCCGGAGGCCGCGGCCGAACCTCTTCCTACGGAGTCCCCGTGACGACGATCCCGATCCTCGACCTGACGCGCGCCCGCAAGCGCATCGATGCCCCGCTCCGGGAGCGCTGGAACAAGATCCTCGAAACCAATTCGTACATTCAGGGCCCGGAGGTCAAGGAGCTCGAGTGCGCCTTCACCGGCTACCTCGGTGCTCGCGCCGTGGTCGGGGTGGCCAACGGCACCGACGCCCTGGTGATCGCCCTGCGCGCGCTGCGGCTCGCCCCCGGCGCCGAGGTGCTGGTGCCGGCGTTCAGCTTCTTCGCCACCGCCGAGGCGGTGGTGCTGGCCGGTGGCGTGCCGGTCTTCTGCGACATCGACGCTGCGACCTACAATCTCGACCCGGCGGAGCTCGAGCGCCACGCCACCGCGAAGACCGTCGGCGTCATCGGTGTCCACCTCTACGGCCGGCCGTTCGACACCGACAGCGTCGCTGAAATCTGTCAGCGTCGCAGCTGGTTCCTGGTCGAGGACGCGGCCCAGGCGCACGGCGCGAAACGCCGCGGCAAGCGTGTCGGCTGTCTGGGCGACCTCGCTGCGTGGAGTTTCTATCCAACCAAGAACCTCGGCTGCTTCGGTGACGGCGGCGCGATCTCGGGCATGGACGAGGAGCTGATGAAGCGCGTCCACCGGCTCGCGAACCACGGCCAGAGCGAGCGCTATACGCATATCGAGATCGGCACCAACAGCCGCCTCGACAGCCTGCAGGCGGCGGTGCTGAACTGCAAGCTGCCGCTGCTCGACGGCGACAACGCCCACCGGCGGAAGCTCGCAGCGCTCTACAGGGAGGCGCTCGCCGGGGTCGGCGACCTGCGCTTCCCGCCCGACGACCCGCGGGACGAGGTCGTCTACCACCAGATGACCGTCGCCACGGCGCATCGCGACGCCCTGCAGGAATACCTGAAAGTCCATGGCGTCGGCTCGGCGGTGCACTACCCTTCGGCACTCCATCGCCAGAAGGCGATGACGCAGCTCCTGCCAGTGCCACCGTCACTGCCGAAGGCGGAGAAGGCCGGCGGCGAGGTCCTCTGTCTGCCGATGTTCCCGGAGCTCGAAGAGAGCGAAGTCCTCCGCGCCAGCGAAGAGATTCGCGGCTTTTTCGGCAGCCGGAGCTGACGGGTGGCGGACGGCGCGGGCTACCGACTGCGCTTCTTCACGGTCGTCGTCCTGCCCGCGGCCGTCTTGATGGCGCTCGAGATCGTTTCGAGCCGGCTGCTCGCGCCGGCCTTCGGCAACAGCGTCTATGTATGGGGTTCGATCATCGGCGTCTTCCTGGCGGCGATGTCGGCGGGCTATGTGCTCGGGGGCGCGCATGCCGACCGGCGACCCAACCTGACGGCGGTCGGACGCCTCCTGCTCCTGGCGGTGATCTTTCAATGGGCGACGGCGATCTTCGGCCGGCAGATGGTGGAGGCGATCGGCGCGGCGACCGGTGGCCGGCCGGCCGGGACTTTGCTCGCCACGGCCCTGCTTTTCGGTCCGACGACGCTCCTGCTCGCGACGGTCTCGCCGTTCGCTGTGCGGCTCGCCGGTATCGATCGGGAGCGGCTCGGCAACGTCTCGGGGGGGTTGTTCGCCCTGTCGACCGCCGGCAGCCTTGTCGGTACGCTCCTCGCGACCTTCGTCCTCATCCCGGCGATGAGCCTCGACGCGATTCTCGCCCTCCTCGTTTCAGGCACGGCCGTGGCGGCGGCACTGGCCTCCGGCCGCTCCTGGGCGGCAGCCGGCGCCGTCGTGGTCGCGGGGGCGGCCTGGCTCTCGCCGGTTCCGAATCCCGGCTGGCAGAAGGTCCTGGCGGAGCGGGCGACGCCTTACCAGACGCTGGTGGTGCGCGAGGTGGACGGCACCCGCACCCTCTCCTCGGACGGAATTCCCCATGGCGCCATCGACGTCGCCACCGGCCAACCGAACCTGCGGTACGTCCATGCCGCCGAGATTCTGCGGCTGTTCGCCCCGGAGCCGCGCGAGCTCCTGCTGCTCGGACTCGGTTCGGGCGGAGTCGGCCGGTTGCTCACCGAGCGCACGCCGGGTCTTTCAGCGACTTACGTCGAGATCGATCCCGCGGTCCTGGAGGTCGCCAGCCGGCACTTCGAGTTTCGCCAAGGCCCCGCGATGCACGTCGCCCTGGAAGATGCGCGTCGCTTCGTCGCCGGGTCGCCGAAACGGTGGGACTGGATCTACTGCGACACCTACATCGGGCGCGCGGTGCCGTTTCATCTGGCGACGCGCGAGTTCTTCGAGCTGCTTAGGACCCACCTCGCCCCGGGCGGCGCGATCGGGCTCAATCTTGCCGGGTCGATCGAGCATCCCTTTTCGCGTTCGATCTTCCGCACGCTCAGTCATGTTTTCAACCGGGTGGAGGTCTTTTCCATCGCCGCCTCGGGAAATTTCATTCTCGTCGCCCACATGGGCCCGGCGGTCGCCGCCTCCGAGCTCGCCGAGCGCGCCGCCCGGCTCGACCGGGCGGCGCCGGCCGAGAGCGGCGGCCCGCGGTTCGCGGCGTTCGCGCGCCACCGCCTCGGCGTCGAGCTCGACCTCGCGTCGGTGCCGGTGCTCGAGGACCGCTACGCTCCGGTCGACGCGCTGCTGAATCTCGCGGACGAGAGCGCGACGCCACTGGGGGCGGCCGGGGGCGAGTGAGACGCTGGGTGCCTGCCCTGGTGCTGGCCGCTTCGGCGGTCCTGCGCCTGGCGCATCTGGTTGCTGTTCGCGACGCGCCGTTCGTCGGTCAACTGGCGCTCGACAGCCAGGAGTACGACCGCTGGGCGCGGGCGATCGCGGCGGGCGACTGGCTGGGGAGCGCGCCGTTCTTCCAGGCGCCGCTCTACCCCTACATCGTTGCGGTCGTCTATCGCCTCTTTTCCGCGGCGCCGATCGCCGTCTATCTGCTGCAGATCGCCGTCGCGGTCCTCGGTTGCTGGGCATTGGTTCGTGCCGGCGAGGCACTCGCCGGCCCCCGCGCCGGAGGCGCAACCGGCCTCCTCTTCGCGCTCTACACGCCGTTCTGGTTCTACGACGTGCAGCTCCTGAAGGAGAGCTTCGCGGTCTCGGCGGCCTGTCTGCTCCTCTTCTTCCTGTTGAAGGCGCGCTCGAGCGATCGATCTTCGCTCTGGTTCTCCGTGGGCCTCGTTGCCGCGTTTCTTGCCTTGCTGCGCGAGAACATGTTGCTGGTCGTGCCGTTCTTGCTCCTGCTCACCTGGCGCGAAAGGACCGGTAAAGAGTGGATGCCGGCATTGCGGCGGTGTGGCTTGTTGTTGCTCGGGCTGACACTTCCACTTTCAGTTGTCGCTTCGCGGAACGCTGCGCTCGGCGGCGGCTTTCTGCCGACGACGTCGCAGGGCGGGGTCAATTTCTGGATCGGCAACAATCCGTCGGCGGACGGGACCTATCGCCCGCTGGTGCCGGGCAAGCAGATTCCCGCCTACGAGCGCGAGGGAGCGCGCATCCTCGCCGAGCAGGCGCTCGGCCGGCCGCTGGCGGCGGATGAGGTGTCAGGGTATTGGCTGCGGCGCTCGCTTTCGTGGGCTCACGCCGAGCCGCTCGCTTTCGTGCGCTTGCAGTTCGCCAAGCTCGGTCTCTACTGGGACGGCTACGAGTGGCCGGATGCGGTCGACTACTACTGGATGAAGACGATCTCGCGGCCGCTCGCCCTTCCCGGGCTCGAGTGGAGCGCCGCGGCGCTGCTCGCAGTATGGGGACTGCTTCTCGA
This sequence comes from Thermoanaerobaculia bacterium, assembly GCA_031403995.1. GTDB lineage: Bacteria > Acidobacteriota > Thermoanaerobaculia > Multivoradales > JAGPDF01 > JAGPDF01. The sequence goes on from JANNGS010000006.1 coordinate 26,299, forward strand.
ACGGCGGCGGCTCGCGCTATGGGCGCCGGTGCTGCTCTTCGAGCTCGGCTGGATGCTCTCGGTGGTGGCGTTTTTCGTCTTCTCCCGTTACCGCCTGCCGGCGGTGCCGGGGTTGCTGCTGCTCGCCGCGATCCCCTTGGCGCGTGCGGCGGAGGCTTTCGGAAAAGGAAACAAGCGGAGGAGCGGGGCGATGTTCGCGGGCGTCGCGATCCTCTGGCTGGCGCCGCACGTCCAAGGGTACTCCCCGCGGCTGGATCTCGTCGACTTCAACCTCGGCCGTTTGGCCGAAGAGCGCGGTGACCTGCCGGCCGCCGCCGCGCACTACGAACGCACCCTCATCGCCGACCCGAACAACCTCTCCGCAACGTTGAACCTCGGCACCCTCGCCGCCCGAGCCGGTGACTACGCGACCGCCCGCGCCCGGTTCGAGCGCGCCGTGGCCCTCGCCCCCGATTCCGACGACGCCCACGCCAACCTCGGCGGCGCGCTGCTCGCGCTGGGAGACCTCCCCGCCGCCGAGCGTTCGCTTACCCGCGCCCTCGAGCTCAACCCCGAGAACCGGTTTGCCCGGCACAATCTGGAATTACTCAGGGTGCGGCGCGCGCGTGCCTAAAGTCCACCCGACCGTGTCAGGCCTTCTCGCGCGGGGGCCCAAGAGGAAGACCTGGACGTGCCGTAACTCCTCGCCCAACCCCGTCTTGCCGTTGCCCTGCAAAGGCCTGAGTCTCAGCCTCCAGAGTTGTAGGTGAGCCGGTCGAGAGGAGCGGGGCGGATCAGGTCGTCTTGAGCTCGGACCAGCCGAGCGCGAATCCGAGGGCGCGTTTGACTTCCGGGATGCGCGCGCCGGAGAGCTCGCCGAGCCGTTCGCCGAGGCGAGCCTTCGGCACGGCGTGGAGGTTGTCGCAGTTCGCCACCGATCGGCGAGCGAGTCCTTCCGCACGACCCAGGAGAACCTCGACTGGAATGTCACGCACGGTCGTGGTGATCTCGACCACCAGGACGCGCGAGAGGTAGGCGTGCGCCGCGTCGCGCGACAGGAGAAGAACGGGCCGGCTGCCGATCGGCTCCGGAAGGTGCGCCTGCCAGATCTCGTACTGCTTCACGGTTTCTTCGCCTTGGGCCGACCCTGGGGCCCGCGCGGCTGCCAGGCCTCCGGATCGAGGTAGGCAGGCTCGGAGTCATCGGGTTGCGCTCGATAGGCCACCGCCATGCGCTCCTCCGCGGCTCTGTCGAGAGCCTGGCGTATGGCGGCGCGCAGAAACGCCGAGCGTTGTCGCGCGCGGCCGGGGGCCACACGCTCCAACTCGGCTGCAGTCTCGTCCGGGAGCTCGAGTATGACCTGTTTCATGATGAAAGAGTATAGCCTAAGCCCTACTACTTATACCCGGCTGCCCGCCACTTTTCGAAAATAGCGAGGCCACCGTCCGAACGTCAGGGCGCGCGGCTGGCGCTCGTTCCCTTCCAGACCATCCACATCCCGGCCAGCAGGACGCCGACCAGCACGGACACGGCGGGCGCGATCGGCACCGGCCTTTGCGCCTGCGGAATGTACCAGTGGCTGATCCACCAGGGCCGAAACGAGTTGAGCAGCTTGTACTTCTTCACTGCGACCAGGCCGCTCTCCACTTTGTCGATCAGCGGGAAGGCGAAGGTGGCTACGGCCGAGGGCGCAAACGTCTGCCCTGCCTCGCCGCGCGCTCGCCAGACTTCCACGATCTCCCGGGGGCGCTGCAGGAGGTGCGCCAATTGGGGATCGAAGTAGAGGATGGGAGCATGCGCCCCGAACATGGATTGCATCCCGCGCTCGACATAGAGGCGGTGCGGGTCGACAGTGAGCGCGAGGAGCTGCACCGTAGCCCCAAGTAGCAGGAGGGTGACCGCTGCCCGGCGGCCGATCCGCGCGGCGCCGCGAGGGGCGAACAGCCAGAGGAGGGCAAAGACCGGCGTGAAATAGCGCGGCCCCCACGCCGGGTCGCCCTTGAAGACGCTCATCGACAGGAGGAACACCGAGAAGAGCGCACTGGCCGCCAGCAGACCCTGGATGAGCGCTCTTCGGCCGGCGTTCGGCCGGCGCATTCCCGCCAGGCACAGGAGCAGCGTCGGCGAGTACCAGACGAGACCCGCGCCGGGACTGATCGCGACGGCCAGGAGCGCGACCATGAAGTTGCCGGGCCAGACCGGGGTGTACTGGAGCAGAAGCGCTGCGTGCGCGTCTTTTGTCCCGGGCGGGAACTTGTAGAGGTCATACGCCACGTAGGCGGCGATGCCCAGGCAGAGGCCCATTCCCAGCAAGCCCGCGCGCAACAGCCGCTGGCGCGGTCCCCGGCCGGGATCGTCGAGCGCCGCGGCGGCGCCAAGACCGAAGACGGCGAGCGGTTGCTTGCAGTTGAAGGCCAGGCCGAGGAGGAGCCCCGCCCAGCCGGCGCCTGGCCACCGTCCCGAGCGCCTGGCGGAATCCGCGACCACGACCGCCGCCACGACGGCGGCCGTTCCCAGAATGTCGTCGAAGGTGCTGGTGCCGTAGAACCAGCTGGGCGTGCAGAAGATGCCGGCCGCCGCCCAGAGAACCGCCCGCCGCTCGGAGAGGCCCTCGCTGCGAAACCAGGTCGCGTAGGCGAGGGCGAGGAACGCTCCTGCCGCCGCGCTCGTCAGCACGAAGAAGAAGTGGCGGCGCTCCTCGCGGACCGGGCCGGTCGCATCCGCGGCAAGAATGGCTGGAACGCCGAGGGCCGATTGCGGGAATCGGTAGTACGTGTACGGCTGCCCATCGCGACCCGGGAACACACCGTACTCGACATCGCGGTTGCGAATCTCGGAGTCGCCGTGGTCGACGAGGCTGCGTGCCACCGCGTATCGCGCTTGCCCATCGACGATGTCGATGCGGCCCGGACCGGACAGGGCGAGGCTGGCGAAGATGATGAGGAACAACCCGACCATGGGAAGCCACCGGTGTTGCCTCGAGTTGTCTTGGTGACCCGGCGCGGATGTCCCTCGATCGGTCAAGGTCGGCAACATATCAAGAGACCGGGGGAGGGGATCACAGCCGTTCTTCCCGCGCTATGGCCTGCGCATGCCTAGGGCAGCTTCGGCGGGTACCAACCGAGCTTCCAGCCTCGTTCGTGGTAGTAGACGAGCTGGTCGTGGAGAAGGGCGTAGAGTTGAGCCGAGAGCTCGGCGTCCTTCTCGGGGCGGGTCGTGTCGAGGTTCGTCTGTTCGCCGGGATCGGCCGTGAGCTCGAAGAGCATGCGCTCGCGACGGTCGAGGTTGATGAGCAGCTTCCAGTCGTCGAGCAGGAGAGCATCCTCCTGGGTGATGCCCTGGATGGTGAACGGAAAGGGCCGGCCGCGCGCGCTGTAGCCGGGATCGAGAATGTCGCTGCGCCCCTGAAAATTGCCGTGCGGCGGCAGTTCCAGAAAGTGCGCGACCGTCGGCACCAGGTCGAGTACCGAGACGGGCTCGCCGAGGACGCGTGCTTCGCCTCCGGGCAGGCGCAGCAGCGCCGCGGTGCGTATCTGCTCCTCGAAGAGCATCGTGCCGTGGGCCGGCACGCCGTGCTCGTAGAACGCTTCGCCGTGATCGGAGACCAGGACGAGCACCGTCCGCTCCCAGACTCCCGCGGCGACGAGCGCGTCGACGACCTCGCCAACCGCGCTGTCCACCGTGTGCAGCGCGTTGTAGAAGCGGTTCTCCATGAGCGGAATCTTCTCCGTCGGGTAGGAGAGGGAGGTCATCGGGAAATCGATCTCGGAGGGCGAGTAGAGCGGCACGCTGTCCGGCGGGATGACATAGGGGTAGTGGGTCGCCTGGAAATTCAGATAGGCGAGGAACGGCCGCTCCGGCGCTTCTCTCAGCCAGTCCGTGAAGGCCGCGACCGGGGCAGCTTCGAAGACCTTGGATTCTGGCCCGTCGCCGCGGCGCTCCGCCCGCGGCCAGTCGGGAGAGTGACGAAAGAGCTCGATCCCGGGGGTCTTCAGGAACGCCTGCATGTTGCCCCAACCCTCGTTCTGACAGGAAAATACGGCGGTGCGGTAGCCGAGCGGCTGCAGCAGGTCCCAGATCAGGGTGCGCGGATAGTCGAGATCGATGAAGTAGTCGTGGCCCTTGAACTTGCGCGGATGAAGCGCGGCGAGGATGGAAGTCTGGGCGTAGTCGGAGTGCGTGGCAGTGGCGTAAGCGCGGGCGAAGACGATCGACTCCGCGGCGAGCGCGTTGATCCGCGGCGTCGACTCCGGGCGGGCGAGCGGTCCAAAGAGCCGGCTCCAGGACACGGACTCGAGCATGATCACGACCACGTTGTCGCGGCGAAAGTTCTGCGGCGCGGCCCAGGCGCCGATTCTGCCGTGGCGCGCCGGATCGGGCACGAAGGCGCTCTGCGGCGCACTGTCGGCGGAGCCTGCGGAAGACCCGTCGCTCGACCACTGGCGCGCGACCCAGGTGGTATCGGGTGCGAGAGTCCTGGCGACGTAGCGCGCATACGGGTAGCGCCAGCAGAGCACCAGGAGCGCCGCGAGCGCGATGCCGGCAAGCGCCGACAAAGGACGCGGACCGGTGGTTTCGACGGCGGCCCTGCGGCGGCGCGCGATCCGCAGCGCTAAGTAGAACGCCGCCCCGAGACCGATCGGCAGCGCCACGGTGGTGAGCAGCATCGCCCGGTCCTGCGGGCTGCCTTCGTCGAAGAGTTGGCGGAGGCTCCCGAAGACGAACCACAGATCCGCGAATCGCAGATGCGACCGGGTGATCGCGAACTTGAACAGCGACAGACCGAGCGCAGCGTAGAGCCATCCGAGCCCGAGAGCCACGAGCGCATCGAAGCCGCGTGGCCAGCGGTGGGCGGCCAGGAGGCGCGCGAGGAGCGCCGCGGCAAGTGTGGTCAGCGCCCCATGCGCGAGGCCGAGGAAGAGCGTCAGGAAGGCGAGGACGAGATAGGCGCCCAGGGTCGGAGGGGGCGGCGCGAGCCGGAAGCCGCAGACGCCGAAGAGCGCTGCGGCATAGATCATCCCCGCGCCGAGAAAGACCGGCAGGGGAGGGCTGTCGGTGGGGGCCGTCCTGCTGAGCAGTACAGAACGGCACATCCTTGGATTCTACAGAGTGGCGTGGCACTGGCCCGCGAAGGCCGTAGACTGCTTTCCGAATCTTGACAGATGCCCTGCGGACACGGTCGGCCGCGGCGCCCTGGTGCAGAGAACATCTATACTCTCGGGAGCGAAGAGGAAGCGATGTCCGACGTGGTGAATTCCCCGGTTGCAGCCAGTTCGCCGCCCGCGGCGAGCCGCATCGCTGTCGTGGTGCCTTGCTACAACGAAGAAGCGGCCATCTCCAACGTGGTGCACGCGTTCGCTGGCCAGCCGGGAGTGGTTGAAGTTCTGGTGGTCGACAATGCCTCGACCGACCGCACCGCCGAGCTTGCCCGGGCCGCTGGAGCCAGAGTCATCAGCGAATCACGCCCCGGCAAGGGATTCGCCCTCTTGAGCGGCTTTCGTGCAGTGCACAAAGCCGACTTCGTGGTCATGGTGGACGGTGACGGAACTTATCCGGCGGACCTCCTGCCGCAGCTCGTAGCCGCGGCCGAGGGGGGTGCCGATATGGTCATCGGAACGCGTCTCGCCCAGGCGTCGAAGGGCTCGCTGCCCAGGGGGCACGGGCTTGGCAACCGGCTCTTCATCGCACTTGTGCGGGTCCTGTTCGGCTTACGCACCCAGGATCTCTTCTCGGGCTACCGGGTCCTTTCGTGGCGGTTCCTCCAGACCGTCCCTCTCGTCGCCATCGGCTTTGAAGTGGAACTCGAGATCTCCCTGCAGGCTCTCCAGCATGGGTTTCGCATCGCCGAGTTGCCGGTGCCCTACAGGCAGCGGCCCGCCGGTTCCTTCAGCAAGCTGCGGACCTTTCGCGACGGGTATCGCATCTTGACTGCCCTCATCCTCTTCTTTCGCGATCTCAAGCCGCTCACCTTTTTCGGCGTCCTGTCGGCGCTGTTTCTCGTGCTATCGCTGAGCGGGGGCGCGGTCGTGGTTTCCGACTACCTGCGTACGGGTCTCGTTCCGCGGCTTCCGCTGGCAGTGCTCGCTGCCGCGCTCTTCCTGCTCTCGGCGCTGTCGCTCGCATGCGGCGTCCTGCTCTCGTCGATCAACCGCCGGGGCGCCGAGATCGCAGCCCTTCTCAGGCTCCATGGCGACAATCGGGAGCCTTAGTCCTGCCTGCCGCAATACTGACGGATAGCTCGGCCGAGCACGGTGATGCCGCGAAGCCGCGCGGCTCGAGGCGGAAAATCCATGTGCTGTCACAGTACATCTGGCCTGACGGCGCGCCGACCGCGATCTACGCCGATCAACTTGCGGACCGCCTGTTCGAACGGGGAATGCCCGTCGAACTGGTCGGCGGCAGCGGGACCTATCGGATTTCGGCGCGCGAGGCGCCGCGCGCCCCGATCACGCGCCTCGCCCACTTCGAGGGAAGTCGTGGTCGTTTGCTGGGCAGCTACGTCGAGTATCGCTCGGTGTCTCGCGCCTTCGTGCGCTACGTTCGCGAGAACGTTGGTCCAGCCGACGTCGTGGTCGTCTCGAGCGCCCCCCCGACTACCCTCACGCTGGCGCCAGCCATACGCAAGCAGGGGGCCGTTGGAGTCTATTGGCTGCAGGACTACTATCCCGAGGTCTTGCGTGGCTTGCGAGAGTATCCGGCCATCCTTCGCTGGCTCCTGTCGCGCTACTGGGACCGTGCCCTTGCCAAGTGGAATCATGTCGTGAAGATCGGGGAGAATCTCGGATACTTCGGCATCAACGCCAGAACGATCCGCAACTGGCCCACACTCTCTTTTCCCGGCTCGGCCGCGCCATCCCCCAAGACAGCTCTTTACACCGGCAACCTGGGCTACTGTCACGATATCGACTGCTTCATCGCCGAGTGCCAACGACTGGTGGATGCCGGATATGAGGTGACCGTGTTGGGCGATGGCCCGGGGATTGCCCAGCTTCCGGGGTGGATCAAGAGTGGGCCGCCATACCCGGACGCTGCCGCCCTGCGCGCCGGCTTGCTGGCTGCCGAGGTGCACCTGGTCGCCGCCCACCCGCAGATTCGGCGGGCTCTTTTTCCTTCCAAGCTCTGGAACAGCGTGGCCTCCGGGCGCAAGATGGTCTTCTCTGGATTCGCTGGCGAGATGGCTGAGGAGCTCGAAGAGAGCTTGCGCGCTCCGTACTCACGGCACCTCGACAACTGGTGCGACTTCCTCGAGAGTGTCTTTCATTCGAGAGTCGCCTAAAGGCATGGCTCGCGATCTGCTTTATCGCTTCGGCTCTCGCTTCATGATCTCGTGCCTGGGAACAGGGTTTCCGGGAGGCCTGTTGCGCCGCGCTTCGCGCATTGCCGGCCGCTACTCGGCGATTCTTCAACACCTCGAAGCCCTGCAATTCGATGGCATCGTGGATGGCGGCGCGAACATCGGCGAGTTCGCCCTGCTGGTGCGCAAGGCGCTTCCCGAGGCGGATCTGGTCTGCGTGGAACCCCAGCCCGACTGTTGCGCAATTCTCACCCGATGCGGCTTCCGAGTGGTGCAACGGGCACTCTGGCATTCTGAAACCGAGCTCCAGCTCGTCCAGGTTGGCGAGAACCTTGCTTCCTGCACGCTCTCAGCCGAGGGCGGCCCAAGGCCATCGTGGTCCGTGAGAACGACCCGGCTCGATCAGGTCGAAGTCGCGGGCTCCAGGCTGCTCGTCAAACTGGACCTCCAAGGGGCCGAACCGCAGGCGCTCGAGGGAATGGGCGCTCTGTGGTCGCGCTGCGCGGGAGTGCTTCTCGAAGTTTCTTTCGGCCCCGGAGGAACTCGGCGGGCGCTGAGTGCAACGCTCGGCGACCATGGCTTCAGTGAGTATTCGACCGTGAACGAGTTGGTCGTCGCCGGCAAGGTCGTCGAGGCCGACAAGCTCTGGCTACGCGCCGACATTCTCGGCGTCCTCTGACTCGCGGTGACACCGATCGCGCCGGCGCAAGCCCTATACTAGCGGGAGTGAAGCGCGTTCTCTCCTTCATCGAGTACTACCTGCGCCCGGCGCCGGGCTTCCGCTGGATTCAGCCTGCTCTCGACGAGTTTGCGCTTCGCGACTGGCGCCGGACGCACCTACCGCCCCCCCCTCGTTCCGTCAAGGTCGAACTGATCCGACGCCAAGTCTCGCCGTCGCGCCGGGCGCTTGTCGAAACGGGTCTGTACTACGGCGACACTCTGGCAATGCTGTGTGGAGAATTCGAGGAGCTGCACTCGATCGAGCTCTCGCCTCGCCTGGTGGCGCGAGGGCGGCGCCGGTTCGCGCGCCAAGCCCGAGTTCGGATTCACCAAGGGGACAGCGGGGAGGTTCTCTCCACAGTTCTCCGGGACCTCGGCAGGCCAGCCGTACTGTGGCTCGACGGGCACTATTCCGGACCGCTCACCGCCCGCGGCCCGACCGATACGCCGCTGACACGGGAGATCGACGCTGCTCTGCGCTGGGGGACACCCGACGATGTCCTCCTCGTCGACGACGCTCGCCTTCTCGGAGTGGATCCGGCCTACCCGTCCGTCCGGGATATCGAGGAGACAATCAAGACGGCGCACGCCGACTGGAAAGTCAGTCTCGAATCGGATGTCCTCAGGGTGGGCCGGCCACTGGGCTGAGCCAGGCGCTCCGCAGCGACAAGCTGCGACAGGGTTCGCGTCGGCTCCGAAGAACAGATCCACCACCGGGCTCGAGGCGGCCCGTCTCCGATTGGCATCGAGGACGCGGGACCGTCGTGAAATACTCCGGACACTCGTGACGAGCTCGACCGCGACGATGGTGACCGGGAGATCCGTGGCGCTCGCAGGCATGCCTGCAGGCGAGTCGCCCTTCGCCGGCAAGAGCCCGCACGAGCGCGCCGCATTCGGACTGATTGCCGCACTCATCGCGCTCAAGCTCGGATTCCTGGCCTGGTTCGCCTGGCATTCGCGCTGGGTGATGGACGAGTTCGCGCAGGGTTACCTCGGTCACACAGTCGAAGAAGGCCTCTATCGCGCGATTGATCCGATCAAGACCGCGCTGCCGCAAGTGCTCTTCGCTTCCCTATTGCACGGTGACCTCTCGAGCGTCGAGATCCACCATCGCTGGCGCCTGATGACCCTCTCCGCGGGAATAGGAGTCATCGTCCTCGTCGCCCTGATCGCCCGCCGGCTCTTCGCCTCATGGACCGCGGCGCTCTTCGCCGTGTTCGTCCTGCTGTCTTTCTCGAACTTTCTCGAGAACGGACTCGTCGTTCGTAACGATTCCTTCGCCGTTCTCCTCGTCGTCGCAGCCTTTGCTGTCGCCCTGCTCGCGCGGCAGCCGGCTCTCGCGGCGTTGGCTCCGGGAGCGCTCGCAGGCCTCGCTTTTCTCTGTACGCAGAAGACCGCCTACCACACGGCGGCGATTGGCCTCGGCATGCTGATCGTGGGCTTCGCCGCGCGAGGCTTCTGTGGGGCGGTGGCGAGGGGAGCCCTCTTCGCCGGTGGCTTCGCGGGTCCGCTGTTGCTGTACGCATTCGCCTTCGGAGGCCTACACTTCTACGGCGTCTTGCGCGCGATGTTCCTCTCGCCGCTCGCGCTGACGTCGTTGCTCGACAACTACTCGGAGGGCCTGGGGAGGTACGTTCTTCAAACACTGGGGCGCAATCCCATCGCTTATCTCGTCGCGGCCGGCGGCCTCGGGCTCTCCCTGTCGCGCTGGCGCGCGGCTTCCGCCAGGGTGAGGGCCGCCGCAGTCTCGACCGTGCTCATCGTCTTGTTGGTGTTCTCTCATCAGCAACCCTGGCCCTACGTCTTCGTGATGGCGCTTCCCTTTCTAGCGGTGTGGGCGCCGCTGGCGCTCCAGCTGCTGCCCGCGCCGCGCCGGCTCTGGGGGCTAGGCGCGCTGCTGCTGCTGCTCAGCATTTCGTTCGTGCGCAATGTCCAGCGCCTGAGCGACACCTCGGCGAGCCAGTTCGAGCTCGTGCGCGAAGCGGAGCGCCAACTCGCGCCCGACGACCGGTATTTCGACGGCATCGGCATGATTCCGACGCGTCACATCGCCGGGCGTCACCCCTGGTGGTGGTGGGACTTCCCGACGCTGTCGATTCTTCGCGCACGCTGGGACAGGGGCGACCGGACCGAGATCGAGAACATCCTGCGCGCCCAGCCGAAACTCTGGATCCTGAACTACCGGCTGAGCGCCTTCAAGGAGCGCCTGGGTCCGACCTGGGGGGCCGCCACCGTCCGCGTTTCGGAGTTTCTTCTGCTCACAGGGTGCCGGGTGGATCCAGGTCGCGAGGTATCGTTCCAGAATCTCTGGGAAGGTGAGTACACGTTGTTCGATCGCGACGGCAGAGCGGTCGCGGACCCGGTGATCGTCGACGGTATCGCCTGCCCGGGACCCTGTCGCCTCGACCTGGGATCCCACCGCATCTCCAGCCCCGGGAGCGAGGTGCGCTTTCTGCTGCCCCACGACTTCGTTGCCACCGGACCGCTGCCCCACGAGGGGCCGGTTCGGGACCTCTTCGCCGGAATCTACGACCTTTAGGTCGAACCGATGGCGCGTGCTCTGAAACGCCCGGATACGGCTCCCGAGACTCTGGGCAGAGCAGTGGGTGCGTTCCCGGGCGCTGGACGATTCGTCGCCGGTCTGCTGATTGCCGGCCTGCTGTTCGTGCTTCTGCTGCGGCAGGTCGATCTGCGAGCGGTGGCGAACGCGCTGCGCACGGCGCGCTGGCCGCTGCTGTTCCTCCTGCCGCCGATGAGTTACCTCACGATCCAACTAAAAGCGTGGCGGTGGTCGGTGGCGCTCGGCGCGGGCGCCGCGGAGCGCCCGCGAGTGCGGCTGTTTTCCGCGTCGATGATCGGGACCGCGGCCAACACCGTCCTGCCGGCGCGGCTCGGCGACCTGCTGCGCGCGCTGGTCTTGCACCGGCACAACCCGGTTTCTATGCCGCGCGCTCTGCTGGCGAGCTGGGCCTCCCAGGCGTTCGACATGCTGGCGGTAGCGTTGCTCCTGCTGGCTTTCGTCGCGACAGACGAAACGGTGGCGTCACAGAGAGCGCTCGTGCTGATCCTCATCGCCCTGGTTGCCGGCTTGGCCCTCGCCAGCGGCATGGCAAGTCGCCCCCGCGCGCTCATCGGGTGGGCACGCCGGCTGCCCTTCGGCTTCGGGTCGCGCGCCGCGGCGCTCGTCGAGCATGCCGCCGCCGGCCTGCGCTTCCTCGCGGTGCCCGCCGTACTGTTGCGGGTCGTCGGCCTCACGGGGTTGATCTGGATCGGCGATCTGCTTGCCATGACTCTGGCCCTCCACGCCTTCCGGATCGGAGTGAACTTCGCAGCAGCGGGCCTGTTGCTCGCGTCGATCGGCCTCTCCTTCGCGCTGCCGCTGACGCCCGGCAATCTCGGGACCTATCAGCTGGTCGCTCTCCTGGTGCTTGGGCGGTTGGGAGTCGAAGCGGATCGCGCTCTGGCCTTCGGCATCGGCTCCCAGGGGATCATGTTGATCGGCTGCCTGGTTCCCGGCTTCTACTTCCTGCAGCGCGAAGGTCTGCTTTCGTGGCAGGCGCTGCGCGCGGTCTCCGAGGAGAAGGGGTCCGCGCCCGAGCCGGGCAGCGGATGAAGATCCTCGAAGGTGGCTGCCGAGGCGCCGACCTGCCGGCGCCTCAGTAGCCTTCGCCCGCCTTGGCCGCCTGCGGCTCGCGGCGGTCGGCACCGGGAACGAGTCTTCCCGCCACCCACCATCCTCCCCAGGCGAGCAGCAGCGCGGGATAGAAATCGACCACGTAGTGCCAGCCGAAGTAGACCGCGCTGGCGGCGATCGCCAGGTTCCAGGGGACGAGGAGGATGAGCAGGGGGCGCCAACTCTTCCAGGCGACGAAGAGGCCGAGCGCGGTGGTCGCGAGGTGCAGGCTCGGGAAGGCAGCGAGGCCGAAGAACGGGGCGGCCGGCGCCTGCGGGTTCTGCACGGTGTAGCGCAGCGCCTCGAGCATCGACTGCTGCAGGGAGAAGGCGTGCGAGCCGGAGAGAGCCGCATAGCGCCCGCTCTCGACGAGGGCCGGGCCCAGGCTGGGGAGCGCCAGGTAGGCGAAGACTCCGCCGATGTAGCACAGCCCGAGGGCGGCGAGCGCCCGGCGCACCAGCGCGCCGCCCGAGCGCGCCATGGCGACGGCGAGGGGCAGGGCGAGCGCCGCCCAGGCGTAGAAGTAGACGAGTTGCAGCGCAGCGCTGCGCGGCGGCGAGTGGAGGCTCGTGACCCAGGCGACGAAATCGCCCCCGCCGGCGTGCAGCTTGTCGTCGAGCTGCCAGAAGATGCGGTCGAAGAGTTGCGGGTGAAAAAGCAGCAGGCGGCACTTGAGGTTGGTGTAGGCGACGAGAGCGACGAGGAGCGCCGCGAGCGACCGCAGGTAGATCGCGAGGTCGTGGACGAACGTGCGGGGCGGGAGCCTTCCTCTGAGCTTGCGCACCAGACTGATCAGAAGCCACGGCGGCAGGACGAACACCGAGATCGCCAGCAGGAACTGTAGGTACGAACCGACCAGGGCCCAGACCGTGAACGGGTACTGGCGGGCGATGAAGAGCGCCGCGACCCCGGCGAAGAAGGCGAGCGCGATGCGCTCTTCCGGCCACAGCCGTGCGAGTCCCTTCATCGCGACGGGCTCCACGCTCTCCACGCTCTCATCGATAGGGGGTGACTTCGGCAGCGAGGAAGCGGCGCTGATCCTCGAGCAGCAGCGTGCGCGCGCTCCAGAGCTCGCGCATCGCCGCCTGCTCCGCCGGCGCGAGGGCAGCGAGGACGACGGCGGGCGGCTCCGGCGGCCGCGCCGCGAGCAGGCGCGAGAAAGTGGCGAGCCAGGTCCAGTCGCCGGCGAGGAGCGTCCCGCTTTCGTACTCGACGGCCGGCAGATCGTCGACGTGCGGCGGCGTGTCGCCGAGGAAGGCCTCGAGCTCGGGACCCGCGGCGAGATAGCAGGCGAGGAGGTCGGCCGGTCCGGACATGTGGATGTCGGCGAGCGCCTCGCGGATCGCCGGGTCGGCGAAGCCGCGCGCCAGCGCCGCCGGATCCCAGGGCCCGTCCTGTTTGCGTCCGGTGACGATCGTGAACGAGTTGAGCGCCGAAGGCTCGTACCAGATCACGGTCTCGGGAAAGACGTTCTTGAAGGCGCGCACGATCATCGCGAAGTTCGACGGCGTCAGGGTATACATCGGCAACCACATCGAGACCACGCCCCCGGGTGTCAGACGCTCCGCCACGATGCGGAAATATTCCTCGCTGTAGAGCGAGCCGTTGCCGGCGTAGCGCGGGTGAATCGAATCGGACAGCACCGCGTCGAACACTTCGGTGGTGGCGAGCAGGAAGTTGCGGCCGTCGTTGATTTCGACGCGCACGCGGGGATCGGCGAGGACCGCGTGATTGATGCCACTGAAGTAGCGATCGGAGGCCGCGAGCACGGCCGGACTGATCTCGACGATGTGAATCGCGCGCACCGGGTGACGGGAGACCGCATGCGCCGTGCCGCCGCTGCCGAAGCCGATGTGGACGACGCTGGCGCCCGGGCTCTTGCCCAGAAGGAGCGGCAGGTGCCCCTGCATCTTCTGCACGGCGTAGAGGTCGGGGCTCGAACCGGCGACGTTGACGCCGTTCAACTCCAGTGAGAGATAGGGGCCGGCGGCGTCGGTCTTGTTGCGGATCGCCACCGCGGCGCTCGCATCTTCGTGGAAATGGACCAGGTCGCCCGGACGGTCCGCGCCGAAGATGCCGGCGGCGAGGATGACGCGATCCGCCGGCAGGACGAAGGCGAGCCCCAGGAGGAGCGGCGGCGCCGCGAGAGCGAGGGAACGCATTGCCCTGGAGCTGGCGGGCGACTGGCGGGCGAACATCCACGCCAGCAGCCCACAGACGGCGCCGACCGCGAGAATCGCGTTCTGGGTGCCCAGGACCGGAATGAGCACGAAGCCGGCGCCGAGCGAGCCCGCGATGCAGCCCAGCGTGTTGGCACCGTAGAGCTCGCCCAGGTCGCTGCCGATCCGCTCCGCGAGCTCGCCGTGCTCCCCGCGCCTGCCGCGCCAGCCAGTCGCCGTGTAGGCGCGCACCAGAAGCGGAAAACTCGCTCCCATGAGCAGCGTCGGCGGCAGGAGGATCGGCAGCACCGCGAGGAGCTGCGCCAAGGTCGCGACGCCGAAGCCCTGCGGGTGGAGGGCTTCGGAGAGCGCGATCTGGCGGCCGTTCAGGGTCGTGAAGAGCCAGATCGAGAGCGGTGCGGTGGCGGCGATCGCCAACTCGACGGCGGCGAGGAGGGAGAGCGGGTTCGCGAGGCGGTCGACCCTCCGTCCGATGGCAAAGCTGCCGACCGCGACGCCGAGCAGGAAGCCGAGCAGCATCAGGCTGAAGGCGTAGACGCTCGAGCCGAGATAGAAGACGAGGATGCGTGTCCAGAGCACCTCGAAAGCGAGGCTCGTCGCTCCCATGAGCACAGCCGCGAGAAGCAGGCTGCGTGCTCGCCGGTCGCGGCGCGGCCGGGGTGTTGCCGCAACTGCAGAAGCCGGCGGCGGCGCCGGAGCCAGCGCAGCCAGCGGTCCGGTGAGGCGTCCCTTGGCGGCGAGCGCCAGGGCACCCAGGGCGGCGGCGAAGTTGAGTGCCGCCGAGAGCAGGAGACTGGCGCGCAATCCGAACAGCGGAATGGTGAGAAACCCGGCACCGGCGACGCCGCAGACCGCGCCGAGCGTGTTGGCGCCATAGAGCAACGCGGTGTCCCTGCCGATGCGCGCGGTCTGCGTGGTGCTGGATGGGCCGGCGGCGTCAGGATCGGCAACCGGGCGGCGCAGCGCGCGCACCACGAGCGGCAGCGTGCCGCCCATGAGCAGGGTTGGAGGCAGGAGGCAGATCGCGGCGAGTCCGATCCGCAGGAGGGCGAACGCCCACGGTTCGCCGCCGGCGCCGCGATGGACGGCGACGTAGACGGCGTTCATCCCGTCGAAGAACTGCGGCGAGACGATCGCGAACAGTCCGACGCCCACCTCGAGCAGGGCATAGATCGTCAGCGGCCGCGGCGTGCGATCGGCGAGGCGCCCGAAGAGCAGCGCTCCGAGCCCCAGGCCGGCCATGAAGACGGCGAGGAGCGTCGCGGTCGCGAGGGTGGTGTTGCCGAAAACGAGCGCCAGGTAGCGCAACCAGGCGACCTGGTCGATGAGGCCGGCGGCGCCCGAAGCGAAGAAGAGCAGCGCCAGGAGGCGGCGCTGGAAGCGCCCGGTTTCAGCGGCCCTATCCGAGGCCCGATTAGAGTCCATAGATAAGGAAGACGACGGCGAGCCCCCAGAGCGCGAGGTTGATCAGGAAGGGAGGGTCGTGCAGGATCGCGTCCGTCGGGCTCTGGCGATCGGGCCGCTGATAGAGCAGGAAGAGAAAGCGGAAGATACCGTAGAGCGCCAGCGGCACGGTCACGATGAGGTGCGGGGTGCCGAGACGGGCAGCAGTCCCCGGGTCCACGGTATAGAGCGCGTAGGAGACGATCGTCGAGGCCGTCACGACGTTGATCATCTGGTCGACGAAAGTCAGGTTGTAGTGCTCGAGGACGGAACGCGTTCCGGCCCCGCTCTGGGGTTGGAGCGCCAGTTCGTGGCGGCGCTTCGCGAAGCCGAGAAAGAGCGCCACGAAGCTCGTGCAGAGGAGAAGCCAGCTCGACACCTCGACGGCGATCGCCAGCGCCCCGGCCTCGACCCGCAGGACGAAACCGAGAGCGATCGTCATGACATCCAGGATCACCAGGCGCTTGAGTGCGAGCGAGTAGAGTACGTTCAACACGAGGTAGATGGCGAGGCAGATCGAGAAGCCGCGTCCGAGCCGCAACGCGAGTGCCAGGGCGACGGCGGTGAGGCCCAGGGCGGCGGCGATCGCCGGTCCGGCGCCGAGCTGGCCGGCGGCGATCGGGCGCAGGCGTTTCACCGGGTGCAGACGATCGGCTTCGCGATCGCGCAAGTCGTTGAGCAGATAGACGGCGCTGGCGGCGGCGCAGAAGGCGGCGAACGCGGCCGCCGAGCGCAGGCCGAGATCGAGGCGATCGAGTCGGTGCGCGAAGACCAGCGGCACGAAGACGAAGAGGTTCTTCACCCACTGCGCGGGGCGCATGGAACGAAGGAGAGCGGAAAGCATGACGGGTATTCTAAGCGCGCCCGAGGACGAGCATCGAGCACCCCGTCGTGAGCGCCTGAAGCTCGCCGGGACGCTCGCTGGGTTGCTGGCGATCTGGCTCCTCGTCGCCGGACCGCTGCTCTTCGGCCAGCGCACCCTGATCCAACGCGACGTCCTCACGACGCACCTCGCAATGAAGGCTTACGGGGCCGCGGCGCTGGCACACGGCAACATCCCGGCTTTCAATCCCGCCTGGGCACTTGGCCAGCCGTTCGCCGGCAACCCGAACGCGCTGGCTTTCTATCCCGGGAACGTCCTTTACCTGCTGCTGCCGTTCTGGAGCGCATTCAATGCGCACTACGTTCTGCACTGGCTGCTCGCCTTCTTCGCCTTCCGCAAGCTCGCCCTGGAGCTCGAGCAGAGCGCACTCGGCGCGACGCTCGCCGCACTGACCTACGCCGGCTCGGGCTACGTGCTCTCCTGTCTCACTTTCTACAACCTGATCGCGGTTGCCGCGTGGCTGCCGCTCGTCCTCTGGGGGCTGGCGCGCGGCGGCAGGCGCGGCACACTCTGGGGCGGCATCGCCTGCGGCCTGATGCTGCTCTCGGGAGAGCCGGTCACCGCGGCGCTCGCCCTCGTGCCGATGGCACTGGTCGCGGCGGAGCGCCAGGGGCTGCGCCGGGGGTGCCTCGCCGGTCTCGCGGTCGGCGGTATTGGCCTGCTCGTCGCCCTGCCGCAGGTCGTCGCCGCCGCGCGAGTCATCGGTTCCACCTTTCGCGGCGCCCACGGCCTGGTCTCCGCCCAGGCCGCGAACCATGCGCTGCAGGCGCCGCGCCTTCTCGAGCTTCTCCTGCCGCTCCCCTGGGGCTGGCCGTCGGAGCTCGGGCGGTTCGGCTACTGGTCGAACGTAACGCCGCTCATGCCCTACATCTATTCGCTCCATTTCGGCATCGTCGCGTTGGCGATCGGTGCCTTCGCCGTCCGGCGCCGTTGGCGATGGGCGCTCCTGCTGGGCGTGAGCCTGTTCCTCGCCTATCTCGGCGGTCTTTCGGGTGAAGTCGTGGCGCGGGTGACCGGCGGCTTCTTCCGCTATCCGCAGAAGCTTCTTCTGTGGACGACGGTAGGGGCGGCGCTGCTTGCGGGATGGGGCTTCGACCGTCTGCTCGGCGGCCGTCTCGGCGACTGTCTCGGCGACCGTCCCGACGACCGTTCGGCAGGGGAGGAGCGCGGGATCCGGCACTCTCGCGCGGTGCGCCGTCTGGCGCTCGGGGCCGGGGCCGCCGCCGGCGTCGCGATGCTCCTGCTGGCGCGGCGCGACCTCGTGCACGAAATGTTCCTCGAGCGGCTCGGAGCGCGCCACGAATGGATCGCTGCGACGCAGCTGACGCAGTGGTTCCTGGGTTTTGTGGGTGCGGCGTTGCTTCTCGCCGCCTGCGCATGGGCCGTGCGACGGCAGAGCGGTGTCGTGCTGGTGGCGCTCCAGGCGCTGGCGCTCCTGCAACTCGCGCCGACTCTCGCCACGGACAGCGTCGCGGAGCTCGCCCCTCCGGCGCCCTGGATCGCGAAGCTCGGGGAGGCGCGGTCCGTCGCGCTCGTTGCGAGCACTTTCCCGCAGTGGAGCACCGGGACGCCGATGCGCGGAGTCGAATCCGTGGCCGAGGGCTGGCGAGATGTGCGCCTCGACCTCGATCCCGCCACCGGCGCGCTGCACGGCCTGACCTACCCGCTGGCGCCCGATCTCGACGGCATCTTTTCTCCCCTGCAGTCCCTGCTGTACGACAATCTCGCGCACTTCGGCTGGCCAGCCCGGATCCAATGGCTGCGTCTGCTGGGCGCCGACTGGCTGGTACGGCACGACGACGGTCTGCCGCCCCCGCCCCTCGAGCTCGCGG
This sequence comes from Thermoanaerobaculia bacterium, assembly GCA_031403995.1. Lineage (GTDB taxonomy): Bacteria > Acidobacteriota > Thermoanaerobaculia > Multivoradales > JAGPDF01 > JAGPDF01. The sequence goes on from JANNGS010000006.1 coordinate 44,303, forward strand.
CCGCGGAAGAGCGCCGGAGCGTGCGCGCCGAGCTCTATCGCCTTCCCGATCCGGTGCCGACGGCTTTCTGGCCGCAGGAGGTGCTGTCGGCAGACTCGCCGATCCAGGCGCTCGCCATGGTGACGCATCTTCCCGATCCGCTGGCGACCGCGGTGGCGAGCCGGCCGGTCGACCATCACGCCGGCGGACGGGTGGAGCTCCTGGCGACCCGGGACGACACGCTGCGCCTCGCGGTGACGAGCGGCGGCGGACTCCTCGTGGTGCAACGCGCCTACTTCCCGAGCCTCGAGGCGCGTCTTGCCGACGGCCGAAAGCTCCCCACCCAGCCGGTCGACCTGGTCCTGCTCGGAGTCGAGATCCCGGCCGGGTCGCACGAGGTGCGGATCGCGCCCTCGCGCCGGCCCGAGGCGTTTGCCGGCGTCATCGCAGTCCTCACGGTCGCCCTGGCAGGCTGGGTGGGCTGGCGCCGGCCAGGAGGTGGACCCTGAAGCGCTGGCTCCCGCCGGTCGCCGTGCCGGTGGTGCTTCTCCTCGCCTGGTTCGTCGCGCCGCTCGTGGGTGGCGGCAAGACGCTCTTCCTGCGCGATGTCCTCCAGACCCACCTGGCCGACCGGATAGGGCTCGCCACGAGCCTGCGGCAGCCCGAGCTGCCGCTCATCCCCCTGGTCGACCCGTTGCGGGCGGGGGGACAGGCGCTGGCGGGAAACTTGAACGCCCTGCCGTTCTATCCCGACAATGTCCTGCTGCTCCTCGCCTGGCCCGGCGCCATCGGGGCCGCGGGTCGGGCAGCGCTCTGGGCGCTCAACGCCCATTTCTGGCTGCACTGGTTCCTTGCCCTCGGCGGGGCGCTGTGGATGGGCCGGGCCTTCGGGCTCTCCCGCCCGGCGGCCTGGATGGCGGCGACGGTCTACGCCTTCTCGGGCTATTTCGCCAGCCAGCTCAATCTCTACAACACCGTGGCAGCGGCGGCGCTCGCGCCGGCCCTGGTCGCGGCCGTGCTCGAGACCGCGCCCGGCAAGGCGCCGGCGGTCCGCCGGCGCGGCCTGGTGTGCGCGGCACTACTCTGGGCTCTCCTCGTGCTCGGTGGCGAGCCGCTGCTCGCGCTCCTCGCGCTCGCTCTCGCGATGAGCGCTGGGATCCTCCTCGCAGGAAGGCGGGCCCTGTCGGGTCGCCTGGCTCTCGCACTCCTCTCCGGGACCCTGCTCGCCGCGCCGCAGATCGTCGAGGCGCTGCGCATCCTTCCCATCTCTTTTCGGCTCAACGCGGCGTTCGGCGAGCCGCAGGCGATTGTCGGGAGCTTCCGGTGGGCGCATCTCGCGGATTTCGCCTGGCCGTTCTTCTTCGGCAGGCCCAATCTCTCGGAGGTTTTCGCCCCGCACCAGTTCGACGGCCATACGCCGCTCTTGTTCACGCTCTATCCGGGTCTCCTGGCGCTCGCCTTCGCGGCCACCGGGCTCGCGCGGCGCGGACGCGCGACGAGCTGGGGCGCGGGAGCGATCGTGGTGGCGCTCTTCTTCGCTCTCGGCCGCTTCAATCCGGTCGTCGAAGCGCTCTGGAGCTTGCCCTGGAGGTTGTTGCGATTCCCCGCCAAGTTCTGGCTGCTCGCTGCCGTCGGCGGGAGCCTTCTCGCCGGCATCGGATTCGAGGCCATTTCGGGACGGGGACCCGAGGGCGGGCGAACTCGGCGGATCCTCGAGCGCTGGCTCCTGCTGTTCGCCGGCGCCTACGTCGCCTTTCTCGCCGCGGCGAATCTCGCCCCGCGCGCGGTAAAGGTCTTCGTCGGGGGGTTGCTGTCGCCGACCCTGCCCGCGGCGACGCTCGACATGCAGTTGGTGCGAATGCAGGGCCTCGCCGTGCTGTCGCTCGGCCTCCTGGCGCTCGCGTGGGGCCTCGTGCGCCTCGGCCGAAGCGCTTCGGGGTGGACCGGCGGAGCGGTTGGCGCTCTCGTCGCTCTGCACGCCGCGACCCAGCTTTGGGCGATCCTGCCGGCGGTGCCGATGGACGATGCGCAGGCCTACCTCGCCCCACCGCCGATCCTGGCGGCGATCCCGGCGGGAAGCGTCGTGGTGCACGGCGCGAATCTCGACCTCTTCCCTCCAAGCACGATGAACCAGGGGAACTATCCCGACCCACGCCTGCTCTGGCGTATGCGGCGCTCGGCGCGCGAGCTCTATCCGTTCGCCGCCATGCTGCACGGTCTGCGGTCGGAGCTCGCCATCTCTGCCGAAGGCCTCGACAGCTTTCTCTCCCAGGCACTCACCGTCGGAGTCAAGAACTTCTCCGACCGCCGCCGGCTCGACGTCCTCGAGGCCCTCGGAGTCGACTATCTGTTGCTCGATCGCGAGCTCGCGCCCGAGGCGCGCGCGCAGGTTCTCGAGATCGCCCGCGAGGAGAATTTCGGCCAGACCGTGCGGCTCTACGAGCTCGCCGACCGGGCGCGCGAGGTCGAGTTCGCGACTCGCGTCATCCCGGCGCCGCAGATGAACGCGGCGCTGGAGGCGATCTTCGACCCCGCCTTCGATCCGCACCGGACGGTCGTCGTGCCGGGTACGGGGGAGGTACGCGAGACATTTCCACCGATCGGTGGCGAGCCGCAGGTGAGGCTGGTCGCCAACCGCCGCGAGGAGGTGGTGATCGAGGTGAGCTCGTCGGTCGACGGCATTCTCTACCTGCGCCGCGCCTTCCTCCCGCTCTGGCGGGTCGCGATTGACGGCGCCTCCGCCTCGACGGTCGTCGCGCAAGTGGCTCACCTCGGCGTCGCGGTGCCGGCCGGCCGGCATCAGGTGCGGTTCTGGATCGATCGCCGTCCGCTCGCCGCCGGGCTCGGCCTGGCCCTCCTCGGTCTCCTCGGACTCGGATGGCTGCTGGCTCAGTCGCCTCACGCACCTCGGCCAGCTCGGCCACCGCAGCGACCGCAGCCGCTGGAGTCGGCGCCGGTCGCGGACGCAGCGGCCTCTCGAGCGGGTGGTATCCTGCGCGACACCGAAGCGAGCGCCGGTAAGGAGTCGTTCGACCGTTCCTAGAGCCGGGGAGAGCGCGAGATCCGATTGGTCCCCTTTCGCAAAGTACTGATCGCCAACCGTGGCGAGATCGCCGTCCGCATCCTGCGCGCCCTGCGCGAGAAGGGGATCCGCGGCGCCGTCGTCTATTCCGACGCCGACCGCGAGTCGCTCGCGGTACTGGCGGCGGACGAGGCCTACCGCATCGGTCCGGCACCGTCGCGCGAGAGCTACCTCAAGGCCGAGGCGCTGGTCGACCTCGCGCTCGAGATCGGCGCCGACGCTATCCACCCCGGCTACGGCTTCCTCTCCGAGCGCGCCGAGTTTTCGGCCCTGTGCCGGGAACGGGACGTGGTCTTTATCGGCCCGTCGCCGGAGGCGATCGCGGCGATGGGCGGCAAGGTCGAAGCGCGCCGGCGGATGATCGCGGCGGGGGTGCCAGTGGTGCCCGGCTCTCCCGGGGCATTGCCGGACCTCGATGCGGCACGCGAGTGCGCCGCGACGATCGGCTACCCGGTGATCGTCAAGGCTTCGGCCGGCGGCGGCGGCAAGGGGATGAGGATTGCGCGCAACGACGCCGAGCTCGCCGAGGGCTACCGCATGGCGCGCGCCGAGGCCGGCTCCTCGTTCGGGGACGATGCGGTGTTCCTCGAGAAATTCGTCGAGCGCCCGCGGCACATCGAGATCCAGATTCTCGGCGATCACCATGGCAAAGTCGTCTCGCTCGGCGAGCGCGAATGCTCGCTCCAGCGCCGGCATCAGAAAGTCGTCGAGGAGGCGCCTTCGACGGTCGTCTCGCCGGAGCTGCGCCGCCGCATGGGCGCGGCGGCGGTCGCGGCGGCGAAAGCGGTCGGCTACACCAACGCCGGCACCTGCGAGTTCCTGCTCGATGCCGCCGGCAATTTCTATTTTCTCGAGATGAACACGCGGCTCCAGGTCGAGCATCCGGTCACCGAGATGGTGACCGGGCTCGATCTCGTGATCGCCCAGCTCGAGATCGCGCAGGGCGAGCCATTGGGTCCGGAGTTCGACGACGTCGAGCCGCACGGCCACGCCATCGAAGTCCGTCTGTACGCCGAGGATCCGTTCCGCCGCTTCGCCCCGTCGCCAGGGAGGATTCAGCGCCTGCGCCTCCCCCAGGGCCCGGGAGTGCGCAACGACTCCGGCGTCTTCGGCGGCTCGGAGATCTCGATCCACTACGATCCGATGATCGGCAAGCTCATCGTCTGGGGGCGCGATCGCGACGAAGCGCTGCGGCGGCTCGGACGGGCGATCGACGAGCTCCGCATCGTCGGCATCCGGACGAACGTGCCGCTCTTCCAGGCGCTGCTTGCCGACGCCGACTTCCGCGCCGCACGATTCGACATTCACTGGCTCGATCGCAAGCTCGAGAGCGGCGAGCTCGTCTCGCTCGCCAGCGAGAAGGTACCGGAGATCGTCCTCATCGCGGCGGCGATCCAGCATTTCGTCCGTAGTCAGCGCCAGGCCGGGGAGCTGCCGGTGGGAGCCGGGCACCGCGGCGGCTGGCGGGCGGCGGCGCGACGCGGGGCCTTGCGACCCGGCGGCGAGGCCTGACGATGCAGCTGGTGAGCCGGGTCGACGGCAAGTCCGAGCGCCTGAGCATCGAGCGCCGGCAGGGTCTCTATGTCGTCGAGATCGGCGGGGTCCGGCACGAGGTCGACGCCCGGGCGCTCGGGCCGTGGGTCCTCTCCCTGCTCGTCGCCGGCGAGAGTCACGAGGCCGCGGTGTTCCGGGTGGGCGACGGCGCCTATTCCGTGAACTGGCGGGGGCACTCGTACGCCGTCGAGTTGGTCGATCCGCTCACCCACATGGCGGAGGTCTCGCGGGGCGAGGTTGGCAAGCCGGGAAAGAAGGTCGTCAAGGCCTACATGCCGGGCCGCGTGGTCGAAGTGCGGGTCGCGGCCGGCGATCCCGTGGAAGCCGGCCAGCCGATGGTCGTGCTCGAAGCGATGAAGATGCAGAACGAGATACAGGCCGAGCGCGGAGGGACGGTCGTCCGGGTCTTCGTCACCGCCGGCGAAGCGGTCGAGGGCGGCGATCCATTGGTCGAGGTCGACTGACCGTCGAGGGCCCTGACCGGACTCCACTGTCTTCAGCCGGATGGCAATTGTGGGTGGCGGCGCCCGCCGCTGCGCCCGCTCCGGTCGCGCCGCTCGACGGTGAATGCCGCGGCGATGAGAAGTCCGGCGACCAGCGAGGCCGCGACCAGCAGCATGCGAAATGCCGTCTGGATTCCCGGCACGACCTCCTCGGCGAGGAGCGCCGTGAGGCTGCGGTAGCCGATCGACCCGGGCACCAGCATCAGGATGCCCGGCACCAGCGGGATCGAGCCCGGCAGGCGTCGCCGCCGCTCGTAGAGGCCGCTCGCCAGGCCGACGGCGAGCGCGCCGGCGAACATGCCGACCTCGGGCTCGAGCATCTCGGCGCCGAGCCGGCCGGCGAAATAGCCCACCGTGCCGATGCCGACGATCCAGGGGATCTCGCTGCTCGGCGCGCGCAGCAGGACCGAAAGCGCCAGCGGCGCGAGCAGGAGCGCTACGAGCTGCAGCCAGGCCGGCGGGCCGAGCGCGATGGCTGCGGTCGCTGCGGTCGCCGCGGACGCCGCGTTCGGATCGGCCGATGCGACCATCGCCCCCAGGGTTGCCGTGGCCAGGCGGCCGCCGATCGCGACCCCGAGCCCGATCATCAGGAAAGTCACCAGCGCGCCGGCGAAGCGCGCCGTGCCGGAGGAGAGATGCTCCGCGGCGAGCTCCGCGAGCGCGACCGTCAGGGTGTAGCCCGGCAGCAGCACGATCAGGCCGGCGACCGTGGCGATGTAGACCGAGAGCGGCGGCGCGAGCTGCGCCACCACCGCCGCGGTAAAGGCGGCGAAGGCGGCGGCGAACGGTACGAAGAGGCGCTCCGCGGCCGGCCGGCGTTCGGCGAGGAAGGCGGCGAGTCCGGTCACCAGGCCGACGAATCCGGCCACCGCGACCTCGCGCAGCGAGCCGCCGAGAAAGACCGCGCTGGTCGCCGAAGCGAGGCCCCAGCAGAAGTAGGTCAGCTTGCGGCTGTACCTTCGCGGCCGGGCCGCGATGGCGGCGATCTCGGCGCTCGCCGCCTCCGGGGCGGTGCGGCCGTCGCGCACCCGTTCGAGGAGTCCTTCGAGGTCGGCGAGCCGGCCGAGATCGATCCCGGCGGGATTCACCCGCTCGAGGTGGGTGCGCTGCGTGGCGCCTTCGCCGAAGGAGATGAAGAGCGAGGTCGGCGTCGAGAAGAACTGCGCCGGCACCGCCAGTCGCTCGGCGACGCCGGCGAGTGCCGACTCGAGCTGCGGCGCGGAGAAACCGGCCTCGTGCAGGGCGCGGCCCAGCTGGATCAGGAAGACGGCTGCGGAGTCCTCTCCCGTCCCGGTCGGCATCCTCTCAAGCTATCAGGTCAGTGGCCTCCCTCCTCGCCCTTGAGCGAGGAGAGGATGCCCTGGATGACCTGCTTGGCGTCACCGAAGACCATCAGGGTGTTGTCCATGAAGTAGAGCTGGTTGTCGATGCCGGCGAAGCCCGGGCTTTTCGAGCGTTTGATCGCGAGGCAGGTCCGCGCCTTGTCGGCGTCGATGATCGGCATGCCGTATATCGGGCTCTTCTCGTCGGTCCGCGCCGCCGGATTGACGACGTCGTTGGCGCCGATAACCAGCACCACGTCCACTTGTGGCATGTCCGGATTGACGTCTTCCATCTCGGCGAGGCAATCGTACGGGAGGTTCGCCTCGGCGAGCAGCACGTTCATGTGCCCCGGCATGCGGCCGGCGACCGGGTGGACGGCGAACTTGACGTCGATCCCCTTCGCCGTCAACACGTCATAGAGATCCTTGACCCGGTGCTGCGCCTGCGAGACCGCCATGCCGTAGCCCGGCACGATCACCACCTTGCTGGCATTCGCCAGGATGATCGCCGCGTCCTCGGCGGTCGCCCCCTTGTAGATCCCCTGCTCGCCGGCCGCGGAAGCGGCCTGCACTTGGCCGAACGCCCCGAACAGCACGTTGGTGAACGAGCGGTTCATCGCCTTGCACATGATGAGCGCGAGGATGAAGCCGGAGGAGCCGTCGAGCGCGCCGGCGGTGATCAGAAGTTTGTTCCCCAGCACGAAGCCCATCGCGACCGCGGCGAGGCCGGCGTAGCTGTTGAGCAGGGCGATCACGGTCGGCATGTCGGCGCCGCCGATCGGCAGGATGAGCAGAACGCCGAAAACGAGCGCCAGACCGGCGAGCACCGCGAAGTACTGCCACTGCGTCGGGTCGCGCACCAGCATGACCGCGCAGAAGAGGGCGACGCCGAGCAGCAGGAAGGTGACGAGATTCTGGTTGCGATAGGTCACCGGCCGGGTCGGGATGACCTCCTGCAGCTTGCCAGCGGCCATCAGCGCGCCGGTCAGGGTGAGGAAGCCGAGCAGGACCTCGATCGAGATCGCGACCGTCCGGAAGGTGGTGAGCTCACCGGGCTGGTGAAGCCAGAGCATGTACTTCGCGGTGCCGACGAGGCCGACGGCGGTGCCGCCGAAGGCCAGCGCGAGCGCGGTCCGCTGCGGCACCGCGGTGAGCGGCACACGCGACAGCGGCACGCCGATGAAGGTGCCGACGATGAGCGCGACGACGATCCACTTGTACTCGACGATCTCGGGGAAGAGCAGGGTGCCGATGATGGCGGCGGCCATGCCGCAGACGCCGGCGAGGACGCCGCGCCGCGCGGTGCTCGGGTGCGAGAGCCACTTCAGCGACAGGACGAAAAGTCCGGTGGCGATCAGGTAGCAGAACTGGACGAGATGGGCGATCACGGCTTGGGGTCCTCGCGCTTCTTGAACATCTTGAGCATCCGGTCGGTGATCAGGAAGCCGCCGACGATGTTGGTCATCGAGGCTCCGACCGCGATCGCAGCGAGAGTCGTGGTGAGCGGGTCGTGAGCCTCACCGGCGAGGAGGATCGAGCCCACGATGGCGATCGCCGAAATCGCGCTGGTCAGGGACATCAGCGGCGTATGCAGCAATCGCGAGACGTTACGAATGACTTCGAAGCCGATGAAACCGGCCAGCATGAAGACGAACAACATTCCCCAGACATCTGCCCCGCTCATGTTGCCTCCTGGATCTTTCGAGCGAATCGAATCATGCTAGCCGGACCTCGGCAGGCTGACAGCGGCGGTTGCGAGCTGCACTCGTGGCCGAGATTGTCCACCCTTGGCTGGCCAGCCTCCTGCCCACGGGCCGGAGCATCGCCATTCTCTCTGTCGGCGCCGATATTCGCCCTACCCAAGGAGATGGTGGTGCGCCGGGGCCGACCCCTCCCGGGCGAACCCGGGGCGACCTTGGGGGATCCGGCAGGCCGGGGTGGGGCTTCGATAGACTTCTCCTCATGATGCGTCCCGTGCCGTGGGGGGAGCTCTCCCTGCGGATCGCCGAAAATCCGCCCTTCACCACCTTCTCTTCCCACCTCGCCGCCGGACGTGGACACGCCACGCGTCTGCCGCCGCCGGCCGCGGCCTGGGTCTTCGACCTCCTGGCCGAGCAGAGTGGCAAGCCGCTCGTGGTCGTCGTGCCCCACGAATCGGATGCGTATGCCTGGCTCGAGAGCCTGCGGCTGGTGGCGGGAGAGGGGGTCGGCGGCTATTTCGCGACCCCCTCGCTGTCGCCGTATCAGGAGGCCGAGGCGTCGCTCACGGTGCGGGCGCAGGAGGTCACGGCGCTCGCGGACGCGTTCGCCGGCCGCCTGCGGGCGCTGCTCGTGACGCCGCGGGCGCTTTTCCGGCGCCTGCCGGAAGCTTCCGGCCTGACGCCGATCCGGCTCCGGCGCGGCGACGAGATCGATCTCGATGAGCTGGCGCTCCGCCTGACGGCGCTCGGCTATCGCCGGGTCGACCTGGTCGGCGAGGTCGGGGACTTCGCGGTGCGCGGCGGGGTTTTCGACCTGTTTGCGGCCGGCGACGAAGAGCCGTTGCGGCTCGATCTCTTCGGCAGCGAGATCGAAAGCCTGCGCCGCTTCGAAGTCGATTCGCAGCGCTCGCACGACGAGCTCAAGGAGGCCGCGGTCCTCCCGTTGGCGCTCTTCCCCGAGGGGCCGGATGCCGCCCGGCGGCTGGCGAAGGCGCTCGCCGACGTCGCGGGAGAGGAGCCCGGGCGCGAGACCCGCGATCACCTGACCACGCTTGCCGACGGCGGGCAGTTCGCGGGCTGGGAGAACCTCCTGCCGCTCCTCGCCCCGCGCACCCTGACGCTCGCCGACCTCCTGCCGGACGCCATCTGGGTGGCCCTCGATCCGGCGGCGCTCGCCGCCGAAGCGACCCATCACGGTGAGCGCCTCGCGGAGGAGTTCGCCGCGCGCCGCGAGCACCAGCGCTTCGCGCTCGAGCCGGCGCTGCTCGAACATCCAGTAGAGGCGGTTCTCGCCCTCATCGCGGGCGCTCGGGCAGCGATCGTGCCGCTCGCCGCGCCCGGGGAGGCGGTCGATTTCGGGGTTCTCACGACCGACCTCTTCCACGGTCAGCTGCCACGCTTCCCGAACGAGGTGGCGGCGACGCGCTCGCGTGGCGAGCGCCTCCTGCTCGTCGCACCCGCCGAACGCCACGCCGCGCTCAGCGAACTGCTCGAAGGACGCGACGTGGCGCTCGGCAGGGGCGGGGTCGAGATCGTCACCGGCGACATCGAGCGCGGCTACCGGTTGCCGGCGGCCGGCGTGGCGATCTACGGTGAGACGCAGCTTCTGGCCCGGCCGATGGCGCGCGGCAAGCGCGGCCGGGGGCGCTTCGGACCGTTCCTCGCGACGCTGCGCGACCTCAAGGTCGGCGACTATGTCGTCCACAACGACCACGGCATCGGGCAGTTCGTGGCGCTACGCGCTGTCGGTGGACCGGGCGGGCCGGGCGGCACGGGTGGCACGGGTGCCATGGGGGATTCCGGTCTCGCGTCGCTGCCGGCCTCGGTGCGCAAGCTCGCCGGTCCGGCGGCCGCCGAGAACGAGGTCATGGAAATTCTCTATGCCGGTGGCCGGCGCCTGCTCGTCCCGCTCGCCCGGCTCGACCTCATCCAGAAATACAGCGGGATCGAAGGCATCGCGCCGCGCCTCGACCAGCTCGGCGGCTCGTCGTGGAACAAGACCAAGTCCAAGGTCCGCAGCGGCATGCGCGACATGGCGGAGGAGCTGCTCAAGCTCTACGCCGAGCGCCAACTCGCCCGGGCGCCGATTCTCGCCGGCTCGACCGACCTCGAGCGCCAGTTCGCGGCGGCCTTCCCCTTCGAGGAGACACCGGATCAGGCCGAAGCGATCACCATCGTGCTCGAGGACCTCGGACAGTCGAAGCCGATGGACCGGCTGCTGTGCGGCGACGTCGGGTTCGGCAAGACCGAAGTCGCCATGCGCGCCGCCTTCCGCGCCGTCGATGCCGGCTACCAGGTCGCGGTGCTGGCGCCGACGACGATCCTCGCGGACCAGCATCTCGAGGTCTTCACCCGCCGCTTCGAGGGCTTCCCCGTCACCATCGAGCGCCTGTCGCGGCTGCGCGTCGGCAAGGACCTGAAGGACCTGAAGGCGCGGATCGTCGCGGGCAAGGTCGACATCACCCTCGGCACCCACCGTCTGCTTTCGAAGGACGTCGAGTTCGATCGCCTCGGCCTGGTCATCGTCGACGAGGAGCAGCGCTTCGGAGTCGCCCAGAAGGAACGCCTGAAGCAGCTCAAGAAGAACGTGCACGTGCTGGCGATGTCGGCGACCCCGCTGCCGCGGACACTGCAACTGTCGCTCGCCGGAGTGCGTGACATGGTGGTGATCGAAACCCCGCCCAAGGACCGCATGGCGATCGAGACCGCGGTGCTGCCCTTCTCCGAAGAGCTGGTACGCGAGGCGATCGAGTACGAGCTCGAGCGCGGCGGGCAGGTGTTCTATGTCTACAACCGGGTCGAGTCGATCGAGCAGATGGCGGGCGTGCTGCGCGAGCTCATTCCGGGCCTGCGCATCACCGTCGGGCACGGACAGCTCGACGAGCGCGAGCTCTACCGCCGGATGCACGCCTTCACGGCGCGCGAGTTCGACGTCCTGCTCGCCACGACGATCATCGAGAACGGCATCGACATTCCGACCGTCAACACGATGATCGTGCACCGCGCCGACCGCTTCGGACTGGCGCAGCTCTACCAGCTGCGCGGGCGGGTCGGTCGCAGCCGCGAGCTCGCCTACTGCTATCTGCTGGTGCCCCCGGACGCCCCGCTCACCGAGGAGGCCCGCCGGCGGCTCGAGGCACTGCGCGAGTTCACCGAGCTCGGCGCGGGCTTCCGCATCGCCGGGCGCGATCTCGAGATCCGCGGCGCCGGAAACCTCCTCGGCGGCGAGCAGAGCGGGCACATCGCCGAGCTCGGCATCGAGACCTATATCAAGATGCTGGAGGAGACCGTCCGCGAGCTCAAGGGAGAGAGCGTCGAGGAGGGACCCAGCGTCGCGCTCGACCTGCCGCTCACGATGACGATTCCGCGTGACTACATCGCCGACGAGAATCTGCGCATGGAGATCTATCGCAAGCTCGCCACCGCCGAGCTGCCCCGGCAGGAGCTGCTGGAGGAGCTGACCGACCGGTTCGGCCGGCCGCCGAAGGCGGTGCTCGCGCTCCTCGACCTCGTCGATCTCAAGCGTACCGCCGAGGCGCTGCGCGTGCAGGCGATCTCGGCGAGCGCGGGGCAGCTGGTCTTCCGCTTGCGCCGCGACGCGCGCATCGACGTCGACCGCCTGATTCGCTACGTGTCGACCCGCGCCGGCGCCGCCTTCAGTCCGACCGGTGTGCTCACTCTCGACCTGCCGGCCGGCCAATCGGTGATCGATGCCGCGCGCGCGGTGCTCGCGGAGCTCGCGGCGTGAGGATTCGAGCCACTCTCGCCCTGCTGGCGTTTGCGCTTGTCCTGCTGCCAGCCGCCGGCTGCCGGCAGAGGGTGCCGTTGCCGAGTCCGGACCTGGTTGCCAAGGTCGGAGACCGCGAGTTGCGGGCCGCGGCGTTCGATGCCTACCTGGGGCGCAATCTCGGTGAGGCCGGAGGAGGGCTGGCGAGCGAGGTCCTGTCGGGTCTCTTCGATCAGTTCGTGCGCGAAGAGATGCTCGCCATGCTGGCGCGCGAGCGTGGACTGGTCGAGCGCAGCTTGCCGGCCGCGGAAGCTCTCGAGCCGCTGCTGGCAGCGAAGCCGGTGACCGAGCCCACGCAGGAGCAGATTGCGGCCTACTTCACCGCCCACGCGGGCGAGCTCGCGCTGCCGGCTCGGGTGCATCTGCGCCAGATCCTGGTGGACGACAGGTTGGTGGCCGAGCGCGCGCGGCGCGAGCTCGTCGCCGGCATGGCCTTCGACGCCGTGTTGAAGAAGGCCAGCGCTCCGGGATCCGCTCCCGCGGGGGGGGATCAGGGGATCCTGGCGCGCGACGAGCTGCCACCGGCCTTCGCGGACCTCGTCTTTCGCCTGGAGGCGGGCGAAGTGAGCGAAGTCGTCGCCGCCGACTACGGTTTTCACCTTTTTCAGGTCGTCGAGCGCTGGCCGGCGGAGAGTCCGTCACTCGCGCAGGTCGCGCCGGAGATCCGTCAGAGCCTCCGCCAGGCGAGCGCCGACGCGCGCGTCGAAGCCCTGTTCGCCGATGCGCAGAGCCGTTACACTGTCCTCGTGTACGACCGCAACCTGCCGTTCAACTACCGGGGATCGTTCCCGATATCGAGGCCGCATGAAGAGCGTTGATTCCGTGAAGCGAGCCGTCTGTGCCGCCTTGGCGATACTGATCTTTTCCGCTGTTTCGCTCTGCGCCGAGGAGCTCAACGCCATCATCCTGCGCGTCAATGACGAGATCACGACGTACTACGACTACAGCGCGCGCAAGGAGGCGCGCCTGGGGGCGATCGCCGAGTCCGAGCTCACCCCCGAAGAGCGTCGCGAGCTCTCGGCGGAGGCCGGAAGGGCGACGATGCGCGAGATTCTCGACGAGATGCTGCTGCTTTCGCGCGCCCGGCAGCTGATCATCGAACCGTCGCGGACGGAGCTCGACGAGGCGATGGATTCGACCCGCAACCGCATGGGCCTCACGACCGAGGAGGCGTTCCTCAAGGCTCTGCGGGGTGCCGGCATGTCGCTCGAGGACTTTCGCGAACGCACTTCGCGCTCGATCCGGGTGAACGCGGTCATCCAGCGCGAAGTGCGCGCCAAGATCCAGATCGACGACGAAGCTCTGCAGCGTGCCTATCGCGACCGCCAGGAGGAGTTCCGCGTACCCGCCAAGACGAAGGTGCAGGAGATCGTGATCCCGGCGGACAAGCTCACCGGCGAGAAGGCCCGCGAGGTCGCGGAAGCGATGCGCGCCGCGCTCGCCGGAGGAGAAGCGATGGCCGACGTCGTGGCCCGTCTGGGAGGCGGAGACGCGACCGGCCCCGTCGACCTCGGTTGGGTCGAGGCGGGAGAGCTCGCGCCGGCCCTCGAAGCGGCCGTCGCCGGACTGGTCGCCGGCGCCGTCTCCTCGCCCGTCGAGGCGCGCGGGGGGCTCCATATCCTGCAGGTGCTCGAACGCACGGAGAGCACGATGCGGCCGTTCTCCGAAGTCAAAGACGAGTTGGCGAGGCGCGAAGAGGGCAGTCGGTTCGAAGAGACGATGCGCACCTACCTCGCGGACCTCGAGCAGCGGGCCTATCTGGTCGAGAGCACTCCTCCCGAGGCGGCCGGATACCGCGAAGTGACGCGCGATACCGGCAACGATCCGCTCGCTGCTTTCGCCCCCAAACGCGCTCCGGCGGCGACTCCTGCGCCGGCGCCCGCAGCCACCCCGCCGCCGGCTCCGCTGCCTCCCGTGCCTCCCGTGGCTCCCGCGACTCCGACACCTGCCGCAGCTCCGGCAACTCCGCCGCCCACCCCGGATTCGCCGCCGGCGTAAGATCGGTCCATGAGCCGGCTGGAGGGCGTGGCGCACGAGGTCACGGAACTACTCCGCGCATGGCGGGGGGGCGACGCCTTGGCCGGCGAGGAGTTGCTCCAGCGCATCTACCTCGAGCTCAAGCGCATCGCCGCGTCCCAGCTACGCCACGAACGTTCCGGTCACACCCTGCAGTCGACCGACCTGGTGCACGAGGCCTACGTGCGCCTTTTGCAGCAGCAGGGGATCGACTGGCGGGATCGCGCGCACTTTTTCGGCCTCGCGGCGACGATGATGCGGCGCGTGCTGGTCGACCACGCCCGGGCGAGGAACGCCCGCAAGCGGGCGCGCGACGAGGGCGAGAAGCCGATCACCCTGCAGTCCCGCCAGGGCCCGGAGGTCGAGCTGCTCGATCTCGACCGCTCGCTCACCCTGTTCGCCGAGCGCTATCCGCGCCAGACCAAGGTCGTCGAAATGCGCTACTTCGTCGACATGGAGATCGAAGAGATCGCGAGCTGCCTCGACATCTCCCCGGCCACGGTCAAGCGCGACTGGCAGTTCGCCCGCGCCTGGCTGCGCTCCCAGCTCTCGGGGGCCTCCCTTGTGGTGCCCGAAAGGGGGAGCTGAGCCCCGCCTTCACGGCGTCCAGCCCTACCAGTCGAAGATGTGCTCGGCTTCGAAGCCGTCACCGAAGGTCGAGCTGTAGAGAATCAACTCGGCGCCGGCGAAGGGGATGCCGTCGACCGTGCGTTGCAGGTGACCGATCGCGAGGTCTTCGTAGCCGTTGCCGTCGAAGTCGCCGGTGGCGAAGACCGCGCCGAAGGACTGGTTCTCCTGAAAAACGTCCGGCGCGGCGCCGAAGTCCGGCCCGAAGAGTTTCGATTTGGACGCCAGACCCAGCCCCGCCGTCGTACCACGCAGGACCGTGAATCCGCCCTGGTAGGTGCTCATGCCTGGTGTTCCGATCACCAGCGTGGAAATGCCGAACGGCTCACCCACGGCATCCCAGTGCGGATCGAACCGGAGTCCTGCCAACGCCAAGCCGAAATGGTCGAAGTCGCGCGCGAACCCGTTGCCGTAGATCGAGGCCTGGCTCAACCACTCGGTCTGGCCGAAATCGAACGGTCCGAGAAACTGGCTGTAGAGCACGGTGACCTGGCCGGTGTCCGTACGGGTTCCAACGTCCCTGTTCGGCGCCCCGATCGCGAGGTCGTCCGCGTAGTTGCCATCGAAGTCCTTGGCGGCGAGCGCGTACCCGAAGAGCGCGCCCGGCTCCGGGGTGCCCCCGAGGTCCCACTCACCGAGGAAGACGCTGCTGCCGAAGAGGAGGTTCCACTGACTGCCGTAGAGGACGAGCACCGCCCCGACGCCGTCCTCGCCCGGGATGCCGATGGCGAGGTCGTCGAAATCGTAGACCTCGTTGCCGATCGACTGCGTGTCGCCGTTGAAATTTCCGACCGCGAGGGCCCAGCCGAAGAGATCGCCGGTGTCCGCCGTTTCGGGGATCTGGGCGTCACTCTGGCTGATGAGAAAGTAGTTGAGCGCCGGGTTGACGCTCGGGCGCAGTCCTTCGTTGGCCCCCTCGATGATCAGGACCGAGCCCGTGCCCGGGTCTCCTTCCCACCAGTTCGGCGAGTCGTACGGCATGCCGATGGCGAGATCGTCGAAGCTGTCGCCGTTGAAGTTGCCTGCCGCCAGGACTCTCCCGAACTCGTCCTCGGCCGAGAACTGAACCGGATCCATGAAGTTGTGCCCGGCCTGAAACGCGATTCCGGCGCCGCCGCCGTAGAAGATGTGGACTCTGCCGACGTTGATGCTGCTGTCTCCGGGCTCGCCCACCGCCAGATCGTCGAATCCGTCGCCGTTGAAGTCTCCGGCGGCGAGCGCGTAGCCGAAGAAGTCCCCGGCCTCCACCAACACGTTCTGGCGCAGGACCGTGTCGGCGAGCCCGGTCTCGAGTCCGGAACCCGGAACGCCGTAACGCACGATCACGAGGCCGACATCCTCTATTTCGAAGCCGGCCAGGCCGTTGTCGTAGGGAACTCCGGTCGCGAGGTCGTCGGCGCCGTCGCCGTTGAAGTCGCCGGTCGCGAGGGCCGCGCCGAAGGCGTCGCCCAGCTCGGGAACGTAGAACAGCAGGTCCTCGTTCACGAAGTACTGCGAGCGGACAGAGGAGAGGCCGACCCAGCCCGGGCCCTGGGCGAGGGTGGCCGCAGGAGCGACCATCGCCAGGGTTACCAGAGCGATTGCGAAGGTGCAGGTCCGGACGAGTCGCAGCGCGGGGGACAGGGTCTCGTTTCTCATACCGACTACGCGTAAGGCGACCCTTTCGCGGCTCATCGAGCCGCAGGCTCGGCGCCAGGTCTTGCTCACGGTGTCCAGGCGGACCAGCTGAAGATGTTCCCGGAGTCGAATCCGTCGCCGAAAGTGGCGCCGTAGAGGACCAGCTCGGCGCCGGCGAACGCCAGTCCGT
The DNA here is from genome assembly GCA_031403995.1 of Thermoanaerobaculia bacterium. GTDB lineage: Bacteria > Acidobacteriota > Thermoanaerobaculia > Multivoradales > JAGPDF01 > JAGPDF01. The sequence continues at coordinate 60,680 of JANNGS010000006.1, forward strand.
TCACCGACCGCTCGGGGTGGCCGATGGCGAGGTCGTCGTAGCCGTTGCCGTCGAAGTCTCCGGTTGCGAAGACGGTTCCGAACGATTGACCGGGTTGCGTCGGGTCGGGCGCCGCCCCGAAATCCGGCGGGAAGTGAGCCCAGTTGAACGTGGGGGAGAGCCCCGCCGTCGTGCCGCGTATGGCGGTGGCTCCGCCCTGGAAGTTGCTCATGCCGGGAGTGCCGACGACGAGCGCGGCGATGCCGAACGGCGCACCCACCGCGTCCCAGTGGGGATCGAAGATGTAGCCCGCCAGCGCCATGCCGAAATGGTCGTAGTCGAGGGCTGCTCCGCCGCCGAAGATCGTGGCCTGGCTCCACCACTCGTTCAGGCCGAGATCGAAACCGGCGAACATCTGACCATAGAGCACGGTGACCAGACCGGTGTCGGTACGACCTCCGAGGTCCTCGAACGGCGCCCCGATCGCCAGATCGTCGGCGCCGTTGCCGTCGAAGTCGGCGGCGGCGAGAGACCAGCCGAAGTAGTCGTCCAGCTCCGGGAGCGAACCCCAATCCGACTCTCCCAGGAAGGCGTTGCTGCCGAAGAGAAGGTTCCACTGACTGCCGTAGAGGATGAGCACCGCCCCGACGCCGTCCTCGCCCGGGATGCCGATCGCGAGGTCGTCGAAGTCGTAGACCTCGTTGCCGATCGACTGCGTGTCGCCGTTGAAGTTGCCCACCGCGAGCGAGAAGCCGAAGAGATCGCCGACTTCGGCGGTGTCGGGGATCTGGGCGTCACTCTGGCTGATCAGGAAGTAGTTGAGAGTCGGGTTGACGCTCGGGCGCAGGCCTTCGTTGGCCCCCTCGATGATCAGAACCGAGCCGGTGCTCGGATCTCCTTCCCACCAGTTCGGGGAGTCGTATGGCATGCCGATCGCGAGATCGTCGAAAGTGTCGCCGTTGAAGTTACCAGCGGCCAGGACGGTCCCGAACTCGTCCTCAGCCGAGAACTGGACCGGATCCATGAAGTTGTGCCCGGCCTGAAATGCGATTCCGGCGCCGCCGCCATAGAAGACGTGCACCCTGCCGACATTGATGCCGCTGTCTCCGGGCTCGCCCACCGCGAGATCGTCGAATCCGTCGCCATTGAAATCCCCGGCGGCGAGCGCGGTGCCGAAGAAGTCCCCGGCTTCCGCCAACACGTTCTGGCGCAGGACGGTGTCCGCGAGACCGGACTCGAGTCCGGCACCCGGAACGCCGTAACGCACGATCACGATGCCGACATTGTCCTGCTCGAAGCCAGCGAGCCCGTTGTCGGCGGGCACCCCGGTCGCGAGGTCATCCGCGCCGTCGCCGTTGAAGTCGCCGGCAGCGAGGGCGGCGCCGAATCTGTCGAACGGCTCGGGAACGTAGAACAGCAGGTTCTCGTTCTCGAAGTACTGCGAGCGGACGGAGGAGAGGCCGACCCAGCCCGGGCCCTGGGCGAAGGCAGCCGGGTGAGCGATCATCGCCAGCGCCGCCAGAGCGATCGCGAAGGTGCAGGTCCGGACGAGTCGCGGCGCGGAGGACAAGGTCTCGATTCGCATGCCAACTACGCGTAAGTCAGCCCTGCCACGGCTCATCCAGCCGCCGGCCCGGCGCCGGGACTCCTTCACGGCGTCCAGCCCGACCAGTCGAAGATGTGCCCGGCTTCGAAGCCGTCTGCGAAAGTGGAGCTGTAGAGGATGAGCTCGGTGCCGGCGAAGGGGATTCCGTTCACCGAGTGTTGCGGGTGGCCGAGGGCCAGGTCGTCGTAGCCGTTGCCGTCGAAGTCGCCGGTCGCCAGCACATAGCCGAAAGACTGGTTCTGCTGAGCGTCGTCCGGCGCGGCGCCGAAGTCCGACGCGATGAGTCGCGTCCTGAACGCCGGCCACAGTCCCGCTGTCGTGCCACGCATGACCGTGACTCCACCCTGGAAGTTGCTCATGCCGGGCGTGCCGATCACCAGACTGGCGATGCCGAACGGCTCGCCCACGGCGTCCCAGTGCGGGTCGAAGCGGAGCCCTGCCAACGCGCTGCCGAAATGGTCGTTGTCGCGGGCGAACCCGGAGCCGTAGATCGAGGACTGGCTCGACCACTCGGTCTGGCCGAGATCGAACGGGCCGAGCCACTGGCTGTAGAGGACGGCGACCTGGCCGGTGTCGGTGCGAGTTCCCAGGTCCTCGTACGGCGCGCCGATCGCCAGGTCGTCCGCGTTGTTGCCGTCGAAGTCAGCGGCGGCGAGCGAGTATCCGAAGGAGTCGCCCAGTTCGGGGTCGCCCCCGAGGTCCCACTCGCCCAGAAAGACGCTGCTGCCGAACAGGAGGTCCCATTGGCTGCCGTAGAGGATGAGCACCGCCCCGACGCCGTCCTCGCCCGGGATGCCGATCGCGAGGTCGTCGAAGTCGTACACGTCGTTGCCGATCGACTGCGTATCGCCGTTGAAGTTCCCCGCCGCGAGCGCGAAGCCGAAGAGGTCTCCGGCTTCCGGAAAGTCGGGGATCTCGGATTCGTACTGATTGAGCGAGAAGTAGTTGATCGCCGGAGTCTCGGTCGGCCGCAGCCCCTCGTTGGCGCCCTCGATGATCATGACTGCCCCGACATCCACGAGCATGCCCTGGACCGTGGCGTCCCACACCGTGCCATGAGGCATGGCGATGGCCAGGTCGCAGAAAGGGTCGCCGTTGAAGTTGCCGGCAGCGAGGACGCTTCCGAAGCCGCTGCCGCTGAACAGAAAGGGATGCTGGACGAAGCTGTGCCCCGCCTGGACCTGAATGCCTCCCGCAGCGCCGTAGAAGATGTGCACTTCACCGTGGTTGTCGCTCCCGGCGCCGGGCTCACCGACCGCGAGATCGTCGTAGCCGTCGCCGTTGAAGTCTCCCGCCGTGAGCGCGGTTCCGAAGCGGTCTTCCGCTTCGGGCCAGGTCATGCCGCGCAGGAGGGTGTCCGCGAGCCCGGTCTCGAGCCCGGATCCCACGATGCCGTAGCGGACGATCACGATCCCGACGTTCTCCTGTTCGAAACCGGCGAGACCGTTGTCGAGGGGAACTCCGCTCGCGAGGTCGTCGGCGCCGTCACCGTTGAAGTCGCCGCTTGCGAGGGCCGCGCCGAAGGCGTCGTAGGGCTCGGGAACGTAGAACAGCAGGTCTTCGTTCATGAAGTACTGCGAGCGCACGGAGGAGAGGCCGACCCAGCCCGGGCCCTGGGCGAAGGCGGTCGGGTGAGCGACCATCGCCAGCGTCGCCAGAGCGATCGCGAAGGTGCAGGTCCGGACGAGGCGCAGCGCGGGGGACAGGGTCTCGATTCGCATGCCAACTACGCGTAAGTCAGCCCTTCCGCGGCTCATCTCGTCGTAAAGTGACGTTCTTCATGAGCGAAGCCCTTCCCGAGCTCTTCGCGCGGGCCTTCGAGCTCGACGATGCCGGGCGGCGGGCGCTGGTCAACGACGTCCTCGGCCGCGATCCTGCGCTCGGGGCGGAGCTCGCGCTCCTGCTCGAGGGCGCCGGCGAGACCGGCTCGCCGCTCGACCGCGCGCCCTGGCGTCCCGACGTCGAGCCGGTGGGGCTCGACCAGCGCCTTCCCGAGCGCGTCGGCCCCTACCGGATCGTGCGCGAGCTCGGGCGCGGCGGCATGGGACGGGTCTTTCTCGCCGAGGAGGAGACCGAGGATTTCAAGCGCGCCGTTGCGCTCAAAGTCATCGACCGGCCGGCGTTCGACGACGACGCGGTGCGCCGCTTTCGCGACGAGGTGCGCATCCTCTCCTCGCTCGAGCACCCCGGGATCGCACGCTTCCTCGCCGGCGGCCGTGCCCCGGACGGCACCTGGTTTCTCGCCCTCGAGCTCGTCGAAGGAGAGGATCTGCTCACCTGGGCGCGCGCCCGCGAGCTCGACGTGCGCGCCCGCGTCGCGCTCTTCGTCACGGTTCTCGACGCCGTGCGCTTCGCCCACGCCCGCGGCGTGGTGCATCGCGACCTCAAGCCCGGCCACCTGCTGATCGATCGTGACGGGCGCCCGCGCCTGCTTGACTTCGGGATCTCCAAGCTCGTCGATCCCGACACGCGGCAGAGCCTCGCGCTCACTCGCACCGAATCCCGCGCCTTGACGCCGGCGTACGCCAGCCCCGAGCAGTTTCGCGGCGAGCCGGTGACCACTGCTTCCGACGTCTACGCGCTCGGGACGATCCTCTACGAGCTCGTGGCGGGCCGACGCCCCTTCGCCGGCGATCAAGGCTCGGCCGTCGCGCTCGAGCGTGCGGTCCTGGGGACCGACCCGGAGCCACCGTCGACCGCCGCCCGGCAGGTCGCGAGCGGACCCTCCAAGCGGGACGCGAAGGCGCCCGGAGTGATGCCGCGGACGGCGATCAGCCGCGATATCGACGAAATCTGCCTCAAGGCGCTGCGCAAGACGCCGCACGAGCGCTACGCCGACGCCGGGGAGCTGGCGGCGGATCTGCGGCGCTACCTCGCGGGCGAGCCGGTGGAAGCTCGCCGCGGAAGCCAGCGCTACCGGCTCGCCCGCTTCGCGCAGCGCAACCGCGCGCCCTTGGCGATCGCCGGCGCGCTGCTGGTGGCGGTGGTGGCGGTCTGGTCCGCGGTCGACGCGGAGCGGCGGGCGGCGGTGGCCGTCGCCGAGCCTCCGGCGCCGCGCCCGTTCCCGTTCTCCGCCATCGGCAATGCTCCCATCGCGGATCTGCGGCGCGCCTTCGCGGACTCTCCCGGCAGCGTCGACGCCGGAGCGGCGCTGGTGCTCGGGCTCACCCGGGCGGATCAGTTCGACGAGGCGCGCCTGATCCTCGCCCGGCTCCGGCAGATCCCCGGAGACGAGCAGCACCCGTTGACGGACTACGCCGATGCCAGTCTGGCGATGGACATGGACGAGCCGCAGCGCGCCCTGGTGCTTTTCACCCGCGCGCGCGACCGGGCGATTGCCCAGGGCAGGGGTGACCTCGTTGCGCAGATCCGCGCGTCGCGCGGCCGGTTGCTCGCGACGATCGGTCAGCGCGACGAGGCACGCCTCGAGATGGAGTTCGCGAGCCGGGAATTCGAAACTGCCGGGGATCATGCGTCGCTCTCTCGCGTCTTGAACGATCTCGCGATCGAGGATCTCCAACAGGGGAAGCTCGACGAGGGGCAGACCCTCCTCGAGCGCGCCGTCGTCGAGGCGCGCGCGGCAGGAACGACGCCGGGAACCATGCTCGGGAACCTGGCGGCGCTGGCGGTCTTCCGCGGACGCCCGGATCGGGCGGAGGTGATCGCCCGCGAGCTCGTGGAGGCTCGCCGCCAAACCAGCAATCGCCGGCAGCTGGGAGGCGGGCTGCTGACGCTTGCCGAGGCCCTTCACGATCTGGGCCGTGCGGTCGAAGCGCAGGCCGCGATCGACGAGTCGATTGCTCTCTTGCGCGAGACCGAGCACCTGGCCTGGTTGCCGATGGCCCTCTTCCTGCGCGGAGCCGCGGACATCCAGGCGGCGCGCTTCGATCGCATCGACGCGACCGTGGCGGAGCTCGAAACGATCGCCGCGACTGCCGGCGGATACGTCGCGATGGCCAACGCCCACTACCTGCGTGCCTTCGCCTCCGGCGCGCGTGGTGAGACATCCGCAATGCGCGATTCCTTCGCCACGGCGCGCCAGCTCAAGTTCCAGAACGGAGACCTCGACCAGGTGGCGAGCGGCGACGCGGACGAAGCGCAACACGAGCTTCGTGCAGGCAATCTTGTCGAAGCGAGGAGGGCGGCAGTTCTGGCCGACAGCCGACTGCCTGCGACCGCGAGCGACGGCCAGCCGGCATTCATGGCCGCGGCCGTGCGGGCCAGCATCGACGCGCGGGAAGGGAAGGCCGAGGCGGCGCGGCGGGGTCTCGCCGGGCTTGGCGAAGGGTCCGCGCGCTCGCCCAGCGTCAGTCGCAGGCTCGCATACCTCGAAGCGCGCGCTGCAATCGCCAAAGCGGAGGGCCGCTTGGTGGAAGCGAAAAGCGATTTGCAGACGGCGATTCGGGCCGCAGCGCAAGCCAATCGCAGGCTGCCGGCGCTAGACCTCGGGCTCGACCTCGCCGAGCTCGATTCCGCGGTCGTCACCGGTGGCGGCCTCGCCGCGGCGAAGTCGCTGGCGGCGGAGGCCGAAGCTCTCGGACTGCGCGGCCTCGCCGCCCGTGCGCGGGCGCTCGCAACGCAGGTCCCGCGACCCCGCGACAAATGAAGCCCCCGCGCCTCGCCTAGTGTTTCGTCCGACAACGCCTGCCGGTTGAATTACGCCGCGTTTGCGGCCGTTGTGGACGGTCGGAACTGTGTGGAAAAAAATGGACAAAAGTGGAACTCTCTTGTACATTGCCGACGCATTCCTTCAATTGACTGGGGCGGAAGATGTTTCGCGGCAGCACGGTAGCCACCATCGACGACAAAGGGCGTCTGAAAGTCCCCACGGACTTCAGGCGGGCCCTGGAAGAGCGTTTCGGCGCCGAGTTCTTCATCACCTCGGTGGCGGGGGATCACGCTCTGGTCTACCCGCTGCCGGTTTGGGAGGAGATCGAGTCGCGACTGGCTGCGCTGCCGGCAACCGACCGGATCAAGGAGCGCTACCTCGAGCGCGTGAGCTATTTCGGGCAGCAGTCGCGGCTGGACGGGCAGGGGAGGCTTCTCGTGCCGACCATCCTGCGCTCCTCCGCTTCGATGAGCGGCGAGGTCGTGGTGTCGGCCCGCATCGATCACCTCGTGGTCTGGAATCGCGAGCGCTTCGAGAAGCGCCTCACCGAGCACCCGTTCACCGACGGGGATTTCAGTCTGTTGTCGGAGCGGGGAATCTGAGCGCACATGCATCCGAACCTCCCGCGGCGCGGCATCAGCCCGTGCTCCTCGAAGAGACCCTTGGTTGGCTGGCACCCGACCGCGGCGGACTCTTCGTCGATTGCACCCTCGGGCTGGGCGGACACGCGCACGCGCTGCTCGCCCGGTTCCCGAAGACCCGGCTGCTCGGAATCGATCGCGACCCGCGAGCGCTCCAGCTGGCGCGCCAGCGGCTGGAAGAGTTCGGACGCCGCGCGCGCTGCGTCGAGGGCAACTTCTGCGATCTCGAGGATGTGTGGGCCGCGCACGCCGCAGGAGAAGCGCCGCCTGCGGGCATCTATGCCGATCTCGGAATGTCGTCGCTGCAGCTCGACGATCCAGAGCGCGGTTTCAGCTTTCAACGTGACGGGCCGCTCGACATGCGGATGGGGACAGCCGGTCCCACCGCCGCCGAGCTGGTGAATTTCGCGACGGAGGAAAATTTGGAAGAGATCTTTCGAGAGTTCGGAGAAGAACCCGAGGCGCGCCGGGTCGCTCGGGCCATCGGCGCGCAGCGCCGCGTCAGCCCGATCGACACGACGGTCGCGCTCGCCAACGTGGTCCGCCGCGCCAAGCGCAGCGGGCGCGGCGGCGGTGAGCGCATAGATCCGGCGACCCGGGTCTTCCAGGCGCTTCGTCTGGCGGTGAACGAGGAGCTCCAGGCGGCAGAGGAGCTGCTCGACCAGGCGGTTCGACTGCTCGACAGCGATGGCCGCCTCGTCATCATCTCGTTCCACAGCCTCGAGGACCGGATCGTCAAGAACCGCTTTCGGAGCATGGCGCGCGGCGAGGTCGACCAGACGACCGGGCGCACGCACTCGGAGACCCGGGTGCTCGAGGTGCTGACGAAGAAACCGGTGCGTCCGACCGATGCGGAAGTGCAGTTCAACCCGCGCAGCCGCTCCGCGCGGCTGCGGGCGGCACGGAGGCTTTGAACGATTGCGCAACGCTTACACCGTCCACCGGCCGGTCATCAACGCGTATCTCGTACGGGAGCGCGATCGCCGGAGGCTGCGTGACTTGGCGTTGGTCCTGCTGGCGGTCTTTCCACTCGCTTTGGGACTCATGGTCTACACCTGGCTGCAGCTCGAGTCGCTGCGCGTCGGCTACCGCATCGAGACTCTCGAGCGACGCACCCATCAACTCAAACAGGTCGAGCGCCAGTTGCGGCTCGAGTCGGCTTATCTCGCCAACCCGGAGCGCCTGGCGACGCGAGCCAAGGACGAACTTGGCCTCGAGGCGCCGCGGCTCGAGCAGGTGATCTTCCGCGAGGAGATGGAGTGAGGAGTCGGCTCTTCTGGGTTCTCGCCTTGCTCACGCTCTGGATCGGAGCGATCGCGGCGCGTCTCTACCACCTCCAGGTGAATCGCCACGAAGAGTTCGCGCGCCGCGCGGAGCGTCAGCAGCAACGAGTCATCGAGCTGGATCCACCGCGCGGCACGATCTACGACGCGCGTGGACGGGAGCTCGCGGTTTCGGTCGAGGTCGAGTCGGCGTTCGCGGTGCCGCGGGAAGTGCGGGACTCTCGGGCGGCGGCGGCGAAGCTGGCGCGCGTGCTCGAGGTCGACGACGTGAAGCTCGAGCGCTTGCTCAGCGCCGATCGCGAGTTCGTCTGGGTGGCGCGCAAGCTCGATCCGCCGCAGGCGCGCCGCGTCAAGGATCTGCAGCTGTCCGGAATCTACTTCCTCGAAGAGTCGAAACGTTACTACCCGATGCGCGAGGTCGGAGCGCACACGCTGGGCTACGTCGGGACCGACAATCACGGTCTCGCCGGACTGGAAGCGATGTACGACAAGGTCGTGGCGGGGAAGCCCGGGCGGCGAACGGTGCTTCGCGATGCCCGCCAGGGAATGGCAGTGCCGGCGAATCTGCCGTCGGCGGCGCCGGTGCCGGGCAACGACCTGCACCTGACGATCGACGCCGCGCTGCAGCAGATCGCGGAGCGCGAACTGGCGAAGGCCATCGAACGCTATCGCGCGCAGAGCGGCAGCGTGGTCCTGCTCGACCCGTCGACGGGCGCGGTGCTGGCGCTTGCCTCCTGGCCGACCTTCGACCCCAACCGGTTCGCGACCGCGACGGACAACGAGCGGCGCAACCGCCCGGTGAGCGACGCCTATGAACCGGGCTCGACCTTCAAGATGGTGACGGCGGCGGCGGCGCTCGAGGAAGGGTTGATCGATTCCGACGAGCTGATCGACTGCGAGATGGGCGGGATCACCCTCGCCGGAGTCCGGATCTCCGATCACAAGGCCTTCGGCACGCTCGCCTTTCGCGACGTCATCGCCAAGTCGTCGAACGTCGGCACGATCAAGACCTCGCTGCGGCTCTCGAACGCGAGCTTCTACGAGGCCATTCGCGCCTTCGGCTTCGGCCGGACTTCGGGGCTGGATCTGCCCGGCGAGAGCCCCGGCCTCCTGATGCCGGTGGCGCGCTGGCCGGCCCTCGCCAAGGCCTACATCTCGTTCGGCCAGGGCATCTCGATCACGCCGCTGCAGCTCACTCTCGCCTTCGGCGCGGTCGCCAACGGCGGCCGCCTGCTCGAGCCGTATCTGGTGCGCCAGTCGGGCAGCGGAGCCGGCGCCAAGGTCCACCACCCCGAACCCGTGGAGCGTGGCCGTCCGCTCTCCCCCAGGACGCTCGCCGTGGTGGCTGAGCTTCTCGCCGGAGTGACCCTGGAGGGTGGCACCGGCAAGGCCGCCGTGGTGCCCGGATACCCGGTGGCCGGCAAGACCGGCACGGCCCAGAAAGCCGAGCCCGGCAAAGGCTACCTGGCGAACGAATTCATCGCCAGCTTCGCCGGCTACGCTCCGACCGCCCATCCGGCGATCGTCGCGGTCGTGGTTATCGACGATCCCCGGCCCGTCTACCACGGTGGGGAAGTGGCGGCGCCGGTGTTCGCGGCGATCGCGCAGCAGGCGCTGCTCTATCTGAACGTCCCGCCGCAGCGCGATCGCCCGGAACGCTGGCCGGGCGAGGCCGAGCCGCCGTCCGAGGAGGAGACGGAGTCGCCGGAGAATCCACTGCAACAGCCGAGGCCGGAGGCCGGGATCGTGACCGCCGGGCTCGAGGCGGTAGAGTCGCTGCCAGAAACCCTTCCGGCCGGCTCGCTGCCGGATCTCGCCGGCATGACCGCGCGTCAGGCGCTTGCGGCGACCGCCGAGCTGCACCTCTATCCGATCCTGCGCGGAGCGGGGGTGGTGCAGCGGCAGGAACCGCCGCCGGGCTCGCCGATGCCGGCACCGGGAACCCGCGTCGAGCTCTACCTCGCGAGCGGAGCCGGCGGATGAGACTCTCGGCGCTCGTTCAGGAGCTCGCCGTCTCAGGAGACCTCGGGTCCGACCCCGAGGTCTTCGGCGTTCGTCACGACTCGCGCGCGGTCGAGCCGGGAGAGCTCTTCGTCACCTGGAGCGGGGCGAAATTCGACGGTCGTCTATTCGCCGGTCAGGCAATCGAGCGCGGCGCGGTGGCAGTGCTCACCGACCGGCCCCGCCCTGCGGAGGCGCGACAGGATATTCCCTGGCTGACCGCGGCCGACCCGCGTGTCCTGCTCGGGGACCTCGCCGCGCCGATCTACGGCCATCCCGATCGTGCCCTGACCCTGGTGGGAATCACCGGCACGAACGGCAAGTCGACCGTCGTCGAGCTCTGCGCCGCCATCCTCGACGCGGCGGGGCTTCCTTGTGGACGCATCGGAACGCTGGGTCACCACTTTGCGGGCGACGACCTGTCGCGCGGCAGAGCGACGGATCGCACCACGCCCGAGGCTTCGGATCTCTTCCGCCTGCTGGCTTCGATGCGCGACCGGGGAGCGCGAGCGGTGGCGATGGAGGTTTCGTCGCACGCCCTGGTACAGGGACGCGTTCAGGGTGCCCGTTTCGACATCGCTCTGTTCACGAACCTGACCCGCGACCACCTCGACTTTCATGGCGACCTCGAGACGTACTTCGCCGCCAAGCGCCGTCTGTTCGATGCGCTGAAGCCTGGAGGTCTGGGCGTCGCGAATCTCGATGACAGTTACGGCCGGCGGCTCGCCGACGAGCTCGGTCTAGCTCACACCTTTGGTTCCTCGGCATCGGGCGCGGCGGTCCGCACCGCCGGCGTCGACCTTGACAGCGATGGAATACGCGGCGCGCTCGTCACCCCGCGCGGGCAGGTCCGGTTCCGGTCGCCGCTGCTCGGGCGCTTCAACCTTTCGAACCTGCTCGCGGCGGCGGCAGCGGCGGAGGCGCTGGGTCTTCCATTCGAAGCCGTGACGCGCGGGATCGAAGCCACCCGTCCGCTCGCCGGGCGCATGGAGGCGGTGCGCGCCGGTCAGTCCTTTCTGGCGATCGTCGACTTCGCCCACACCGACGCCGCCCTCGAGGCGGCGATCCGCGCGTTGCGGGAGCTCACGGGCACCAAAGTCGTGGTGGTCTTCGGCTGCGGAGGGGAGAAGGATCAGGGCAAGCGTCCGCTGATGGGCAAGGTCGCGGGCGACCTCGCCGACCTCCCGATCGCAACCTCCGACAACCCGCGCAGCGAGGATCCGCTGGCGATCCTCGCCGCCGTCGAAGAGGGGCTCAAGGCGAGCACCAACCGCAACTACCGCATCGTGCCCGACCGCCGGGAAGCGATCCGGCGCGCCGTGACCGTGGCGATGGGCGGCGGCTGGTCCGTTCTGGTGGCCGGCAAAGGTCACGAGAACGCGCAGATCGTCGGCAATCAGCGCCTCCCGTTTTCGGACAAAGACGAGCTCGAGCGAGCGGTTGCCGAGCATCGCGCCTCCGAGGCCCGCGGCTAGATGCTCTACCACCTGCTCTATCCGCTGCACGAACAGTTCGCGCTGTTCAACGTCTTCCGCTACATCACCTTCCGCACCGCGGGAGCGGTCGTGACGGCGATTCTGCTCTCGCTGCTTCTCGGCCCGCGCTTCATCGCGACATTGCGTCGTTTGTCGGTGGGACAGAACATCCGCGAGGTCGGTCCGCAGAGCCATCAGGTCAAGGCCGGAACGCCCACGATGGGCGGCCTGCTCATCCTCTTCACCTTGGTGGTTCCGACGCTCCTGTGGGCCAACCTCGGCAACCTCTACGTGTGGATCGCGATCGGCGTCACCGCCGGTTTCGGAACGATCGGATTCGTCGACGACTACCTGAAAGTCAGGCGTCGGAACAACCTGGGACTGACGGCGCGCGCGAAGTTCCTCCTCCAGGTCGGTGTCGCGACGGTTGCCGGCTCGCTCCTGCGGGTGATGCCCATGGAGGGAGCATTCGCTCCGACCCTGACCTTTCCCTTCCTGAAGGACCTGATCGTCAATCTCGGAATCCTCTACGTGCCGTTCGTGGTCTTGGTGATGGTCGGCGCCTCGAACGCAGTCAACCTGACCGACGGACTCGACGGCCTGGCGATCGGCGCAACGCTCATCGCGGCGGCGACTTACGCCGTGTTCACCTATGTCGCGGGAAACCGCGTCGTCGCTCAGTACCTGCAGGTGGCCTACGTCCCCGGAGTGGGCGAAGTGACGGTCTTCTGCGGCGCGCTCGTCGGCGCCTCGATCGGCTTCTTGTGGTGGAACGCCTATCCGGCCGAGGTCTTCATGGGCGATGTCGGTTCGCTAGCGCTCGGTGGCGCGATCGGCACCGTCGCGGTTCTGGCGAAGCAGGAGATGCTGCTCGTGCTCGTCGGCGGTCTATTCGTGATCGAAGCTCTCTCGGTCATTCTTCAGGTCGCCTCCTTTAAGCTGCGCGGCAAGCGGGTCTTCCGCATGGCGCCGATCCACCATCACTTCGAGCTCGGGGGCTGGGCGGAACCGAAGATCATCGTGCGCTTCTGGATCGTCTCCGTGATGTTCGCCCTGATCGCGCTGTCGACCCTGAAACTGCGATGACGAGCTCGACCTTCGATCCCGCCCGCCTCGAGCGCGTCTTCGTCCTCGGGCTCGGCCTGTCCGGAACCGCCGCGGCGCGGCTGCTGCGCAAGCGGGGCATCGGCGTGGTCGCGAGCGACCGCCGCAGCGCCCGGGAGATCGGCGCGGACGATCTGGCCCGGGATCCGGGCGTCGAGCTCCGGTTTTCCGATTCGTCCGCCGAGCTTCCCGCCGGCCTCGACGCTCTGGTGGTGAGCCCCGGGGTGGGGCTCGACCATCCGTTGCTCCGTGCGGCCGCGAATCGGGGCTTGCCGATCGTCGCGGAAGTGGAGCTCGCCTGGTCGTATCTCGCTGGCGCCGATGCCAACGGTGCCAACGATGCGACCGTGGTCGGCATCACCGGCAGCAACGGCAAGTCGACGACCACGGCGATGACCGGCGCACTGCTCGCGGGCGCCGGCTTCACCGTCGAAGTGTGCGGCAATATCGGGCGGCCGCTGGCGGCGGTCGTCGACGGGCCTCCAGACAGGATCTTCGTCGTCGAACTGTCGAGCTTCCAGCTCGAGACGATCGTTCATTTTCGCCCGCGCGCGGCGGCGCTGCTCAACATCTCCCCCGACCATCTCGACCGGCACGGCGACCTCGCCGGCTACCTGGCCGCGAAGCAGCGGATCTTCCTCAACCAGGGCACCGCGGACATCGCGGTGCTGAACGCCGACGAGTCCGAGGTGGCGGCCAGCCGGACGGCGGCCCGCAAGCGCTTCTTCTCGACCGCCACCACTTCCCCGGGCGGATTCGCCGGCGACGGCTGCGGGCTGGTGGGGGAGGAGGTCCGCGAGCGCAGCGACGGCGTCGACGGCGAGCTCCTCTTCACGCGCCGTGACCTCCGTCTCCCCGGGCTGCACAACGTCGAAAACGCCATGGCCGCCGCCTTGCTGGCGCGCGCGGTCGGCGCTTCTGCCGGCGCAATCGCTCCGGCGCTCGCCGCCTTCAGCGGCCTGCCGCACCGGGTCGAGCGGGTCGCGGAGGCGGGCGGCGTCGCCTATGTCGACGACTCCAAGGGCACCAACGTCGCGGCCACTGCCCGCTCGCTCGAAGGCTTCGCCGACGCGAGCGTCCACGTGATCCTCGGCGGTCGCAACAAAGGGGCCGATTTTCGCTTCCTGCGCGAGATCGTAACGCGCAAGGCGCGCTGCGCCTACCTCATCGGCGAATCGGCAGCCGATCTGGAGCTCTCTCTCTCCGGCGCCGTCGCCTGCGCGCGCGCAGAGACGCTTGCGGCCGCCGTCGGCATGGCAGCGGCGGCCGCCCGGCCGGGCGAGACCGTGCTGCTGTCGCCGGCCTGCGCGAGCTTCGATCAGTTCCGCGACTATGTCGATCGCGGCCGGCAGTTCGCGGCAATGGCACGCGGCCTCGCAGCCGCAGGCGCGCTCCCCGGTTCGAGTGGAGCGCGCTGATGGCGAAGAAACTGGTTTACGACCGCGTCCTCTTCACCACCGTCATGCTGCTCGTCGGCCTCGGTCTGGTGATGGTCTATTCGGCGAGCTCGGCGCTGGTCCGGGGCCGCGGCGCGGCGATGAATCCGTTTCTGGTGAAACAGGCCGCCGCCGCAGCGCTCGGCTTTCTGGTGATGGCCGCGGTCATGCACGTCGACTACCGCAAGCTCCGCGACCGGCGCGTGGTCTACGCACTGGTCGCCGGGGTGCTCGTGCTGCTCGTTGCGGTGCTCTTTTCGCCGCAGTTGAACGCCACGCGCCGCTGGTTCTTCATCGCCGGCATCTCGGTGCAGCCGTCGGAGCTCTCGAAGCTGGCGCTGGTTCCGTTCCTCGCTTTCTTCATCGACCGCAGGAAGGATGCGGTGAACAACCGCGAGGTCCTGTGGCCGGCGGCGATCGTGACTGGACTTCTGGCGGGTCTGATCCTGCTGCAGCCGGACCTCGGAACCGCGGTCTTGCTGGTGCTTACCGCCGGCCTGATGCTGTTCCTCGCCGGACTCTCCTGGCGCTTCGTGCTCGCCGGCGCGGCGATCGCGCTGCCGGTGCTCTACCTGCTGGTGATCTCGGTGCCCTACCGCCGGGCGCGGCTCTTCGCCTTTCTCGAACCGGAGCGCGATCCTCTCGGCGCCGGATTTCAGGCGATGCAGTCGCTGATCGCCGTCGGCTCGGGTGGACTTCTCGGCCTCGGGCCCGGCAACAGCCTGCAGAAGCTCTACTTTCTGCCCCATCCGGAGTCGGACTTCGTCTACGCGATCGTCGCCGAGGAGCTCGGAATGATCGGCGCGCTCGCCGTCGTGGCGCTCTTCGGCGTCGTGCTCTGGCGGGGCTTGAGGGCCGGGTGGCGCTCGCCGGATCCGTTCGGGCGGTATCTCGCCTGGGGCTTTTCGTCCATGTTGGTGATGCAGGCGCTGATCAACATCTCGGTCGCCATCGCGTTGTTGCCGACCAAGGGCATCCCGCTCCCGTTCCTTTCCTACGGTGGCTCGTCGCTGGTGGTCACCATGACCATCTGTGGCGTCCTCCTGAATGTGTCGCAGCATGACTGACCGGCGCACTCGAGGAGGGACGGCGATCCGTCGGGCGCTGCTCGCCGGTGGCGGATCGGGCGGACACGTCTTCCCGGCGCTCGCGGTCGGTGAGGAGCTCGTGCGCCGGGGGTGGAGCGTGAGCCTCGCCGGTTCGCCGGCTGGCATGGAGGCACGCCTCGCCGCGGAGCGCGGCCTGCCGTTCGTGGCGCTTGCGGCGCGGCCGCTCATCGGCATGCGACTCTGGGAGAAGCTCACCGCACTCCTGACGCTTGCCTTCTCGGCGATCGCGGCCCGGCGACAGATTCGCGAAGGCGCTTTCGACGTGGTGATCGGCACCGGCGGTTACGCCTCGGCACCGGCGGTACTCGGCGGACGGCTGGCGCGCCGGCCGACCGTGCTCATCGAACCGAATGCCGAGGCTGGCCTCGCCAATCGCTGGTCTTCGCGCTTCGCCGCCGCCGCGGCCGTGGCTTATGAGCCCACCGCCGCGAAATTGAAGTGCCTGACCTGGGTCACGGGCGTGCCGGTCCGCGCGGCCTTCTTCGACATTGCGCCGCTGCGCGCCGATGGCAAGCCCCGCCTGCTCGTGCTCGGCGGAAGCCAGGGCTCGCTGCGCATCAATCGACTGATGCCGGAAGTACTGGCGCCGATGTTCGACCGTCTTCCCGAGCTCTCGGTGCTGCATCAGTGCGGCGAGGCGCACCTCGAAGAGACTCTTGCGGCCTATCGTGTCGCCGGCCTCGAAACGCCTCGACTGCGCGTCGCATCGTTCGTCGAGAACGTTTCGGCGGCGATGGCCGCGGTCGACCTGGTGGTCTCGCGCGCTGGAGCGATAACCCTGGCCGAGGTATGCGCCGCGGGTCGCCCTTCGGTGCTGCTGCCCCTCCTCGCCGGAGGCGCCCATCAGCTGGCGAATGCGCGGCTCCTCTTCGAAGCTGGAGCGGCGAGCCTGATCGAGGACTACGTGCTCGACGCCGACCGCTTGCGCCTCGAGCTCACGAACCTTCTCGGAGATCGCGCGCTACTCGCGAGAATGGGCGAGAACGCCCGCGGCCTCGCCCGCCCGCAAGCCGCGATGGCGATCGTCGACCGGATCGAGGCCCTGTTGCCGCCGCTCGGGAGGGCCGCCTGATGTTCCACCGCTTCGCGGGCCTTCGTCACGCGCACTTCGTCGGTATCGGCGGCGCCGGCATGAGCGGCATCGCAGAGGTCCTGCTGCAGTACGAAGTCACCGTCTCCGGCTGCGATCAGAGCGCCAGTGAGGCGACGGAAAGGCTGCGCACGCTCGGCGTGGCGATCGCCTCCGGACACTCGGCGGACCACCTCGAGGGCGTCGATCTGCTGGTGGTGTCGTCGGCGATCGCGGCGGGAAATCCGGAAGTCCTCGAGGCCAGGAATCGCGGCATCACCGTCGTCCGGCGGGCCGAAATGCTCTCCGAGCTGATGCGGCTCAAGTACGGCATCGCGGTCGCCGGAACCCACGGCAAGACCACGACGACGTCGCTGGTCGGTGCCATCATGACGGAGGCGGGCCTCGATCCGACCGTCATCGTTGGCGGGCGGTTGCGTGTATCGGGTACCGGCGCACGGCTCGGCAACTCCGACTACATGGTCGTCGAGGCGGACGAGTTCGACCGCAGCTTTCTGTCGCTCTTTCCGATTCTCGCGGTCATCACGACGATCGACCGTGATCACCTGGACACCTACCAGGATCTGGACGCGATTCGCGACGCCTTCGTCACCTTCGCGAGCCGGGTGCCGTTCTTCGGCCAGGTCATCGTCTGCGCGGACGATCCGAACGTCGCCGGCCTCCTGCCGCGACTGGCGGAGCGGCGCGTCACGACATACGGCCTCGGCGAGGAGTGCCTGTTGCGGGCCGAGGCGCTGGAGATGTCGCCGGACGGGACGTCGTTCGTGGTCCGCCACCGCGTGCAGGGTGAGCTCGTTCGCCTCACGCTGCCGCTCGCCGGACTGCACAATGTGCGCAACGCACTCGCGGCGGTCGGCGTGGCGGCGGCGCTCGGCATTCCGATGCCGGTGGTGGCGCGCGCCCTGGCCGGTTTCGCGGGTGTGCACCGCCGCTTCGAACGCCTGGGCCAGCTGCGGGGAGCGGAGGTGGTCGACGACTATGCCCACCATCCGACCGAGGTGGCGGCGACGCTCGCCGCGGCGCGGCAGGTCTTCCCGCGCCGCGTCCTGCACGCCGTCTTTCAGCCGCACCTCTACTCCCGGACCCGTGATCTCGCGGAGGAGTTCGGGCGTGCTTTGTCGGCGGCCGATCACGTGATCGTCACCGACGTCTATCCGTCGCGCGAGCGGCCGATCGCAGGGGTTTCCGGCGAGCTCGTAGCGCGTGCAGCTCAGGCGGTCGGGCATCCGCGGGTCGACTACTGTGCCGACTGGCGAGCGGCGTACGGACTTCTCGCCGGAGTCGACGACGGCGATGTCGTTCTGACCCTCGGCGCCGGCGACATCTACCGGCTTGCCGAGGCGCTGGTGAAGGGGGAGGCGCCGTGACCGCGCGCGACCTGACGCCGGCCGCAGAGGCGCGTGTGCTGCCTTTCCGCCGCCCCGCCAACGCCGTACGCGTCCGGCGGCGCAGCCCCTGGCTCGTGCTCGGGCGGCACTTTGCGCAGGCTCTCCTGCTCGTGGGCGGGCCGCTGGCGCTTGCGCTCTGGCTGTTCTCGTCGCCGACCTTCGCGTTCACGCGGTTGGGAGTCGAGGGCAATCGCTTCGTGGAGCGCGCCTGGGTGGACAGGGCGCTCCAGCCGCTTCTCGGCGCGAATCTCCTGTCGCTTCCACTGCCACTCGTCGAGGACCTCCTGTCGACGAATCCCTGGGTCGAGGGCGTGGCGGTCGAGAAGCGACTGCCGAACGAGCTCCGGGTGTCGGTCGTCGAGCGCCGTCCGGCGGCGCTGCTCCGGGAAGGATCGACACTGGCCTACCTCGACGACCAGGGCAGGAGGATCGCCTCCTTCGATCCGCTGCGTGGACCCCGCGATCTGCTCCTGGTCTCGGTCTCGCCGGCGACCGGCGCCGCCCCGGCGGGGGCTTTCGCAGTGGCGCGCGAGCTCGAAGCGAGCGCGCCGCTCTGGGCGGCTACCCTCTCCGAGGTCGAAGTGCTCGGAGAAGGCGACTTCCGCCTCTATCTCGGAGCGCTCGCCTTTCCCCTGCTGGTGCGCGCGGGAACCCTCAAGGAGAGGCTGTCGGAGCTCGAGAAGCTCCTACCCAGGCTGGACCAGCGTTACGCGAAGCTCGCATTCATCGATCTCCGATTCGATCGTCGGATCATTTTTCAACCCGCACTCTAGAGAGGGTCCAGGGTCATGGCCAAAGCAGAACAGTACGTCGTAGGAATCGACATCGGCTCCTCCAAGGTTGCGGTGCTGATCGGGCAGCGCGACCAGAAAGGCGCACTCGAGGTCGCCGGCCGGGGCACCGCCCCCAACCGTGGGACACGGCGCGGGAACATCGTCAACGTCGAGGCGGCCGTCGAAGCGCTCAAGGCCGCGAGCGAAGAGGCCGAGGTCATGGCCGGGGTGGAGATCTCGCGCGCCTACGTCGGGGTCGCCGGTGCCGACGTGCGCTGCGTCAATGCGCGCGGCATGGTGTCGGTGGCGCGCAAGGATCGCGAGATCATGAAACCCGACATCCAGCGGGCCCTCGGAGCCGCGCAGTCGGCGGCGCTGCCCTCCGATCGCGAGATCCTGCATGCCATCGCGCAGGAGTTCGTGGTCGACGAGCAGGGTGGCATCACCGACCCTCTCGGGATGCTTGGCGGCCGGCTCGAGGTGCAGGTCCACCTCATCACCGGACAGGTGACGCGCTCGAAGACGCTGCTCACTTGCGTCAATCGCGCCGGCATCGAGGTCGCGGAGATGGTCTTCGAGCCTCTCGCCACGGCCGAGGCCGTGCTGACTCCGGACGAGCGCGACCTGGGAGTCCTGCTCATCGACATCGGCGCCGGAACGACCGGTTACGCGCTCTTCGCGGAAGGGGAGATCCAGCATTCTGCGGTCCTGCCGATCGGCGCGGGCCACTTCACCAACGACCTGGCGATGGTTCTGCGCACGCCCTACGCCGAGGCCGAGCGAATCAAGATCCGGGAGGGCTGCTGCCTGCTCTCGATGGTGCAGGAGGAGGAGGGAGTCTCGGTGCCGGCGGTCGCCGGCGGCTCACCTCGCGTCGTGCCGAAGCGAGAGATCTGCGAGATTCTGCAGCCGCGCGCTGAGGAGCTGGTCTCGCTCGTGCGCGACGACCTTGGCAAGAACGGCTGGGACGGGCAGCTGCGCGGCGGCATCGTTCTGACCGGCGGCGGCGCCCAACTCGACGGCCTGCTCGAGCTCTGCGGCCAGGCCTTCAACGCCAGCGTCCGCTACGGCCTGCCGCACGGGCTGGGTGGCCTCGTAGATGTCATCAATTCGCCGGGCTGGTCGACAGCCGCGGGACTTCTTCACTACGCCATCGCCGCCGAACAGAGCCACGACCGCCGACCACGGCGCGGTGGATTCTCGGTGCGCGGTGTGATGGGAAGTCTGCGCAACGTCTTCTCGGACCTGCTCTGAACGCAACCAGGCATTTAGATAAGGAGAACGCTCATGATTCTGTTCGATGACCGGGAAGAGGCGCGAAGGGTCGCGATGTCGATGCTGGACTGCGACATCGTGCCGGCGAAGATAAAGGTGATCGGTGTCGGTGGCGGCGGCGGCAACGCCGTGAACCGGATGATCGCGGCGAACCTGCGCGGCATCGAGTTCATCGCCGGCAATACCGATCTCCAGGCGCTCTCGAAGTGCAAGGCGCAGCGGAAGCTCCAGCTGGGCAAGGAGATCACCCGCGGCCTGGGTGCGGGCGCCGACCCCGAAGTCGGGAGAAAAGCCGCGCTCGAGGACACCGAGAAGATTCTCGAGATGCTCGACGGCGCGGACATGATCTTTCTCACCGCCGGTATGGGTGGCGGGACGGGCACCGGCGCGCTGCCGATCCTGGCCTCGCTCGCTGCGGAGATCGGCGCGCTGACTGTCGCCGTGGTGACCAAACCGTTCGGCTTCGAGGGCCGCCGCCGCATGCAGATCGCCGAGCGCGGCATCGAGGAGCTGCGCGACTCGGTCGACACGCTGATCACGATTCCGAACGAGCGTTTGCTCTCCTTCGTCGAGCGCGGGACGCCGCTGGCCGAGGCCTTCCGGATCGCCGACGACGTCCTGCGGCAGGCCGTGCAGGGAATCTCCGACCTCATCACCGTGCCGGGCGAGGTGAACGTCGATTTCGCCGACGTTCGGGCGATCATGTCCGGGATGGGCATGGCGCTCATGGGCACCGGCATCGCGAAGGGCGAGAACCGGGCGCTCGAGGCGTCGCAGCGCGCGATCAGCTCGCCGCTCCTCGAGGAGACCTCGATCGAAGGCGCCAAGGGCGTGCTGATCAACGTCTCGGGCGGCCGGGATCTCACTCTCCACGAAGTCGCGGAAGCCGCGCGCATCATTCAGGGTGCCGTCGATCCGGACGCCAACATCATCACCGGCATGGTGATCGACGAGAGCCTCGACGAAGAGATGAAGGTCACCGTGATCGCGACCGGCTTCCGCTACGCGGGAGAGTCGCCCGAGCGGGCGGCGGCGGTCGCCGGGATGCCGCTGCGTTCGAACGTCGGCAGTGGTGCCGCTGCGGTCGGGCCGCGCTATGCGGCGTCGGTCGGCAGTGGCGCCGCGAGCCGGCCGCCGGCCGCCGAGGCGAAGCGCGAAGAGGCGACGACCGAGATTCCGTTCTATCGCAAGGTTCTGGCGCAGGGCTCGCGCGGCGACGATCCGGGCGGCTTCGGGCCGAACTGGTCGAATGTCGACGACTACGACATTCCGACGGTGCTGCGCAAGCAGATGGACTGACCCTCGCTTCCGGGACGGGTTCGCGCGCAGCCGGCGCCTGGCGGCGGCCCTTGGAGGAATGCTGCGCTAGGCTTCGCGCGTGCCCGGGCTTCGCAGCGTTCGCGAGCGCAGACTGTGGGTCGCGGTCGCGGTCGCGGTCGCTCTCCTCCTGGCGGCGCTCTATCCCCTGCAGCTTGTCCTCGATGGGCTGCGGGCGAGGAACCTCCTCCGCCTGTCGATCGCCACGCTCTTTCTCGCCGGCGCGGTGCCGGTCGGTTACTCCCTCGCGCGCCGCCGCGCGCCGTTGCGCGCCTGGCTCGTGCTGGCGGTAGCCGGTGCGGTCTATCTCGGACTCGCGGTGGCCATGGAGGTGCCCCAGGAGCGCCTCCACCTCGTCGAGTACGGGGGGCTCGCGATCCTCCTGCGGGCGGCGTTCGCCGAAAGCGCCGCCGTGCGGCCCCGCACTGCGCGCGCGTCGAACGTGGATCTCCGGTCCTTGCTTGCTGCGACGGCCATCGGGTGGCTCGACGAAGCGGTGCAGGGGATCCTCCCCAACCGGATGTACGATCTACGCGACGTCGGCTTCAACGCCCTCGCCGCGGCGCTGGCGCTCGGTGCCGCGGCGGCACTGAGGGCGGCGCTCGCGCCGGCGGCTCGCAGCCAGGAGAAGCCGGAAAGATGACCTCCGATCTGCAAACGACCCTTCTCCATCTCGCCGTCGCCGCACTCGGTGGCCTGGCGGTAGGGATCGAACGCGAATGGTCGGCGCGTCGTCCCGGGGAGCCGGCGCGCTTTGGCGGTGTGCGGACCTTTCTCCTGCTCGGCTTGACGGGTGGCCTCGCCGCCGTGCTCTTCCAGACTGCCGACCCCAGAATCGGCCTCGTCCTGTTCGCCGGCGGCATTGCCCTGGTCCTCGTCGCCTATCTGGTTTCGGCCTGGCGCGGGACGATCGACGCCACCTCGGAGGTGGCGGGACTCCTGGTTCTGGGTGGCGGCGCGGCGGCGGGCTTCGGCATGCTGACCGTCGCCAGTGCGGTCGCCGCTGGCACAGCGCTGGTGCTGGTCGAAAAGGGGCGCATGCATGCCGCGGTAGCGCGCCTGGAGTCGAGCGGTCTCGAGGCCGGAGCGCGGTTCGCGGTGCTCGCCCTCGTCGTCCTGCCGGTCCTTCCCGCCGGCCCGATTGTACGCCTCGGCGGCATCGAGCCGCAGAAGCTCTGGGGCGTCATGCTGATCTTCGCCGGGCTGTCGTTCGCCGGCTACATCGCGCTGCGCCTTGTCGGGCCCGAGCGCGGCTACAGCGTCGCGGGGTTCCTCGGCGGGCTGGTTTCGTCGACCGCGGTGACGTTCAACTTCGCGCGGGAGAGCCGGCGCGAACCAGCCGACGCGCTCGCTGGCAAGGCGCTCGCGCTCGGGGTGGTCTCCGCCTGCTCGATCCTGCCGCTGCGGGTGGGGCTAGTCACAGCGGCGCTCTATCTCCCGGTGGCGCAAGCGCTCCTTCCGGCGCTCGTCCTGCCGCTCGTCGCCGGCGCCGTCGCGGTGGCCTATGCCTGGTTCCGCAAACCACAGGGCGACGGTGCGCTGCGCATTCCGGACAATCCCCTGCGCCTCGGGGCGGCGATCCAGATGGCGCTCCTGTTTCAGATCGTGCTC
Organism: Thermoanaerobaculia bacterium; assembly: GCA_031403995.1. Taxonomy (GTDB): domain Bacteria; phylum Acidobacteriota; class Thermoanaerobaculia; order Multivoradales; family JAGPDF01; genus JAGPDF01. Next base: position 83,377 of record JANNGS010000006.1, read on the forward strand.
TGGGTGCTCCAGGCGCTGCGGGAACGGGTCGGCTCCGCCGGGATCGTGGCGAGCTCGGCCCTCCTTGGTCTGACCGACATGGATGCGCTCACGTTCTCCCTCACCGAGCTCGCCGGCCAATCGGCTCCGGTCGACGGCATCGCCTCCGCCCTCTCACCGGAAATCGCGGCGCGCGGCCTGATCGTCGGCATGCTGGCCAACACGGTGTTCAAGGCTGCTGTGGCGGCGGCTCTCGGCACGAACGCCTTCCGCCTGCGGGTGGTCGGAGCGCTCGTCGTCCTCGGCGGGCTCGTCGCACTCGGCCTGCTCTGGATCTGAGAGCGGGCTACTTCTCAGGGAGGGTGAAGGGCTCGAATCCCGCGCTCGTCGTCCGGCGCTGGACAAGGTTCGGAAACTGGAGCGTCGCCGATAGGTCGTTGATCCTTTCGAGCAGTCTCTCGACGCCGGTCTCGCGAAGTTCGCGGAGACGGCGAACGTCGCTCGTCGTCGTAGGAATGACGAGCGCGAAAGCGGCCGAGTCAGGGTTCTTCGACGAGCCGAGCGTAGGCGGAGAGGCGACCATGGCGCGCGAACGATTGCCGCACGAACTCGCGATCGATGCCCGGAAGCCGCAGAAGGTAGCGCAGATCGGCGAGGTCCTGCGCCTCGCGTGTCGGATCGTTCGCCATCGCGAGGACCTTCATGGCAGCAAGGTGCTCCGGCGAGACCACGGGCACCGGCACTCCGCCCGGACCGGGGAGCGATCGGGCGGCTGTGAAGATCCGCTCCGCGGTGTCGCCCGCGACGTAGACGAAATCGATCCGGCCCAAAACGGGATTCGAGCTCAGGTGGTTGGAGTATCCCGGCGAGCGGTGAAGAGTCTCGTAACCCATCGATTCGAGGTACTCGACGAGCTCGTCTTGCGCCGCCGACTCGGTGACCAGATCGAGGTCGAGCGTGAAGCCGAAGCGCTCGTAAAGACGCCGCGCTGTCGTGTTGAAAGCCTCGACATGGATCGAGAGGCTGCGGCGGGAACGGTCGGCCTGGCGGGCGAGGTCATCAAGGATCTGGCTGCCGATTCCCCAGCCACGGAAGTCGGGGAGGAGGGCGAGATCGACGATCCCGGTGTCGCTCAGCACGGCCAGGAAATGGCTCAGGAACAGTTTGGTCCGGATCGGCCTGCGCACGGCCGCAGAGTCTTCCGGGAAACGCCATGAAGGAGCTTTGGCGGCAGTGTACCATCGGCGTTGTTCGCTCCCTCGCATGCGATTTCGATAGTCTCTACTCCTGCGGGCGAGAGCCCGAAAAGGGGTCGCAGCGTGTCCAATTTCGAGCTCTCGATCGCGCTCTTTCTGCAGTTCGCCATCATCCTGGCCGCCTGCCGCCTGGTCGGCTGGCTGGTACGGCCGCTCGGCCAGCCGCAGGTGGTCGCCGAGATGATCACCGGCGTGTTGCTCGGGCCGTCGCTGTTCGGCCTGCTGGCTCCCGGGCTCCACGCCCAGCTCTTCCCCAGGGAGAGTCTGCCGATCATCTATGCCATCGCCCAGATCGGGCTGGTGCTCTACATGTTCCTGATCGGCCTCGAGTTCGACCTCGAGCTCATCCGCAAGCGGATGAGGAGCGCGATCTTCGTCTCCTGGGCCGGCATCGCCACGCCGTTCACCCTCGGCGCCCTCCTCGCCTGGGGCCTGATGGAACGCTTTCCGCTTTTCGCGCCCGAGGTAAGGGTCTGGGAGGCGGCGCTCTTCATGGGCTCGGCGATGTCGATCACGGCCTTTCCGATGCTGGCGCGAATCATCTCGGAGCGCGGCCTCTCGGGGACCGCGCTGGGAACGCTCGCGCTCGCCGCCGGTTCGCTCGACGACGCCGCGGCCTGGTGCCTGCTGGCCGTCGTGCTGGCGAGCTTCACCGGCAAGATGTCGATCGCTTTGCTCGCCCTCTTCGGTGGGGCGTTCTACGGCCTGTTCATGTTCACCCTCGGCCGCAAGCTACTGGCGAAGCTGTTCGCCTGGCTCCTGGCGCTCCCTTCGCGGGAGCCTCTGATCCTGCCGGCCGCCCTCACCTTGCTCATGATCGCCGCTTGGGCCACCGACCGGCTCGGCATCTACGCGGTCTTCGGCGCCTTCGTGTTCGGCGCCGCGATGCCGCGGGGCTTGCTGCAGAAGCGCCTCGAGTCGCAGATCGGGCCGCTCACCGCGGTCTATCTCCTGCCGATGTTCTTCATCAACTCAGGGCTCAGCACGTCGATCTCGCTCATCGCCTCGCCCACGATGCTGGGCATCGCTGCGCTGCTGCTGGTGACGGCGATCGCGGGCAAGGGCATCGCCTGCGGCGTCGCGGCGCGCTTCGCAGGCGAGTCGAAGAAGGACTCCTTCGCGATCGGCGCGCTGATGAACGCGCGCGGCTTGATGGAGCTGATCCTGCTCAACATCGGCTACGAGCGCGGCATGATCACCCAGACCCTGTTCACGATCCTGGTGATCATGGCGGTCGTGACCACCGTCATGGCGGTGCCGCTGTTCAATCGCGTCTATCGTCCGGGCGAGGCGCGGCCGACCTGACGCGCAGCGGCAGCCTGACGGCTCAGTCCGGGCCGGAGGCGCCGGGTACGTCATCCGGGTCGGGCGCAGCGAAACCGGAATCGAACGGCAAGCGGATCTGGGTCTGTTGCCACTCCAGAATGAGATCGACTGCGGCGGTCGCCGAGAGCTCGCTCCTGAACGTCAGCCGCTCGACCGGGCTCTCGCGCGGCCGCGCGCGCACCTCAAGCCTGCCGACCTCCTGCGCGGCCACCTCGGCGTTGTACTCGGATTCGATTCCCCACTGGGCTGTGGCGCGATTGAAGATGACCGTCCAGTCGCGCTCGCCGGGAACGGTGTAGATCGAATAGCTCCCGGCGCGCAGCACCACATCCCCGACGCGCACGACGCGGTCGAGGTGCAGGCTCGTCGGCTCGTTGGCGCCGGTGCGCCAGAGCTTCCCGAACGGCACCGCCTCGCTGCCGAGCATCGTCCGTCCGCCGAGCGCCGGACTGCCGTAGCAGACCTTGATGTGCGCAGCGCCGACCTTGAAGGCGTGTGACTCGAGGGGACTCCGGCGCGGAAGGTAGGCGGGCGCCCAGGCCCAGTTGCGCGGACAGGGTGCCCAGGTGGCGATCGCCGATCCGGTCGCGAGGGTCGTGAAGGCCACCCAGCCGAGGGCGACAGCGGCCGTGGCGGTGAGCAGCAGTAGGAGGCGGCGCATTGGGGCCTCATTCTAGCCGGACAGGCGGGCGGCAAAAAATAGGGCGCCGATGGACTCGGCGCCCTTCCCAAGGAGAAACTGGAGGAGAGAGTCGGTCTCTCGCCATCTGCATGAGATACGGCGCGGGTGGAAGAAAGTTACGTCTATCCGGCGATCTGGACGGCGAACTGAGCGGCGAACTCCGGCCCGAGCCCGGCGAGGAACTTCGCGCCGAAGGCTCGCGCCGGCGTCCAGACGCCGACCGGCACCGCGCCGCTCCCGACACGCATCAGCCCTTCGACGGCGGATCGCGCCGTGAGCGCGTAACCTTCGGAGGTCGAGAAGAAGATCGTCACGCTGGCGCCGTCCGCATTGCGCGCCGTCCCCCAGATCCAGGTTCGCGCCCGCTGGCGCTGGGTTGCGCTGGGGCCGGTCACCGTTTGCCGGACCCAGAACTGCAGCAACCGCTTGGCCGGCTTCCACCCGGCGAGCGGCAGGAGCGGGCGCATCCGCCGCAGCCGGCGCACAGTGCCCGCAGGCACCCCGGTGAAGGTCCGGATGTTCGGGATGCCGGTGGTGTGAAAAGCGGTCGACACGTCGCCCCAGGCGATGCTCATCACCGTGCGCCGCCCTACCGGGAGCTCGATCTCCATCGCCTCCGCGGCGAGCGGCAGCGGCACGATCCGGCCGTTCCGGCGCATCGCGCCGGCGTGCGGCAGGCTCTCGATCATCGTCGCGAGCGTGCCGCGGCTCCAGCCGCCGCCTTCGGCGACGAAGGCAAGGTCCAGGTGCGTGGCATCCGGCAGGCGCTCCTTGAGCTCGAGCGCCAGGCAGTCGGTCGGCACGACGTCGAAGCCGATCCCCGGCAGCAGGACGACCCCGGCCCGCTCGGCTTCGGCGCCGCGCGCCAGGAGCGCTTCGAACACCGGAATCTCGCCGGTGATGTCGAGGTAGCTCACTCCGGCCGCGAGGCAGGCGTCGACCATCGGCCGGCTGGTGCGCACGAACGGCCCGGCGCAATGCAGCACGGTGCCGAAGCCGGCGAGCGTCCTGGCGATCGTTGCCGCATCGTCGAGGTGAAATGCGCAGTAGGGAAGGGCGAGCTCGCGCGCGAGTGCCGCCACCGCCGGCTCGTTTCGCCCGCTGAGCGTCGGAGAGAGTCCGCGCCGCACCGCTTCACGCGCGATGAGCTCGCCGGTGTAGCCGTTGGCGCCGTAGATCAACATCGCAGGGCGCTCCGGCTTTGCCCGGGTCCGCGCAGCCTCAGACCGCCGGGGTGAAGAAGTCGGGTCGGCGGGAGGGCGCGACGGCGGCCTCCTCCAGAGTCGCGATCGGACCCAGACCGCGTGCCTTGCGGTAGGCGGTGAGACCGGCCGCGAAGACCTCGACGGCGCGCGTCAGGTCCTCTTTCTTGAGCACGTAAGCGATCCGCACCTCGTCGTTGCCGAGTCCGCGGGTGGCGTAGAAGCCGGGCGCCGGTGCCACCATCACGGTCGACTGCTGGTGGGCGAACTCGGCGAGGAGGTAGCGCGCGAAGTCCTCGCTGTCCTGGATCGGCAGCCGGGCAATGAAGTAGAAGGCGCCCTCGGGCTTGCGCAGGAAGACCCCCGGAATCGCCGTCAGGCCCTCGAAGAGCAGGTCGCGGCGGCCCTGGTACTCCTCGACGATGGCGGCGAAATAGTCCTTGCCGAGCTCGACTGCGCCGCTCGCGACGAGCTGCGCGAGTCCGGGCGGAGAGAGGCGACCCTGGGCCATGCGCAGCGCCGCCTGGTAGACCTCGCCGTTCCTCGTCGCCAGCGAGCCCAGCCGGATGCCGCAGGCGCTGTAGCGTTTCGACAGGCTGTCGACGAGGATGACCTGGTCTTCGAATCCGCCGAGCGAAAGCGCCGAAACCGAGTGGGCGCCGTCGTAGACGAATTCGCGGTAGACCTCGTCGGCGACGAGGAAGAGGCCGTGGTCGCGGCAGAACGAGGCGACCATGAGGAGCTCCTCGCGCGAGTAGACCGTGCCGGTCGGATTGTTCGGGTTGCACAGCAGCACGAGTCGCGTGCGCGGCGTGAGGGCGCGCTCCCAGGCCTCGCGTGGCGGCAGATGGAAGCCGTCCTCGCCCTTGCTCCGCAGCGGCACCAGGCGGACCCCCGCCATCGTCGCGAACGAGTTGTAGTTGGTGTAGTACGGCTCGACGACCAGCGCGTCGTCGCCGTCGGCGGTGCAGGCAAAGAAGGCGAAGAGCAGCGCCTCGCTGCCGCCGGTCGTCGCGATCAACTCGTCGAGCTCGAGCTCGAGTCCCAGCCGGCTGTAGTAGAGGCGCAGCGACTCGAGGTACTCCGACGTGCCGTTCGACGGCGTGTAGGCGAAGACCTTGTCGGCGCGCCCGAGGCGCGCCCGCATCACCGCCGGGGTCTCGAGGTCGGGCTGGCCGATGTTGAGATGGAAGACCTTGATGCCGCGCCGCTTCGCCTCTTCGGCCACCGGCATCAGTTTGCGGATCGGAGAGGCCGGCATCGACCGGCCGCGCGCGGAGATGTGGGGGGTCATGATGGAGGGATCTTAGCTCTCTTGGTCGTCAGCCCTTCGGCTTCCCGGCGCGCGCGAAGAAGTCGCCGAAGGCGCCGAATCCGGAGCCGCCGGTGCCGGCCCGGGCCTGGGCGAGATCTTCCGCGCCGGCTTCGTCGCCCTTCGCCGGCAGGCCGAGGGCGATGCGGCGGGTCTCGCGGTCGACGGAGAGAATGGCGACCTCCATCGTCTGTCCGATCTTGAGGAGCTCGCGCGGGTGGCGCACCTCGCGGCCGCTGCCGGCGGCGAGCTCGGAGATGTGGAGCAGGCCGTCGACTCCCGGAGCGAGCTCGACGAACGCGCCGAAGAGCTCGATCCGCGCGACCTTTCCCTGGCGCCGAGTTCCGGGCACGAGGCGAGCCGCCTCCTCCTGCCAGGGGTCCTTCACCAGGGCGCGGCGCGAGAGCGAGATCTTGTCGCGGCCCTTGTCGCCCTCCGCCGGGGTGATCTTGAGGATCTGCACCTCGAGCTCCTGGCCGACGGCGACCACGTCCTGCGGATGAGCGACGCGCCCGTGTCCGAGCTCGCTGACGTGCAGCAGCCCTTCGATGCCGCCGATATCGACGAAGGCGCCGTAGGCGGCGAGCGAGGTCACCGTGCCGCGCACCGTCTGGCCGACCTGGATCTTCTCGCGCGCCGCCGCGGCCTTGGCCTGGGCCTCTTCTTCGAGCAGCGCGCGGCGCGACAGCACCAGATTCATGCCGCGCCCCTTGCCCTCCTCGAAGCGGGTGATCCGGAAGGCGAGGCGCTGGCCGACGAAGACGGCGGCGTCCTCGACATAGCGATTGTCGATCTGCGAGACCGGGCAGAAGGCGCGCACGCCGGAGACGGTGACTTCGACGCCCCCCTTGACGACCGCCGCTACCGTGCCATCGACCGGCAGACCGTAGGTGTAGGCCTGCTGCAACTCGGCCGGCGCGGCCGGGCCTCTCGAGGCGCGAACGCGCAGGACGATGCCGTCGTCCGAGGTCGAAGCGACGATGGCTTCGACGGTATCGCCGATCGCGACGGTGCGCTTGCCCTCGTCATCGGTCAGCTGCGAGAGCGGAATGCTGCCCTCCGCCTTCCGTCCGAGGTCGACGAACGCGGTCTCTTCGCCAAAGCCGACGATCTTCACCGACACCCGGTCGCCGACCTGGGGGGCCTGCGGGGCGTGCTGCCCCTTCTTGTCTTCGTCGCCATCGGCCTGTTTCTTTTCGAAAGCGTCGAGCAGGGCAGCGAAGTCCTGCCCGGCGTCGGGTTGTGTCGAGTCCGCCATCTGGGTCTCTCCTCGGGGCTTCCTGGGGGGATCGCCCCGGTGCAGGGCAAGCCAAGGATACGGCCCCTGGCGAGGTCGGAGCAAGGCCCGCCCCCGCGGACCGCATTTGCGACTAGGATTGGCGAAATCTTAGGGAATCGAGCAGATCCATTTAGTGAGAGAAAGGGCATCTTTCGTTCGAGAATGCCGTATCCATGCCCACGATGACTCCAACGAATCCCGCTCCCCCGACCCCGCGCGCTGCGCGGAGCCATTCCTTTGCCGCGAGCCTCGCGGCGCTCGCCTGCCTTCTCGGCTCTGTGCCGGCGCTCCTCGCCGAGACGCTCCCGGAGCGCCTGTCCGCAACCGGGCTCTACGCCGACGTCGCGACGAAGCGGGTGGCGGAGGGGTTGCTCGCCTTCACTCCCCAGTACCCGCTGTGGAGCGACGGCGCCCGCAAGAGCCGGTGGATCTCGCTGCCTCCAGGGACGAGCATCGACGCCTCGGATCCCGACGCCTGGGTCTTTCCGGTCGGCACCCGGCTGTGGAAGGAGTTCGCTTACGAGCGACGGGTGGAGACGCGCTACATCGAGCTCACCGGCGACGGCTGGGTCTTCGCCACCTACCGCTGGCTCGACGACCAGAGCGACGCCCTGCTGGCTCCGAAGTTCGGCCAGCGCGCGGTCTACGAACTGCCGGATGGCGTGCGCTACGACCTGCCGGCCCGGACCGACTGTCGCGCCTGCCACGAGGGCAACGTCTCCCGCGTGCTCGGTTTCTCGGCGCTGCAGCTGTCGGGAGCCCGCGACCCGGGTGCGCCGCACGCCGAGCCGCTCCGTCCGGGCGATGTCGATCTCGCGATGCTCGTGCGGCGGGGCTGGGTCCGGGGTCTGCCGGCGGATCTCGCGGTTTTCGCGCCGGAGATCCCCGCGCGCTCGGCCATGGAACGAGCGGCGTTGGGCTATCTCCACGGCAACTGCTCGAACTGCCACAACGCGCGCGGTCCGCTCGCCGACCTCGATTTCTCGCTCGAGGTGCGGCTCGACGCCGGAGCCGTCGTCGGCGCCGGCCCGGCGGCGCTCGCCACCGGCCTCGAACGGACCGCGCGCTTCCAGCCCTCGGGCTCGGCGCCGATGGCGCGACTCGCGGCGGGCCATCCGGAGGCGAGCCTCGTCCTGCAGCGGATGGCGAGACGCGATCCGATATCGCAGATGCCGCCGCTCGGCACGAAAGTCGTCGACCGCGAGGCGGTGGCGCTGGTCGAGAGCTGGATCCGTGACGGACTTCTATTGCCGCACAACATTCAAACTGCTTCGAAAGGGGAGAAGCCATGAAAATCGCAGCGCAGAGTGTCGCCATGGCGATGGCGCTGGTCGCCGTCACCGTCGTCAGCACGCAGGCTCAGACGCCCGCCAAGCTGCCCGCCGGCGACAAGGCCGCCGATCGGGTCGCGCTGGGGGCCAAGTTCGTGCAGCTCGGGGGCTGCGACGACTGCCACACCACCAAGAAGATGGGGCCCAACGGCCCCGAGCTGGACATGTCCCGGAGACTCTCCGGCCACCCGCAGGAGATGATCATGCCGCCCGCCCCGCAGCTTGCGCCGGGACCCTGGGTGGCGACGGCGGCCGGCACGCTGACCGCCTGGTCGGGACCGTGGGGGGTGAGCTTCACCCAGAATCTGACGCCCGATCCCGAGACCGGTCTCGGCAAGTGGACCGAGGAGGAGTTCCTGGCGGCGCTCCAGACCGGCCGCCATCAGGGCCGGGGCCGGCAGATCCTGCCGCCGATGCCGTGGCAGCAGTACTCGACACTCCCCGAGGAGGATCTGAAAGCGATCTGGGCCTTCCTGCGGAGCCTCCCGCCGGTGAAGAACAAGGTTCCGGACCCGATCGCCCCACCCGCCCCGCCGGCCGCGCCGGCGAAGTAGGGAGCTCGCCGCATTCATCGAGTTCGGCATCTCCGTCCTCGTCGGGACGCGCGATGCGCGGCTGGCCTGAACCCCTCACCGGGCCCTAACGGCCGGCGCGGCTCCAGTAAAAACCATGACAGTTACCTAATTTCCTCACCGCATGTGGAGTCGCCGCGAGATTCGTCGGGGAAATTTCGTCCTTCATTCTGAAGAGACATGACCCGAATTGCGCGCATCGTCGTACCAGGCGTTCCCCACCACGTCACCCAGAGGGGGACGAGGCGCATGCAGGTCTTCTTCTGCGACGACGACTACGAGACCTACCGGCGCCTCCTGCGTGAGCAGGTGTTGCGTTACAAGGTGAGCGTTTGGTCTTACTGCCTTATGCCCAATCACCTCCACCTGATCGTGGTGCCGACCGACCGCTGCGGATTGGCACGCGCCCTCGCCGCGACCCATCGCCGGTACGCCTTGCTGACGAATAGTCGCCACGGTTGGCGCGGCCATCTCTGGCAGGAGCGCTTCTGGTCGTTTCCCATGAACGAGACCTCGCTGTCGGCGGTGACTCGCTACGTTCTTCTCAACCCCGTGCGGGCGGGGTTGGTCGATCGAGCCCAGGAGTGGCCATTCTCGAGCGCGCGGCAGCATCTCGGCATTGGGCAGGACAGCCTCGCCGATGGACTGGCTCTCGACTCCCGCATCGGTGACTGGGGCGGCCTGCTCGGCGAGGCCGAGAAAGAGGACGAGCTGGCAGCGGTTCGGCAGCACTCCGCGACCGGAAGGCCGATGGGCGATGCCCGCTACGTCTCCAAAATCGAAGCGCTGCTGGGTCGAAGGATCCAGCTGAAGCCTCGAGGGCGGCCGCGAAAGACATCCGGACTGACGAGAAACGTCGCTCGTCTCGAGTTCGAAAATGGGTAACTGTCACGCTTTTCCCGCGAGTCCGAAAAAAGGCAACTGTCAAGGCAAGCGGCTCCAGACCCAGTCCATGGCGGCCTCTTTGCCCTCGACCGGGCCCTCGATCCGGGCGTGGAGCTTCCCGGAGGTGTCCAGCCAGTAGAGGATCCGCTGCGGGAAGTCGTGCGCGCGATTCTCGAAGACGACGCGCCGCTCTGCGATCTCGATCGCGCAGAACGATGTCGGAGGGGCACCGCCGGGCATCGAGATGTAGCAGACCCGGCCCTGGGCGTCGACTTCGATGCGCAGGAATTCGAATGCGCTCATCTTGCCGCCCTGGATGTCCTTGTGCATCCCGACCAGCCCGTCGCCTTCGGCGCTTGTCCAGTGCTCTTCGCTAGTGACGCCATCTGCGGTGCCGCTCCAGCTTCCGGCGAGCCAGGAGAGCGCGGAGATCCCTCGCGGAGCTGGCTGTGCGAACGCGCCGGGCAGAAGCGCGAGGAGCAGGATCGGCAGGAGAGCGGTCGGGAAAGAGGTCCGGGGTCGAAGCGGGAGTTTCATGGCGATTTCCTTTCGTCGGTCCGGGGAGGCTCCCGGCAGAGACGGGACCCTAGGTGGCTCCGACGTCCCGACTCTAGGACGAATGCGACATCCGCCGGCGCGCTTCACTCGCCGCCGAGCAGGGCGAGAAGCCGGTGGGGATCGGTGAAGTGACGCGCCATCTCGCCATCGGCCTGCCGTGGCCGCGTCGCGGCGCGGCCGGCGAGGCCGCGAAAATCGCGCAGCAGGTGCGACTGGTCGAAGTAGCCGGCGGCGAGCGCGGCTTCGACGCCGGCGGCACGCTGCTCGTCGCCGATCTCGAGCAGCGCTGCCTGGAGCCGGACGATGCGGGCGTAGAGCTTGGGCCCGATCCCCAGGCCGGAGGCAAAGGCGCGTTCGAGCTGCCGGCGCGACAGGGCGAGCCGGCGTGCGAGCTCGTCGACGCGCAGACCACCCCGGCTGGCGACGATGAGCGCGACGGCACGTGTGCACGGGCTGTCGATTGGACGCCGAGGGGCGCCGACCACCTCTGCGAGCCAGGAGGTCGCGATTGCGGCGCGAGCCGCAAGGTGCTCGGAGCGCGCGAGCGCCTCCCGTAGTCGGCGGGCGGCCGGCGCGGCCACGATCCGCGCCAACAGGAGCTCGCGATCGACCGTGGCGCGCATGTCGACGGCGAAGAGCTCCGGCAGGGCGCCCGGCCGGAAACGGATGCCGAAGGTGTCGACAACGCGGCCGGCGCGCAGGCTCCAGGGGCGCGACAGCGTGCCGGCGAGAAAGGCCCGCCCCTGGCGTCGCCAGCGCCCGTCCACCTGGCGAGAGAAGGGGTCGCCCAGATGGACGATGAGCTCCGGACAGCCGTCGGGCACGATGTGCTCCGGCGGACGTCCGACCCGCGGAGCGCGATCGACCGCGTGCCAGAAACACTCGAGGAGCTCCCCCAGCTCGCCCCCCGGGGGCAGCTCCTCGTAGCGCATCGCAGCGTCGTGGTCCACGGCGAGAGAGACTATTCGAGCCGGCGGCCAAGTTCACCGCCGGCGACAACCCGACCGCGCCGTCGTAACATCTTTCGATGCGATTCTCTGCGCCCCTGCGCCGCCGGGCCTCAGTCCTCGCGGGACTTTGGCTTCTGTCTGCTGTGATGCTCGCCGCCGCGCCCGTTGCCGCCTCTTCGGCGTCACTCCCGCCGCTCCTCTCCGCAGCGGAGACCGCCGCGCTCGCGCAGGAGGTCTCCGGCGAGGCGGCGATGCGCACCGTCGAGGGGCTCTCGCGCCAGCACCGGATGCGCGGCTCGGCGGGCTTCGATGCCGCAGGGCAGCTGGTGCTCGAGGCGCTCGCGAGCTACGGACTCACCGATGTCGCGCCGATCGTTCTGCCGGCCGACGGCACGATCTTCTACGGCACGCAGCGCTCGCGCCCGGCGTGGAACGCGCGCTTCGCCGAGCTCTGGGAGCTCGACGCCGCGGGCGGGCGGGTCGAGCGCCTGGCGAGCTGGGAGGAGGCGCCGCTGGGCCTGGCGCAGGACAGCGTCGCCGGCGAGGTCGCGAGCGCCGAGCTCGTCGATGTTGGCGCCGGGACGAAGGAGAGCGACTACACGGGCAAGGAGGTCGCGGGGCGCCTGGCGCTGACTTCGTCACAGCCCGGAACGGTCGCCACGCTTGCCGTCGGCGGCCACGGCGCCGCCGGTGTCGTGAGCTGGGCGCAGAACCAGCACCAGGGTTGGTGGGGTGAAGACGAGAGCCTCGTGCGCTGGGGGCATCTCGACACCTTCGCTGAGACGAAGACTTTCGCCTTCATGGTTTCGCCGGCGCGCGCGAGAAAGCTCCGCGATCGACTCGCGGCGGGGGAGACGATCCGGCTCTCCGCGGTCGTGGATGCCGGCGCCCACGCCGGCGCGTACACGATTCCCACGGCGGTGCTCCCCGGCGCGGACCCCGCGGTGGGCCGCGAAGAGATCGTCTTCAGCTGCCACCTCGACCACCCGCGCCCGGGCGCCAACGACAACGCGAGCGGCTGCGCGGTGATCCTCGAGGTCGCACGCACCCTGGCCAAGCTCGTCGCAGAGGGTCGCCTGGCCCCCCCTCGCCGGAGCCTGCGTTTCGTCTGGCCGCCGGAGATCGAGGGCACGCACGCCCTGCTCGCCGGCCGCGCCGACCTGGCGAAGAACTTCAAGGCCGCGATCCACCTCGACATGGTGGGCGGCGGCCCGGAAACGAAGGCGGTCTTCCATGTCGCCCGTGGGCCGGCGAGCCTGCCCTCCTTCGTGCACGACCTCGTGGCGGCGCAGGCCAGCTGGCTCAACGACCAGACGATGGCCTACGCGGCGGCTGGCGCCGCCGACTTTCCACTGGTCGCCGCGGGCGGCGGCAAGGAGCCGCTGCGCGCCGAGCTGGTGCAGCTCTCGCTGGGCAGCGACCACGAGGTCTACAACGACTCGTCGTTCGGCATCCCGGCGATCTACTTCAACGACTGGCCGGACCGTTACATCCACACTGACCGCGACGTGCCGGCGAACCTCGATCCGACGAAGCTCGAAAGGGCTGCGTTCCTCGCCGCGGCGACCGGTTGGAGTCTCGCCAACCTCGAGCCGGAGGATGCGGCCGGCCTCTGGCAGATTCAAGCCGCCGCGGCGCTCCGCCGCGCGGCGGTCACGCGCGAACGGCAGCGCGGTCTCGACCGGGACGAGGGCGAGAACCTCGCCCGGTTCGCGGCGCAGCAGGAGCGCGCGCTATTCGACTCGCTGCGGCGGTTCGTGACGCCGCAAGCCGCGGTGGCGACAGAGGCCGAGAGCTTCCTGGCCGCGCTCGAAGTGCTCCTGGGCAGCCCTCCGAGCGCGGCGCGCCGTGGCGGTGTCGTCTATCGCCGCAACCCCGCGCATCCGGGGACGACCTCGACGTTCGGCTACGCGTGGCTGCCCGACCACCTCGGCGAAGCGCGCTCCGCCGCGCTTCGACTCCCTGGTTTGACCGGCGCGTGGGGCAGCGACTACGCCTACGAAGCGCTCAACCTCGTCGACGGCCGGCGAGGGACGGTCGAGATCCGCGACATCCTGTCGGCGATCTACGGTCCGGTGCCGCTCGAGATGGTGGAGGAGTACCTCGAAGCCCTGCACGCGGCGGAGCTTCTCACCCTGGCGAGGTAGTCCCCGGTGGAGGCGCTCGTCCGTCCTGACACGGGGAGCGTAGAGTGCAGTGTGATGCTTCCGCGCTCGTTCTGGCTCGCCCCGCGAGCTCGCCGCCTGGCGCGCCTGGCGCTCGCCCTCCACCTGATCGGAATCCCGGCTATGGCCACTGAAGAACCGCCCTACGACGTCCTCGAGAAGCTGGGCGAGGTCGAAATCCGTTCCTACGCCGCCGTGGTGCTCGCCGAGACCGAGCTCGAAGGAACCTTCGAAGGCGTGAGCAGCGCGGCCTTCCGGCGTCTCGCCGGGTACATCTTCGGCGGCAACCGGGCGCGCGGCGCAGCGGGTGAGAGGACGAAAATCGAAATGACCGCACCGGTCTCGATGCGGCCGGCCGGGAGCGCCAGGATCGCCATGACGGCGCCAGTCGGGATGCGACCAGCGGCGCCGGCTCCGGGCGGCTCCGAGCGCTGGGTGATGTCGTTCGCGATGCCGGGCGCCTGGTCCCTGGCCACCCTTCCCGAGCCGACCGACCCCCGCGTCACTCTGCGCGAAGTCGCGCCGCGCCAGATCGCTGTCCTGCGGTTCTCGGGAATCTGGAGCGACGCCCGGTTTGCTGAGCAGGAGCGCCTGCTGCGCGCCCAGCTCGCGACGAGCGGCTGGCAGGTGACCGGCCCGGCGGAGTCTCTGCGCTACGACCCCCCCTGGACGCTCTGGTTCCTGCGTCGCAACGAGGTCGCTTTGCCGGTGGCTCGCGCCGCGAGCTGACGCGCCTCACGGCGCCGCGCGAGGCGATGCGGCGCGGGCGATGCTGTCCCCTCGCCGCGCCGGATGACGGTCTGTCTTGTGGAGGTGCTCCCGATGAGCCGCCAACAAGGTCTCGCCTTCCCGCTGCGGACGCGCTTTGCCGGCCGTTTCACTTGCGCCTTGGTGGCGCTCGCAGCTCTCGCACTCGCTGCGCCGGCCGCGGCGGTGAAGCGCCTGGGATTCGTGACCTCGGTTTCCGGGACAGGATTGATCGCTTCATGGCCCGCCTCCGGCGGCCAGCATGCGCTCGTCGGCGCCGACAACATCTGCCGGGCGCGCGCGGCGCTGGGGGGGCTGGAAAACGCCGCGACCTATCGTGCCTGGCTGTCGACCGCGGGAACCGACGCCTACTGCCATGTCCAGGGGAGGGCCGGCAAGCGGTCGACCGGTTGCAGCGGCTTGCCGCAGCCCGCTGGACCCTGGTACCAGGTCGGCACCTTGGCGCCCTTCGCCGGTTCCCTGGACGATCTCACCGGGCCGGAGGGAGTGATCGTCCGCGGCGTGAACTTCGATGAGTTCGGGACCGCACCGGGACAGTTCGATCCGAGCGACTACTGGACCGGCACCCGGCGCACCGGCGAAGTCGACGTCAACAACACCTGCACGAGTTGGGTGGTCGCCGCGAGCGACGTCCAGGGGCTGGTCGGCGAAGGCCTGGCGACCGCCGAGGAATGGACGGACTACACTCCCGGGGCGTGCAACACGACGCGGCGCCTGCTCTGTCTCGAGCCTGGCCAGAGCGAGGCGCCGGCGGCCACGGCCTGGTCGCCCGCGGCGATCGTCTTCGTCACCTCGGTGAGAGGCAGCGGCAACCTCTCGAGCTGGCCCCAGGCTGGCGGCGAGGAGGGGATCGCCGCCGGCGACGCGGTCTGCCGGAACCTCGCCACTGCGGCCCGGGTGCCGGCGCCCGAGTCGTTTGTCGCCTGGCTTTCGGATTCGAGCGTCGACGCGCGCGACCGGATCACGCTCGACGGCGTTCCGTTCCGGCGTCTCGATGACTATCGGGTCGCGAGCTCGAAGGCCGACCTGCTCACCTTTGCCACCGGAAACACCAGCAGTCTGCACGTCGACGAGCTCGGCAACTACCTGACCGACGGCACACTCGCCTTCACCGCATCCGACCACGCGGGCGTGTATCTGGGCTATTCGTGTCTCGACTGGACGTTGGGCACGACAAGCCCGAATGTCTTCGTCGGCAATGCCTCGCGCCTGCGCACCAACCGCTGGACGGCGCACGGCGGCGTCTCCTGCGGCAACACCTGGCGCCTCTACTGTTTCTCCAACGTGGTGACGCTCTTCTGGGACGGTTTTGACCGCACCGAAGACACCAGCCGCTGGAGCGCAGTCACTCCGTAAGGGGTTCCCTGTCCCGACTCCTGCTGGCGCCCACAACCCGGAGAGCCGGTTCTGCGTAGGAGAGAATGGACTCGCGCCCGGGTCCGCCGGCGACGAAAGGACTCCCCCGTGAGCTCGAACAAACTGTGTTTCGGCAGCCTGATTCTCCTCGTCACGACGCTCTCGGCGGGCTCGCCGCTGTCCGCCCAAGGCGGACCGCCCGGCCCGCTCGACGGCTTTCTGTCGTCGGTGAAGAAGACGACTCTGCCGAACGGCCTGACCCTCCTGGTCCGCGAGCAGCCGGGCACCGGGGTGGTGGCGATCAACACCTGGGTGAAGGCGGGCTATTTCAACGAGCCGGACGAGGTCGCCGGGATGGCGCACCTCTTCGAGCACATGTTCTTCAAGGGCTCGAAGAAGTTTCCCGGCGCGGAGCAGATCTCGCAGGAGCTCGCCAAGGTCGGCGGCGACACCAACGCCGGCACGATCTACGACTCGACCAACTACTTCTTCGTCGTGCCGACCGAAGGCTTCGGCCGCGCTCTCGAGATCATGGCCGATGCCATCGCCAATCCGCTCTTCGACGCCGGGGAGCTCGAGCGCGAGTCCGAGGTCGTCATCGAGGAGTCCAACCGCAAGCTCGACAATCCGCCGGCGCTCTCGCTCGAGCGCATGATTGCGGTCTCGTTCACCCAGCACCGCATCAAGCGCTGGCGGATCGGCTCGAACGAAGTGCTGCGCAATATCCAACGCGACAACCTCCTGCAGTTTTTCCGCACCCTCTATCTGCCGCAGAACATGATCCTGTCGATCGCCGGCGACGTGAAAGCGGCCGAGGTGGAGAGAGCCGTCGCCTCGACCTTTGGCGCGCTCGCGACCGAAGGCTTCGACAAGCGGCACGGTCCGGCGGAGCCTGAGCAGACCGAGTTCCGCTACGGCAGCTCGACGGGAGACCTGAAGCAGGGTTACTCGGTCTTCGGTTGGCACACGCAGGGAGTGGGCGGCGACGCCGAGCTGGCTCTCGACCTGGCCTCGCAGATCCTCGGCTCTGGCCGCTCGTCGCGCTTCTTCCGCCACGTCGTCGGCCCGGACGCCGCGGCGACCGCGACCACTTTTCACTATCAGTTCGACGATGTCGGCCTGCTCATCGCGCAGGCCTCGTTCGACGAAGGCCGGCGTGCCGAAGTCGACCACCGGCTGTTGGCCGAGATCGAGCGCCTCAAGGCGCACGGCCCGACCGCCTACGAGCTCGCGCTGGCCAAGAACGCGTTGCGCGCGCAGGTCGCCTTCTTTCTCGAGGACGCCGTCGGCCAGGCGCAGGCGCTCGCCGAGGCTGAAGCCCGCGCGGGCTATCTTGCGCTCGGCGACCGCCTGGCGAAGCTCGAGCGGGTCACCGCCGACCAGGTGCGCGCCGCGGCGAGGCGATTTCTCTCGAACGACCGGCTGACGCTCTACCACTATGCGCCCAACGGCACCCCGGCGCTCGATCGCGCGGCAGCGTTCGCACAGGTGCAGGCGGCGGTCGCCGCGCCGCCGCCGGCCGAACCGGCCAACGCCCTGCCGTCAGCCTTCGCGGCGGTGGCTCCGGCGAAAGCCGACCGTCCGGCGACCGAGGTGCGGCTGGCGAACGGCGCGCGCCTGATCGTCCGCGAGCGGCCGGGCGCTCCCTCGGTGGCCGTGGGGCTCTACCTCGACGGCGGACGCAGCGCCGAATCCTCCACCAACGCCGGCATCACGCAGCTCACCGCGAGCTCCCTGCGCCGCGGAGCCGGCGCGCTCTCCGGCGAAGAGATCGACCGCTCGTTCGAATTCCTCGGCACCGCGCTCACCCCCGACGTCACAGCGGATTTCCTCGGCGTCGAGATGGAGGTGGTGTCGGCGAATCTGCGCCCGGCGCTCGAGCTGTTCGCCGACGTCGTCCTTCATCCGACCTTCCCGGTGGCCGGGATCGACGAGGAGCGCGCGCTTCAGCTGGCTGCCATCCGGCGCGCCTTTGATTCGTCGACCCAGCGCCCGCAGGCGCTGGCTCTCGCCGATCTGTGGCCGACGCATCCCTACGGCCTGCCGGCCACGGGCACCGAGGACTCGCTCGCCGCGCTCACCGCCGCCGATCTCGCCGCCTGGTGGAAGGGCCACCTCGCCGCCGAGGACGCCACCCTGGTCATCGTCGGGGATGTCGCAGCGAGCGCCGCGCGGGAGATGGTGGAGAAGGCGTTCGCGAGCCTCCCCCGGCGCGGCTCGGCGCGTTCCGCGCTGCGCATGCCCGCGCCGCCGCCGACGCGCACCGAGACGGTCGAGTATCGCGACCGCAAGCAGTCGGCGATCGTGATGGCCTTCGCCGGGCCGCCGGCTTCCGACCCGGAGGCAGCGCGGCTCGAGCTCCTCCAGAATGTGACCTCGGGGCTCGCCGGGACGCTTTTCGCCGAGCTGCGCGGCCGGCGCTCGCTCGCCTACACGGTGTACGCTGGGTACCGCCCGTTCCGCGAGGGGGGCTTGGCGATCGCCTATCTCGCAACCGAGGCCGCGAAGGAGAACGAGGCCAAGGAGGCGCTACTCGTCGAGCTGCGCAAGCTCGCCACCGACGGCTTCGGCGCGGCCGAGGTCGCGACGGCGAAGTCGTCGTTCGCGGGCGCGACCAAGATCGATCTTCAGACCAACGGCCAGTTGCGCGACGAGCTGACCCGCGGGGCGCTCTACGGGACCGGCCTCGACAGCACGGCGAAGCGGCTGGCGACCGCGCAGGCGACCACTCTCGAGGAGCTGCGCGCCACGGCTGCGAAGTGGTTCGGTGCGGAGCGCTTCGCGACCGCCATTCTGCGCGGGAAACCGTCGGCTCCGGCCCCGGTTTCGGCGCCACCTCCGGCGCCGTAGCGGGGGACGCCCCAGACTCCCTGTCGAGCCGCCCCGTGGGGTGGGGCGGCGGCGACCCCTAGGAGTGTTGTCGCCCCGCGGCGCATCTTGAAGGATGTCTGCGGGGAATCACGGGCCGCATTTTTGCGGAGCTTTGCGGTTCTCCTGTCTCGGCGGCGACCGGGATTTGACCAGGAGGAGCCGACGATGGCACGTCCTTCCGCACCTGTAGCACCCGCTCCCACGGCGAAGACCTCGACCCCGCGTCGTCTGGCTGCCCGCAGCCGGATCGACGATGAACACCGCCAGTTGGGTGAGCTCTTGCTGTCGCTGGTCCATACCCACGATCTGCACCGGGTCGACAAGCTCCTCGGCGAGCTCCACACCCTGCTCACCCACCACTTCGAGGGCGAGGAGGGCGGCCAGGGCCTGCACGCCGTCGTCGGCGAAGGCGCTTCCCACCGCCTCCCGAACCTGCAGCACCTCTTCGACGAGCATCGCGAGTTCCTCGCCCGCCTCGACGAGCTGCGGGCGGCGACCGCCGAGGCGCTCGCCGGTCCGGTGAAGGAGATTGGCGAGGGAATCCATCGCCTGGCCGAGTCCCTGCGCCGCCACGAGGCGGAAGAGGAACGACTCTTCAGCGAAGCCTTCTACACCGATCTGGGCGGCCGCAGCTCGTAGGCGCCCGCCATTCCAGAGAACGAGCCTGAAGAACGAGGGAAGCCGATGCCCACGACCCACGAAACCGACCCTTCCGATACCGTCCAGGCCGCCGCGCCGCCGCGCACCGTCGTGCGGGAGCGCATCGTCGAGATCGTTTCCGATTCCGGCGAAGGCGCCCAGAAGGCCGGCCAGACCTTCGGCACCGTTTGCGCCAAGCTCGGCAACGGCGTCTGGACGGTGGAGATCATTCCGGCCGAGATCAAGCCGCCGGCGCGCTCGCGCGCCGGCGCCTCGGGCATCCGGGTGCGCTTCGGCAGCCACGAGATCACCAACTGCGGCGAGACCGCCGACCTGGTGGTCGCTTTCAACGAGCAGGTGCTCTACGGACGGATCGCCAACGCCGCCTTCCGGCCGGGCACCGTCGTGCTGCTCGAGAGCAAGTGGGCAGAAGACTCCCAGGAGGAGATCCGGCAGCAGTACGGCAAGGCGGTCGCCGAGTTCCGTGCCCAGGGCCTCGAGGTCATCGAGGTCGCGATGGAGGCCGCCTGCCTCGAGGTCATTCCCGACGCGCGCGTCGGCAAGAACATGTTCGTCGTCGGGATGCTGGCGGAGATCTTCGGCCTCGGGCTGGAGAAGGCGCTCGAGGAGGTCGAGGCCGTCCTGGGCCGCAAGGGCGCCGACGTCGTGCGGCTCAACCAGGAGTTGCTGCGGCGCGGCGCGGCGTTCGCGGCCGCCCGCGTGCCGGTCGCCTGGCATGTTCCGCCGCGACCCTCGAAGGAGCCGGTGCTGGTGTTGAACGGCAACCAGGCGTTGGGGCTCGGTGTCATCGCCTCCGGCATGGAGATGGTCGCGATGTACCCGATCACGCCGGCGACCTCGGTGTCGCACTACCTGGCGCGCGCCTTCCAGACCGTGGGTGGCTACATGCATCAGGCCGAGGACGAGATCGCGGCGATCGGTTTCGCGATCGGCGCCTCTTACGCCGGCAAGACCGCCTGCACCATCACCTCCGGCCCGGGGCTGGCGCTGAAGACCGAGTTTCTCGGTTACGCCGTCATGGCGGAGATTCCGCTGGTGGTCATCAACGTGCAGCGCGGCGGGCCGTCGACCGGCCTGCCGACCAAGGTCGAACAGGGCGATCTGCTCGCCGCCCTCTACGGCCAGCCGGGCGACACGCCGAAGGTGGTTCTGGCGCCGGCGACGATCGAGGAGTGCTTCCACTTCGTCATCCTGGCGCGCAAGATCGCCGAGGAGTTCCGCACGCCGGTCCTCATCCTGACCGACTCGAATCTCGCGACCGGTGTCGCCCCAATTCCACGCCCGAAGGTCGACCCTGACTGGATCGCCGGAGAGCTCGACCAGTCGGCCTGGCCCGAAGGGCTGGCGCCGTACGACTGGGACGCCGAGACCGGCCTGTCGGCGCGGCCGATTCCCGGCCAGCGCGGCGGCGAATACGTCGTCACCGGCCTCGCCCACACCCGCCATGCCAAGGTGGCCTACGATCCGGTCTCGAACCAGGAAGGCTGCGACATGCGCAGCCGCAAGCTCGCCGCGCTGGCGCGCACCCTCAAGCCCCCGGTGCCGCACGGCGCCGACGAGGGCGAGCTATTGGTCGTCGGCTGGGGTTCGACGCTCGGGGCGATCGAGGAAGCTGTCGATCAGCTGCGCGCCGAGGGCCAGTCGGTGGCCTCGCTGCATCTGCGCTTCATGTCGCCGCTCGAGCCCGGCCTGGCGAAGATCTTCCAGCGCTTCCGCCGGGTGATGACCGTCGAGATCAACTACAGCGACGAGCCGGCCGCGCCGGGCGTCGAGTTCGAGCGCCGCCGCGCCCAGCTCGCCCAGATCCTGCGCGAGCGCACGCTGGTCGACGTCGACTGCTGGTCGACCGTCCGCGGTCAGCCCTACGGGCCAGGCGAGATCGCCGTCGCGGTGCGCCGGCGGCTGCCGGGTGGAGACCAGAGCACGACGAGAGGAGCTGCCTGATGTTCGGACTACCTGCGGATTGGTCGCTCGACGTTCCCGAGCGCTACTTCACCCTGGAGAATTACGACGGCGGCGAAGCGCGCTGGTGCCCGAGCTGCGGCGACTTCGCCATGCTCTCGGCGGTGCAGCGCATCTGCCGCGACGAGCAGGTGCCGCCGGAGAAGCTCGCCATGGTCTCCGGCATCGGCTGTTCGTCGCGCTTTCCGCACTACATGCATGCCTACGGCTTCCACGGCCTGCACGGGCGGGCCCTGCCGGTCGCCTGCGGCATCAAGTCGCGGCGGCCGGATCTCAAGGTCTGGGTGGCGACCGGCGATGGCGACTGCTGCTCGATCGGCGCCGGTCACTGGCTGCATGCGGCGCGCTACAACATGGACCTGACGGTGATGGTCTTCGACAACAGCGTCTACGGGTTGACCAAGAAGCAGACCTCGCCGACGTCGCCGATCGGCCTATCGACCAACACCCATCCGGACGGTGCTTTCCTGCCGCCGCTCGATGTCGCCGCGACGACGCTCGGCTTCCCGAACGTCTCGTTCGTGGCACGCACCGTCGACTGGAATCCTGCCCATCTGCAGGCGACGCTCGCCACCGCCTCGCGCCACGTCGGCACGAGCTTCGTGCACATCTTGCAGCGCTGCCCTACGTACACCCCGAAGATCTTCGAGTCGCTACGCAACGATCCGGACCGCATCCTGCTGTTGACCCATGCCGGCGGCGTGCCGGTCGACCCGGCGGTCGAGCGCATGTACAAGAACCGGCAGGAGCACGACCCGAGCGATCTCGCCGCGGCCCGCGCTTTAGCCAGCGGCGGCGACCGCCTCGCCATCGGCCTGCTCTACCGCAACCCCGACGCCCCGCGCTACGACCAGTACACGGCGCGCGGTCTCGGCATGAGCCGCGAACAGAAAGTCGCGGCGATCGAGCGCGAGCTCGACCGCTTCGCAATCTAGCGATGGGCTCGGTGATGGAGCTGCGGCGATTTCACTTCGGCGACCCGGCGGCGCAGTGTGCGCCGCTGCCTTCCGGCCTGCTCCCTGCAGCGCTCCAGCCCTATCGCGGGCTGGCAGTGCGCGGCGGCTGGCCGCTCCTGCTCGACCCCGAGGCGACCGGCGAGACCTGGATCCGGCCGCTTTCACCCGCCGAAGGCGGGCGCCTCGCTGAAGGGACGCTCGACCTCGCGCCGGGCGCGCGGCTCGTCGACTTCGGCCGCCGGGCGCCGCTCGCGATCGCTGCATTTGCCGCACGGCGGCGTCTGCAGGTCGCCCGCAGGGCCTTTGCCGGCGAAGCGCACGAGCTCGCCGCGACTGCGGAGGCGCTGCTCGCCGCCGACCGCGCCCGCCGCCCCGAGGGAATTGCCGAAAGCAGCGGCGGCGAAAGCATGGGGGCGTTCGGCAGGCGATTCGTCGACGCCGTCGAGCTGGCTCACGTGGTGGGACGCCGGCGCGCCGGCGCGCCCTTCCCGGAGGCCCGCCGGCGGCGGCTCGAGGTGGCGCGCGACCGCTTGAAGGGCTTCGATTCCGCAGCCGAACCCTTGTGGATCGTCGGGCACGGCGAGTGCGTGAGCGATCTCGGCGCGCCGGCGCAGGTGGCGGGCGACTCCCGCGATCTTTGCGCCGTGGCCGCGGCTGCCTTCGACGAAGCAACCCGCGACCTGGTGGAGCTGGCGCGCGCCGTGCGCGTCGTCCGCCTGGAGGCGGCAGAGGCCTTCGTGCCGGAGCGTCACGAGGCCTGGCTCGAGCGCCTGGACTGGCGCGGTCTCGCCCGGGAGGAGCTGCTGCTGGTTCCGCCGGTGCTGGTTCTCTTCGCCGGTCGCGAACCGTTCATCGACGCGCTCTCGAGTCTCTCGTCGCTCCTGCTCTCGGGCCGGCCGGTGCAGGTCGTCGTGCTGTCCGCCGATGCACCGCCCAAAGACGCGACGTCGTTTCGCCTCGAGCCCGCCTATCTCGGAGTTGCCCATCGCGAAGCCTTCGTGCAGCAAGGGTCGCTCGCCTACCCGCTGCCGCTGGCGGCCGGCTTCGATCGCGCTCTCGCCGGCCGACGCGCCGGGCTGCATGTCATCGATGCGCCCGATGCCCGTGCGGCCGCAGACACTGGCGGGGCCGAGCTCGACGCCTGGCTCGTCGCCTCGGCGCGCGTCGCGGGCCGCGCCGCGCCGCTCTTCCGCTTCGATCCCGAAGCCGGCTCGAGTTGGGCCCGGCGGCTGCATTTCGATGAGAATCCGACGCCGCTGGCCGATTGGCCGGACGAGCCGCTGCTGCTCGCTGCCGGAGCCGCCGAGGTATCGTCCCAACCCGCCCCCTCCATTGTCCCGGCGGATTCCGCCGCGGCAGGCTCGACCGCGACCGCCGAGAAGACGGCCTTCACTTTTGCCGACGCGGCGCTCCTCGATCCGGCCTGGTGGCCCCAGTTCGCCGCCTTTGTCGGCACAGATGCCGAGCGCGCTGAGCTCATCGCGCTCAGCGAGTGGCTGCAGCTCGATGACGAGGCGAGCGTTCGCCAATTGCCGTTCGTCTGGGGAGCCGACGCCGCAGGCGGCCTGCATCGTCTGGTCGTGTCGCGCGTCCTGGTGCTGGCGACACGCGATCGCCTGGCCTACTGGCGGACGCTCGAAGAGCTCGCCGGGGTGCGCAACGAGCATGTCGAGGCGGCCATCCAGCGGGCGCGCGACGAAGGCGAAGCGCGCGCTGCGCGGCAGGTCGAGGAGTTGACGGCCCGCCACGCTGGCGAGCTCACCAGGGAACGCGAGACCGCCGACCAGCGGGCTGTCGATCAGCTGGTGACGATCCTGTTCGAGCTCAATGCGGAGCAGGTGCCCGCCGAGGGCAGGGGAGTGCGCGCGGCCACCGTGGCGTCGCCCGTGCCCGCGCTGCCCGCGCCGCCGGTGGAGGAGATCCGGCCGAGCCCAACGGCCGCGCCGGCGACCGCAGGAGCAGCCGAGGAGGCCTGGATCGACACCGCGCTGTGCACCTCGTGCGACGAGTGCATTCGCAAGGCGCCCGGCATCTTCGCCTACAACGAGAACAAGCAGGCCTTCGTCAAGAATCCGCGTGGCGGGAGCTTTCGCGACCTGGTCGCCGCCGCCGAGGTCTGCACGGCGAAGATCATTCACCCCGGCACCCCCTGGAACCAGGCGGAGTCCGACCTCGAGAGCCTGCGCGAGCGCGCACGCGCTTTCGCCTGATCGACGATGCTCGGAGCGATGCTCAGCGCAGTCGCAGTCCTGGGCGGACTCGGACTTTTCTTCGGTGCGATCCTCGCGCTCGCCGACCGCTTCTTCAAGGTCGAGGAGGATCCGCGCATCGATGCGGTGGAGCACCTCCTGCCGGGCTCCAACTGCGGCGCCTGCGGCCAGCCCGGCTGTCGCGGATTGGCGGAGCGCATCGTCGCCGGCGAGCTGGCACCTTCGCGCTGCACCGTCTCATCGCCGGCAGGGCTCGAGGCGATCGCCGAGTTTCTCGGTGTCAACGTCGGCGAGAGCGAAAAACGGGTGGCGCGTGTCCACTGCGGCGGCGGCCTCGGCCGAGCGCGGATGCTCGCGAGCTACGAGGGCGAATCGAGCTGCCGCGCCGCGCATCTGGTCGGCGGCGGCGGACTCGAGTGTTCGTGGGGTTGCCTCGGCCTCGCCGACTGCGTGCGCGCCTGCACCTTCGACGCCATGCAGATGAATGCCTGGCGGCTGCCGGTCGTCGACGTCGACAAGTGCACTGCATGCGGCGACTGCGTCACCGCCTGTCCGCGCGATCTCATCGACCTCGAACCGCTGGCGCACCGGCTCATCGTGCAATGCAGCGCTCCGCTCGCCGCCGAGGCGGCGCGGCGGATCTGCACCGCCGTCTGCGACGCCTGCGGGCGCTGCGCCGCCGACGCCGCGCCGGGACTCGTGCGCATGGTGGGGAACCTCCCGGTCGTGGACTACTCCGCCGGCGGACCGGCGGCTGCCGAAGCCACCTTCCGCTGTCCGACGGGCGCGATTCGCTGGGTGGACGGCGAGCAGTTTCAGGAAGACGAAGTTGCAGCGAGGAGGGTGCATGCCTGATTCTGTTCATCTCGGTTCGCTCGTCGGGCGACTCTTCGCCGGCGGCGCGTCTCGCCTGCCAGCGGAGCCCGGAAGTCCCTTTGTCGGAACAGGTCTCGCGGCGCTGGCGGCGCTGGCGCGTGAGAGTGGCGCGCGGGTGGTGGTCGGCGCGGCCCTGGCGGCAGACCCGGCCCTCGTCGGCGCCGAGAGCGGAGGCGTCGCGACGGCGCTCGGTCTCGCCCTGGGTGGCGAGCGCGTGGTTCTCTTTCTCACTGATGCCGAGCTCGCAGAGAGCCCTGCGCTGGCGCGGGAAGCGGTTCGACGGCGCGCTCCATTCGTCCTCTGTCTCGCCTCCGGGACGCTCGCCGGTGCCCGGGTTGCGGCCGCGGCCGGCATGGCCGTGCTGCTTCCCGGCACGGTAAGCGAGGCCGTCGATCACGCGCTCGCGGCGCAGCGGGCGGCGGAGTCGGCCCTGGTGCCGGTGGTCGTGGCGCTCGACGCCGCCACGATCGCCTTCGCGGTCCAGGACACGGTGCTGCCCGCGGCCGCCCTGGTGGCGCGCCTGCTCGGCAACCCTGCGGACAGCGTGCATTCCGCCGGTGTCGCGGAAACCGAGCTCTTCGGCGAGCATCGGCGCCGCGTTCCGCGCTGGCACGACGCGACGCGAGCCCTCCGGCTGGGCGGCGAGATGGGACCGGACGAAGCGCGGGCCGCCCTCGCCGGCGAGCACCTCTTCTTCGCCGGCGCCCTCGGCCACGAGCTGGACGCAGCCCTGGCGGCGGTCGCCTCCGCCACCGGACGTCCTCTGCCGGCGGTCGCCGGCAACCGCCTCACCAAGGTCGACCTCGGGCTCGTCGCCTGTGGTGGCGCGGCCGCGACGGCCGCGGCCCTGGCGGCGGCGCTCGGCCGCGGCGGTCCGCGCCTGGGCGTCCTCGGCTTGCGCCGCTTCGCCCCGCTCCCGGAAGATGAGCTCGGGGCCCTCGTCGACGGCTGTCGGCGTCTCGCGGTCGTCGAGCGCTTCGACGGGGCGGGGGAGAGCGGTGTCCTGGCGACGGCTGTGCGCGCCAGCCTCGCCCGCGCCGGAAAGACCGCGGAGGTCGCGACGCTCGGACTGGCCGGCGATGCCGCTCCGCTCGCCGCCGCCGACCTCGCCGCCGGATGCCGGGCCCTGGTCGAGCGCTTTCGCCCGCTCGTTCTCCTTGGACTCGCGGCTTCGGCAGGCGCGGCCTATCCCAAGCGCAGCGCCCTTCACGACCGCTATCGCCGCGAGGTTCCCGGCTGGGAAAACCTGACGGTGGCCGGCGGCGACGGGATCGATCTCTGCCCCAAGGGCGCCGTCACGCTTACGTTCGAGCGGCTGCAGGGCGGCACGGAGCTGATGCGCGATGCGGCCCGGCTGCTCGCCACCGCGCTCGGTGGCCATCTGCATTCGCGCCTGGGGCTCCCCGCGTCGGCGGCCGGTCTGGCCGAGCGCGACTGGCTGGTCTGGTCGCCAGATCCGTTCGCCGATCCGGGAGAGCCGGCGGTCTGCGATCTCCGCTTGCAGTTTGTCAGTCTGCCCGCCGCCGGGGCTCGGGACCGGCTGCTCGGTGCGCTCGCCGCCGGTGTCGCCGTTCAGGCCGGGCGGGAGCTCAAGAAGAGCGATCTGCGCGCCGCTGCCAAGGAGCTCGCCTGCGATCCCGACGAGATTCTCGCCGGTTTTGCGGCAGCGGAGGAGACGCTCCGGCCGTTCCGGCCCGCCGCCGCACTCGCCGCGCCGCCGCCGATGCCGCCGCCGCTCTCCGGGCGCGAGCCGCAGGCCGGTGTGCTGGGCGATCCGGCGCGCTTCTGGGATCAGATCGGGCTGCCCATCGCCGAAGGTGCCGCCCGTCAGTTGGTGCCCGACGCGACGCTCGCTCTGCGGGCGCTACCCCCGGGAGTCTCCCCCGTCGGGGCGGCGGCGTTCGGCGGCCGCCCGGAGTTCCTCGCCGATCTCTGCACGGGCTGCGCCGCCTGCTGGACCCTCTGCCCGCACAGCGCGATCGCGGTGAACGCGCAACCGATCGAGCGTCTCCTGGCGGCGGGAATCGCCGCCGCCGGCAGCTTCGGTGGCTCGAGTGGCCCCGGTACCTCCGCCGAGGCGCTTCGCCGCTTCGTTCCCAAGCTTGCCGACCGCCTCGCATTCGAGGCCGTCGACAAGGTCGGCGGACGGCTCGGAGACTGGCTGGTCAGCGCCGGCGGCATCGTCCTCGCAGCGGCCGGCCTCGCGCCCGACCGTCTGGCCGAGGCGCGCTCGGCGCTCGCCCGGGTCGCCGCCGAGCTCGGCGCGCTGCAGATTGCGGCGACGCCGGAGCTCTTCCTCTCGGCCACCGGATCCGCCCTGCCCGGCGGCGCGCTGCTGGCGCTCGCCGTCGACCCCGATCGCTGCACCGGCTGCGGAATCTGCGTCGCCGAGTGTGCGCCGGGGGCACTCGTCGCCCGAGCGGAATCTGGACTCGTCGAGCTCGCCGCGGAACGTGCTCCGCTCGCGGCGATGCGCCTGCTGCCGCCGGCCGAAAGCGCGGCGGTCGAGCGCGTCGCCGCCAGTGCCAGGCTCGGCCCGCTCGCCGCGGCGTTGCTGACCGCGGAAGGTGTCGCGCCGCTCGCTGGCTTCGACCGCGCCGCGCCAGGCTCGGCGCCGCGACTCGCGGTGCGGCAGGCCTTCGCGCTGTTGGCGCACGCCCTCGCGCCACGCCGTGCGGCGCAGCGGCTCGAGCTCGCGGAGCTCCGCGGCCGCCTCGCCGAGGCGATCCACGAGACTTTGGGCAAGGCGCTTCCGGACCGCGATCTGGCGGCGCTGGCGCGCGGGCTCGAGTCGGCCGGCAGCGGGGCCGTCGATCTCGGCGAGCTGGCCACCCGGCTGGCCGGGGTGGTCGAGGGCGAACGGGTCGATGTGACCCGGCTGGGCCGTCTGGTGGAAGCCGCCCGCGCGGTCGCCGATCTCGCGGCGCGTTGGGGTGAGAGCGCCGACGACACCGGCCCGCTCTTTTCGGTCGTCGTCGGTCCGGGCGCGGCGCTCGCCTGGGCGCGGCACTTTCCCGACAACCCTCTCGGCGTGCCGGCGACCGTCGCCGTCGCCGCACCGCTCGGGCTGGCGCGCGGACTCGCGCTCGCCGAGGCGGACCGCGCCGTGGCCGGCGCACGGGTACTTCGGCGCGCCCGGCTCGAGCTCGAGCGCCCGCAGGAGGCGCTGCATGCTCGCGAACGACTCGCCAGTCTCGACTGGCCGGATCTCGACGAGAGCGAGCGCGCCTTCGCCGCACCGCTCGTCGTGCTGATCGACGAGCGCGCCGAGGGCGCCGAGATCGGCGAGGCGTTCGCTGTGCTCGCCGCACCGCTGCCGGTCGCCGTCCTTACTCTCGCTCCGCTGCCGGCGGGCGGACCGCGCTCGCCGTGGTGGGCTCTCGCGGCGGGAGCCGAAGAGGGGATCGTCGCGCACGCTGCGATCGCAGCGATCGCAGCCAGTGCCGCGAGCGCGAGCGGCTCGGCAGGCGCCGCGAGCGCTGGCACCACGTCCCTCGCCGAGGCGATGGCGGCATTCGCCGCCGGCTCCGGAGGCGCGCTGGTGCGCCTTCTGGCGCCCGGCGGAAGCTTCGCAGAACCGAATCTGGAGTCCGTTTTGGATCGTGTCCGGAGGGCGGTGGAGGCCCGTGAGTTCCCCCTGGGCTGCCGCATCGCGGCAGCTCCCTCCACCCCCACCGCTCTCCGGGCCGATCCATTTGCCGTCCGGGCGGCGCGCACCGCCGAGCACGAAGCCGAGCTCGCGGCGCTCGCCGAGCGCCATCGCCAGGAGCTCGCCAGCCTCGAGTCCGAGCTGCGCGTTCGCCTCGCCGAGCGCGTTCGCCATCGTCTGCTCGCGCTCGCCGCACGCGGCGCTGGCGCCGGCGTCGGCGCCGGCAGCGGCCCGGCAAGCGGACAGTCGCCGGGGGCCGCATGACTCTCGGGCACACCTTCCGCCACGGCATCCATCCCGCGGAGCACAAAGAGGCGACCGTCGGTCTGCCGATCGAACGCATGCCGTTCGTCGAACGGTATGTGCTGCCGCTCTCGCAACACACGGGAGCGCCGTCGCGGCCGCTGGTCCAGGTCGGCGAGCGGGTGACGCGCGGCCAGATGATCGCCGAAGCGGTCGGGTTCATCTCGACCGCGCTCCACGCGTCGGTCGACGGCCGGGTGGTGGCGATCGCCCCGCGCTCGCATCCCTCGGGAAGACTCGGGCCGGCCATCGAGATCGCCGCCGAGTCGTCCTCTCCACAGCGCCTGCCGGCGGGTGAAGCGTTGGATCCCTTCGGCCTGTCCAGCGAGAGCTTCGTCTCCGAGCTGCAGCGCGCGGGCCTGGTCGGACTCGGGGGCGCCGCCTTCCCGACCCACGTCAAGTACCGAGTGCCGGAAGGACGGCGGATCGAGCGCCTGCTGGTGAATGGCTGCGAATGCGAGCCGTTCCTCACCTCCGATCACCGGCTGATGCTCGAGCGTACCGCCGACGTCGTGCGCGGCGCCGCGATCGCAGCGCATCATCTGGGAGCCAGGGAAGTCGTCTTCGGCGTCGAGGAGAACAAGCCCGACGCGATCGCCGCGCTGCAGGCGGCGGTAGCGGGGCACTCGGCGATGCGGGTCGTGGGTCTCGCCGTCAAGTATCCGCAGGGCGCCGAGAAGATGCTGATTCGCGCCGTCTGGGGCGAAGAGGTGCCGAGCGGCAAGCTCCCCCTGGACCTCGGGATCGTGGTCAACAACGTCGCCACGATGGCGGCGATCGCCGACTGGTTCGATCGCCGCCAGCCGCTCGTCGATCGCCTGGTGACCGTCGCCGGACCCGGAGTCCGTCGCCCGGCGAATCTTCTGGTGCCGCTCGGAACATCGGTGCGGTCGGTGCTCGAGCATTGTGGTGGACTCGACCAATCGACGCGCGAAGTGATTCTGGGTGGACCGATGATGGGCACGCCCTTGGCCAGCCTCGACGTGCCGATCGTCAAGGGGACCTCGGGCTTGCTGGCCTTCACCGATGTCGAGGCCCGCCTCCCTGCGGAGTACACCTGCATCAAGTGCGGCCGTTGCGTCGAGGCCTGCCCGCAGTTCCTCAATCCATCGCGCCTCGGGCGGCTGGCACGCGCCGGCCGATTCGAGGAGATGGTCGGCTACCACGCCACCGACTGCGTCGAATGCGGCTCGTGCAGCTTTGCCTGTCCCTCGGGAATCCCGATTGTGCAGCTGATTCGGGTCGCCAAGGGCGCCCTGCGGGAGCGCGCCGCGGCCGCGCCGCCTCCTCCGACGCCTCCGCCGGCTCCGCCGTCGTGTCATCCGCTCGTCAGTCCGGAGTCCAAGAAGTGAACGCCGCCAACGATCCGCGCCTCGTCGTCCATCCCGCGCCCTTCCTGCACCCGCAGGTCACGACCCCGCGCATCATGGCCGACGTTCTGATCGCTCTCGCCCCGGCCTTCGCCGCCGGGGTCTGGTTCTTCGGCCTTTCGGCGCTCTCGGTGGTGCTCGCGGCGACCGCAGGCTGTGTGGCCACCGAGTGGTCCATGAGCGGCCGTTCCCAGCTGCGCGATCTCTCGGCGGTGCTGACGGGAGTTCTCGTCGGGCTTATCCTGCCGCCGTCGCTGCCGCTCTGGATGGCGGCGCTCGGCGGCTTCGTGGCGATCGCATTGGGCAAAGTCGCCTGGGGCGGCCTGGGTCACAATCTGTTCAACCCGGCGCTGGTCGGCCGCGCGTTCCTTCAGGCCGCGTTCCCCATCGCGCTCACCACATGGGTGCCGCCGCAGGGCCCGCTGGCGCTCTATGGCGGCAATTTCGCCTTGCCGTTCATGCACGCCGCAACCGACGCGGTGACCAGCGCCACGCCGCTCGGCCAGATGAAGTTCCTCGGCGCCGCGACGCCGCTGGCCGATCTCTTCTGGGGCAACGTCTCGGGCTCGATCGGCGAGACCAGCGGGGCCGCGATTCTGGCCGGCGCCCTCTATCTCCTGGCCCGCCGGGCCTGCGACTGGCGACTGCCGGTCGGCATGCTCGGGGCGGCGGCGCTTCTTGCCGAGGTCATTCATCAGGTTCATCCCGAGAAGTTCCCGGGCGCCCTCTTCACCCTGCTGTCCGGCGGTCTTCTCTTCGGAGCGGTGTTCATGGCGAGTGACCCGGTGACCTCGCCGCTCGCGCCGCGCGGCGCCTGGATCTTCGCCGCCGGCGCCGGCGTCCTCGTCGTACTCATCCGCTTCTGGGGCGGGCTGCCCGAAGGGGTGATGTACGCCATCCTGCTGATGAACTCGGCGAGTCCGCTCATCGACCGCGCCCTTCAGCCGCGACGCTTCGGCGGCCGCGCTGCAAAGGAGGCGCGGTGAGCGCGGCCGGCGGCTCGTCGCGCAGCGAGGTGCTGCAACTCGTCGCGACGCTCACCATCGCCGGGGTCTTCTCGGGCCTCTCGATCGTCATCGCCTACCGCACCACGCTGCCGCGCATCCAGGCCAACCAGCGCGCGGCGCTCGAGCGCGCCGTCTTCGAAGTCCTGCCGGGCACCACGCGCCTCGAGCGCTTCTCGTGGGACGGCACCGTGCTCGCCGCCAGCACGGCAGACCAGGGCGCGCTGCAGGATTCGATCTTTGCCGGCTACGGCGAGGGCGACGCGCTCATGGGCTTCGCTGTGCCGGGCGCGGGCGCGGGCTTCGCCGACACCATCAAGTTGATCTACGGACTGGACCCTGCGGGCGAGCACGTCCTCGGTATGAAGGTGCTCGAAAGCCGCGAAACGCCCGGCCTCGGCGACAAGATCTACAAGGACCTCAAGTTCGTCGCCGAGTTCCACGAGTTGGTCGTCGAGCCGGTCATCGAGCTCATCAAGGGTCACGGCGACAAGGCCAACCAGGTCGATGCCATCACCGGCGCGACGATCTCGTCGCGGGCGGTGGTCAAGATCCTCAATCAGTCGAATGCGGTCTGGCGTCCGCGCATCGCGGCGCTCGCGGCGCAACCGCCGGCGGCGCCGGGCGACGCAAGCAGCAAGGCGCCGGCACTTGTTCCCCCCGACGCCTACCGCGGCGGACCGGTGCCGGGGGGCCTGACAGGAGACAAGCCATGAGCTCCGCAAGCGGGCGGTTCCTCCCCGAGATGGCCAAGGGGATCCTGCGCGAGAATCCGACCTTCGTGCAGGTGCTCGGCATGTGTCCGGCGCTCGCCGTAACGAACTCGGTCCTGAACGGTATCGTCATGGGCGCCGCCACGACCTTCGTCCTCGTGATGTCGAGCCTGATGATCTCGGCGCTGCGCAAGCTCATCCCCTCCCAGGTGCGCATCTCGACCTATGTGGTGGTGATCGCGACCTTCGTGACGGTGGCCGACTTCTCGTTGCAGGCCCTGCTGCCGGCGGCGCATCATGAGATGGCCGCGTTCATCTCGCTCATCGTGGTCAACTGCGTCATCCTGGGTCGCGCCGAGGCGTTCGCGTCGCGGAACCCGGTGCTGATTTCCATCGCCGACGCGCTCGGCATGGGCCTTGGCTTCAGTTTCGCCCTGGTACTCATCGGTGGCGTGCGCGAGGTGCTAGGCAGCGGCTCGTTCCTGGGCTTTCCGGTCTTCGGGCCCGGCTTCGAACCCTGGGTCGTGATGGTCCTGCCGCCCGGCGGATTCCTGGTGCTGGGCGTCCTCCTCCTCGGCCTTGCGAAGTTCGCTGAGATCCGCAGCCGGGCTGCGACGCGCTCCACGGCGGAGGAGCCGCGATGAGCGCGACACTCCTGACGATCTTCTTCAGCGCCCTGTTGATCAACAACTTCACGCTGAGCTACTTCCTCGGACTCTGTCCGTTCTTCGGCGTCTCCGGGCGCCTCCAGACCGCCTTCCGGCTCGGCGTCGCCAACACCTTCGTGCTGATCATCACCTCGTTGGCAACCTGGGCGCTCAACACCTACGTCCTGGTGCACGCCCCCTACCTCTCGCTGATCGCCTACATCCTGGTGATCGCCTCCACGGTGCAGTTTGTCGAGATGGTCATCAAAAAGACCATGCCGGCGCTCTTTCGCGCGCTCGGCATCTACCTGCCACTCATCACCACCAACTGCGCCATCCTGGCTTTGGCGCTCTTCCAGACCAGCCGCGGGTACGGTCTCGTGGAGGGGCTAGTCTTTGCCGTCGCCTCGGGCCTCGGCCTGATGCTCGCGCTCGTCCTGATGGCCGGTATCCGCGAGGAGGCCGAGCTCTCGAACGTGCCGCGGCTGCTGCGCGGCACGGCGATGAGCTTCCTCATCGCCGGCATCCTGTCGCTCGCCTTCATGGGCTTCGCCGGCCTCTTCGGAGGCAGCTGATGCGCGACCTCCTGGCCATCCTCGGCCTCGCCGCTGCCGCTGCCGTGTGGGCGTTGGTCCAGCGGATGGCGGCGCGTGCCGACCCGCACAATCCCGGTGTGAAACGCGACTGTGGTGGAACCTGCAACGGCTGTGACAAGTCCTGCGACGACTGAAGGCGCTGCGGGAGCTCCGTCGCGCGGCCGGATCGCGCGCGTGGTGCTGCTCGTGCTCGTCGCGCTGGTCGTGATTCAGCTGGTGCGCGCCGCGCGCGCCCCCCGCTTCGCCACTTTCGATGGCGAGGCGATGGCCACGACCTGGCAGGTGACGCTCCCCGAGGGAGCGAGTCCCTCGGCGGCGGCCGCCGCCGCCGCCGAATGTTTCGTGCTCTTCCGGCGACTCGACCTCGAGCTCTCGGAGTGGAAGGAGGGTTCGCCGCTCTCGGCGGTCAATCGCGCCGCGGGAGTGGGACCTGTGGCCGTTCCGAAGGAGCTCTTCGCGCTCGTCACGCGCGCCATCGAGATCGGACGGGAAACCGACGGCGCCTTTGACCTCACTTGGGCGGCGCTCTGGGGGTTGTGGGACTTTCGCGCCGCGCAACCGACGGTGCCGGCGCAGGAAGCGGTTGCCGCGCGCCGCGCTCTGGTCGACTACCGCCGGGTGATTGTCGATCCGCAGGCGCAGAAGATCTTGCTGCCGACAGGCGGGATGAAGATCGGGCTGGGCGGCATCGCCAAGGGCTACGCCCTGGAACGGGCCGGCGCGCTTCTCGCGCAGCGCGGCTTCGACGACTTCCTGCTGGTCTCCGGCGGGCAGGTCTACGCCCGTGGCACCCGCGGCGGGCGTCCCTGGCAGGTTGGGGTGCGCGATCCGCGAGGAGCGCGCGACGAGGTTTTCGCCACCCTGCCCCTCGCCGGCCAATCTCTTTCCACCTCGGCCGACAACGAGAGCTTCTTCCTCGTCGACGGCGTGCGCTACCACCACATCCTCGACCCGAAGACCGGCTGGCCGGCGACGGGGCTGCGCAGCGCCACCGTCCTGCACGCCGATCCGACTTTGGCCGACGCCCTCTCGACGGCGGTGATGGTCCTCGGCAAGGAGCGTGGCCTGGCGGTCGCCGTCCGGCTCGGCGCCGAAGCCCTGGTCGTCGACAGCCAGGGTGGGTTCGCGATGACTCCGGGCCTCGAAGCCCGCCTCACCCTGCTACACCCTCCGCGCTCCGAAGAGTGATCTTCAGGTCGGGTCCCGGTTCGGGGACCCCGGAGCGCTCCCCGCCCCCGCGGGTGGGGTTCAAAGCGACCTCTGGGGGTGTATTCTTCCTCCAACGGTCGTCTTTAGGATTTCCACAAGCTCCGGGCCGAGGGTAGACGTCTTTCTTGCCTTTCCGGACATAAGGAGGAAGAAGCGATGCGAGCGAACCGAACAGTCTTCATACTGCTGGCGCTGGCCGCTTTGGCCACGGTCGCGGGTGCCCAGACGGAAGGGGCGGTTGCGGCCACCTACGTCGGCGCCGAGACCTGCCTCGGCTGTCACGACACTTTCGGCGAGACGATGGGGGCCCACGGCAAGCCGGGATTCGCGAATCTCAGCGACCACGGATGCGAGACCTGTCATGGCCCGGGTTCGATCCACGCCGACGACCCCGATGTCGTGGAGAATCGGCCGACGATGAAGGGCAAGACCGCCGCCCAGAAGTCGGCGATCTGCCAGAGCTGTCACGACGGTCGCGCGCAGTTTTTCTGGTCGGGCAGCATGCACGAGACGCGCAACGTGGCCTGCACCGATTGCCATTCGGTGCACAGCCCCAAGTCGGAGGACGCCCAACTCGTGGCGTCGAACATGCTCGAGCAGTGCTTCTCCTGCCACAAGAACGTTCGCGCCGACCTGTGGAAGAACTCGCATCATCCGATCCGGGAAGGCAAGATCTCCTGCAGCGACTGCCACAATCCGCACGGCACCCAGACCGCCAAGATGGTCCTCGGCGAGTCGGTCAACGAGCTCTGCTACACCTGCCACACCGAGAAGCGCGGGCCGTTCATCTGGGAGCACGCGCCGGTGCGCGAGAGCTGCCTGAACTGCCACACGCCGCACGGCTCGAATCACATCAAGCTGCAGAAGACCTCGGTGCCGTACATCTGCCAGCAATGCCACTCGAATACCCGGCACCCCGGCACGCTCTATGACAACACCAGGCTGCCGACGGACGACAATCCGGCCACTGGCAGCAACCGAATCTTCAACCGGGCCTGCCTCGATTGCCATGCGGCGATCCACGGCAGCAACCATCCTTCGAGTCCGTACCTCGGGTACTAGGAGCCACGACATGCGCGCCCACAACCCACTTCGCATGACGCTCGCCGGCGCCCTCGTCCTGGCCGGCACCGCTTTCGCGGCCGAGGGCACCGGCTTCACGCTCAAGATGGACCGGCTCGACCTCGCCGTCTACGACGTCAACGTCGACACCGACTCCTCGAAATTCAACGAGTACCGGGACTGGAACACCGGCTTCGCCATCCCCAAGATGAAGATCTCGGGCGAGGACGAGAACGGTCGCTACCTGGACTTCAAGAGCACCTGGATCGGGCGTCGCGACGCCCGCTACACCCTCGACTACGGGGTTTCCGGCAAGTGGTCGATGATGCTCGACTACAACAAGATCCCGCACCGTTTCGGCAACAACGGGCTGATCCTGTTCTCCGAGACCTCGCCCGGGCGCTGGCAGATCGCCGACAGCATCCAGCAGTCGCTGCAGAACACGCTGACCCAGCAGTTCGCGACCGATCGCACCAGGATCAACTACGCCTATCTCAACCGGTTGATCACGCCTTACCTCAACGCCGCGAACACCATAGACCTCGATCTGCAGCGCGACCGTACGCGGGCGGTGGTCGAAGTCGGGCAGATGGGCCGCATGGCCTGGAAACTCGACTACGCGCATGAGAACCGCACCGGCAATCGGCCGTACGGCTCGTCGTTCGGCTTCGGCAACGTGGTCGAGCTCCCCGAGCCGATCGACTACGCGACCGACAACGCCACGCTGTCGGGTGAGTTGAATGGCAAGAAGGGCGGCCTCACTTTCGGCTACCGCTACTCGACGTTCAAGAACGACGTCGACTCGCTGATCTTCGACAATCCGTTCCGGATCACCGACTCGACCGACCCGTCGGCCTACACGGCGCCCGGCACCGGGTCGGTAGGCGGCGCGGCCACCGGCCAGGCCGACCTGGCGCCGGACAACGAGGCGGGGACCCTTTTCGTCAACGGCCGGCTGCGCGCCGGCTCGTGGAGCATGAACGGCGCACTGAGCTACAACCAGATGACGCAGAACGACCCATTGGTGCCCTACACTCTCAACTCGGCGATTCGGGGCATCAACTTCGATCGCTCGACTTTCGCGGCCTCCGATCCGGGCGCTCTGCCGACGTCGCAGGCCGACACCCAGGTCGACGTGCTGAGCTTCTACGGTTCGGCGAACGGCAAGCTCGGCGACGCCTTCACGCTCGGCTTCAAGGTCCGCTACTACGACTACGACAACGGCTCGTCGCGGATCGAGTTCCCGGGCTACGTCCGCTTTCACGGCGTCTGGGAGGACATCGGCCGCATCACGGTGCCGTTCTCCTACACCGTCCAGGACATCGGCGCCGATCTGGGCTGGAACATCGGCCAGGCGAGCCGGCTGGGCCTGTCGTTCAACCGCCAGAGCTGGGATCGCGACTACCGCGAGATCGAAGAGAGCGACGAGGACGTCCTCAAGCTGACCTACGACACCCGCTTCGGGGACCTCCAGCTGCGAGCGTTCTACGAGATGGGCGACCGTTCGATCGGCGAGTATTCGACCGAGGCGCAGGAATGGAGCTTCATCCACCCTGAAGGCATCAACAACCTGCCGGCGTTGCGCAAGTACGACGAGGCCGCGCGTGAGTACGACGGCTACGGGGTGCAGGGATGGTGGTACGTCACCGAGTCGGTGGATCTCTCCTTCGGAGTCAACCAGCGCGACGACGACTACAATGAGAGCCGCTTCGGTCTGGTCGGCGACGAGGTGATGCAGTACAACGCCGAAATCAATGTGGCTCTCGCCGAAGGCAGCAACCTCTACTTCTTCTACCAGCGCTCGGAGCGCGAGGTCTTCCAGCGTTCGCGGCAGTCGGGAGCGACGACCTCGAACAACCCGCTCGACGACTGGGACGTCAACTTCGACGAGGAGAACGACACCGCCGGCCTCGGCTTCAAGGCGGAGATGGGCGAGCGCTGGGGCTTCGACGCCTCGGCGACCTGGAACAAGTCGGACGGTCTGGCGGACTTCTTCAGCCCGCCTGGCGGCACCCCGAACCTCGCGGTCGGTTTCGACGACTACGAAGACATCGAGATCCTGACGGCACGCGTCGCCCTCGACTACGCGATCACCGAGAACATCACCGCGGGTCTCGACTACCGCTACGAGGACTACACCCTGGACAGCTTCATCGTCCGCGGGCTGGAGAACTACATGCCGGCTTCGCTGCTGCTCAACGCCAACTACGGCGACTACACGGCGAACGTGGTCGGACTGCGTTTCAAGCTCAAGTTCTAGACGCAAGCGAAGCCAAGCTCCGCTGCGAGTCACGGACCGCCGCCCCTTCGGGGTCGGCGGTCTTTTTGTGTGTGCGCCGGGTCCGCCGCGCGCCTTGCGCCGTCTTCGTGCGTGCGCCCGCTCGTGTCCCCGCAGACCGGCGAACGTCGTAAGGTTGAGTGAGCGACTCAGACTCAGGAGGCCGTCATGCGAATCCGCGCCCACGTCCGTCTCATTGCCTTGTCGTTGGCCGTCCTTGGCCTTGCCGTCCCTTCACTCTCGGCTGCCGCCGCAAGCCAGGCAGGGGGAAGGTTCGAGTCGCGGAACTGGGAGTTCGAACCCTCCGGCGCCTACGCCTATCCGGGAGAAGTCGGGATGGACGACGAAGCGGGCATCGTGGTGGCGATCTCCAACTCGTCGTTCGACACCGACTTCTTCGACGGCTACTGGGATCGTGGGCATGCGATCGAGACCTACCAGAAGGACGACAAGACGCTCGTCGCCCATCTCCAGTTCGCCAAGAGCGGAGCGTACAAGGGGATGACCTACTACTTCGAATCGGGGGACGGCTGTGGCTTCTGTTACGACGGTTCGGTCCGGTCGACGGTCAAAGTGGAGAAGGGGAGGATTCATGGCAAGGTCACTCTCGCCGGGAAGCCCGGCGAGCTCGCCTTCGACGTCACCTTCGACGTGCCGGTCGCCTCCTCCTCCTACGGCGACCCGTTGCCGGCGGGAGGTGGCGAGCCCGGAAAAGTCTACGCCGCCTACCACCAGGCGATCGTGGCCTGGGACCAGACCGCGCTGCGACCGTTCTACACGGAGAAGGTGCAGGCCGACTATGCCGAACGCGCGGACGCTGTCGTGCAGGCGTTTCGCAAGGACCATCCCGACCTGACGGTGAAGATCGCCCGCGGCTTCGCGAAAGGCGAGCGCGCCCTGTTGCTGGTCGAGGGTGAGACCTCCTACAGCAAGGTCAAGACCGAGGTGCACCTCGAGAAGCAGAAGGGCACCTGGCGCATCGTCGACGAGACGCTGCAGATCCGCATGGGGGAGTGAGCATGGGATCGACGCTCTCAGCGCTGTTCTCTTCGGCTGAGAACGGTGCCGGCCCAGCCACTGCGGCGCTCTTTTCAGCGCTCTATGCCGAGCTTCACCGACTGGCCGGTCGGCAGCTCGCCAGGAACGCGCCGGGTGCGACTCTGGGCGCGACGAGTCTGCTGCACGAGGCCTACCTCGACATGGCGGGGCGGGAAGGGGCGAGCTTTCCGGATCGCGCCCGGTTTCTCGGCTACGCCTCCCGGGTCATGCGCGGGCTGATCATCGACTACGTGCGCCAGCGCAAGGCGCAGAAGCGCGGCGGCCTGTTCGAGATCACTTCGCTGGATGGCAACGAGTCCGCGCCCGCAGCCCCCGACCGCGAGCTCGACCGGCTGAGCGACGCGCTGGACGAGCTCGCCGGCGTTGATCCAGAGCTCGCCCAGCTCGTCGACCTCAAGTACTTCTGTGGTTTCACATTCGCCGAGATTGCCGCGCTGCGCAGCGTGTCGGAGCGCACCGTGCAGCGCGACTGGGCCAAGGCGCGCCTCGTCCTTCACGGTGCCCTGAGCGCGGCCTGACCGCGGTCTGACCGTTTTCAACCGCCGCCGAGCCTCGTCAGGCCCTCGATCGCGCGCAGGGTGTCCGGAGCGCTCTCCCCGAGGCTCTGTCGCAGACCCGTCACCGCCTCATGCAACGAGGTCCTCGCCCCGGAGGCGTTGTGAAGGCCGGCCTGCGCGCTCCCCAGCTCGAAGTTCGCGAGGCCCAGATCGTAGGAGTACGCAAACTCGCCGAGGCGTTCGCGCGCCATCTCCAGGGCGCGCTCGCTGATTGCGCGTGCGGCTTCGAACTCGCCGCTGGCGTTGAGTGCCGAAGCGAGGACGAGCAAGACCGGCAACACCTCGCGCGGCGGGCGCTGGGCGCCCTCGAGTTGATCCAGAGCGCCGCGGGCGAGGGCGACGGCCTCCTTCGCCTCGCCGCGGCGGAGCGCGGCCCAGGCAAGGAAGCGCCCCATCGCCGCGCGCAGCCGGAGCGGCAGGTTGGGCTGGCTGCGCGCCAGCTCCTGCAGTTCGCGCAGCCGCTCCTCCGCTACCTCTTGCCGACCGGCCTCCAGGTGGACGCGGCTGGCCGTCGCCAGCGCCGAGAACAGGATCAACGGGGACCCCGCGCGACGAGCCTTGGCGACGGCCTCCTCGACGGCGACGACCGCCGGTTCGTGGCGACCGACTGCCGACAGGGCGCTACCCAGCGTCCAGAGTGCGCCTGGAGGCGCTCCCTTGTCGGTGTCGAGCTCGCGTGCCAAGGCGACCGCCTGCTCACTCATCCCGACCGCCCGAGCCAGCTGGCCGGCGGCCTGCAACGACACTGCCCAGTTGTTGGCGCAGATCGCGGCAGCGTTCGTGCGCTCCCGTCCCTGCGCCTCGAACAGCGCCATCAACTCACCAAAGGTGCGGTCGGCAGCGGCGAAGCGTCCGCCCGCCGTGTAGGCGTTGGCGAGCGCGTTCAACGCCGCGAGCTCGCTTCCCGGCGGACCACCGCGCGCGCGCTCGAGCTGCACAGCCCGCTCGCCAGCCGGGATCCCCCGCACCGGGTCGCTCGTCATGTTGGCGGCGACCGTCTCGGCGACCCGGCAGCGCGCCTCTTCGGCGGCGCTGCCCGGCTCGTGCGCCAGGTCGGCGAGCGCCTCGGCGAGCAGGGCGTTGGCGCGCTCGTGGTCGCCGGCCTCGGCGCTCGCCATGGCCATCGTGCACCCGGCGAGCGCGCGCAGGCGGAGATCGTGGAGCGGTCGGGAGAGCGCGAAGGCGCGCTCGACGCTGGCGCGCCACTCGGCGAACTGGAAGTTCTCGTAGTAGCGCTCGGAAAGGGTGAGAAGCATGTGCACCCGCAACGGCGGGTCGTCGGCGAAGCGCCGGTCGATGACCTCCTCGCCGCGCCGCAGAAGTTCCGACTTGCGGACCGGCTTGCCCGCCGGCGTCGCTTCGGAGAGCAGGAAGGCGCTGAAGTCGTTGGTGATCTCGGCGCGGCGCAGATCGGCCAGCGCCCGGTCGCGCTCGCGGGCGGAGGTCCGCGCCTGGCCGACCGCCAGAGCCGTGCCCACCAGCAGCGCGAGCGCGACGCTCGTCGCCGCACCGACCTCCAGTCTGTGACGGACGACGAACTTGCGCGCCCGGTACCCTGCGGAGTCAGGCCGCGCACGCACGGGTTGGTCGTTGAGGTGGCGGCGGATGTCGTCGGCGAAGGCCGTCGCCGTGGCATAGCGCTCGGCGGGCCTCTTCTTCAGGGCCCGGGCGAGGACGGTGTCGAGGTCGCCGCGGCACGCTCTCAGGAGCCGGTCGCGCGTAGTGGCGCGCTGCGCGAGCCGGCAAATCGCGTCGGGCTCGTCCGGTCGGAGCGCCGCGACGGCATCGCTCAGGCGAGTCGGCTCGACCTCGGCGAGCGTGCGCAGGAGCCCCGCCGGGGTGGTGTCGCCGCTCGCCGTCGGATGACGTCCCGACAACAGCTGATAGAGCACCACGCCGAGCGCGTAGACGTCGGTGGCCGTGGTCACGGCTTCTCCCAGAATCTGCTCGGGCGCCGCATACTCTGGCGTCAGCGCGCGCGCCGCGGTGACCGTCCTTTCCGCGGGCTGGCCAGAGGCTTCGTCGAGGAGGGAGGCGATCCCGAAGTCGAGCAGTTTCACCTGACCCTGGCGGTCGACCAGGATGTTCGAGGGCTTGAGATCGCGGTGGACCACGAGGTTGGAATGCGCGTGCGCGACCGCCTCGGCAACCTGAATGAAGAGCTCGAGACGGGCGCGAACGCCAAGCCTCTGCTCGTCCGCGTAGAGATCGATGCGCGAACCATCGACGAGCTCGAGCACGAGATAGGGCTGTCCGGACGATGCGACGCCGGCATCGAGGAGGCGCGCGATGCTGGGATGGGCCAGGCGCGAGAGCAGTGTCCCCTCGCGCCGAAAGCGCTCCTCACCGAGCTGGTCGAGCATGGCGAAGTTGACGAGCTTCAGCGCGACGTGGCCTTCGAAGCGTCCGTCGCTGCGTTGCGCCATCCAGACCGTGCCCATGCCGCCCATGCCGAGAAGGCGCACCAGGGTGTAGGGGCCGATGACCTGCCCGGCGAGCGAAGGTGGGGCTTCGCCGACCGGTGGTGTTTCGAGAAAGCCGGAATCCACCACGCGGTCGTGCTCGCCGAGCAGGCGTTCGAGCGCCGCCGCGACCTCCGGCGCCTCCCCGCGCAACGACTCCACGAGGGCGGTGCGTGGGCCGGGCTCGAGCTCCAGCGCGCGATCGAGCAGCGGGCTGAGCGCGCGCCAGAGCGCCCGGTCGGGGAAAGGCATGGCGAATAGTAGATCGTAATCGGACCCTCGATCCCGCCAGAGTGCGCGCACCCACGAACCGGCCATCGATCCGCCCCGGAATCCTGTCGTTTTCTCCCGGTCGATTTCGATCTCCAGAGTAGACACCATTACACCGGCGCCGCGACGCCTTCCGGGGATCGGCTCCTCGGAGCCATCGGAGGAGGCAGCATGAGAACGACTCGTACCTCACCCATCTGCGCCATTTTCGGATGCGCCTTCACCGCCGCGCTGGTGCTGTCCACCGCCGCTGCGGCCCAGCTCGGCAATATCGGTCTCTCCGCCGTCCGCGCCCAGCGTTTCGGTAACGAGGACCTTCTTTTTTACGTGCCAGAGGTCGGCGATCACTTCGCCTGGGCGCTCGCCGTCGGCGATTTCAACAACGATGGCGCCGACGATCTGGCGACCGGCGCCCCGTTCGACGACAATCTCGGCGGCTTCCATCCGGACAGCGGCATCGTCGTCGTCCGCTACGGACTCCCCGGCGCAGGTCTGGCCGGCGGGCTGGCTGGCGATGTCCTCAGCCAGATGGCGAGCGGCAGCCCTGACCCCGCGGACGATGGCGATCGGTTCGGCTGGGTGCTCGCCGCGTGCGATTTCAACGACGACGGCTTCGACGACCTCGCAGTCGGCATCCCACACGAAGATCATCTCGGTCAGGGGAACGCCGGCGCGGTCCAGCTCCACTACGGATCGAGCTCCGGTCTGCCGGCCGCCGGCGCCGCGTTCTACACCCAAAGCACTCCGGGCATTCCAGGGGACGTCGAGGCCGGCGACTCTTTCGGATGGACCCTGGCCTGCGGTGACTTCGACAACGACGGCTTCGACGACGCGGCGATCGGGGTGCCTTTTGAGGTGCACGACGGGGAAAACCCCCCCGCTGGCGTGATCGAGGTCGTCCCCGGTTCGTCGATTGGGCTCGTTCCGGAGGAGGCCTACACGCTCGATCAGGACTCCCCGGGAATGCTCGGCGCCAGTGAATTTGGCGACGTTTTCGGTTGGGCACTCGCCGTCGGCGATTTCAACGGCGATCTCTACGACGACCTCGCCATCGGCGTTCCTGGCGAGGACACCACATCATCCATAGAGCTCGGCAAGGGTGCAGTCCACGTCGTTTTCGGCGGCTCCATCGGCCTCACCCCGGTCGGGAACCTGCTGCGGACCGAGACGGCCGTCGGTGGTCTGTCCGAGAGCGGCGACCAGTTCGGTTTCGCGCTCGGCGCGGGCGATTTCGACGGCGACCTCTTCGACGACCTGGCGATCGGCGTCCCTTTCGAAGACTTCGGCATCGGTGGCTCGGTCCCCAACACCGGGCAGGTGAACGTGCTCTACGGAGCCGCCGGCGGATTCGACTTCGGTCGCACGCAGTTCTGGGCGGAGGACAACATCTTGGGGGCCGGGACGAGCGAATCGAACGACAAGTTCGGCTACGCGCTCGCCGCCGGCGATTTCGACGCCGACGGCCGCAGCGATCTGGTGGTTGGGCATCCCGGCGAATTCGGTCTCGTCCCCGACGACGGCGCCGCCACCATCGTTATGGGTTCTCCGACCGGCCTCACCGCGGCGCGGTACCGCGGCATCGAGGCGGGACACGGCGGTTTTCCCGGACCTGCGAATCAAGCGTCGCGCGACTACGGGAGCTCGCTCGCTGTCGGTGACTTCGATGGCGACGGTCACGTAGATCTCACTCTGGGCGCTCCCTGGGAGAATGAGAACGGCCTCCTCGACGTGGGCGCCGAGATGGTGCTGTACGGCTCGCTCTTCGCCGACGGCTTCGGCACCGCGACCACGCAGCTCTGGTCGAGCGTGGCTCCGTGAAGCTCGAGATCAAGGGAAGGCGGGACATGGTGAGAGCTACCTGGGTTGGTGTTTGCTCCGCCGCGTTCGCCGCTTCGGCGTGGACCGCCACGATCCCGGTCACGACCACCGCCGACGACCTGGCGGTGAACGGCAACTGCACGCTGCGCGAGGCGGTGCAAGCGGCGCAGACGGACCTCGCGGTGGACGCCTGTCCCGCCGGCGGGCTCGCTCAGGCCGACCTGGTCGAAGTCCCCGGCGATCACACGCTCACGCTCGGCGAGATCGTGGTGACCGCGGGCTCCGGGCCGTTGATCCTTCGCGGCCTCTCGCCGGCGTCGACGATCCGCGGCTTGATCGCGACGCCGAGCCGCTTGCTGAGCCTCCAGGA
Organism: Thermoanaerobaculia bacterium; assembly: GCA_031403995.1. Taxonomy (GTDB): domain Bacteria; phylum Acidobacteriota; class Thermoanaerobaculia; order Multivoradales; family JAGPDF01; genus JAGPDF01. The sequence goes on from JANNGS010000006.1 coordinate 127,900, forward strand.
GGACACCGACGTCACCCTCGAGGCTCTCGTCCTCAGGGTCGGAAGCCACGACAGCTCGGGCGGCGCGATCCGCGCTGGCCAAGCGGACCTCGTGGCGCGCGACGTCACTTTCACCTTCAACTTCGCGCCCTTGGGCGGCGCCCTCTCCTATTTTGCCAGCGGGGGCCACCGCCTGGTCCTCGAGCACTGCCGCTTCGCGGGCAACCAGGCGGGGAGCGCGATGGGTGACGCTTTGGGGGGCGGCGCGCGGATCTCCATCAACTCGGGGGCGACGGCGCGAATCGTCGATTCGAACTTCGAAGGCAACGAGGCGGTAGCTGAGCCGGGGGCGGATAACGCTACGGGCGGTGGCCTCTACGCCATCGTGGGCGCCGGCTCATCGGTCGAGCTCGTGCGCTCGACCTTCACTTTGAACCGCGTCGACCCGCAGCCGGCCGGCGGCGGTGAGGGCTCGGGCGCCTATTTGAGCGCCAACGGCTCCGGTGCCCGCTTGATCGTCGTCGATTCCGTCTTTCTAGCCAACAACGTGGTCCAGCCCTCGGCCACCGAGTTCACCGGAGCGCTGCGCACGTTCGTCTCGGACGGCGCCGCCCTCGTTCTCGACCGTGTGCGCCTCGAAAACAACGACGTCGGTGAGCCCGGACGGCACCTTGTCCTGATGACCCTCGGTACTGCGACCCTTTCCGCCACCAACCTCCTGCTCGCCAACGGACCGGCTACGGGCTTGAGCGTCGACTGCGCCGACGGCAACTGTCGGGTTGGGCACACGACGATCGCCGGCCACGCCTCGCGTGCCGCATTCCTCACTGCTGCCGGCGCAGGCGAGCTGCGGCTGGAGAACTCGATTCTGTTCGCGGGACACTCCGTGAGCGTCGTCGGTCCGGTCGTCGTCGACGCTTCCAATCTGGGCGGAGGGACCAATCCGGAGTTCGTGAACGCTGCCGCCGGCGACTATCGCCTCGCGGCAAACTCGCCGGCCATCGACTTCGGTGACGCGACGCTCGACTCGGTCGGACCCTACGACGCCGCGCACGCGCCGCGCGTCGCGGGCGGTGACACGGACGCCGGCGCCTTCGAGTTCGGGAGCCTCTTCGGCGACGGCTTCGCGAGCGCCGACGCCGGAGCTTGGAGCGGGGTGCTGCCATGAGCCAGCCGGCCGTCGATCCCCCGGCCGCCATTTTCGACAGCCTGATCGCGGTCCATCAGGCGCTATTCCTCAAGGACTCTCGTCTTCCAGCGCACGCAAGAGGATGTTCCTGAATTGCGCAACTGCTGGTCTAGGAGAGAAGAAAATGACTGAAACCAATCGAATCAAGTATCTCCGCTTCGCTCTGGTAGTCGTCGGGCTGACCTTCACGTTCGGCATATGGCCGCTCACCATGGTCTGGCCTTCCGGCTGGTCCTGGCATGCTGAGGGTCGTTCCTACTACCTCGAGATGATCCTCGCCATTTACGCAACGCTCGGGGTCTTCCTCATGCTCGCGGCCCGTAAACCCCTCGCACACCGGAGCCTCATCTGGTTCACCGTCTGGTCGAGCATCGTCCACGGCGGGGTCATGGCACTGCAGTCGTTTGACGGTGAGCACAATATGGGTCACCTGTGGGGTGACGTTTTTGCTCTGTTCGCTGTCGCGGCGGTGCTGGCATTGCTCACGCCTCGTGAGGCCAAGGCCGAAGCCCGGTAGCTATCGGAACATCGATCCAGTCCAGCCGACGCTTGGCGAGGAACACGGAAAAGTCATGGATCCCATTTTGGGCAAGCTGAGCGCCTGACCTGGTGCGCACTCAGGGTTGACGTCGCACTCAAGCCGACGGCGTTTCGCGGCGGGAATCACCGCCAGCCCGAGGTCCATTCGCGCGCGTCCGCTTGGTGCGGCCAGCCTGCCCGCGAACCGGACCGACGTACCGTTCAGGCCGGGGAAGTCAGTGAACTGTCACCATTGCTTCTGACAAAAAACCCCGGTTCCCTTGCGGGGACCGGGGTTGGAAGAGAGTCGATGCTGCTGGATGCGCCGGTCAGGCCCGGCGGAGCATCAAGGGACGGCCAGGCTCCATGCCGACATGTCGTTGCTCTCGAAACCGTCGAGGAACGGCATCGGGTCGTCCTCGCAGGACTGGACGGAGACGTCGTCGACGTCCCAACCCGGAGCGGTGACCGAGTTGTCGGATCCCAGGCGCAGCCGGAACTGCGCCGTCAGGCCGGCGTGGGCGCTGATGTCGGCGACGGTCTGGAAGTACGCGCTGTCGCCGCACCAGGCCTGCAGGCCGGCGAGCGGATTGGCGAAGCTCGCGGACACCAGGCCGCGATAGGGGCCGACCAGCAGGTTGGCGTTGGGCACCTGGGTCCAGGTGGTGCCGCCGTTGGTCGAAACCTCCAGGATGCCACCGTCGAAGCAGGCGGTCGTGCCGCTGACCTCGAGATTCGGCAGGTGCCAGAACTTGAGCACGATCGGATTCTGGCCGGTGGGGAGCACCACGGCCGGCGACACCAGCCGCTGGTCGGAGACGATGGCCGGATCGCCGCCGTGGAACTGCGACGTTCCGCTGTGCGGGTTGGTCGCGGCGATCGCCCAGCTGTCGCCGGTGCCGCTGTGGGTCCAACCGCTGGCGCCGGCCTCGAAACCGTAGTCATAGAGGCTGTTGGCGATCGTGCCGGGTCCGCAGTCGCCGGGGGCGGCCACGGTGGTGAAGCTGAAGACCGCAGAGTTGATGCTGGTGCCGCAGGCGTTGGTCGCCTGGACGCGCCAGAAGTGCTGCGTGCTGGTGTTCAGGGCGACGTTCGAGACCCAGGTCGGGCTCGCCAGGCCGGTCGCCGAGGCGACGACATTGCTGAAGCCGGCGTCCGTGGCGACCTGGATGCTGTAGGAGGTGGCACCGGCCGCGGCGGCCCATGTGAAGGTCGGAGTTGCCGGGACGTTGACTGCGCCATTGGCGGGCGAGATCAGGTTCGTCGGAGCGGGCGTCGCCGCCGAGACGGTCAGACCGACCGTCTGCTGGTGGACGTTCGGGCCGGCGGCGGTGCCGATGACGTCGAAGCTGTAGACCCCGGCAGCCGCGCCGCTGATCGTCAGGGTGCTGCTGCCCGGCGGGACGACCGGGTTGAGGGAGAAGCCGGCCGCGCCGGGGTTGCTCGCTGTGCTCAAGGTCACCGGATCGACGTAGCCGCTGACGCTGCCGATGTTGACCGTGTAGACGGCGTTGGTGGCGACGCAGATCTCCTGGTCGTCCGGCGTGGTGGCGAGGGTGAAGTCCGGCGTGCCGCACTGGGCGAACTTGAAGGCGCCGATCCGCAGCTGCCAGCCGACCGAGCTGGTGGTGGGCACCCATTGATTGACGTACCAGAAGGTGCAGTCGTCGACCGGGTCGACGTTCATCGAGGTGTAGTCACCCCAGCGGCCGCTGCCGGTCTGCGAGCCGGTGCCGTTGACGATCGAGCCTTCACCCTGCGGCATCGTGTTCAGCGGGTCGCCGGCCAGGCGGCCGGTGTACCACGAGCTCGGGAAAGTCGACGTGCCGTTCGAGGCGCTGTAGCCCAGCGCCATGTTGCCGGCGCTGTCCATGGCGATCGAGCCCATCCAGCGATGGATCGTGTCAACGGTGCCGGGGGCGTAGGTGGCATCCTGGTGCAGCACCGGCGCGCTGTTGGGGCTGCGGATCTCCCACCAGCGGATGCCGGCCATGTTGGCCGAAGCTTCGACCGACTGGTTGGTCACCAGCGACTGGTGCGTTCCGAAGTTGCGATAGGCCAGGCGGTTCGTGGGGCGCTGCCGGTACGACAGGATGTCGATCTTGTTCGTGGTCGGAGCCGGCTGCGGGATGCAGTTGCGGGAGGTCGGCGAACAGGGGAAAACCGTATCGTAGGCCGCGATCGGGATCGTGTTGGTGAGCACGAAGCTCGAGTTCGCGGGGGTGACGAAGTCGGCGGTGAACTTCCACAGCACGAGGGCATCCTGTGGGGCGGTGTAGGGGCCGCCGTTGTCCATCGCACCGAGGAAGAAGTTCGGCGTGCCGGCAGGCGGCAGGGTGGTGCCGTCCAGGTCGGAGGGCAGCAGGCCGTCACCGATGTTGGAGTCGTCGCCGGCGGAGACGGCGGTCGCCAGGAAGGCGATCACCGTCGGCGCCGGGTTGCCGGCGATCAGCTGCGCGCGGTTGACCGCGTAGGCGCCGACGCCGGCGAACGGGCCGGCGCTCGAGAACTCGCGCGTGCTGATGTAGAGCGCGTCGGACCAGAAGCCGTACTTCGGATAGTCCGGGAAGTTGGTGCCGGTGGAGAAGGCCCAGCGGAAGTAGGCGCCCAGCGGGTCGGGGGTCTGCGAGACGGCGACGCAGTTGAAGAAGGTCGGGCCGGCCGAAGTGAACTGGGAGAGCATCCAGCGGTCCGAGATCTGGTCGTAGAGCACGATCGGATCGCCCGAGTTCTCGGTCTGGCAGGCGCCGCCGAAACCGGCCCACAGGGTGTTGTTGAGGGCCGGGCCGAAGAGCGAGTTGCCGGCCTTGTCGAAGATCTGGAACGACAGGTTGCTCATCGCCACATAGTGATTCGGTCCGACGTCGCCGACCGGGTCCGGCGGCGAGACGCTGGAGACGTTGGGCGGCCCGTTGAAGGTGACCGAAGGCGCCGGGATCTCGCCGCCGCCGATCCAGTCCTGGACCGAGACGTCGACATCCTGCGGTCCGAGCGGTTTGTCGAGGTCCTCGCCCTCCTTACCTTCGCGAACCTCCCGTTCGGGACCTTTCCCTTCAGGCCGTAAAGGAGTGATGTCGCGCAGCGGCGGCGAAATGTCGAAGCGCTCGACCGGTAAAACGCCCTGGTAGATGCCATGTCCGGCATCGGCGCCCCAGGCGGCGGGGACGCAGGCGAGAATCGCAACGGCGAGCAAGGCGATGAGACGGCCAGCGTACTTCTGTTGCATAACATCTCCTCCAGGCAGGAATTTGGGACGGCAACCGCGCTATGGATGTTTGAGGCCCGCACACGCTACACCCAAACCCGACTCTTTTCCAGACCGGCCCGAAAGATCCCCGGAGGGCCTCGGGGCGTGGGCTTTCTGCGCGCCCTTGTCCCCTTTCGCGCTCTGTTCTCGGACTGTTCTAAGACGAGAACGGAGGAGAAATGACTCTCGAACGCGCTCGAAATCTGCTTTTGTTGGGCTCATGGGCCCTGCTGGCTGCGATGTGCCTGGCCCCGCTGGCCGCTCGCGCCGAAATCGCCGTGCGCATCACCGACCTGCGGCCGGGAGCCTTCTCGGGCGTGCCCGGTCTCGATGCCGCGGTCTTTGCCGACAAGCTCCATTTCGCCGGGACGGCCGACGGCGGCTCCCTCGACCTCTGGGTCTACGACGGTCTCTCGCCGGCGACCAAAGTACCCGGGAGCGACGAGATCCATGCGACCCATCTCTCGGTCTGGCAGGGGGCGCTCTACTTTCTCGGCGGACCGACCGGCGACCGCGAGCTCTGGCGTTACGACGGCGTCAACGCACCGGCCGAGGTGCTCGACCTGCTGGATCCCGGTAGCGGCTCGCCGGCTTTCCTCACCCCGTTCGGCCCCGAGCTCTGTTTCCGCGCCACGACCCCGGGCGTCGGGGCCGAGCTGGTCTGCTGGGACGGCGCCACGGCGCCCGATGTCTACGACCTGCGTTCCGCCGCGGCGAGCTCCTCGCCGGAGGCCCTGACGGTCCTCGCAGACCGTCTCTACTTCGGCGCCTTGGTGGACGACACCGGCCGGGAGCCCTGGAGCCACGAGAACTTCCTCGCCCCCGAGCTGGTTGGCGACCTTCGTTCCGGCACCGGCTCCTCGAGCCCCGACTCGTTCGTGCTGCACGGTGCCCAGCTCCATCTCCGGGCATCCGACAGCAGTGGACAAGGCCGCGTGTGGGTGGACGATGGGGTCAATCCCCCGGCGATGGTGTCGACGACCTTCGACGTCGAGGGAGGCCTGGCCAGTTGGAACGGGAGGCTCCTTGTCGGCGGCTACGAGGAGGACGGGCCCGGGGGCGAAGGGCCGACCGGTCTCTATGCCCTGCGTGCAGCGGGCTTCACCTCGACCCCCTGGGCGGGCGGACCCCTGCCGGCCGCGAACGGCTTTCTCGCCCATCGCAACGCGCTCTACTTCCGCGCGACGCCCTCGACCAACCAGAGCGATCTCTTCCGCTACTGTGGCGGCGGCAGTGTCGGGCGCGTGACCGACCAGTTCGCCGACCTCTCGTTCGTCGACAGCCGCCCGGTGCTCTTCCAGGGCCGCCTCTTCTTCGCCGTCGACGACGATGTCTTCGGCCGCGAGCTCTGGGCCATCGACCCCCTGACCGCCCTCTTCTGCAACGGCTTCGACGACGGCCACGACGACGACTGGACCAGCAGCGTGCCGTAGGGCGCACAGATGGCTGGAGTCTTTCGATGCGGCTTGCCGAGCCTATGGAGACCCAGTCGCTGGGTCTGTTCGCCCCTTGCAGGGGCTTGCCTCGGACCTCCCAGGCCGTGAGGTCTCAACTCGGTTCTGACCAGAAAGACACCCCCTCTTTCAGTTCCTCCATTCCGAAAGATGTGGCCTCCGGACTCCGCACCAGGAACTCGAGGAATTTGCGGATCGCGAGACGCTCAGCAAGCGTGCTCTGGGAACGCATTCTGGCGAGGAGGTCCTTGGAGCCGCCCCGCGTGGCGGGTGAGAGGATGCTCACCAAGGTATGCGGAATCATGCTCCTGTCTTCAGGGTTGCGGATGAAGTAAAGCATGGGATCCGTCCCGAATCCTGTGGAAAAAGAAAGTGGCGTAACCTCCTGCTGACCAAAGCACATCGCGGTTTCCCGCGAAGGAGGATTACGCCGTGGAAGAGGTTAGCAGAGAGAAGGTCGTTGGGTTTCGGCAGGACATCCGGGAGCTGTTGAAGCGCCGCGTAGCCGAGGCGGTCGAGCTCGTTCTCAAGGAGGAGCTTGCGGAGGCGTTGGGAACGACCTGGTACGAGCGCAGTGCCGTGCGCCGAGGGTACAGGAACGGCAGCGAAGAGCGGCTCATCACGACATCTCAGGGAACGCGCAGGATCGAGGTGCCTCGAGGTCGAGTCGCCAAGCCAGGCGGCAAGACGGTCGAGTTTCGCAGCCAGCTGTTGCCGCGTTACGCGCGGCGAACACGAGAGATCGACGAAGTGATCCTGAGCTGCTACCTGGCGGGGGCCAACAGCCGCAGGGTCAAGAAGGCTCTGGCTCCGCTTTTGGGCGAGAAGCACCTGTCGAAGAGCGCGGTCTCCCGCGTGGTGGGGCGCCTGAAGGAGCTGTTTACGGCTTGGCTCGCACGAGACCTGTCCGGGGAGAGGTATCCGATCCTCTTTCTCGATGGTTTCAACCTGAAGGTGCGCATGGCGCGTCGGGTCGTCTCAGTGCCGGTGCTCGCGGTGCTTGGCGTGCGAGACAGCGGCGAAAAGGTTCTGCTCTCGCTGCGTTTGGCGCCGAGTGAGGCTGCGGCGAACTGGAGCGCGGTGATCGTCGACCTTCAGCGCCGAGCGCTTTCGACACCGGCGTTGCTGGTGATCGATGGGCATCAGGGCCTCGGCAAGGCGCTCGACGAGTGGAAGGGCGCCAAGGTCCAACGCTGCACGGTGCACAAGCTCAGGAACCTCAGCGACGCTTGCCCCGTCCACGCCCGGCGCGAGATGCAGCGCGACTACCAGCGCATCACCCACGCCGACGACGGCCTCCGGGCGAGAAGGGCCTACGAAGCCTTTCTCGCGAAATGGTCACAGCTGTGCCCGCCGGTCGCGCGCTCGCTTGAAGAGGCAGGGCAGGAGCTTCTGACCTTCTACGAATTCCCGAAGGCGATGTGGAAGTCGCTGCGCTCGACCAACGCAATCGAGAACTTGAACCGCGAGTTTCGCCGACGAACGAAGACCCAGGCGAGCTTCTCGACCGAGGAGGCTGGCATCACCCTGCTCTACGGCCTCATCGCCTTCGGACAGATCAAGCTCAACAAGATCCAGGGCTACCGCGGCCTGGCAGCGCTCGATGGCCGAGCGCAAGCCCAGGCAGCCTGAAGTCATAGACTCATCAACAGGGAAGTGGGAGCGTTACGCCACGATCGACAATTTCCACGGGACTCGGGACACATCC
>JANNGS010000007.1:0-141076 GCA_031403995.1 Thermoanaerobaculia bacterium
CACCGACACCGATTCGCCGATCGTGCTCGATCCCAACCTCGCCACCTGCTACCACGGTGACTACGACACCCAGGTGCAGAGCGCTTCGGCGGCGGTGATCGTCTGGTCCGACGACCGCGGCATCGAGGGCGGCGGCAACAATCCCGACGTCTGGACCGACACCGTCGCGCTGTCGACGGACTTTCTGGTTCTCCCGTCGCCCCTGGCGCAGGAGGTCTGCGCGCCGGCGAACGCCGTGATCAACCTCAGCGTGCCTTCGTTCAACGCTTTCGTCCTGCCGGTGACCCTCTCGGCGTCGGGCGTTCCGGGCGCTGCCACCACGAACTTCTCGGTCAATCCGGTGATCCCGGGGGGCACCAGCGTGCTGACCCTCGGCAACACCGGCGCGGTCGCCCCGGGCACTTCGACGGTGACGATCACCGGCACGGCGGCGGGTCCGCTCACCCACAGCAGTGACGCCGTCGTGACGATCGCCTCCGGGAACCCGGCGGCCGCGGCGTTGACCGCTCCGGCCAACGGCGCTTCCAATGTCCCCGCTCTGCCGACCTTCACCTGGGGTGCCGTGACGGGGGCGAGCTCCTACAGCATCCAGGTGGCCACCAACGCCGGCTTCACCACCATCGTCGCCTCGGCCAGCGGCCTGACGAATCCGACCTGGACCTCGAACGTGGCCCTGAACACCAGTACGGTGCACTACTGGCGTGTCCAGGCCACCAACGCCTGTGGCACCAGTGTCCATTCGAGCACCTTCAACTTCACCACCGTGGCCGCCCCCGGCGACTGCGGACCCGGAACGTTGGCCAGCATCGCCTACCAGTACGGTTTCGAGGCCGGCGCCAGCGGCTGGACCCACAGCGGCACGGGCGACAGCTGGGCGATCGCCGCGACCAACCCGCACGGCGGCACTTCGCACTATCACGCTGGCGACCCGGCCGTCGTCTCCGACCAGCGGCTGGTGTCGCCGGCCGTGGTGCTCCCCTCGGGCCAGAATCCGGTGGTGCTCAAGTTCTGGCACGTGCCGAATCTCGAGCCCAGTGGCGCGACCGCCTGCTTCGATGGCGGGATCCTGGAGGTCTCGACCAACGGCGGCGGCACCTGGACCCAGGTGCCCGACGCCGACCTGCTGGTCGGCGCCTACAAAGGCACAGTGTCCGCCAGCTTCGCCAATCCGCTCGCCGGCCTGCTGGCCTGGTGCGGCGATAGCACCTATTTCCAGACCGTGGCCGACATCAGCGGCTACGCCGGGCAGACGGTGCAGTTCCGGCTGCGCATGGGATCCGACAACTCGGTCACCGCTGCGGGCTGGGACGTCGACGACGTGGTCGTCCAGTCCTGCGAGGACGACCCGATGCCGTTCCTCGACGGCTTCGAGAGCAACGACATGTCGGCGTGGAGCGTGACGGTTCCCTGAGCCGACCGGCGTAAGCTCTGGGGGATGCGGCCCGCTGGCGTGAGAAGAAATCTGCTCGGGCTGGCAATTGCGGCGTGTGGCGTCTTGGCTGTCGCGTCGTTCTGGCTGCGACCGCCTCGGGCTGTCCCGACGGGCGACGAGCGCGACTACGTTCAGGCTGCAGCTCACCTGGCTCGCAGCGGTGTGTTCTCGTGCGCGCCGTTGAACATTGCGCCCCCGCCTCGCGACGCCTACCGCGAGCCGGGCTATTCGTTCCTCCTCGCGGCAGTTTGGCGGCTGGGCCAGGTACCGCTCCCAGTGAACGCGCCGGATGCGTGGCCCGACCTCCCTGGCGCGGCGGCGCGCGGCATAGGTGCTCTCGGTGCGCTCCTGCTTGGGGTCACGGCAGCGGGGGCTGGCATCGCAGCCCGCCTGGCTGGTGCGAGCGGGCCGGCCAGCCTGGCTGCGGTGGTCTTCGTCGTGGCGAGCCCAGCGATGCGACAAGCGGCGCTGTTGCCCGGTTCGGAGGGGCTCGCCGCCGCGCTGGTGACGCTCGCGGGCTGTGGGCTCGCTCTCGCCGTGACCCGGGGAGGAGGAGGAGCCATCGCGCTGGCCGGCCTGGCCACCGGACTCTGCCCACTGGCGCGCGGCGCCGGTATCGCGCTCGTGCCGGCGGGCGTGCTGGTTCTCCTCATGGTGCCGGGAAGCGTCTCTCTCCGCCGGCGCGCAAGGAGGGCTGCAGTGTTCGCGTGCCTCGCGCTGACACCGCTGGCTGTCTGGATGACGAGGAACTTCCGCGCGACCGGCCACTTCGTGCTCGCGGACAGGGGTGGAGCGGTGCTGTGGACCCGCGCCGAGCTCGACCGTCAGATCGCCAACGAGGGGTTCTTGCCGGCGCTGCTCGCATGGACGCCGCTCGAGTCGGCGCGTCGCGCCGGAGAACGACTCTGGCCTGAAGCGAGCTATTCGCGCTACCGATGGCAAGGCGAAGGGAATTTCTTCACCCGCGCGATGCGAAGCTGGAACGCCGAGCGGCTGTCGTCCGCGGATCCTCTTGCGGTCGATCTGGCCTTGGGCCGGAAGGCACTGAGTCAGTTCCTCGACCGACCCGGCGATCACGCTCTCGCAACTCTTGCAGTGGCCTGGCGGGGACTGTTCGCGGAGCGTTCGCCAGAGCTGGTGGCACCGTTCGACTTGACGTTCGCACTGGGGTTGCTTCTGGCCGGTGCTGTCGTTTGGGTTTTCTCCGCTTCCATTCGCAGCAGACGTGTCGTGGCACTCGCCCTGCTTGCCGGGCCGTTGGCTTTGTTCCTCGTCCATGCGGCCGCAACCGAGTTCCTGCCGAGGTTCGGGGTACCTGGGCTGCCGTTGATCGGGGCGGCGCTGGTGGCGACGATCTCGCAGGCCAGAGCGCAGCGGGAGCGGAGGATGTGGAAGGACCGCGACTCGAATCTGCCCGAGGACCGCACCTGCGCCAGGTCGAACGAACCTTGAGGACTCGCCGGTGGATCGGAGGGGTCTCGGTCCTCGTGGCCTTCTCCTGGATATGGTGGCGCAACGCCTGGATCACCGACGACGCCTTCATCACCTTCCGTTCGATCGAGCAGTTGCTGGTCGGCAACGGCTTGCAGTTCAATCCTCACGAGCGGGTCCAGGCGTTCACCCATCCTTCCTGGCTCGGCTTGCTGCTGCCATTGCGCGTGGCGGGTCTCCCTCTCGCTGCGGCAGCTTTTCTGCTCAGCTGGCTGGCAGTCTCGGTTGCCCTGGTGTTGTTGTGGCGCCTCGTCGGCGGTCAGCCGGCGAGAGGACTGCTCTGCGTCGCCGCGGTTGTCGGCTCGCGAGTCCTCCTGGATTTTTCGTCCTCCGGTCTCGAAACCCCGTTGTCGTTTCTCTTGATCGTCGCCTTCTCGTACCTCGTTCTGAGGCGGGAAGGGAGCAGCGGAATCGGGGGAAGCCGGTCCGTGACTCCCGTCTTCATGATGGCTTCGGCGCTTCTGTTGACGAGGCACGATCATGGTCCGTTGCTCTTGCCGGTACTCTTGCTCCTCGCGGCACGGCGCTGGACCTCGGGACGGGCCCGCTGCGGTGCCGAGATCGTGGCGGGTCTGCTGCCGTTCGTGGCGTGGTCCCTGTTCTCGCTTCTCTACTACGGTTCGTTGGTCCCGAACACGGCGCTCGCCAAGCTGGGTGCTGGCGTGTCGCGAGCCGAGCTCTTGGTGCAGGGCCTGCAGTACATCAAGGCGACTGCCCTGTGGGATCCGCTCTGGATTCCCCTCTTGATCGGCGGTGCTTTCGCGGCGGTTCGCAGTGCAGCGCTCGGCAGGGCGCTCGGAATCGGCGCCGTCCTCCACATGGTCTATGTGACGTCGATCGGTGGCGATTTCATGGTGGGCCGATTCTGGGTTCCGTCGACGGTCGTGGCGCTGGTTCTGGCGGTCACGCAGCTGCCCGATCGGGCCGTGCGTGGAGGTCTGGCTGGCGTCCTCGCCGTTTGCATCCTCTGGCCGCAGACGGCTCTCTTCACCGGCCGAGACCATCTCCCGGCTTGGCGGGTGGGCGCCCCGGGCAAGTCGGGCATCATGGACATGAAAGGCAATCCGCCCGGGTCGGAGTGGCTGTGGGCTCTCCTCCGCGACGGCTGGCCCAAGCCGATGGTGGAGCCGCTGGGCCCGCCAAAGGTCATCGGCATTCTCGGCCGCCCGGGCTTCCGGGCCCACCCGCAGCAGATTCTCGTCGATCGTTATGCGCTCTCGGATCCGTTTCTCGCGCGCCTGCCGTACGAGCCGCCGTGGGAGATTGGGCACTTGCGGCGGCACATTCCCGAGGGCTATCTCGACAGTCTCGTGGCGGAAAGAAACAGCTTGCGAGATCCCGTTCTGGCCGAGCTCTACGACGACGTGCGTGTCGTGGTCTCGGCGCCGCTCTTCGACCTCAAGCGACTTCGCAGTGCGATTCGACTGGCTCGGCGGGATGGCGTCGAGCGACCCTCCGACGTGCGTTGTCCGTTCCTCACGGTGGGCTTGCCAGGCATCCGCGGGGAGAAGGTGCGCCGAGCCCCGGTGCTGTCTCCCTCCGTCGAGGTCGAAGACCGCAGGCTGCTGTTGCGGGGTGTTGCTGCGCTCGGAGAGCAGGCGAGGCTGTGGCGGCTCGAAGTGGGTGTCGAGCCGCTGCCTGCCGGAGCGCTGCTCCGGTGCTTACCCTCGGCATCGAGTGCAGCACTCGATCTCGAGGTCGAGCTTGTCTACGAAGATCCAGGAAGCGCGATGGCGGCTGCTGAAAGCAAGCCGTCCCTGCATCTCGTCCTCGCAGCGCACGGCGATCCGGACGGCTGAGGGATCGGCTCCTCCCGCCTGCGGACGCACCCGAAGAGCCACCTTGGGCGGGCGCTGGACGCCCGCTATGGGGCAGCCGCAGGCGCGCTGAAGGACTCGAGCTCGAGACGGAGCGCGCTCAACGTGCGCGCGGAGACCTGGCCGGCCGGCCGGCAGCCCCTGGGCCTCGGCGATCGCCGATTCGAGGGTGGCGCGCGCGGCAGCGCGATCGCCGCTCTCGGCCTGGATCTTGGCGCGCGTACGGAGGATTCCGAGGCGGCGCGGGCCGTAGGCTTTCGCCAGGGCGCGGTCGGAGGCGGCGAGCGCGCGAACGTAGTCCTTCATTTCGCGATACGCCACGGCGAGCCGCGCCGGCGGATTGTAGTCGGCTGGAAGATCGCGCTCCGAAGCCTCGAGCATCGGGATGGCGCGCTGCGGCTCGCCGATTTCGAGATAGGCCGAGAGGCGATGGGAGTCGAAGACGGCGCGGGCATCCGGCGTGGACGCCTTCGCCGCCGCGCTCTCGAGAAGCGCGATCCACTCTCCGGCCAGGCGCTTCTTGCCGGCCTCGTCCCTGGCGTCCTCGCGCGCACCGATGAGCGAGATGTAGATCCCCGAGCGATCGTCTGCCGCGAGGCCCAGGCCGGGGTCGTCGAGCGCCGCGCGCGCGGCGCGTTCGAGGTCGGCGATCGCTGCGCCGCGCCCCGGCGCCTCCGCTTCGAGCCCGACGGCGCAATCGAGCCCGACCGCCGCGACCGAAGCCGACGAGGGCGTTCCGCCGATCCGGGGGAGCAGTTCCAGCGCCGCTCGCGCGCACTCCGCGCCTCGATCGGCCAGCTGCAGGGCGAAGAGATAGGCGTCCGCGACGCGCGGCAGTGGCGCCCAGTGCGCCGGAGCGCGCGCGAGAACCTTCGCGTACGCGGTCGCCGCCGTGTCCCACGCGGCGGCGCCATAGAGCCGGTCGGCCTCTGCCAGCAGAGCCTGCAGGGGGGCTGCCTCCGCGGCACCAGGCGCCGGGCTCTTGCCGGACATCGCCGTCCGCGCCTCTTCCAGGAAGCGGATGAGCTGCTCGATCGTCGCGCTTCCCGTCCAGCGGAAGGCCACGGTTTCGCTCTGTGGATCGATGACGTACATGGAAGGCCACGCTCCGACCGGGAACTTGGCCACCGTCGCGGCATTCCCCGGTTTCTCGGTGTCGATCGCCAGCCAGACGAAGCGGTCGGCGAACGGCGTGAGCTTCGCGTCCGTGTAGACGTAGGCCTGCATCGACCGGCAGCTGTGGCACCAGGGGGCCCAGGCCTCGAGGAAGATCGGCAGCTTCCGCGTCCGCGCCTGGGCGAGTGCCTGCAGATAGTCGTCGTCGATGAACGGTACCGCGGCTCCGGCAGCGGACGCCGGCGGCGGTAGGAGGGAAGCCAGTACGACGACGGTCAGCGACGCGAAACGAACGGTGCGGGACATGAGCAGACGTTAACACCACCTGCCGGACGGACTCCTACACTCGATGCCCGCCCGGCTGCACTGGAGCTGCTGATTCGCCGCTGCGGCGGTCAGCCCGCGGTGTTGCGGAGCTTGTTCTGGATCGAGGTGGCGCGCTCGGCGAGGAGCGCAGCTTCAGCCTTGCGGCCCAGAGCGTCGAGCGAGGTCGCCAGCCGAGCGAGCGCCACCGCCGTCTCGTCGCTCTCCGGACCCGTGATGGTCTCGAGCCGCGCCAGGACTTCGCGCTGGATCCTGGCCGCTTCGGCAAAGCGCCCTTGCGCCGCGATCTCGAGCGCCTGGTTGCCCTGCACCTGCCAGACGAACTGGTGCCCTTCGCCGAGCTGTTCGCGAAAGAGATCGGTGACCCCGGCGAGCAGCTTCTCCGCGGCGGCGTGGTCCCCGCGCTTGCCGGCGATGATCGCCAGGCCGTTGTCGCACTTGCCGACCTCGAAACTGCGCGGGTTGATCGCCGCGAAGAGCGCGCGCGCTTCGCGGTAGAACGCTTTCGACTCGTCGAGCCGGCCGCGATTCTTCAGGAAGACCGCGTAGAGCTGGATCGAGCGCCCCGTCGAGTGGTGAGATCCGCCCAGCTTCTCCCGATGGATGGCGAGCCCGCGCTTGAGCAGGTCTTCGGCCTCGTCGAACTTGCCTCGCTTCTCGAGCAGGACAGCGAGGTTGACGTAGCTCTCTGCTGCGCTCCGGTGCCCGGTGCCCAGAAGCCGCTCGACCACCGCCTGTGAGGTTCTGAAAGCGTCTTCTGCCTCCTGCGTGCGATCGAGCTCGTCGAGCACTACGCCAAGATTACGAAGATGGAGCGCGGTTTGGAGATTGTCGGCGCCGAGCACGGCGGAATAGGTCTCCCAGACCTTGCGCTCCATTCGTTCCGCGTCCTGCACTCGACCCTTCAGGAACAGCGCGTTGCCATAATCGCTGCGCGCGCGCGCCAGCAGGAAGCTCGACGGCGATTCAGTCGCCTCGAGCTGGAAGACGGCCCGCTCGAGCTCCACCAGCGCCGAGTCGACCTTTCCCTGATCGAGGTGAACGCTGCCCAGCGTCGCCTGTGCGGCTGCGATGGCCGGATCCGCCGCCGATAGCTCCAGCGAGCGTATCGCCAACGCCCTCTTGGCGAGATCCAACGCGGGATCGAGGAGGCCGAGACTGCGATCGATGCGCGCCACCGCTTCCAGCAGATCGGCGCGAATCAAAGGCTCGCCTGCGAGCTCGGACTCGAGCCGCTTGCCGGCCTGTTCGATGACCTCCCGGACCGGCACGTTGCCTCCCGACCGTTCGGGATCCGCGACCTCGAAGAGTCCAATCAGGAACTCTTTCACCCGCTCTGCGCGCTGCGCGTTCGCCGCGGCAATCGCGGCACTGGATTCGGCGCGGCGCGCCTGCCATAGCGCGATCGAGAGCCCTGCCGAAAGCGAGAAGAGCGCGAGAGCGGCGAAAACCACTCCGACCTTGTGCCGCGTCGCGAACTTGTGCGCGCGGTAGAGCCGCGAATCGGGACGCGCGCGCACCGGCCGGCCGTCGAGGTGGCGGCGCAGGTCGTCGCCGAGGGCGGTCGCCGAGCCGTAGCGCCGCGACGGATCGCGGGCGAGCGCCTTGAGCACGATCGTGTCGAGATCGCCGACGAGCAGGCGCGCCTTCCGTGGTTCGCCGGCGTCCGCGGCTGCCTGACTCGGTCGCGTGAGGGTTTCGCGCTCGACCAGGCCGGCGAGCGCCGAGGCGGAGGTCGAGGAGCGGTCGTGGGGGAGCCGGTCGGTCAGCAGCTCGTAGAGCACCACGCCGAGGGCGTAGACGTCGGTCGCTGTGGTCACCGGCTCGCCGAGGATCTGCTCGGGCGCGGCGTAAGCCGGCGTCAAGGCCCGCGCTTCGAAATGCGTGCGCTCAGCGGCCTCACCCTCGTCACCGGAGAGGAGCTTGGCGATGCCGAAGTCGAGCAGTTTCACCCGCCCTTCGCTGTCGACGAGGATGTTCGACGGCTTCAGATCGCGATGGACGATGAGGCTCCGATGCGCTACCGCGACGGCGTCGGCGACCGCGATCAGCAGCTCTACGCGAGTGCGCAGGCTGGCCCGGTGTGCCCTGCACCAGTCACCCAGGCTCTCGCCTTCGACGCGCTCGAGAGCGAAATAGGGGCGCCCGTCGGCGGCGATGCCGCCGTCGAGCAGGCGTGCGATATTCGGGTGCTCGAGGCGCGCGAGAATCTGGCGCTCGCGCAGGAATCGGCGCAGGACTTCGTCGGAGTCCATCCCGCGCTTGAGGACTTTCAAGGCCACGACCTGTTCGAACTGACCGTCTGCCCGCTCGGCCTCCCAGACTTCACCCATACCGCCACGGCCGAGAAGAGTGCGGAGCCTCCAGGGTCCGATTCGGCGGCCGGCCTCGGGGCTGGCGGCGAGACCGGCGTCGAGCGCCTCGCCCACGAGCTCCGGAGCGAATCCGCTGACACCGAAGTTCAGGAAGTCGTCCCCTGCGGACAAGTCGGCGGCGAGGAGTTCCGCCACCTCTGCAGCGAGGTCCGGATCGCTCGCGGCCAGCGCGGCGAGCTCGGTCGCACGGCCGGCCGGCGACATCTCGGCGAGCTCCTCGAAGCGGGCGCGCGCGATCGCGAAGCGACCGGGGTCCGGCCGCCTCACTGTCGAGAGTCCCGCGCCGACACTGAGCTCATCACCCTCCCTGATGGAGCTGACTGCACTGGCGGTTCGCTGCCGCGCAGCCTAGCTCATCTGCCATCCCGGCCGGAGAAGGTCACCAGACGCGGATGCGAGCCTCCGGGGCGAGGGCGAGGCGCGCGGACGGCTGGATCTGGAACGCCGCGTACCAGGCGTCGACGTTGCGCACCGTGGCGGCGCGGAACTCACCTGGCGCGTGGCCGTTGGTCAGCAGTGAGCTGCGCAGGGCCTCGGGCCGGGCCTTGGAACGCCAGATCTGTGCGAACGAGAGAAAGAAGCGCTGGTCGCCGCTCAAGCCCTGCGCCGACGGTCCCTCCTTGCCGCCGTAGACGGCGCGGTAGCCGTCGTAGGCGGCGGCGATTCCGGCGACGTCGGCGATGTTCTCCGACAGGGTGAGCTTGCCGTTGACGTGGCTGCCTGGGAGCGGCTCGTAGGCGTCGTACTGCGCCGTCAGGCGTTGGGCCGCAGCCTGGAAGTGCTTCATGTCTTCGTCCGTCCACCAGTTGGCGAATCGGCCGCTGGCGTCGAACTGGGCGCCCTGATCGTCGAAGCTGTGGCTGATCTCGTGCCCGATGACGACGCCGATGCCGCCGTAGTTCTGCGCCGGGTCGGTCCTGGCATCGAAGAACGGCGGCTGCAGGATGGCGGCGGGGAAGTTCATCGCGTTCTGCAGCGGCAGATTCACGGCGTTGACCGTCTGCGGGGTCATCCACCACTGGGTCTTGTCCACCGGCTGCGCGAGCTGGGCGAGGGCCGAGGTGTAGGCGAAGAGCTCCGAGCGCGCGGCGTTGCCGAAGGCATCGTCGCGCGCCACGGCGAGGCCGCCGTAGTCGCGCCAGCGCTCGGGGTAGCCGATGCCGACGTAAAGCGTCTCGACCTTGGCCTTCGCCTTGGCGCGTGTCGCCGGTGACATCCAGGCGAGGCTGTCCACGCGTTTCCCGAACGCGACGACGATGTTCTGCACCATCTTCTGCGCTTCGGCCTTGGCCTCCGGCGGGAAGTACTTCGCGACGTAGAGCTTGCCGACGGCTTCGCCGAGGGCGCCGCTGGTCGCGTCGACGGCGCGCTTCCAGCGCTCGCGCAGCTGGGTGGCGCCGGAGAGCGCCGTGCCGTAGAAGGCGAAATTCTCGTCGATGAACGCCCTGGAGAGAAGAGGCGCGGAACGGTCGATGACCCGGAAGGCGAGGTAGTCCTTCCACAGCGCGAGCGGCTCCGAGCCGACCAGGGCGGCAATGCCCGTCGTCGAACCCGGGTGCCAGACCATCAGGTCGGTCGCCTTCGCGCCGCGCTCGGAAAGACCGGCGGCCTCGAAGAAGGCCGACCAGTCGAGGCCGGGAGCCTGGACCGGAAAGCCGGCGAGCGGCCAGCGGTTGTTCGCGCGCTGGACCTCCATCGATTCGGTGCGCGTGGCGTGGGTCGCGGCGATTTTGGCTTCGAGAGCGTAGATCCGGGCCGCTCGCTCGGCGCTCGCGCCCGGTTCGCTCGCTCTGGCGAGCTCGAGCATGCGGCCGATGTACCCGCGGTACTTGGCCTGCAGGGCGACGCTCGTCCCATCGGTCTCGAGGTAGTTGTCGCGATCGGGCATGCCGAGACCGCCCTGCAGCAGGTAGGCGACGTTCTTCGCCGGATTGTCGAAGTCCGGCGAAACCCACAGCCCGAACAGCCTGCTGGTGTGGAAATCCGTCATGTTCAGCGGATCGACGTCGGCGCGCAGCTGTCCGCCGAGGAGGCGGGCGAGCGCGACCTTGTCTGCGAGCGCGGCAATCGCGGCGAGCTCGGGCTCGATCGGCGAGCTCCCCTTGGCTTCGATCGCGGCCTCATCCATGAAAGCCAGGTAGTAGTCGCCCACCTTGCGGGATTCGGCGTCCGCCGCACCCTTCGCGCCGGTTGCGGTCGCGGCCTCCTGGATCAACTCCTTGGTGCGGCGGTTCGTCTCTTCGGCGACGATGGCGAAAGCGCCGTAGGACCCGCGGTCGGCCGGGATCTCGGTCGTTTTCAGCCAGGTGCCGTTGGCGTGAGCGAAGAAATCGTCCCCCGGGGCGATGGTGCGGTCGATCCCGGCCAGATCGATTCCGGGCCCGGCGTCGGCGGCGCGGAGGGCGGACGAGGTCGAGAGAAGCGCCAGACCTGCGAGCCCGAGGGCTCCGCAGAGGCGCTTGCGGTTTGCTGAAGTGGCGGCGGAGTGGTGCGCGTTGGGCATGGGCATGCTGGACATTATTGCAGCGCTGGCGCGCCGCTCGCCGATCCGGTTCGGAGTTCGCATAGGCCTGTCTACGGAGCGCGGGGCGGTGGAGTTCTCGTGCCCGCCGGGCACGGGTAGGATGCGGATCGCTCCCAGGGAGGCTGCCGATGGCGCGAATCGAGTCAAAGCTCGCCGCGATGGGTCTGATCCTGCCGCCGCAGCTCGTGCCGCCGGGAGGCGTCGTGTTGCCGTTCGAGTTCGTCCGTTTGCGCGGTCCCCGGGCCTTCATCTCCGGTCACGGGCCCCTCGCCCCGGACGGCAGCCTCGCGCAGCCGCTCGGCAAGGTCGGGCGCGACCTCACCCTGGAGCAGGGTTACATCGCGGCGCGGCTCACCGCTCTTGCGATCCTCGGCAGCCTGCAACGAGCACTCGGCGACCTCGACCGCATCACCGCGTGGGAGCGCGTCTTCGGCATGGTGAACTCGGCCCCCGGCTTCGACCGCCAGCCGGCGGTCATCAACGGCTTCTCGGAGCTGATTCTCGAGCTCTTCGGCCCCGAGGTCGGCGCCCACGCCCGCAGCGCCGTAGGCATGGCCGAGCTGCCGTTCGGCATCCCGGTCGAGATCGAAGGCGAGGTCGAGATCTCCGGCTGATCAGCAGCCGGGCAGGCGCTGCTGGGCGCCGACGGCGTGGCGCTGCTCGTGGGCGAGCAGCCACTGCTTGCGCTCGAGGCCGCCGCCGTAACCGACCAGCGAGCCGTTCTTGCCGATCACGCGGTGGCAGGGGATCACGATGCTGATCGGGTTGCGGCCGTTGGCGAGGCCGACAGCGCGCGCCGCCTGCGGCAGGCCGATGCGCAGCGCGAGCGCGCCGTAGCTCTCGGTGGCGCCGTAGGGAATGTCGAGAAGGGCGCGCCAGACTTTCTGCCGGAAGAGCGTCCCTTCGGGCGCGAGCGCGAGCGTGAACTCCCTGAGCTCGCCGGCGAAGTAGGCCTCGAGCTGCCGGCGCGCCTCCAGGAATGGGCCGTCGTCCGGACGGGTCTCGCTGGGGATCGCCTCGGGGTGTTTGCGCGTCGCCATGAAGATGGCGGTGATCGCCGTGCCGGTGCCGCACAGCAGCAGCGGACCGATCGGGCTAGGAATCGAGCAGGAGAAGGTCATCGCCCGCGCTGGAGCGGTTGCCATCGTCGCCCGCTGACTTTCAAGCGCTGCCTACCGCCTACCAGTGGGAAGTGTTGCCGAGCTCGAAGCCGTCCAGGAGCAGCACGTTCGGATTCCAGATGACGTGCACCGGCGGCGTGAAAGTCAGATTGCCGACGAACTCCACTTCCCGAACTAGGAACTGGGCGCCTGGTATCTGGGTGCACGGGCCGGTGTTGTCGTGGAAGGACTGCGCCGAGATCTGGACAAAAGGAGTTCGCTTTGTCGCCCAGACCTGATTTCCGCCGATGACGTAGCCGGTTCTCAAGGCGGGTGTATTGCTCGAGATAGTGACGTAGCCGGCTCCGGTGCAGCTGGTGCTCTCATAGAGAATTTCCGCGGTCAGGCTCTCGCCTCCAGCTGCCTCGAAGGGAACGAAGACCGGTTCACCCCCCGGTGCCAGGATCGCCACCCACGGACGGATCTGGTCCACCGCAGCCACCTCGCCGATGTACTGGTTGTTGGAGTCGACGAGCCAGAAACGCCCTTGTGGCTCTGCCAGGCCTGGAAGCGTTAGCAGTCCCAGCAGGTAGAAGTGCGCCAGCCTCATGGTGTTTCTCCTTGGTTGCGGTTACCGGCCTATTGCGCCAGGACCTTGATCGTGCGGCCGACGAGATCGAGCATCCGGCGCAGCTGGTCGTAGTCGGGGTGCTTCATGCGGATCCACGCGTTCGCCATGTAGCCGCCCTCGACGCCGCCGGTGGGGGAGCCGGGGGGCGGCATGTGCGAGTCGATGATCCAGTCGCCGTAGGCCTGATAGACCTGTTCGAGGCCTTCGTAGCCGGAGACCCGGCCTTCCCGGTTCGGGCGCAGCGCGATCATGCCGGCGGAGTAGCGGCGCGAAGTCTGCTGCCCGGGGCGGCCGTGCACGACGGCCATCGCCCATTCGCGGTAGATGTCGAACTCGTTCGCCGCGGCGTAGAGATCCCAGACGCCGACGCCCGGCGGACGGCAGCCGATCTCCGAGAACTTGAGCCCCTTGGGGCCGAAGAACCACTCCATGTGGGTCGGCGAGGTGGTGATGCCGAGCGCCGCGATGACCTTCTGCCCCATCTGGCGCAGGTCACTGTAACCGGGTGAGTCGACGCGGTTCGTGGTGACGATCTGGGGCGAGATCCAGCGCGTGCGCATGGCCTCCAGCACGTTGGGGTAGTAGTGCGAGATGAACTCGTGCACGACCTTGCCGCCGATCGAGATCGTGTCGTAGAAACCCTCGTGGCCCTCGATGAACTCCTCGGCGGCGACCGAGGCGCCGCGGTCGAGCCCCTGGTCGACGATCGCGCTCTCGAGCTCGCGGTCGTTGTCGACCCGCTGCGTGCCTGAAGCCCCGGCGCCGGCCCGCGGCTTGAGGATGATCGGGTAGCCGACTTCGGCGGCGAACATGCGCAGCTCCTGCGGGCTGGCAACGCCGCGCGACTGCGCACAGGAGACGTCGGCCTGGCGCAGCGCCTCTTTCATCGCCGGCTTATCGCGGCACAGGAAGGCGGTCTCGACGGTGGTCCCGGGGATGCCGGCCGCTGCGCGGACCTTGGCCGCCGGGAGGATGTGGGCCTCCACCGTCGCCTCCATGCGATCCACCCACGCCGTCGCCTGCACCCTGCGCACCGCTTCGAGCATCGAGGGTTCGTGCACCACCGAGCGCACCTGCTCGTAACCGACCATCCAGCCGCGCAGTTCCTCGTCGATCGCCTCCCATGGGCGCTCGCCGATTCCGGTGACGCGTGCGCCGACGGCAGCGAGCCCGCGCACGAATTCGCGCTGGTTGAAGGGGAATTTCGGTTCCACGAAGATGACGTGCATGATCTCTCCTTCGCGCTCGGCGAATGGACTCGCAGGCTTTGGAACCATAGGATTCTAGCCCATGCCGACCGTCACCCTCCTCGGACCGCAGCGATTCACGCCCACCCTGGGCGAGGCGGTGGCGCGCGCCGGCATCGCCGGCCGGCTGGCCTCGGTGACCGCCGGCTGGCAGGAGCGCGAAGCCGAGGATCTGGAGCTCCACGAGCACCTCGGCGAACGCACGATGAACCTGATGCTGTATGCCCGCAGCGAGGACGCCTTCGAGCGCGATCCGGAGCTCGCCGCGGCTTATCGCGAGCGCCAGGAGCGCCTGCGCGAGCTGCAGGAGCTCTACCGTTCACGGCTCGGCTACGCCCAGACGGCGCTGCGCGAGCTCGAGATGCGCTCGGGCGACCCGGAACTACTGGCACCCGAGCGCGAGTCGGCGCTGGAGGCCATCCGCGCCCTCGACGAGCATCACCTCGCGCGGGTGGACGAGGTGCATGCCGCCTTCGTCCGCCTGCACCGGCCGGCCGGTCGCCCGGCAATCGAGCGCCATAGTCGTCAGATGGTCCGGCAGCTCGAAAAGGTCGAGGGGCTGGCGATCGCCGGCGGCCATGTCGCCATTCTGCTGAATCGCATGCGCCTCTTCGACCTCGACAAGAAGCTCAAAGGCAAGGCGGTCTTCGCCTGGTCGGCGGGCGCGATGGCGATCGCCGAGCGCGTGGTGCTCTTTCACCACTCGCCGCCGCAGGGGTACGGCAACACCGAGGTCCTCGAGCACGGCTTCGGCCTGGTGCGCGGCCTGGTGCTCTTTCCCCACGCCCGTCGCCGTCTGGCGCTCGACGACCGCCGGCGCGTGGCACTGCTCGCGCGGCGCTTCGCTCCGGCGATCTGCGTGGCGATGGCCGACGGCGCCTGGATGGCGCTCGACGACCTCGGGCGCTCCGCGGTGGCTTCGCCGGCCGCGCACGGCTCCGGCATGAGCCGGTTGATGCCGGACGGCACGGTCGCCCCTCTGGAGGCGGAGTGACACTCGCGATTTCGGCTCTGCTCGCCGAAGGGGAGCTCCCTGCGGCGCGGATCGACACCTTTCTCGCCAGCCACAACGCGCCGATCGTCGAGGGCCGAACGGTCACCTTCCTCTACCGCGGCGAAGCGGATGCCGTCTTTCTGCAGCATTGGATCTTCGGCCTGACCTCGGCACAGCCTTTCACCCAGGTTCTGGGCAGCGATCTCTGGTACCTGACGCAGGAGATACCCGTGCGCTCGCGGGTGGAGTACAAGCTCGAGGTGCAGCGTGGGGACGTCTCCCGCCTGATTCGCGATCCGCTCAACTCGCAACTGGCGCACGATCCGTTCGGCGCCAACTCGGTTTGTCAGGGAGCGGAGTACCAGGTACCGGACTGGATCTCACCCGATCCGGAGGCGCGGCCGGGCACGCTGGAGAAGCACCGGGTGCCGAGCACCGCCCTCGGCGGCTCGCAGGAGGTCCAGGTCTACCTTCCAGCGCGCTTTCGCAGCAGCCGGCGCTATCCGCTGCTCATCGTCCACGACGGTTCGGACTACCTTCATTTCTCGGTGTTGAAGACGGTGCTCGACAACCTGATCCACCGTCTCGAGGTGGCGCCGATGATCGTCGCCCTCACCCAGTCGCGTCAGCGCCTGCGCGACTACGCGGCGCACGTCGATCACAGCCGGTTTCTCGCCGAGGAGCTCGTGCCGGCGCTCGAGGTGCGCTATCCGCTGCAGAAAGGGGCGGCGAGCCGCGGCCTCATGGGCGCGAGCTTCGGCGGCGTGGCAGCGCTCGCCGCGGCGGCGCACTATCCGGGGCAGTTCGGCCGGCTCCTGCTGCAGTCGGGTTCGTTCGCCTTCACCGACATCGGACCGAGCCGCCGCGGTCCGGCGTTCGAACCGGTGGTCGAGTTCGTGAACGGCTTCCGCGACGCGCCGACGCGCGTTTCGGAGCGGGTATTCGTCTCCTGCGGTGTCTACGAGTCGCTGATCTACGAGAACCGCTCCCTGGTGCCGATCCTGCAGTCGACCGGCATGGACGTGCGCTATGTCGAGGCCTTCGACGGCCACAACTGGGAGAACTGGCGCGACCGCCTGCGCAGCGGCCTCTCGTTCCTCTTCCCCGGCCCGCTATGGATGGTGTACGAGTAGAACTGAGGGGCTGGCTAGCCGGGACCGCAGCGAGAGCTCCTCGCGCGGGCGGCGGCTCCCCGAAGAGCCGGAGTATCGGAATCATGATCTTGACGATCGGTGGGTGAGCCTCCGAATCGTTGGTCGAGGAGCACGTTGGGGTAGACGTGGACCGGAGTCATGCCACAGCCCGCCGCAAGAGGATTGCCACGAGCGCTGCGAGAATCGTTGCCTACAAGACCACGACGCCGGAGAACCCCGCTCGACGCAGGCCGCTGGCGAGGTATGGACACCGTCGCATCAGTTGCCACAACAGGCCCGTACGGTGGTTTTCGATCATCAGAACGATCGGTCCCTGGTTGAGCCCAAAATGCCACGGCGATACCCAGCCGTGGGGACTGTCCGATTCGACCGGGAACGTCGGATTGAAGGACGCCTTGAACCCGTACGGGTTGGACGCTGTGAGCTTGGCCTCGTGGATGCAGTAGCCGAGGACCGGCAAAACGATCTCGGGCGCGAAGGGTAATGACGCCACGACGGCCCACGGCGCGATGGTGCCATCGTCGGGTCCGTGCGGTACTCCTCGCCCCACGTAGTCGAAGAAGCGGCGCTCGATTCCGTGGACTTTCATCGTCACCGGCCCTGGACCCTCGCTGGCGGTGATCCCCCAGCAATCGTGCCCGTAGGCCTCGAACTTCAGTGGATTATCGATTGCGTACTGTTGCTGCACGTAGGTGGCGCGGCGGCTATTCTCGAAATAGTCGATGCCCTTGCTGCGCATGAACGCATCCTGAATGCCGCGAAAGTCGATCCAGATGTGAGAAAGCTGGTGGGTGAACAACGGCCCCGCATAGAGGTAGTCCTGGCCGTAGATGCGCTTCCATTCGTAGGTGGAACACCACGCTGAGTAGCTGGTCTCTGGCAGCGGATGAGAGGGCGAGCCGAGTCCCAGCACATACAGCAGCAGCGCTTCGTCGTAGCCCTTCCACCGGTACTCGAGAAAGCCGCTTTCGGGCTTCCAGCCGTGCGTGAGAGTCGAGCCGCCGTCTTGCGCCCAGTTCCAATCCGTGCGGCGATAGAGCGCGTCGGCCAGGGAGCGGATCTCCCGCTCGTCGGACGTATCCGCGTCGAAGTAGATTCGCGCCGTCAACGCCCCCGCCAACAGAAACGCGGTATCGACCGTCGACAGCTCGCATTGCCAGGCGCGCCGCCCGGTCTGCAGGTCGAGAAAGTGATAGTAAAAGCCTCGGTAGCCCGTGGCGTCGGACTCCGGGCCTTGCGGGCTGCTCCAGAAGAACCGCAACGTGGTCAGCGTACGTTCCACCGCGGCGGCACGTGACACATACCCGCGCTCGACCCCGACCGGGTATGCCGCCAGGCCGAGGCCGGTAGCGGCGATGCTCGCGGGCCAGTCCGGCGCGGTCTTGTCGATCACCAGCCCGTTAACGGGATTCGTCTCGTAGAGGAAGTAGTTGAAGGACTCGTGCTGGAGCCGCTCCAGATCGGCGGAGGTGGTCGGCTCTCTGTGGCCGCTTTCCGCTTCTCCGTGGTCGTTCATGGGTCCACGCCGGCCACTGTGCTGCGCGCCGCGGCACCACCGGAGGCAGCGCCGAGCAGCGTTGGCAAGTCATAGTCGAGCAGCTCGCCAATGCCGTCGATGCTCAGGTCGGCCGGCGGGTTGCCGGCCAGGATCTCGGGGTCGTGGGCATAGTGCCCCTGTCGCGGGAAGATGGTGGTGACGCGCGGTCCCCAGCTCCGCTTCACAGCGGTCAGAATCCGGAGCTTGTCGTCGATCAGGACGTAGTGAGCCGCCGGGAACTGGCGCTCGACGCACTCGAGCTCCCGCTCCTTGTGGATGTAAACCAGTACCCGATCCGCGACCGCCCGGCGGATGCCGGAGCGCTGGATCTTCCGGGGCTGGAAGACCACGTCGCCGTCGGAGAAGACCGCGGGAAGCCCGAATCCGCCGAAGCGCGCCAGCACCTCCAGTGCGCCCGGGTACAGCCGTTCGGCGAAAGGGTAGTCGAGGAGGTAGGAGGACACCAAGAGGAGGCGGGGGTCGTGGAAGTGATCGAGACGGTAGCGCTGGAGGGCGCCCAGATAGTCGGCGTAACCGAGCTCGCGCCGGAGCCCTTCGAAGAGAGTCCAGTAGTGCTCCGCGGCCTCGCGCCCGCACTCCCGCACGAGGTGGGCGCGGTAGTCCCTGACCACCGCGTCGTTGTCGAGGAGGGTGTTGTCGACATCGAAGAGGAACACAACGTCTCGACAGTGGCTCACAGCACCTGTACCCTCCGGTCGCGCACCGAATCGGCGTCGAACGCGGCCGGCGGCTCCATCGCGGTCAGGGTCAGCAGCTGCCGCAGGTGATTCGCGACCATGTCGCGCAGCGCGCCCGTCTCATCGTAGAACGTGGCCCGATGCTCGACGCCGAGGTCTTCCGACGCCGTGATCTCGACGTAGTTGCGGTTCCACACCGGCTCGAAGCGACGGAGACATAGACGCACCCCGGCGGCGCCGGCTGGGGCGCCTCGCGGTCGAAGCCGACGACGTCGTCGAAGTGCCCGGCGAACCGACGCATGACGGCCTCGCCGATCCGCCCGTTGGAGCCGCTGACGATGATGATCCCGGGGGTATGCTTCATGGCATTCCCTCCCGTCCTCGTGCCGAGAACATCGCGCTACGACCTCTCGAGGCTGTGAACACTGACGGTGCCGCAGCAAGCGCCCGCTTTGTCGACAACGGGCAAGCTCGTCGCGCGATGCTCGTGAAGCTTTCGTCGCGCCTCTTCAACCGGTTCATCTGCTCCACAGCAAGCCGACGCGGGTCGCATGATCTTTTCGACGCGGACCTCGGAGGCGCGGTGGTCGTCTGCCGCCACGCCGCAGCACACGTCGCGCTCAGTGACGGCTCCTACCAATTCGAGCTTTTCCTTGTCCTTGACCACGGGCGCGCAGCCGCAGTCTGAATCGCGCATCGCCCGCGCAGCCTCTGCCGCCGTATCCTGCGTGGTGCAACATGAAGACGCTTCGATCGGTTTCATCACATCGCCACAGCAACTCATTTTCGCTCCTCCTTCAAACGACCGTTGAGAGCGGACTCGCGATCTCTCCGCGCTTCTCGAGCATCAGGTGGTGAATCGTCGCGATCTGCAGCCAGATTGCGATCAGAACCAGAATCCCAGTGCAGAGCAGGGCGTCCAGTTTCGTAAGGCCGAAGACGACGTTGTCCCCTCCGCCTAAGATAGCCACAGCAAATGTAGTCACGCCGGCGAAGCCCACGATGACGCTGACCACATGCAGTGCTTGTGATGGTTTCATATCTTGCCACCTCCTTCTGCATCAGACTGACGGATTAATGAGGCTGCATTGACAAACAGGAAGCGGGAGCGATCTTCGTCATTCTCGCTTGCCACCTTTGAACGTGATTCCGTTCGGTCCTTTGCCAACCTTGATGTTCCTGGTCACCTTTTGCGTCGCCGTATCGATCACAGACACGGTGTCAGCCGCGATGTTGGAGACAAATGCAAGCTTCCCGTCGTCGCTGACTACGACTCCATGAGCGCCCTTGCCGGTCAAAATGGTCGCCACCACGCTGTTGTTGGCCGTCTCGATCACCGAGACGGTGTCATCTGGATTCGCTTCCGTTCCCTGATTTGCGACATAGACGTATCGTCCGTCCGGCGTAGCGAAGAGTTGAATCGGATTGCGTCCGACAGCGACAGTTGCGATCTTCCTGCGCTGTGCCGTGTCGACCACCGCGATGCCGTTCTCATCCCGCAATGAGACATAGGCATGACGACCGTCTGGGGTAAACGCAACCTGTACGGGAGCCTTGCCGACGGGTACTTGTGTCACCACTTTGGATTTAGCTACGTCGATAACCGAGACGCTGTTGTCCTCGACGTTGGCGACGTAGATTTCGCGCCCGTCGGGACTGATGCGCAGGCCGTGCGGGAACTTGCCGGTCTTGAGCTCGCTGACAATCTTCTTCAGCTCTAGGTCGATGACGAGTACGTTGTCATCTTCGGAGTTTGTCGCGTAAGCCAGCTTGCCCTGCGCGTCAACGACGACATGCGCAGGATGACGGCCGATCTCGATATCCGTCGCGCCCGCATCAGCAGGCGCCTCGGTATCGAAAAGAAGAAGCCTTCCGCGCATCATCGCGCCGTCAGCGTTCATCTTCATCTGTGGTTGATTCCCGGTCATGGCCGCAACAGGGCCGACCGCGAGCAATCGGCGACCGTCGTGTGAGACCTGGACGTTGTGCGGAGTGATGGGAGTGGCAATATCTCTCACCTGCCCCGTGTTGAGATCGATCTCGCTGATCGAGTTGCCGCGCTCGTTCGCGGTATAGACGACGCCAGACTCTGGCGTGGGGGATGCCGGCACAAGAGGAGCAGGGCTGCGATCGCTTGCCTTGGTATCCGGAGTGGAGCGGTCAGGAGTCGAACAAGCAACTGCAACCAGAGCCAAGAGAGTGCACGCGGCAAGGTGTCGTAAGGCGGGTGTCCTTCTGTTCTCACTACAGCAACTCATTCTTGTTTCCTCCTGCGATTCTTGTGGGAGAACCGCCTCAGTTGGCCTCGGCGTTGCCGATGTCGTTGGCGCGCACCCGCCCGCTGAGGGTCTTCGGTCGGCTAGCGGCTGCCCCCCGAGCGTCGTCTGGAGAACATCCAGGCGGCCATGACGACGACCAGGATAAGAGCCGGGATCGACCACCAGAGTCCCATGCCGCCCATCCCGAACCATCCTCCGTCGTGCATCATGGCTGGCTTCCGCGCTGGTCCTTTGCACCCACAGGGGCTGCGTAGCGTCCCGGCTCCTGGTCGAACTTCGTCTTGCAGCCAGGGGAGCAGAACAGGTAGGTCTCCCCCGCATGCGTACTTCTGTGCGGGGACTTGTCATCGACGGTCATGCCACAAACGGGATCCTTGGTCATTTCGAGCCCTTCCTTTCAATAGGAGACAGGTGGATTCAGGCACGGCCCGGGAACAGCAAGGCAGCGGAAGCCCCAATTGAGGCTCCGCCGTCGGGCGGCCTCCTCAGATCTCGGGCTTCGTCTCCCCTGGCTTGGTGGCCTATCCCGCACACACCTTGGACCTTAGTTCCCGGGTTCCCAGCCGAGAAGAGCACTTACTATCCTGGAGCGGGACGGCGAAGTAAGTAGATACCACCTAGCGACGAGACCCGATCTGACGTTGGCTTCGGGCCGGCGGTTCGCGCAGGCCAGCGGCCAGCGCGCGCCGACGGAGAATCGTGACCAGAACTGGCGGCAGCACCAGCCACTGCGCGAGCGGCGCGAGGCCGATGCCTCCGATCTGCGGCATCTGCGGCCGGTACTCCCAGGCGCCGCGCAGCGTGGTGTTGAGCCACTCGCTCCAGATTGTAAAGGCGAGCCCCGCAGCGAAGAAAATCGCGGCCGCCGCCCACCCCTTCGTCATGGGCCAGCGGCGAGTGCGGAAGAGGAGTGCCGTCAGCCAGAAGGCGCCGAGGAGGATGAGCACGTCCCCGACCGCGCAGTGGATCCTCGTCGACAGCAGATAGCGCAGTCCGTTTCCGGAGTCGCCGTAGAGGGGCGTCTGGCCGAACTCCCAGGCGAGGTTCAAGGCAAAACCCCAGCCTATGAGGAGTCCCTCGACCCGGAGGCCCGCGGTCGCCGCGGCGAGGACGCCCGGCCGGCGCCGCGGGGACTCGGTCTCCAGCATCACTCCGCCGCCCTCCGCTCCAGGCGGTTGTAGACGCCCGCGAGCACGAAGGCGCCGGCCCAGGCACCGAGAGGCCAGGCCACCAGCCCGGCGGCGAAGTCACCCCAGGTGATCGTGGCCGGGCCGCTGATCGTGATGTGGAACAGGGCTCTTACCGACGTGATGTAGGCCTCCGGCGCCAGCACGACGAGGAGCACGCAGAGGATGTAGAGCAGCGCCATCAACAAGGCGCTGGCGAAGGCGAGGGCACGGGCATCGAGCTTCATGGGATCTCCTTTCGGCCCTTCCGGGCGTCGTTGCCGAGCAGCGTTGGCAAGTCGTCGTCGAGCAGCTCGCCGATGCCGGCGTCCGCGGCAAGCGCATCATGGATCTCGTCGTGGACCTCGAAGAGCGCCGCGGTGGCAGGCGGCGCATCCTCCCCGCGCGCGGCGGCGCCCGCGACGAGTAGGAGTGCCGGAATCAGGACCTTGCGGATCGACATGGGGGCCTCCGTTTCGTTGGTTTGGATGGACATCGGATGGAAAGGGGACCGGAGTCATGTGACGCTCGGCTCGAGCTCCGGTGCAGAACCGGGCTGCGGCTCGGGGTTCTGTTCGATCTCGCGACGCCGCCAGAGCTTGTAGATGGCCGGATACACCAACAGCTCGAGGGCGAACGAGGTGACGAGGCCGCCGATCATCGGGGCGGCGATTCGTTTCATGACGTCCGACCCGGCCGAGGTCGACCACATGATCGGCAGCAGGCCCATGAAGGCCGCCGCCACGGTCATCATCTTGGGTCGGATGCGCTTGACGGCGCCGTGGACGATGGCCTCGTCGACCTCGCCCTCGTTCCGGAGCAGGCCGCGCCGCTTGGCGTCGTCCCAGGAGAGGTCGAGGAAGAGCAGCATGAAGACGCCGGTCTCGGCGTCGAGGCCCAGGAGAGCGATCATGCCGACCCAGGCGGCGATCGAGACGTTGTAACCGAGGAACCAGAACAGCCAGATGGCGCCGATCGCGGAAAACGGTACAGCGAGCATCACGACGGTGGCCTTGAAGGCCGAACGTGTGTTGGCGTAGAGCAGGGCGAAGATCAGCACCAGAGTGATCGGAATGACCACCTTGAGGCGCTCCCGGACCCGGATCATGTTCTCGTACTGCCCGCTCCAGGTGAGTGAATAGCCAGCCGGGAGCGTGACGGCGCTTTCGACCCGTCGCTTGGCCTCCTCGACATAGCTGCCGACATCGCGCCCGGCGATGTCCACGTAGACGTAGCCGGCGAGGAAGCCGTTTTCGTCGCGAAGCATGGACGGCCCTTGGAGCAGCCGGACATCGGCGAGTTGGGCCAGGGGTACCTGGGCCATCGTGGGCGTCGGCACCAATACCCTACCGAGCCTCTCGGGGTCGTCCCGCAGCTCGCGCGGGTAGCGAACATTCACCGGATAGCGGGCGCGGCCCTCGATGGTGGTGGTGACGTTTTCGCCGCCGATCGCCGCCGCGATCACCATGTGCAGGTCGTCGATGACGAGACCGTAGCGCGCGAGCTGGTCGCGGCGCGGAGCGATGTCGAGGAAGTAGCCGCCGGCGACACGTTCGGCGTAGGCCGACCGCGTTCCGGGTACGTCGCGGACGGCCTGTTCGATCTCAGCGCCGAGGCGTTCGATCTCGGTCAGGTCGGCGCCGAAGATCTTGATCCCCACGGGAGTGCGGACCCCTGTCGACAACATGTCGATGCGGGCCTTGATCGGCATGGTCCAGGCGCTCGTCACGCCCGGACTCGCCAGGGCGCGGTTCATCTCGTCGACGAGCTCGTCCCAGGAGATGTGGTCAGGCCAGAAGGGGCGGAAGGCAGGCTTCGTCCAGTCGGGCCAGTCCGAGTACCAACGCGCCTTGGCTCGCCACTCGTCCTCGGACTTCAGCACCACCGTGGTCTCGAACATCGAGAACGGAGCCGGGTCGGTGGAAGTGTCGGCTCGCCCAGCCTTGCCGAAGACCCTTTCCACCTCCGGAAAGGCGCGCAGTACCTTGTCCTGCGCAATCAGAAGCTCGTGCGCCTGTGCCACGGAGATACCCGGAAGGGTCGTGGGCATGTGAAGGATGGTGCCTTCGTTGAGCGGCGGCATGAACTCGGAGCCGAGGGTGAAATAGACCGGTACGGAGATCGCGACCAGGAGCAGCGCCGCACCGATGACCTTCTTGGGGTGGCGGAGGACGAAGCGACAGGCCGGCTCGTAGACGCGGAAGAGCGAGCGGCTGATCGGATGACGCTCCTCGGCATGGTAGGTACCGACGAAGGCGCCCGTCGCCAGCCGGGCCAGCCACCGCGGCCGGAAGTGGAACGGATCGATCCGGGCGAACATCATGCGCAGCGCGGGATCGAGGGTGATGGCGAGGATCGCGGCAATGGCCATCGCCAGGTTCTTCGAGATAGCGAGGGGCTTGAAGAGGCGCCCCTCCTGGTCGACGAGGGCGAAGACCGGCAGGAATGCGACGGCGATGACCAGGAGCGAGAAGAAGACCGACGGACCGACCTCTTGCAAGGCCTCCAAACGGACTTGATGGAAGCTCCCCTTGCGACCACTGACCTGCCAGTGATGAATCTTGTTGTAGGCGTTCTCCACTTCGACAATCGCTCCATCCACGAGGACGCCGATCGAGATGGCGATTCCGGCGAGCGACATGATGTTGACCGTCAGGCCCATGAGGTACATGGGGATGAAGGCGAGGAGCACCGAGATCGGAATCGTCAGGATGGGAACCACGGCGGAAGGCAGGTGCCAGAGGAAGAGGAGGATCACCAGCGAGACGATGATCATCTCGACCACCAGTTCGTGCTTCAGCGTACCAATCGCGCGTTCGATCAGCGTCGAGCGGTCGTAGGTGGTGACCACCTCGACGCCCGCGGGGAGAGACTGCTTCAGGTCCGCCAGCTTCGCCTCGACGAGGCGGATCACGTTGAGCGCGTTTTCGCCGTGACGCATCACCACGATGCCCCCGACGGTGTCGCCTTCGCCGTCGAGGTCCGATACCCCACGCCGGATCTCGGGGCCGAGCTCGATGTTCGCGACGTCGCGCAGCAGCACCGGAACGCCGCCGGGAGCGACCTTGATCGCGATCTGCCCGAGATCGTCGGTGCTCTTGGCGTATCCACGGCCGCGCACCATGAACTCCCGCCCCGACAGCTCCAACAGGCGCCCGCCGATTTCGTTGTTCGAGCGCCGCACGGCGTTGACCACCGTGTCGATCGGAATTCCATAGGCCGCCAGCCGGTTGGGGTCGACCGTCACCTGGTACTGCCTTTGGTAGCCGCCGATCGAAGCGACCTCGGCGACGCCGGGAACGGACTGCAGGGCGTAGCGCAGCGTCCAGTCCTGGTAGGACCGAAGCTCGTCGAGCGAGTGCTTCTTCCCGCGGTCGACGAGGGCGTACTGGTAGACCCAACCGACGCCGGTCGCGTCGGGACCGAGCTCGGTCTGGACGCCCTCGGGGAGGCGCGACTGTATCTTGGACAGGTACTCGAGGACCCGGGAGCGTGCCCAGTAGATGTCGGTGCCGTCCTGGAAGATCACGTAGACATACGAGAACCCGAAGTCGGAGTAACCGCGGATCGCCTTGACCTTCGGCGCTCCGAGCAGGTTGGCGATGATCGGGTAGGTGACCTGATCCTCGAGGATGTCGGGAGAGCGGTCCCACCTCGAGTAGACGATGACCTGGGTGTCGGAGAGATCCGGCAGGGCGTCCAGCCGGATCTGCCGCAAGGTGTAGCCGGCGAGGACGATCAGGACCGCGACGGCCCCGAGCACGAGGAATCGGTTTTCGGCGGAGAAGCGGATGATGCGCTTGATCATGGCGATCTCCAGTCGGCTCAGTGCTGCTGGCCGGAGGTGGCGGGCGTCGTCGGTGCGGTGGCCCCGGCGGACGACGCGGGTGCCTGTGCCGCCTGCAATGCCGCGCGCAGCTTCGATTCGGAGTCGAGAAGGAAGTTGGCACGGGTTGCAACACGCTCCCCTTCACGAACTCCCGACAGGATGACGACCCTGCCAGCGCCATGAAGGCCGACCTGGACATCGCGCGGCTCGAAGGTCCCGGGCTCGAGCTCGACGAAGACCACCTGCCTCAGTCCGGTGTCGATCACTGCGTCCTCGGGGACGGCGATGCCATCGGCCGCCTCCAGATCGGCCGTCACGTCGACGAACATGCCGGGTTTCAGGTGACCGTCGAGATTGGGGAGCTCGAAGCGCACCTTGAGAGTTCGGCTCTCGGCCGAGAGCGTCGGGTAGATGAAGGTGACCTCCGCAGGCATGACGGGTCCGGGGTCGTACGGCAAATGCACATTCGCCCGCTGCCCAACGCGCAAGAGCCGCGCCTCGTTCTCGTAGAACTCGGCTTCCACCCAGACACGGGAGAGGTCCGTGAGCGTGAAGAGCTCCATGCCGGGCTGAACCTCCATGCCCTCGAGAACCTCCTTGGTGCTCACGAAGCCGGAGGCCGGTGCGACCAGCGTGACCGTACGCTGCGCCTTACCCGTGCTATCGATGGTTTCGAGGAAGCTCTGTGGCACGTCCAACAGCTCCAGACGTCGACGCGAAGACGCGGCGAGCTCCTCGCCACCTTCCCTCACCTCGGGAATGGTGGAGTTGGCGAAGCGAGCGGCCGACTGTCGGGCGCGCAGGTACTCTTCCTGCGAGGCGAGCAGCTCCGGCGAGTAGATGGCGAGGACCGGCTGGCCTCGGCGCACCAGTTGCCCGGTGAAGTTGACGTGGAGTTTCTCCACCCAACCGGCGATCTTGGTGTGGACGTGGCGTACCAGCCGTTCATCCGGCAGCACCAAACCCACCGTCCGGGTGGAGCTGGCGAGATGCTCGCGCGCCGCGACCGCGGTGCGGACGCCGGCGAGCTGGATGCCGCTGGCGTTTACGGAGACGGTCGCCAGCCCCGGAACCGAGCTCGCGGGGTTCGAGCCTTCGTCCGCATAGACCGGCACGTATTCCATCCCCATCGTGTCCTTCGCCGGCACCGGCGAGGTCACCGACGGGTCCATCGGGCTGCGGTAGAAGAGGACACGACGCTGGCCGTCGCCAGCGGCGTTGGCGGACGGCTTTCCGGCGGGCTCGCTCTGGGGAATCGGCACCAGCTTCATGCCGCAGATCGGGCAGTCGCCCGGCTTGTCGGAGGTATAGGTCGGGTGCATCGGGCAGTGCCACCCGGCGCCCTCCTCGGAGTGCTCGGCGCCGCAGCCGAGAAACGGCAGGGCGACGAGGAGCAGCCCGAGCACGAGTAGCGTGCTGCGGGCCGCGGCGGAGCGGGCGAGAAAACGGAGCAGGTTGCGGAACATGGTCACTCCTTCGCGCCGGCCAGGAGTGACCCGGTACCGGCCATGCGGTCGAATGCGACGGAAGCGATGAATCGGTCGGCCTCGCGGCGCGCGAGCGCGACGCGGGCTTCGAGCCAGAGATTGAAGTCCTCGATGACGGTGGAGAAGTCGCCGCGACCGGTCAGGTAGGCGGTGCGGGCGGCGGCGAGCGCGGCGCTCGTCAGGGGCACGATGCCCTGGCGATAGCGGTTCGCCTGCTCGTCGGCGTTCTGCCAGGCAGCGAGCTGGCTCGATGCCTCGGCGCGGACCATCGCCTCGATGTCCGCCTGCTCGCGTCGCGCGGCCTCGAGCTCGTGCTCGGCCGCCCGCAGCATCGGCAACTGCTTCTGGCGACGCCAGATCGGCAGCTCGACGCCGAACCCGAGCGAGACGACGGGATCGTAACCACCGCGCGCGGCGAGCCCCGCGCTGGCCGAGAAGTTGGGCTTGAGCTCGAGCCGGGCGAGCTCGACCCGTCGCTCGGCGGCGACGACGGCGGCTTGCGCCCGTCGGACCTCGGCGGACCCTGCGAGAGCAAGGCGCTCGGCGTCGGAGCCGATGGGCCGGGTGCTCGGCAGGAGCCGTGTGTCCGCAAGGGGTGCGTCGCCGGGACGATCGCGCCAGCGATTGAGCTCGGCGACCAGGGTGCGCCGCTCCTTCGCCAGGTCCCCGAGCGACTCGGCGACGCGCAGCTCTTGCACCTGGATCTTGAGCACTCCCTCCTGGTCCCCCTCGCCCGCCGCGTACCGGCTGTGCGCGATCTCCTCGAGGAGCTGGACCAGCTCGTCGGCGGCGGCGAGCGCCTCGCGCTCGCGATCGAGCGACCAGACCCGCGCGTAGAGCGAGCGGATCTCGGCGTCGATCTGGCGCTCGAGCGCAGCGAGGTCGGCGCGCGCTCGCTCGCTTTCGGCTCGTGCGACGTCGCGCGCGGCGGCGCGCTTGCCGGGATAAGGCAGGCCCTGGCGAGCCTGGACCCCGAGCATCGACATCTCCTCCGAGCCGACGCTGGGCTCGAAGCCGACGTTCTGAAGCGTCGCTTCGACCATCGGGTCGGGCAGGGCGCCGGCCGGCGCCTCCATCTCGCGGCGGGCCTCGATCTCGGCCCGCTTGGCGGCGAGCGCGGGCGCTCGGGACAGCGCCTCGGCGACGAGCGCTTCGAGCTCTCCGACCGGCCCGTCGGAGAACAGCTCGGGCGCCGAAACGAGACCGGTCGCGCGAGACGTGGTGCGGGATTCTGCTGGCCCCGGTTCGGGTTGCCCGAAGGCCGGGGCCTGGAGCGCCACCAGGATGGTGAGCGCCGGGAAGATGCGGTTCATGAGGTCCTCCTCGACCTTTACGGATGGAACCCGCCTCCATTGGCGGAGTCCGTTCAGGCGTGGAGGGACCTCAGTTCCTCAGAACACAGGTCCTCGCCAGGCAGTCGAGGGGAGGGCGCGGTTCCCTCCGGTCCGCCAGGAATCGCATGTCGACTGGCGGCTCGGCGACCGCGACGGTGGAGCCGCCGACGATCGCCACGATCGCCGAGGGGCCCCGTTCCGGCAGGACCAGCGCCGCGGTCCGGGCCGTGGGTGCGTGGTCGCAGCAGTCCATCGAGATCGTCGCCGGAGCCGGCGGGCAGCAGTCGTGCTCGCCCGCCCCGCCACCGTCCATCATCGGGCAGTCGGCCATCGCGCACGCCGCGAACGCCGCCGCTAGGCCCGGCAGGAGCAGGGCCACGGCAACGGCGAGGGCGAGGGGTCTCATGGACGGGTTCCGGGAGCGGGCGGGTCTCGGTGGAAAGTGCGCGTCAGCCCACGGTCACGGTGACCAGCATGTGGTTCGTCTCGCCAACGG
Source organism: Thermoanaerobaculia bacterium (assembly GCA_031403995.1). Taxonomy (GTDB): domain Bacteria; phylum Acidobacteriota; class Thermoanaerobaculia; order Multivoradales; family JAGPDF01; genus JAGPDF01. Next base: position 29,032 of record JANNGS010000007.1, read on the forward strand.
AAGGGTCCATGCCGAAGAAGTCGTAGTCGTGCCGGCCCATCGGCGCGTTCGCGCCGTGGCAGCCGTACTCGCCACCGAAATCCTCGTAGCAGTAGATTCCGTCGTTGGGCATCCGGTCGCCGTGCGTGCCGTCGTCGTACAGGGTCATGCGGCCGCCGTTCATCATCGAGCCGTGTCCGTTGGGCCGCATGTAGTCGATGCGAGCCGTGTGGCCCAACGCGGGCCGGCCCGCAAGGTCGACGAGGTGCGCCTCGAAGCGCGTGCTGGCGCCCGCCCCGTGGTCGCGCGAAACCGTCGTGCCGTTCACGACCACGCCGTCGACCGACACGGTGGCGCTCTGGAGGACGAACGCGCTGCTCGAAGGCTGGGTAGGAGTCGAGCGGTCGCACGCCACGACGGCGAGGCCGGCGACAAGGGTCAGGGTGAGGAGTCTAAAGTTCAAGGTAAGTCCTTTCTCCGCGGTTGTCCGCGAGCTCGACGGCGAAGGAGATCGCCGTTTCAGTTCTTGATCGACTCGTCCGGGTCGGCGAGCCGGACGATGTCGCCCTTTTCGACCTTGCCGTCGACGACGGTCGCCTGCGCGAAGTGCTCGTCGACGATCGCGTCGACCCTCACCTTGCCGACCCGCTCGCGATGGAAGCGGACCCCTTGCTTGGGATTGCCGCTGCGGTTGCGGGTCATGCGAACGACGTTGAGCACCTGGCCGGGTTCGGCGCCGTCCGCTGTTCCGATGCAGAGGTAGATCCCTTCGGCAGAGGCTTCGATGACGCTGCCGGCCATGAAGACGGTGTGGCGAATGCCGGGGCTTTCGGCGCGGGCAGCGGGGGTAACGGCCAAGGCCGAAAAGGCGATCAGGAAGGCGGCGAAAACGAACTTCGAGGTTCTGGTCATGTTGAGGTCCTCCGCGAGCGTGCGGGTGCAGTGCGTTGCCGAGCGCGCCCAACGGGGCGCGGTCGCTGGTCCAGAGTGGGTGGCGTGGGTGGCGCCGCTGGCGCCGGTCGTCGTTCTGCGAGTCAGGCTTGTTCCGAACATGAGACACCTCGTCGAACACCGCGGGCCTGCACCACCATGGTGCAGCCCTACAGGCGCGAGAGGGTACTCAGATTCGCAGGACGCAGCTTCGACTGAGGCAGTCGAGCGCGCGGAAGGAGCGATCCTTCGACGACCAGGAGATCTCCGCTTCCGGGGAGGCCCCCGATTCGGGCGCGCCGGCGCTCGCAACGGCCGGCAATGCCGGCTTCTCGGTCAGGCGAGTTGGCGCGGCTGGCGCTTCGATCTGTTGCTCGCAGCAGGGCGCCGTCAGGGTCGCATCGGCGGCCGGGCAGCAGTCGTGCCCGGCCTGTGTCGCCGGGGCTTCGCACTCGACCATGGGGCAGTCGGGCATCGCGCACGGCGCGAGCGCGCTGGCCAAGGCTGGCAGCAGCAGCGCGATCGACAACGCGGATGCGAGACTGCGGAGGAGACTTCTCATCTCGCCGCCACGATACGAGCCGAGGAAGGCGCCAGGCCACACCCGAATGGGTGGTTGCGGGCGGAGACTGGGGTGGCTCCAGGCATGGCTAGACCCTGTTCGCGGAGTGGAGGGCCATGGTGCCGAGGGGCGTGGGGATCCGGCGGGTGACCTGGACACCTTCGAATCCCGCCTGTCGGAAGACGTCGACCAGGCCTCCGGCGAGTTGGGGTGAGGTGTTGGCGAATCCGTCGAGCAGTTGGACCGGGAGAAAGAGCAGGCGCTGCAGGCGGCTCGTCGGGGGGCCCCAGTCGGCGACGTGGAGCTGCCCGCCCGGTCGCAGCACCCGGTAGAGCTCGGTCGCGGCCGAGACCTTGTCCTTGGCCGCCAAGTGGTGGAAGAAGAGAGTCGAGACGGCACGGTCGAAGCTGGCGTCCGGATAGGGCAGCCTTGTCGCGGGACCCTGCTGCCAGGTGATCTCGACGCCGGCTCGGGCCGCCTTCTGCTTCGCCTTGGCCAGGACCTCGGCATCGCCGTCGAGGCCGAAGATCTGGAGCCCCGGGCAGTGACGTGCCATTTCGATCGCCAAGGACCCGGTGCCGCAGCCAAGGTCGAGCACCCTGTGGCCATGTCGCAGCCCCGCCTGCTCGATGACCGCGGCGCGGAACGTTCGCTCCCGAGTGGTCGCAGCGACTACGCCGTCGTAGAGCGGCGTCAGCCACCGGAAGCGGAGAGCGTGAACGTAGGGAGCGTCTTCTCGTGTGGTCACGGCCCCCCTCAGCTCGATGTCGTGGCGAGAGCGAGGCGCCGCAGTCTGATCGGCTCTTCCAGCGAAAAGTCGGGTTTCCCGTGCCGATCGGCTCCGAGTCGGCGAGTCCGCCGGTATCCCCTGATCATGAGGGCTGTCGCCCGGTGAGCTTGGCCCGGTAGGCGACGAGGTTCTGTTCGGTCTCGAAGTACACCACGGTTCCCGACGGCAGAACCCCGATGACGGCGACTGCTTTGTCGACCATCCGGCCGCTGATCGGATCCATCGATTCGCGGAGCGAGAGATGGGTCTCGAGCCGCTCTTTGCACGCCGGGCAGCAGCCGAAATAGGTCTTCCCTCCGAATTCAACTGGAATCTGGGGCACGTCGAGGAGGGAGTTGTTGACCATGCACACGAATCTCGGCTCGACCCGGTGAAGCGCATTGAAGTCTTGTTTGGAGATGAGGTCCGCCGCCGGAGCTGGCGCCGGTGGTTGAGCTGGCGCGGCCGCTCCCTGTGAGCCGTGACCTTCGTGCCCGGCAGTACCCAGCTTGATCTCGATCGCGAGGTTCTTGCCACCCTTCGCTTCGTACATCACTACCGCACGCGCGCCGACGACAAGATCCTCCTTCTTGGCCGCGGCATCGCCCCGCTTGTAACTGGTGGTGTCCGTCAATACGAACACCTCGACCTTGTCCTCGGTCGTTTCGAGGTCGAGCTGGTTGGCCTGGACGACGCGAATCGTGCCCATGGCGTTGTGGTGGTGCCCTTCGTGAGCGCGAGCGGGGGCGACGACCACGGAGAGCGCGATCGTGGCGGCGGCGAGGGCGAAGCAGCGGATCCGTTGCATTCTCATGGCTTGGTCTCCTTGTTCAGTGGTGGTTTTCGGTCGATTTCTTGGACTGTGGTGCGAGTGCGGTCTCCTCACCGGCGAGGAAGCGCTCCATCTCCATTTCCTGCTCCAGATCCGCCCGCGAGAGTGGGTTCAATTTCTTCATTTCGGCAATTTCGGCTTGGGTCAGGGAAGGGAGTCGGCGGATGAAGTGCACCAACTCCCAGGTCTCGGCGTCGTCTTCGGCCGCCGGCGATCCCCAGGCCGGCATTCCGGTCAACTTGACGCCGTTCTCGATGATCCAGAAGAGCTCGCCGTCCGAGAGCCGCTGGGTCGCGGCGAGCGTCATGTCCGGCGCTCTCGGGTAGAGGTTCCGACCTATCGAGGTATCGCCCTTGCCGCCGTTGCCATGGCAGGAGGCGCAGTGATCGGCCCAATGGCGTAGAGCTCTCGCGTGGAGCTCGGGAGCTGGCGGCAGCGGGTTCGTCGCGCGTCGCGCTGCGGCCGGAATCATCAGATGGCGAGCGGAACGTGCGAGCCTGACTTCGATCGCGGGGGGTTCCGAGCGGGACGAGAGCCCCATCGCCACGAAGCCGATGGCACCTGCCACCGCGCCGAGGCCGACGAGGGCGAGAAGCCGGATGACCCATTTACCCACCGTGCTCATGGCCACCCTCCTTCTCGGGCTCGCTCCCCGGAGCCAAATCGACCTTCCGCGAAACGGTTCCCGGCGGGTAGTCGTACCAGCCCGGATCCTCGTAACTGGTGATGCCGTCGCGGATCTTGAGCACCGTGAACATGCCGCCCATCTCGATGGGCCCGAACGGCCCCGTGCCGGTCATCATCGGCAGCGTGTTGGGCAGGCCGGGCATGTGCTCGCTGTGCGCCGCGTGCTCCGCCATGCCGGAGGAGCCCATCGCCATGTAGCCCTCGACCAGGCGTGAGATCTCGCGCGAAACCCCCTGCTGATCGACGCCGATCATGTTCGGGATGGCGTGGCCCATCGCGTTCATCGTGTGGTGCGTCTTGTGGCAGTGGAGCGCCCAGTCGCCGGGGTTGTCGGCGACGAATTCGAAGGCGCGGGTGGTGCCCGGCATGACGTTGATCGTCGTCTCCGGCCACCAGGCGGAGCGCGGGATCTGACCGCCGTCGGTCTCCGTCACCCACATCTGGTGGCCGTGGAGATGGATCGGGTGGCTCGTCATGCTGATGTTGGCGAGCCGGATGCGGGTCCGGTCGCCGAGCCGGCAGACCAGCGCGTCGGTGCCGGGGAACGCCTTGCCGTTGAAGGTGAAGAGGTTGAAGTCGAGCATCACGGACGGATCGGGTGTCTTCGTACCCGGTCGAATGAAAAACATGTGCGGGAAGATGCAGAAGTCGCGGTCGATCGGTCGCTCGGGGCGCTTCGGGTGGATGATGAAGAAGCCCATCATCCCCATCGCCATCTGCACCATCTCGTCGGCGTGCGGGTGGTACATGTGCGTCCCGTGCTGGCGCAGCGTGAACTCGTAGACGTAGGTCTCGCCCGGCTGGATCTGTGGCTGGTTCAGACCGCCGACGCCGTCCATGCCCGCCGGTAGCAGGATGCCGTGCCAGTGGATCGTGGTGTGCTCGGGGAGCCGGTTCTCGACGAACAGGCGGACGCGATCGCCCTCGACCGCCTCGATCGTGGGACCCGGAGAGGTGCCGTTGTAGCCCCAGGCCTTGACCGTCATCCCCGGCGCGAACTCGACCTCCACCGGCTCGGCGACGAGGTAGAACTCCTTGACGCCGCCGTTCATGCGGAACGGAAGCGTCGGGACGTTCGGCGTGATGACCGGGGTGTAGGGCAGGCCGCCGGTCGTGCGCCTCGGCTTCAGGGTGGAGGGCTCCGTGGCGGGGGCTGCGGCCGGCTCGACGGGCTGGCCGTGCCCCGCGTGCGGCGACTGAGCGAGGGTCTCGCCCCCGCCCAGGGCCAGGCGGGCGCGATCGAGAAGGGCCGCGCCCGCCGCGAGCAGGGCGGCACGGGAGAGCCAGGTGCGGCGCGAGATCATCGGTTGCCTCCGGTCGAAGGGTGAGTGTGTTCGGGGGTGGAGGCCGGCGAGCCGTCTCCGGGCGGTGCCACGACGGGCGCCGCGAGGTCGGCGAGCTCTCCGCCGACCGCACGCTCGAGGCGGACGCGGGCGATCCAGTAGTCGCGGCGCGCCGCGGTCGCCGCTTGCCCGGCCTCGGTCTCCTCGCGGCGCGCGAGCAGGAGGTCGTAGACCCCGAGCAGCATCATGTTGTAGTGCAGCAGGGTCTGCTCGAGGACCTCGCGGCGCTTCGGCAGCAGGGTTCCCTCGTGCGTCTCGACGAGCGCCCGCGTGCCGATCAGGCGATCCCTCGCCCGGCGGACCTCGGAGCGGATCTCGATCGCGAGCTGCTCGAGGTGGCGCTGGGCTCGCCGCTGCTCGGCCTCCAGCCGGGCGATCGATGCGGCGCCGGTGTCGAAGATCGGCAGTGCGATCGCGAGCTGCGGTCCGCGCAGCCGCGTGCCGTCGGTGTCCTTCTCCTGGTTGAGGCCGACCTCGATGCCGACCGGGAAGAAGCGGGTACCGCGTTTCAGAGCGAGGGCGCGGCCGACGAGATCGACGCCGAAGCGGGCCGCGCCGATGTCCAGTCGCTGTTCGATCGCGCGGCGCTCGAGCCCGGCCGGATCGGGGTCGGCGGCCGGCAGAGGCGGCAGGTGAAGCGACGCCTTCCAGTCGGTAGCGGACCCGGAGAGGCCGAGAAGCACGTTCAACCGCTCGCGCGCCTCTCCCTCGTCGAGCTGCGCCCGCGTGAGGTCCACCAACGCCTGGGCATCGGCGGCCTCGAACAGCGCAACCTCGCGCACTTCGAGGTTGCCGGCGTCGCGCTGGCGGCGCGCCAGCTCGGCCGCCGCTCCCGTCAGGTCGCGCACGATCGCCGCGCGATCGGAGGTCTCCTCGCCGGCGACGAGCTCGAAGAAAGCGATCCGCGCTTCGGCGACGAGGTCGAGCATCGTCTGTCCGAGCCGGAGCTTCGCGGCTTCGAGATCGACTGCTGCCAGCCGCTTGCGGGCCGGCTGCACGAGGACGTCGAGGATGTCCTGGACGATCGTCCACTCGACATTCGTGCCGGAGCCTTCGTTCGGCGTGCGTCGGAAGGCGTGGAGCCCCGGATTCGCGATCCGCGTCGCCTGGGCGTAGTCGGCGCGGGCGATGCCGAGCTCCTCAATCTCGGCGAGCAGCTCGCGGTTGCGGAGCAGGGCGATCTGGGCCGCGGCGCGGTCGTCGAGCGGGTCGGCCAGAAGGGCCGCGGCGGCCTGCTCGGCGACGTCTTCCTCGATGTCCGTGCGGGGCCAAGCCGCCTCGACGCCGGATCTCGCTGTGACGATGTCGGCGACGCTGTCGAAGGACGGCCGCGGATCGACCGAGGCGCAGCCGGCGAGGAGCAACAGGCTGAAGGGTGCGATCGCGGCGCGAGTCATGGCGTGCCGGGCTCCTTTTCGACCGGGACGAGCGCCATCCCGCACTTCGGGCAGGTCCCAGGCTCGGCGGAGCGCACCTCGGGGTGCATCGGGCAGGTGTAGGCGACCGCCTGCGGTTCCGCGCCGGGCGCGGAGCCGTGCTGCTCGTGTCCCGGTGGCGCCGCCTGGGGAGCGACCGGGGCTGCTGCGGCCTGCGGCGGTGCGTACGGCGGGCGCGGGGATTCGGCGGCGGCAGGGTTCGCCGGATTCTGGGCGCGACCCGCCGTGGGCGGCGGCGTAGCGCTGCATCCGGCGAGCAACAAGAGCAACGCCAAGGCGGAAACGGGGGTGGTCGGCACGGGACGGCCTCCTCGAGACAGAGTACGGGGCAACCCCGCCGGGCACGGCCGGCAGGGCACGGAGACACGGGTCGCCGGCGCCCTACGAGGGCGCGGCGACGCTTCGTCTCAAACTCGAAGCGGCAGGACGAACGCGGGGGGCGGAGCGTGCGGCGGCGAGGCCGCCACCAGCCAAGGGGGAGCCGGCGTGAGGCTGGCCTCGTCGAGCGCGGGCGTCCGCGTGGCGAACGCGCTCGCGGCGGCGAGCAGGCTCGACCCGCGCTGCGCCTCCGGCGCCCGGGCCTCGAGCGTTCCTGGCGGCAGTCGGGGATCGCCCGAGCAGCAGCACTCGCTGGTCCAGGCTCCGTCCGGGATTGGCTCAGGGGGCGCCGCTGCGACCGACTCGTGGCACTCGCCCGCCTCGCGCGGCATCGGCATCTCGCAGATGCAGAAGCCCAGCGCCAGCGCCGCGATCGCCGCGAGGGCGATCGTGGCCGCGAAGCGGCGGGAGTTGGGCGAAGCGGCGAGCAAGCTCATGCCAGGGCAGAGTCTGAGCCCGGTGGCCCGGCTTGTCAATTCTTCCCCGTCGACCCTGCAGGCGCCGGAGAAGCAGCCCCCTGGCTCGCGACCGACGCGCCTTGCGCCCGGCCGTCGACTTCGACGGGGAAGGTGCGCAGACGCAGCGCGTTGGCGATGACCGACACCGAGCTCCGGCTCATCGCCGCAGCCGCCTGCATAGGTGACAGCAACTAGCCGGTGAAGAGGGGAGTGGGCACGGCGAGGCGGGCGCTCCCACCCATGTGAGCGGGGGACGAAAGCAGGCTAGACGCTAGGCTGATCCCCGTCGGGCGCGGTGCCCGGGAGGGGGGGAAGTCGAAGCATGTTGGTCCTGACGTCGATCGGCGCCCTCGGCGGTCTCTCCCTGCTCCTGGTGACCCTCCTGGTCCTGGCGCACCGCAAGCTCCATGTCGACGAGGACCCGCGCATCGACGAGGTCGAGCAGATGCTGCCGCTCGCCAACTGCGGCGCCTGCGGCTTTCCCGGCTGTCGCCCGTTCGCCGAGGCGCTGGTCACCGGCGCCGCCTCCCCCGGCAAGTGCAGCGTCTCGACCGACGACGGGCGGGCCCGCATCGCGGCCTATCTCGGCGTCGATGTCGGCGCGGAGGAGAAGCGGGTGGCGCGGCTCGCCTGCGCCGGCGGCTCGAACGTGGCGCGCAACCGCGCGCACTACGAAGGGCTCGAGTCGTGCCGCGCCGCGGCGCTGGTCGCTGGCGGCGGCAAAGGCTGCTTCTGGGGTTGCCTCGGCCTCGCGGATTGCGCCGTGGTCTGCGACTTCGACGCCATCCGCATGGACACCCACGGGTTGCCGGTGGTCGACGAGGCGAAGTGCACCGCCTGCGGTGACTGCGTCGAGGCCTGCCCCAAGGACCTTTTCTCGATTCACCCGGCAAGCCACCGCCTGTGGGTTGCCTGTCGCTCGCTCGAGGCCGGCGATGAACTGCTCGAAGACTGCGAAGTCGCCTGCACTGCCTGCGGCCGCTGCGCCATGGACGCTCCCGGCCTGATCACGATGGCCGACAATCTCCCGGTCGTCGACTACGCCCGGAACCCTGCCACCCAGGTGCCGATCCAGCGCTGCCCGACCGGGGCGATCGTCTGGCTCGACCCGAAGTCCGGCCCGCTGAAAGGCGCGGAGGCGCGCAAAATCATCCGCATTGGCGCGCTGCGCGACCTCCCGACCTGAGAACGCCGATGACCTCACGAACAGCCAATTTCCGATTTCCGCTCGATATGACCGCACCCGATGGGAGGACCCGATGTCGGTGATGAAGATGGCCCAGGCAACGATCGAAAAGCTCACCGAGCGATTCAGCGAGAAGCGCGGTGACTGGAAGTATCCAGGAACGCGTGCCGCAATGGACGGCAACACCGCGGTCATTCAGTGCGAGCGCGAGTCGAGCGACGCCGCCGGTGCCTACCCGATCACGCCCTCGACCCAGATGGGCGAGTACTGGGCCGAAGCCGCCGCCGCCGGCCACATCAACATCTCCGGCCGGCCGCTGATCTTCGTCGAGCCCGAGGGTGAGCACGCCGCTGCGGCTGTGACCGCAGGGCTGTCGATGACCGGTCTGCGAGCCGCCAACTTCTCCTCGGGACAGGGCATCGCCTATATGCATGAATCGCTCTACGCGGCGGTCGGCAAGCGCCTGACCTACGTCCTCAACGTCGGCGCGCGGGCGATGACCAAGTCGACCCTCAACGTGCACGCCGGCCACGACGACTACCACTGCGTCGACGACGCCGGCTTCTTCCAGCTCTTCGCCAAGAACGTGCAGGCGGCGGCCGATCTCAACATCATCTCCCACCGCATTGCCGAGCTCGCCCTGAACCCCGGCATCATCGCGCAGGACGGCTTCCTGACCACCCACCTGATCGAGTCGTTCAAGGTTCCCGAGCGCGAGCTGATCGCCGAGTACCTGGGGCTTCCCGAAGACATCATCGAGACGCCGACGCCGGCGCAACGCATCCTCTACGGCAACACCCGGCGGCGCATCCCGCTGCTCTGGGATGTCGACAACCCGGTGATGGCGGGCCTGGTGCAGAACCAGGACTCCTACATGCAGAGCGTCGCCGCGCAGCGCCCCTTCTTCTTCGACCACATCCAGGAGCTCACCGACCGGTCGTTCCGGGAGTTTCATGCGCTCACCGGTAGGGCGTACGAGCGGGTCATGGGCTACCGCACCGAGGATGCCGACTACCTGATTCTCGGCCAGGGGAGCGTCGTGCCCTCTGCCGAGGTGGTCGCCGACTACCTGCGCGAGACGCGCGGCATCAAGGTCGGGGTCGTCGACCTCGTGATGTTCCGGCCGTTCCCGTCCGACCTTCTCGGCAGGGTCCTCAAGGGTCGCAAGGGCGTGGCGGTGCTCGAGCGCCTCGACCAGCCGCTGGCGGTCGACCTGCCGCTGATGCGCGAGGTCCGCGCCGTGGTTTCCCGCTGTCTCGAGAACGGACGCGATCCGAAGCGTCTGGCGCACCCCGACCTCGAGGTCTACCGCGAGCTCGCCGAGGCCCCGGCGCTTTACTCGGGCTCGTTCGGCATGGGCAGCCGCGACCTGCAGCCCGAGGGGCTGATCGCCGCGATCGAGAACATGCTGCCGGCCGGCAAGCAGAAGAAGATGTTCTACCTGTCGATCGACTTCCTGCGCGACAAGGCGATCTCGCCCAAGCAGGAGGCCTACCAGCAGACCATCGAGGAGGCCTACCCGAACGTCCGCGGGCTCGCCATCCACGGCTCCGAAAACCCCAACCTGATGCCCAAGGGGAGCATCTCGGTCCGCTTCCACTCGGTGGGCGGATGGGGCGCCATCACCACCGGCAAGAACCTGGCGATGACGCTGTTCGACCTGCTGGGCTACCACATCAAGGCCAACCCGAAGTACGGTTCGGAGAAGAAGGGCCAGCCGACCACCTACTACCTGTCGGTCGCGCCGGAACCAATCCGCATCAACTGCGAGTACTTCTTCGTCGACGTCGTGATGTCGCCCGACCCCAACGTCTTTCATCACACGAACGCGCTCGCCGGACTCAAGGAGGGCGGGGTCTTCATCCTGCAGAGCGAGGAGACGGCGCCGGAGAAAGTCTGGCAGGAGATCCCGGCGCTCTTCCAGAAGGTCATCCTGGACAAGAAGATCAGGGTCTACTATCTCGACGCCTTCAAGATCGCGCGCGAGGAGGCGAGCGACACCGAGCTGCAGCTGCGCATGCAGGGCATCGCCTTCCAGGGCGCCTTCTTCGCCGCTTCGCCACTCAAGGAGCAGGCCGGTCTCGACGACGCGACGCTGCTCAAGGCGGTCCGCGATCAGCTAGAGCACAAGTTCGGCGCCAAGGGCGCGCGGGTGGTCGAGGACAACATGCGCGTCGTGCAGCGCGGCTTCCGCGAGATCCGCGAGGTGACCGCAGGAGAGATCTCGCAGCCGGTCGCCGGCGGCAGGGTGGCTGGCGGCGAGCCGAAGATTCCGGTGATGGTGCACGAGCTGCCGCAGAGCCAGTCGGCGATCTCCGATGTTCACCGCTTCTGGGAGCAGACCGGGAGCTTTTACGCCCGTGGCATGGGCAACGACAGCATCACCGACCCGTTCATCGGCCTGGGCGTGATGCCGGCCTCTTCGGCGCTGTTCCGCGACATGACGTCGATCCGCTTCGATCACCCGGACTGGATCGCGGAGAACTGCACCGCCTGCGGCAAGTGCTACACCGTCTGCCCTGACACCGCCATCCCCGGTCTGGTCAGCGAAGTGGGCGCCATCCTCGATACGGTGGTGAAGCGCGCGCGCAAGAACGGTCAGGAACTGCGCCATCTGCCCAAGGCGGTGCGGGTCGTCGAACGCAATCTGCGCCTGCTCTTCGATGCGGCGAAACCGACCGATCCGGTCGCCGACCTCCTCGAAGAGGCAATCGACAAGACGTTGGCGGCGAGCGAGCTCGAGGGCGAGGAGCGCGATCTCCTCGGCAAGGAGATGGAGGTTTTCCGCCAGGAGCTCGACGGCTTCAAGTTCGCCCTCTCGCGGCCCTATTTCACGGTGCCGGAGCAGCGTGAACCGGGCTCCGGCGGGCTGCTGTCGATCACCATCAACCCCTACACCTGCAAGGGCTGCATGGAGTGCGTCGAGGTTTGCGAGGACGACGCCCTGCGGTCGGTGCGGCAGACCGACGCTTCGGTCAAGAAGCTGCGCGAGCACTGGGACTTCTGGCTCGATCTGCCGAACACGCCGAAGAAGTACGGCCGCATCGACGACCTCGAGCAGGGGATCGGCGCGCTCGAGACCCTGATGCTCGACAAATCGAACTACCTCGCCTTTTCGAGCGGCGACGGCGCTTGCCTGGGCTGCTCGGAGAAGACCATCGTCCACCTGTTCACGGCGACGATCGAAGCCCTGATGCAGCAGCGGGTGGCGAAGCACGTCGACGAGCTTGCGGACCTGATCTCGAACCTCGAGAAGCACATCCAGATGAAGCTGGTCGCCGATCTCGATCTCTCCGACCCGGCGACGATGGCGAAGATCGTCACCGACGCCAAGGACCGCGACCTGACGCTCGCCGGCATCGCCGGGCGGATGGAGACCCTCGATGGCGGCCGGCCGATCGACCAGGAGTGGCTGCGGCGAACTTCGCAACTGCTGGCTCGGCTGAAGGACCTCCAGTGGCGCTACCGCGAGGGAATCTCGGGACGCGGCCGTTCGAACATGGGGATGATCAATGCCACCGGCTGCACCTCGGTCTGGGCCTCCACCTACCCCTACAATCCCTATCCGTTCCCGTGGACGAACCACCTTTTCCAGGACTCGCCTTCAATGGCGATGGGTATCTTCGAAGGCCACATGGCGAAGATGGCCGACGGTTTCCGGGCGATCCGGCAGGCGAAGCTCGAGCTTGCCGGCGGCTACGACCCGGCGAAGCTCGGCGATTTCTTCACCTACTTCGACTGGCGCCAGTTCTCCGACGAGGAGTGGGAGCTCTGCCCGCCGGTGGTGGCTGTCGGCGGCGACGGCGCGATGTACGACATCGGATTCCAGAACCTGTCGCGCCTGATGGCGTCGGGCAAGCCGATCAAGGTGCTGGTGGTCGATACCCAGGTCTACTCGAACACCGGTGGCCAGGCCTGCACCTCGGGCTTCGTCGGGCAGATCTCCGACATGGCGCAGTACGGCAAGGTGCAGAAGGGCAAGCAGGAGCCGCGCAAGGAGATCGGCCTGATCGGCATGGCGCACCGCACCACCTACGTCATGCAGGGGTCGATCGCCAACGCCAGCCACATGATCGAAGGCTTCATCCGCGGTCTCAAGGCGCGGCGGCCTTCGCTCTTCAACCTTTACAGCTCCTGTCAGCCGGAGCACGGCATCGGCGACGACATGAGCGCCCACCAGGCCCGTCTGGCGGTCGAGTCGCGCGCCTATCCGGTCTTCCGCTACGACCCCGCCGCCGGCAAGACCCCGGCGGAGTGCTTCGATCTCGAAGGCAATCCGGCGCTCGACCAGGACTGGCCGACGTACAAGCTGAAGTACCGCTCCGGCAACCGCGACAAGGAGATGGAGGTGCCGCTCACCTTCGCCGACTTCGCGATCACCGAAGCGCGCTTCCGCAAGCACTACCGTATCGCTCCGGCTGACACTTGGAACGAAAACATGGTGCCGCTGGTCGACTTCCTCGATCTCGACGAAGCCGACCGCGAGGGCAAGTTCCCCTACATCTGGTCGGTCGACCGCAAGCAGCAGCTGTCACGGCTGCTCGTTGATAGCACGATGGTGGAGTCGTGCGAGGACCGGCGCGACTTCTGGACGATGCTCCGCGCACTCGCCGGAGTCGGCAAGCCCGAGATCACGCGCGAGGAGATCGAGGCCGACGTGCGGCGCGACCTCGCCGGCAAGATCGGCGCGGCCCTGGTCGATCTCGCCGGTGGTGGCAGTGGCGGGTTCGGCGCGGCCCTGGCGCCGGCTCCGGCGTCCGCAAGCTCAGCAGCATCCGGATCGGCAGGCGCGGCCTCGGACTACCTGGCGCCCTGGCTCGACACCGAGCAATGCACGGCCTGTGACGAGTGCATGCGGATCAATTCGAAGGTCTTCGCCTACAACGCCGCCAAGAAGGCCATCCTTCAGAACCCGGCGGGCGGCCCGTACCAGGATCTCGTCAAGGCGGCGGAGAAGTGCACGGCGCGGGTCATTCACCCTGGGCTGCCGAAGGATCGCTCGGCGAAGGATGCCGCGAAATGGGTCGCGCGCGGCGAGAAGTACAACTAGGACGGCACCCGGCGCATGAGTCTGCTCGGCCTGAAAACCTTTCGCCACGGCGTTCACCCGCCCGAGGCGAAGGATGAGACGAAGGGGATGGCGATCCGCCAGTTCCCCTTCGCTCCGCTCCTCGTCGTGCCGCTCGTGCAGCACGCCGGGAAGCCCTCGCTGCCGGTCGTGCGGGAGGGGCAGGAGGTGGCGCGCGGGCAGCGCATCGCCCGTCCCGACGGCTACCTCTCGGTCGCCATGCACGCGCCGGCGTCGGGCACGGTCCGCAGGATCGCCCTCGCGCCGGGAATCAGCGGCCGGATGGTGCCTGCCGTCTACCTCGAGCCCTTCCCGGGCTCGACGCAGGAGCTGTCGGACGGCAAGCCCTGTCCGCCCGACGCCCCGGTGGACGAGATCCTCGCCGCCATCCAGGAGGCCGGCGTCGTCGGTCTCGGCGGCGCGGCCTTTCCGACCCACGTCAAGCTCAAGGTCCCCGCGGGCAAGGCGATCGACACCCTGATCCTGAACGGCGCCGAGTGCGAGCCGTTCCTGACCACCGACCACCGGGTGATGCTCGAGCAGCGCGACGACATCTTCACCGGCATCCGTTACCTCAAGCGGGTCACCGGCGCCGGTCGGGTGATCATCGGCGTCGAGTCGAACAAGCCGGACGCGGCGGAACATCTGCGCGCCGGGGTTCCCGCCGACCTCAAGGTCGAGGTCGAGGTGCTGAGCGTCAAGTACCCGCAGGGTGCCGAGAAGATGCTGATCACGGCGCTCCTCGGGCGCGAGGTGCCCTCGCGAGGTCTGCCGTCCGACGTCGGCGCCCTGGTCGTGAACGTCGCCACGGCGGCCGAGATCGGGCGCCTCCTGCCGCTCGGCCGCGGCATCCAGGAGCGGGTGATCACGGTCACCGGCCCAGCGGTCGCGAAGAAGGGCAACTACCGGATTCCAATCGGCACGCCGCTGCGCTTCGTGCTCGAGGCCGTCGGCGTCGGTCCCGGCGTCCGGCGCGTCTTTCTCGGCGGTCCGATGATGGGGCAGGCGGCCTCGAGCCTCGACATCCCGATCACCAAAGGGGTTTCCGGAGTCGTTGCCTTCGACGACGGGCTGGCCGATCGGACCGACCAGACGGTCCATCCGTGCATCCGGTGCGGTTACTGCCTCGAGGCCTGCCCGATGTTCCTGAACCCGTCGGCGCTCGGTCTGCTGGCCAGGAATGAGGAGTTCGAACGGATGGCGGGCGAGCAGCACCTCATGGACTGCTTCGAGTGCGGCTCCTGTTCCTTCGTCTGCCCGGCGCACATCCCGCTCGTCCAGCAGTTCCGGGTCGCCAAGGCGATGGTGCGCAAGCGGGGAGCGGCCTGATGGCGGCGCCCGCGAAGACTCTCGAGATCCGGACGTCGCCGCACCTGCTGTCCGGCTACTCGGTCGACTCGATCATGTTCAACGTGGTGGTCGCGCTCGCGCCGGCGGTCGCCTTCGCGATCTACGCCTTCGGCTGGGCGGCGGTCGCGGTCCTCGCCACGGCGACGGTGACTTGTGTCGCGACCGAGGCTATCGCTGCGATCACTGCGCGCGCCGCGGGCAAGCCTTCGACGATCGGCGACTGGTCGGCGGCGGTCACCGGCCTGCTCTACGGCCTGACGCTGCCTGCGAGCCTGCCGCTTTGGATGGTGGTCATTGGAGGCGTGGTTTCGATGGCCGTCGGCAAGCTCCTGTTCGGCGGGCTCGGACAGAACCCGTTCAACCCCGCTCTCGTCGGGCGCGCGGTGATGCAGGCGACCTTCCCGGTGGCGATGACGACCTGGTTGCCGCCATTCGCGGCTGGGCGCTTCGCGGGACTTCCGGGCTCGCTGCTGACGCTGCCGTTTGCGCAACCAGTTTACGACGCCGCGACGCAGGCGACCCCTCTGGCGGCGTGGAAGTTCGGCCACAAGGCTACCGGCGCCGCAGACCTCGCGCTGGGCTTCGTCGGGGGCTCGACCGGCGAGACGAGCGCCGTGCTGCTTCTCCTCGGGGGCGTCTACCTCGTCGCTCGCAACATGATGAGCTGGCGCACGCCGGTGGCGATCTTCGCCAGCGTCGCGGCGGTCTCCGGTGCCCTCCATCTCGTGGACCCAGCCCGCTACGCTGGACCCGTCTTTCACCTCTTCGCGGGCGGTCTGGTGCTTGGCGCGGTGTTCATGGCCACCGACATGGTGACCTCGCCGATCACGCGCGGCGGAGCCTGGATCTACGGCGCGCTGATCGGCGTGCTGGTCGTGGTCATCCGGGTCTGGGGCGGCATGCCCGAAGGGGTCATGTACGCGATCCTCCTGGGCAACGCGGCTGCGCCGCACCTCGACCGGCTGATCCGTCCCCGGGTCTATGGCACACAGCGGACCGGAGGACGGTCGTGACCGCGTCCAGTTCGAACCTGCCGAACCCGCCGGGCCCGCCGACTCCGTCGACCACCCCCGCGCCCCCGGTCGCCGTGCGCACGCCGATCTGGCCGATGTACAGGGCGATGGTCGGCATCGGCCTCGCCTGCGGCATCCTGATCGTCCTCGCCTTCCAGTGGACCAAACCGATCATCGCCAGGAATCGCGCTGCGGCGCTGAACAAGGCGATCTTCCACGTGCTGCCGGCGGCGAAGTCGAGCCTCACCTTCCGGCTCGAAGCGAGCGGTAGCTTCGCCGTCCTCTCCGGAAAGGCGGAGGGTGAGAAAGTCGTCTACGCCGGTTACGACGCCGACGGCAAGCTGGTCGGTTTCGCCATCCAGGCGCAGGGGATGGGCTACCAGGACGTCATCGGCGTCCTCTATGCCTATTCGCCCGAGCAGGACGCCGTGACCGGATTCCGGGTGCTCGAATCGCGCGAGACGCCCGGCCTCGGCGACAAGATCGATGTCGATCCCGGCTTCCTCGCCAACTTCGAGCGCCTGACCGTCGAGCTCACGGCGGACCTCGCTGCGATCGTGCACCCGATCGAATCGGTCAAGCACGGCGAGAAGACGCAACCGTGGCAGATCGACGCCATCACCGGCGCCACGGTCTCTTCGGTGGCGGTGGCGAAGATCCTGCGCGAAAGCACCGCCTTCTGGGCGCCGAAGCTCCGTCCTCATCTCGACGACTTCCGGCAGGGGAGATAGCTGATGACATCCGCCTCCGACAGCCTGCCCACCGCCACCGACGATTTCCTCAAGGGACTCTGGCGCGAGAATCCGGTGCTCGTCCAGGTGCTCGGTACCTGTCCGACGCTCGCGGTCTCGAACTCGGTCCGTAACGCGCTCGCCATGGGCCTGGCGACGCTCTTCGTGCTGATCGCTTCCAATGCCGCCATCGCGGCGCTGCGCAAGTTCATTCCCAGCCAGGTGCGCATGGCGAGCTACATCCTGGTGATCGCCACCTTCGTCAGCATCGTCGACTATGCGATCCAGGCGATCAGCCTCGACGTCCACAAGGCGCTCGGCGCCTTCATCCCCTTGATCGTGGTCAACTGCATCATCCTCGGACGTGCCGAGGCGTTCGCCTCGAAGAACACTGTCGGGCGCTCCCTCCTCGATGGCGCCGGAATGGGCCTCGGCTTCTGCCTCACGCTGCTGCTCCTGGGCTCCGTGCGCGAGATCCTCGGCAGCGGCTCGCTTCTGGGCATCGAGCTCTTCGGCCCCAGCTACCAGGATTGGGTGATCATGGTGCTGCCCTCCGGCGGCTTCTTCACCTTTGGATTCTGGCTGCTGTTCTTCAACTGGTGGAAGAAGCGCCGGCTCGGGAGAGCCGGGCGCGTCGCGGCGCTCACGGGAGCCGCGTGATGAGCGACCAATCGTTGTGGACGGTCTTTCTCAACGCCTCCCTGGTGAACAACTTCGTCCTCGCCTACTTCCTCGGCATCTGCCCCTTCCTGGGTGTATCGAACAAGATCGAGACGGCGGCGCGCATGGGTGGCGCGGTCACCTTCGTGATGTTGATCACCTCGGTCTTCGTCACCGGGCTGAACGCCCTGCTGGCGGCGATCGACGCCCCCTACCTGGGGCTGATCTCCTACATCGCGGTCATCGCTTCGGCGGTGCAGCTGGTCGAGATGTTCATCAAGAAGACCAGCCCGGCGCTCTTCCGCGCGCTCGGCATCTACCTGCCGCTGATCACGACCAACTGCGCGATCCTGGCGCTGGCGCTCTTCCAGACCAACCGCGGCTACGGCTTCCTGCAGGGGATCGTCTTCGCGCTCGCCGGCGGGGCCGGCTTCACCCTGGCGCTGGTGCTGATGGCGGGAGTGCGCGAGAAGCTCGGCCTGGCGGAGGTGCCGGACGTAGTGAAGGGGACGGCTCTCGGCCTGATCCTGGCCGGCATCCTGTCGGTCGCCTTCATGGGCTTCGCCGGGCTCGGTGGTTGAGGCGCTGGACATGGATCTGATCTCTGCCTGGCCCGGTCTGCTTCTGTTGTCGACGGTCGTCGTCCTGTGGGTGGCCGTGCAGGGTGCCTGGCGACGATCGTTTCCGGACCCGTCGGGCGAGGTCGATGCGCTGGCGGGACGCGGGGGCTGCCACGGTTGTCGGGGCGGCGAATGTGCAAATGTATGCGACGACGGGCGCGCGAAGCTCCCGAACGTCGCCGGGAGAAAACTCTGATGAGCGATGCGATCCAGAAGTTGGCGGAGTACGACACCACGACCCGCTTCAAGGCCCGGCTGGTTGCGAGCGGGCGCATCACGCCGTTGAGCTCGGAAGAGGAGGTTCGCGAGCTGGTCCTCGAGCTCGACCATGGCGATTTTCCCTACCTGGCCGGCCAGAGCGTCGGCGTGATCGTGCCTGGCAACGCGGAGTTCGGGAACAAGGAGCACTTCCGCCTCTACAGCATCGCCGACCTGCCGGAGCGCGGCCCCTCCGGATTGCCTCGCATCAAGATCGCCGTCCGGCGCTGCAGCTACATCGACGATTACAGCGGAGAGCGCTATCCGGGCGTCGCCTCGAACTTCCTCTGCGATCTCGCGCCGGGTGGCGAGATCACTCTGTCCGGGCCCTTCGGGCTCGCCTTTCCGGTCCCCGATGAGCACGACGCCAACCTGATTCTGATCGGCAGCGGCACCGGCATCGCCCCCTTCCGTGCGCTCGTCAAGCATATCTACCGCGACGTGCCCGATTGGCGGGGGCTCATCTGGCTCCTCTACGGCGCGAAGAGCGGCCTCGAGCTGCTCTACATGAACGAGCAGAAGGACGACTTCGCCCAGTACTACGACGAGGAGACCTTCCGCGCCTTCAAGGCGCTCTCGCCGCGGCCGAACTGGTCCGACCCGATCGCCTGGGACCAGGCGATCGAAGAGCGCGGCGAAGAGCTCTGGGATCTCCTCGGCCGGCCGAAGACCTACGTCTACGTCGCCGGTCTCGAGAAGTCGATCGAGGGTCTCGACTCCGTACTGGCGAAGCTCGCTGGGTCGAAGGAGAAGTGGCAGTGCCGCAAGGCCGAGCTCGCCGCCGGCAAGCGCTGGGTCGAGCTGATCTATTGAGCCGAACCGCCGCCGTCGACCGGTCCGGGCGCTCGCTGGGCCAGGCCCTGGGCTAGACTGCGCCCGTTCGCCTACAGACTTTCACACAGGGAGACCGGATGGACGCCACCGAGTCGAAGTCGCTGCCCGAGAACGCTTACCGTCCGCTCGCGCCGGGCGAGAGCTACGTCCCCATGGTGCCGGCTTCTGCCGCGGTGGCCGAGTCGACCACCCGCTCCGTCGGCTGGGGTCTCTTCCTGTGCGTGATCTTCACCGTCGCCTCGGCCTATTCCGGCCTCAAGGTCGGGCAGGTGATGGAGGCGGCGATCCCGATCTCGATTCTTGCCATCGGCCTGGCGCGGGTCTACGGCCGGCGCTCGACGCTGCTCGAGAACGTCATCATGACCGGCATCGGCGGCACCTCGGGAGCGATGGTCGCGGGAGCGATCTTCACCCTGCCGGCGCTCTACATCCTGAAGCTCGACCCGCATCCGCTGCAGACGACCTTCATCAGCCTCGCCGGCGGCTGTCTGGGCCTCCTCTTCCTGATCCCGCTGCGGCGCTATTTCGTCCGCGAGACCCACGGGCAGTTCCCGTTCCCGGAGGCGACCGCCATCACCGAGGTCCTGGTGACCGGCGAGAAGGGGGGCTCGCAGGCGAAACTCCTCCTCCAGGCGACGGCGATTTCCGGCGTTTACGACTTTTTCGTCACCACCTTCCAGGTCTGGCGTGAGTTCGTCGACTTTCAATTCATCCCCCAGGTGCGCGCCCTGGCGGAGAAGGCCAAGGTGGTCGCGAGCTTCGACGCCATCGCCTTCATTCTCGGGCTCGGCTACGTCATGGGCCTGCGCTCGTCGATGATCCTGTGCGCCGGCGGCGCGCTGTCGAACTTCGTGCTGGTGCCGCTGATCTGGATGATCGGCCGCAATTACCCCGACGCCATCTATCCGGCGACTCGGGCGATCGCCGACATGGATGCCACCCAGATCTTCCGTGGCTACGTCCGGTTCATCGGCGTCGGGGCGATCGCCACGGCCGGTATCTTCGGCATCATCAAGTCGCTCAAGATCGTTGCCGGCTCGTTCAAGATCGCCGCCCACGCCTTCAAGCACGGTGAGGCCGCCGGGCAGGAGCGCACCGACAAGGATCTGTCGACGATGACGATCCTGATCGGCGTCCTCGCCACCACGCTCGGCGCCGGCTTCTTCTTCAGCAGTCTCGGCACGAGCCTGACGGTGGCGCTCGTCGGTCTCGCGCTGACCGTCCTCTTCTCCTTCTTCTTCGCCTCGGTGGCCGCCAACGCCATCGCCACGACCGCTCGCAACCCGGTGTCGGGCATGACCATGCTGACCATCATCGTGTCGTCGATCGTGCTGCTGAACTTCGGCCTCTCGGGCACCACCGGCATGTTCTTCGTCATGGCGATCGCCGGCATGGTCTGCACGGCGCTGTCGGTCTCGGGCCAGGCGGTCACCGATCTCAAGGCCGGCTACTGGCTGGGCGCGACGCCCGCGGTGCAGCAGCGGGTGAAGATCTGGGGCATCGTCGCCTCGGCGGTGGCCGGCGCCCTCACCATCATGCTGCTCGCCAAGACCTTCCAGTTCGGCGAGGCGGCGGTGGGGGACGCGCGGACCGTGCTCGCGGCGCCCCAGGCCTCGATCATGAAGGCGCTGGTGGAGGGCTTCATGAGCCAGCAGCCGGTGGCCTACATCCTCTTCGGCGCCGGCGCCATGGTCGCGGTAGTGATGGAGATGCTCGGCGTGCCGGCGCTCATCTTCGCCCTCGGGATGTACCTGCCGCTCGAGCTCAACACGCCGGCGCTGGTCGGCGGATTCCTCGCCCACCTGATCGCCAAGCGTTCGGAGAAGGCGGGCGGCGAGCGCGGGCGCTCGATGCGAGAGCGCGGCGTGGTGATCGCCTCCGGCCTCATGGCGGGCGGCGCCCTGGGCGGAGTCCTCGGCGCCGCGCTGCGGCTGATCCCGAGCTACAGCGAGGAGTGGGTCAAGACGCCGTTCTACGACAACCCGGCAGCCTCGCAGATCGTCTCGGCCGTCCTCTTCCTCGCCCTCTGCCTCTACGTCTGGTACGGGGCGATCAAGGAAGGCAAGGCAAAGGCGGAATGAACCGGCTCGACGGCGCGATCGCTGAGGCTGTCCTCGGCGTCGACACGCTGTTCGGCGGCGACGTCGCGAACCCCTCCGGCACCGGGCGCTTCATCGCCGATGCCTGGTTTTCGGACGAAGCGCTGCCGGCGGCGTATGCGCACCCGACCGCTGGAGCTCTGCGCGCCAGTGGGGGAGTGTCGGCGAAGGCGCCGGATCGCGCGGCGATCGACGCCTACCTCGGGTCGGTGGACGTGGCTACGGCGATCGCCGCGGTCGCGGTTGGAGCCCAAGAGGTCGGTGGGCTGCGCGGTCGATATCTTCAGGGCCTCGCAATCTCCTGCAGCGTGATGTGGGACCTGGCGCAGGAGCTCCTCGGACGCGGTGAACCGGTGCCCTACGCCCGAGCCGTCGAGGCTTCCTGCGGGGTACCGCCGTCGCCCTCGCGGCCGGAGGCGAAGCGCGAGCGCGTCGCGGCGCTGCTCGACGCGGCGGGCTACGGCGGCGAGCTGCGCGCGGCGGTCGAAGCCTGGCGGCGCGATCGGCTGGTGCCGAGGAGGTCGATTCCGGCGCTGGCCCGCGCTTTCATCGCCGAGCTCGACGCGGCGACCGCGCGTCACCTTCTGCCGCACCTCCCGCCGTCGCTGCACTCAGTGCCGCGCGCCAACGTCACCTTCCTGCCGATCGAGAACGCCTGGTTCTCGGGTTCGATGAACTACCTCGGACGGGCGCGCCGGAGCGACGGCTCGCCCGAGTACGAGGCGACCTACGAGCTCAACGCATCGCTCGAGATCTCCATCCCCGAGTTCGTGCAGCTGGTCGCCCACGAGGTGGTGCCGGGACACGTCACCACCTTCGCCTACCTGCAGCTGCTCTACTGGACGGGCGCCGCCGGCTTCGAGGCCTCGGTGCCGACGATGAACACGCGCGCCGCGACGCTCTCGGAGGGCATCGCCAACAACGCCATCCTGATCGCCCATGGCGTCACCGAGATCGCGGATCTGGGAGATCCGGATCTCGAGCTCGGCCTGCTGCTCGCGCTCCTTCAGGACGACGCCAAGAACCAGGCCTCCTGGTTGACCTGGCAGGAGGGGTGGCCGCAGGAAGAGGTCGCGGCCGTTCTGCCGCGCGACTTCCTGGTCACGCCTGAGCGCGCCGACAAGCTCTCCGGCGCCTGGGGGCGCCATCCGTTGTTGGGCCGGATGTACCTGCCGTGCTACCGCGCCGGCACCGAGAAGGTCGCCGAGCTTCGCCGCCGCCACTCGGCTGGGAAACTGCTGCCCGCAGTCTATGGAGTCAAGGGCCTGGTCGACATCGTGACGCTCGACGAAGTGCTCGCGGGATGACGATGTCGGGAGCGGTCGCAAATTCCGTCGGCGGATCGACGAGGCTACCTGACCGGGTGGGAGGGCCCCCCCTGAACTCGTAGCGCGCGGCTTGTTCACACAGGTGTAACTTCGAGCATATATTCGCGTTACCGAACCGGTCCGTCAGGCCGGGAGCTGCGAAATGTTGAACTGTTCGAGGAGGCAGTGATGAAACTATTCCTGAACGAGACGAGATGCGGCAGGCCCGGGCTCGCAGCGCTGATCGCGGCCGCAGGGGTGCTCGCCGCGCTAGTCGCCGCCCCGCTAACGGCGATCGGCGGATCGAATGGCGAGTTCACCTGGAGTTGGGACAACACCCTTTCCTACGGACTTCTCTGGCGCATCAGCAACCAGGACGAGGCGATCGTCGGACGCGCGGCCGGAGGCACGGCCTATTCGGTGAACGGGGACGACGGCAACCAGAACTACGGCAAGGGCATCGCCAGCAACGCCGCGAAGTGGAACAGCGAGATCCAGCTCGGATACAAGAATTTCGGCGCCTTCGCTCGTGCCTTCGCTTTCTACGACTACGAGAACGAGGAGAAGGAGCGTGACCGGACGCCGCTGTCCGGGGATGCGCTGGACCGCGTCGGCAGCCGGGCGGAGATCCGCGACGCCTTCGTCTGGTACAAGTTCCATCTCGGCAAGCAGGCGGGCGAGGTTCGCGCCGGCCGGCAGGTGATCAACTGGGGCGAGAGCACCTTCATCCAGGGTGGCATCAACGCCATCAATCCGATCGACGTTTCGGCCTTGCGGGTCCCGGGCGCCGAGCTGCGCGACGCGCTGCTGCCGGTCGGGGCGGCGTTTCTCAGCCTGAAACCCTCGGAGAACACCGCCCTGGAGGTCTACTACCAGTACGACTGGCAGGAGACCAAGATCGATCCGGTCGGCAGCTACTTCTCGACCACCGATCTCGCCGGTGGCGGCGCCGAGAAGGTCCTGCTCGGCTTCGGTTCGGCGCCCGACACGATTCCGGTCGGTGTCCGGATTCCGGGCAACCCGGTGGGTGCTGTCGTGCCGCGCGGCACGACCCGCGAGGCCGACGAAAGCAACCAGTATGGCGCCGCGTTCCGCTGGTTCGTACCCGCGCTCGGCGGCACCGACTTCGGCTTCTACTACATGAAGTACAACAGCCGGCTACCGGTGATCATGGCTCACACCGGTACGGCGCAGGGACTGCTGGTGAACGGCAACTACGCCGGCTCCGCCTACTACTTCCTCGAGTATCCGGAAGACATCAGCCTCTATGGCATCTCGTTCAACAGCCAGCTGGGCGGGGGCGTCGCGCTGCAGGGCGAGATCTCGCACCGCGTCGACGTGCCGCTGCAGGTCGATGACGTCGAGTTGCTGTTCGCTGCCCTCTCGCCGCTGCGCCTCCTGCCGCCGATCCCGCAGCTCGCTCCGGTGCGCGGACTCGGCGCGCTGCTGGCGGCCAACAACCAGCTCGGCGCCTACGGCTTCAACGAGGAGATCCAGGGCTACCGGCGTTTCGATACCACCCAGGTGCAGCTCACCGGCACCAAGGTGTTCAGCCAGGTGCTCGGAGCCGACCAGTTCACCGTCGTGGCTGAAGGCGCGTGGAGCACCGTGCATGACATGCCGGAGCAGAGCGAGCTCCGGCTCGAAGGGCCCGGGACCTACACCAGCGGCAATCCGATCTTCACCGCGGCCAGGGTCCAGCCAGCAACCGAGTCGTCGGATGCGTTTCCCACCGCCAGCGCCTGGGGCTATGTGCTGGCCGGCCGCCTCGACTACAACAATGCGTTCGGACCGGTGAACCTCGTGCCGCGCTTCTCCTATGCGCAGGACGTCAGCGGCATCTCGCCGGGCCCCGGCGGGAACTTCCTCGAAGGGCGCCAGGCGATGACCGTCGGTCTCGGCTTCAACTACCAGATCAACTGGGAGTGGGACCTCTCCTACACCTCGTTCTTCGGTGCGGATCGCTACAACCTGATCAACGACCGCGACTTCCTCGCGGCCAATCTCAAGTATTCGTTCTAAGGCGGAGGCGTCATGCGAAGCCATTCCTCGAGAGTCTCTCTCGGCACCTTTGGAGTCATCGGAGTCATCGGAGCCATCGGAGTCATGACCGCCGCCGTGCTCATGGCGGCAACCCCGGCGCAGGACATCGCCCGGCTGGGCGCCGAGCTGACGCCGCTGGGCGGCGAAAAGGCCGCCAACAAGGACGGCAGCATTCCCGCCTGGGACGGCGGCCTGACGACACCGCCCGCCGGCTATGTCGCCGGCAAGCACTATGTCGACCCGTATGCCGCCGAGAAGCCGGTGGTGACGATCAACGCCGCGAATATGGCGCAGTATGCCGGCAAGCTCTCTCCGGGCCACCAGGCGATGCTCAAGGCCTACCCGTCGTTCAAGATGAACGTCTATCCCAGCCACCGTTCGGCGGCGGTGCCGCAGCGGATCTACGACGCCACCAAGCAGACCGCGGCGACGGCGACCCTGGCCGAGGGCGGCAACGGCGTCGAGAACGCGCTCGGCGGCATCCCCTTCCCGCTGCCCAAGTCCGGCGTCGAGGTGATCTGGAATCACATGCTGCGCTTCCGCGGTGAGATCGCCGTCCGGTGGGTGGCGCAGGCGGCGCCGACCCGCGGCGGACAGTACACCCTCGTGCAGTTCGACGAAGAGACGATGTTCCTCTATCACCTGCCGAGCATGGCGGCCGACGCGCTGCGCAATCGCATCCTGCTCTTCAAGCAGGCGGTGACCGCTCCGGCGCGACTGGCAGGCGGCATCCTCCTCGTCCACGAGACGATGAACCAGATCAAGCAGCCGCGCGACGCCTGGCTCTACAACCCGGGCCAGCGCCGCGTGCGCCGGGCACCCCAGGTGGCCTACGACAACCCGGGCACCGCCTCCGACAATATGCGCACCAGCGACCAGCTCGACATGTTCAACGGCGCGCCCGACAAGTACGAGTGGAAGCTGGTCGGCAAGCAGGAGATCTACGTTCCGTACAACAGCTACCGGTTGCAGAACCCGGCGACCAAGTACAAGGACATCCTGACGCCGCTGCACATGAATCCTGACCACCTGCGCTACGAGCTGCACCGCGTCTGGGTCGTCGACGCGACGCTCAAGCCGAACGAGCGCCACACCTACAAGAGGCGCACGTTCTACTTCGACGAAGACAGCTGGCAGATTCTGCTGGTCGACAACTACGACAACCGCGACCAGCTCTGGCGGGTCTCCGAGGGCCATGCGATGAACTTCTACGACGTGCCGGCGGTGTGGACCGCAGCCGAATCCCATACCGACCTGCAGGCGGGCCGCTACCTGGTGATGGGTCTGTTCGGCGAAAGCACGCCGCACGACTTCAAGCTGAAGCGCACCGAGGCGGACTTCACTCCCGACGCGCTGCGGCGAGAGGGAGTGCGGTGAGGTCCCTCCGGCGCCTCGAGTGGCGCCGGGTCGCCGGAGTCGCCCTCCAGGCGGCTCCGGCGCTTTTCGTTCTGCTCCTGCTCGTTGCCCTGGGTGCCGTTCCCGTCTTTTCCCAGGCGCCGGAGCCCGCGGGTTCGGCACTCGAGCCCGCCCTGATGGCCCGTCTCGCGCCGCGTTCGCTGCTGCTCGACGCGGTCGAGCGCGGGCCGCTCTGGGTCGCGGTCGGCGAGCGCGGGCACATTCTCGTGTCGGCGGATCGCGGTGCGACCTGGACGCAGGCCAAGGTTCCGACGCGCGTCCTGCTGACCGGGGTCTGGATGCACGATGAAAAGCTCGGATGGGCCGTGGGTCACGACGAGACCATTCTGCGTACCAGCGACGGCGGTACGACCTGGGAGTCGGTCCATGCCGAGCCCGACGCCGAGCGGCCTCTCCTCGACGTCTGGTTCCGGGACGCCGACATCGGCTTCGCCATTGGCGCCTACGGTGCGTTTCTGGTGACTGCCGACGGCGGCACGACCTGGAGTGAGCGCCCGATCTCCGACGACGACTTCCACCTCAACGCGATCGCCGCGGCGGGCGATGGCACTCTCTACATCGCGGCCGAAGCGGGACACCTCTACCGCTCCGCCGACCGTGGCGAAAGTTGGCAGGCGCTAGAGGCGCCCTATGAGGGATCCTTCTTCGGCTTCCTGCCGCTCTCCGACGGCGCAGTGCTGGTGTTCGGCCTGCGCGGCCAGCTCTTCCGCTCCGAGGATCGCGGCGCGACCTGGACCGCGGTTGCGAGTGCCACGGAGGCCACTCTGATGGCGGGCCTGGAGCTCGCTGGTGGACGGGTGGTCGTTGCGGGCCTCGCTGGCGCGCTGCTCACGAGCGACGACCTCGGCCGGACCTTCCGATCCGCGCCGCAGGGTGACCGCAAGGGCAACGTCGCGCTGCTCGGCGCGGCAGATCGCCTGGTGCTGT
This sequence comes from Thermoanaerobaculia bacterium, assembly GCA_031403995.1. Classification (GTDB taxonomy): domain Bacteria; phylum Acidobacteriota; class Thermoanaerobaculia; order Multivoradales; family JAGPDF01; genus JAGPDF01. The sequence continues at coordinate 55,918 of JANNGS010000007.1, forward strand.
TCGGTGAAGGTGGTGCACGTCCCCTGGAGAGCTTCCGATGAGCGCAGCCGGTCACGACCGCGAGATCTCTGACGGTGGGGAGGTGCCCACAGCACCCTGGATTCTGACGCTCGAGCGCCTCATCTTCGACAACCGGCGCGTGGTGATCGTGCTCTTCCTGCTGATCACGGGGTTCATGCTCTGGTCGGCGTCGCGGCTGCGCATCGATGCCGGTTTCACCAAGCTCCTGCCGGCGAAGCACCCGTACATGCAGACCTACCTCAAGCATGTGCAGGAGTTCGGCGGCGCGAACCGGGTCCTGGTGGCGCTGGTGGCGAAAGACGGCGACATGTTCACGCCGGGGTTCTTCACCGCGCTGAAAGAGGCCACCGACGAGGTCTTCTTCCTGCCCGGCGTCGACCGCGGCCGGGTGATGTCGCTGTTCACCCCCAACGTGCGCTACACGGAGGTGGTGGAAGACGGTATCGCCGCCGGCAACGTCATCCCCGACGACTTCTCGACCTCCCCCGAGGGGTTGGAGGCCGTCCGCCGCAATATCCTCAAGGCCGGCATCGTCGGCCGGCTGGTGGCGAACGACTTCAGCGGCGCGATCATCAGCGCCGAGCTGCTCGAGTTCGATCCCTCGACCGGCGAGAAGCTCGACGTTCTCCAGGTCTCGAGGCTCCTCGAGGAGAAGGTCCGGCAGCGATTCGACGCCAGCTACGTGCCCGGTTCGCCGGTGACCGTGCATATCCTCGGCTTCACCAAAGTGATCGGCGACATCGCCGACGGCGCCCGGCGCGTCATCCTCTTCTTCGTCGCCGCTTTCCTGCTGATCACGATCCTCGTGACGCTCTACTCGCAGCTCTTGCGCCTGGCGCTCATCGTCGTAGGCTGCTCGCTCATCGCGGTGATCTGGCAGCTGGGCATCATTCCGCTGCTCGGCTACGGCATGGACCCGATGTCGATCCTGGTGCCGTTCCTGGTCTTCGCGATCGCCGTGAGTCACGCGGTGCAGATGGTCAGCGCGGCGCGCTCCGAGGTCTTCACCGGTCACGATTCGCTCTCGGCATCCCGCATTGCCTTCCGCCGCCTGCTCGCGCCCGGCAGCACAGCGCTGGCCACGGATGTCATCGGTTTCATCACCCTGCTGGTGATCCAGATCCGCGTCATTCAGGAGATCGCCGTCGCCGCCAGCCTCGGCGTGGCCCTGATCCTGCTGACCAACCTCGTCTTTCTGCCCGTGCTGCTCTCTTACGTGCGCTATCCGGCGACCTATCACGACCGGCTGCAGCGGCGCGTGAGCCACATGGCGCCGCTCTGGCGTTTCCTGGCGAAGGCCGCGGCCCCGCGTCCCGCAGCCGCGATCGTCGCCATCTCCGCCGTGCTCTTCGCCTACGGCTGGTGGAAGGGCAACGACGTGGCGATGGGTGACCTCCACCGGGGGGTGCCGGAGCTGCGCGCCGATTCGCGGTACAACAAGGACACGGCGCTGGTGACCGCGAAATTTTCGATCGGCGTCGACATCCTGACGGTCATCGCCGAGACCAAGGCCGAGGGCTGCGTCGACTTCGACGTCATGACGGCAATCGACGAGTTCTCCTGGCGGATGGCCAACATCGAGGGCGTGCAGTCGACGATCGACCTCGCGGGCGTTGCGAAAACGCTCAACTCCGGGTGGAACGAGGGCAGCCCGAAGTGGCGTGTATTGGCCCGGAATTCCTCGGTCCTCACGCAGTCGGTGACCTACGTCCCGACGTCGAGCGGTCTGCTCAGTTCCGACTGCAGCGTGATCCCGATCATGGTCTTCAGCGCCGATCACAAGGCCGAGACGCTCGCCCGCATCGTTGCCGAAGCGAAGCGGATCGAAGCTGGCCCCGGCCATCCCGGCGTCTCGTTCCGGCTCGCGACCGGCAACGCGGGGGTCATGGCGGCGACCAACGAAGCGGTGGCCGCGGCGCAGTTCCCGATGCTGCTCTGGGTCTTCGGCGCCGTGGCCGCGCTCTGCCTGCTGACGTTCCGCTCGTTCGCCGCTACGCTCTGCATCCTGCTGCCGCTCGGCCTCGCCTCGCTTCTCGCCTATGCGCTCATGGCCTGGCTCGAGATCGGTCTCAAGGTCGGGACGCTGCCGGTAGTGGCGCTCGGCGTGGGGATCGGCGTCGACTACGGGATCTACATCTACAGCCGGTTCGAAGCCCTGCGCCACCCGGGCCGGAGCCTGCGTGAGACCTATGAAGACGCCCTGGCGATCACCGGCAACGGCGTGCTCTTCACCGGACTCACGCTCGGGCTGGCGGTCGCGACCTGGCTGCTCTCGCCGCTCAAGTTTCAGGCCGACATGGGGATTCTCCTGTTCGCGCTCTTCGTCATGAACATGATCGGCGCGATCGTTCTGCTGCCGGCCCTCGCCCACTTCCTGGTCGGGGATCCGAAGCCCGCGAAGACTCCGGAACCGAAACCGGTCCCTTGAGACTCTTCGTCGCGGTCGACCTTCCGGAGGCGATGAAGGCGAGCCTCGACGCCGCGATGGCTTCACTGCGGACGAAGCTGCCGGCGGCGCGCTGGGTGCGCCCCGAGGGGCTGCATCTCACTCTCGCATTCGTCGGTGAAGTGGAGGAAGAGCGTGTTCCCGCGATCTCGCGCGCTTTGCGCGAGAAGCTCGAACAAGAGGGAGGTTTTCGCGCCCATTTCGCCGGGCTCGGGAGCTTTCCCAATACCGGTCCGGTGCGCGTCGCCTGGGCGGGGCTCGAGCCGGCGGTGCGCTTCGCTCGCCTCGCGGAGCTGGTCCAGGATGCGCTCCGCGTCGCGGGAGTCGCTTTCGACGACAAGCCGTTTCGTTCCCACGTCACGCTGGCGCGCTGCGATCCGCCCTGGCCGTCGCATCTACGCGCCGGGCTTGCCGAGCTCGCGGCAGGCTTCGGCGACCGGATGGCGAGCACCGCGATGGCCTGCGACCGCGTGACGCTCTTCTCGAGCGTGCTCGGAAAGAGCGGTCCGACCCACCGCGCCGAGGGCGAAAGCCTCCTCCATGCGCCTTGACCGGTAGTTCTCTCCGCTGAACGCCGAAGACTCGCGGCGCGGGCAGGCTTGGCGCTAGAATCCGGGCAGATTCAACCGGGAGAAATCATGGCTGACGTGGTTCGCCGTATCGGACTTTCGCTGGGTGCCGATCTCTGCTGGCCGATCTGCTACGAAGAGATCCTGAAAAACCTGCAGCTCGCCCTGCCCATCAACGGCGACACCATCCGTTTCGAGGTCGAGAGGGTGTCGATCGAGCCGTTCGACCTGAAGCAGCCGGTCGAGTACGACGTGCTGCTCGACCGCGTGACGCACTGGTACCACACCTCGCGCGAGTGGATCAAGAAAGCGGTCGTGATGAACGACCTCTATGTGCTCAACAACCCGTGGTCGATTCAGGCCAACGAGAAGCACACGACATACGCCGCGATGATGCGCCTCGGCCTCCCGGTGCCCGACACCTGGATGCTGCCGCCGAAAGAGTACGAGCCGACCAACGACCTCCAGGTCACTCTCGAGCGCTACGCGAAGATCTTCAGCCTCAAGGCGGTGGGAGAGAAGGTTGGCTACCCGGCGTTCATCAAGCCGTACGATGGAGGCGCCTGGGTGGGCGTGTCGAAGGTCGACAACGCCGCGGAGCTCGCCAAGGCCTACGACGGATCCGGAAAGCGCATCATGCACCTGCAGAAGGCGGTCGCGCCGTTCGATCTCTTCGTGCGCGCGGTCGGCGTCGGGCCGCAGGTGCACCTCATGAAGTACGACCCGGGCGCGCCGCTCCACGATCGCTACAAGGTCGCCTTCGACTTCGTCAATGCCGAGGAGTGGCAGCACATGGCGAACATGTGCCTGACGATCAACTCGTTCTTCGGCTGGGACTTCAACAGTTGCGAGGCGCTGCGGCAGGACGGCGTCTTCTATCCGATCGATTTCGCCAATGCCTGCCCCGACTCCCAGGTCACGTCGCTGCATTTCCATTTCCCGTGGCTGGTGAAAGCCAAGCTCAAGTGGTCGTTGTTCGTCGCGGCGACGCGGCGCAGGATGCGCAAGAACCTCGACTGGGAGCCGTTCTTCGACATCGCCTCCTCCGGCGCGTCGTTCAAGGAGAAGCTTCCGCTCTATGCCCGCCTCGCGCACCAGCGCTTCGAGAGCGACCGCTTCGCCGAGTTCTGCGCCGAACAGCTGCCGCATCTCGACGAGGTTGCCTGGGAGTTCTTCGGCACGACGACCGCGAAGGAGGCCGTGCGCGCCAAGGTCGCCGCGCTCTTCCCGGCGCACGAGGTGGAGGAGTTTACCGAGCACTTCTGGGGACTGGTCCAGTTCTGGCGCAGGACCGAGTCCGAGTACATCGCGAAGTCGGGCACTCCGACTCCCGCGTGATCGCCAAACGCACGGAGGTCTGGCGGTCGAGTTTTCTGGCGCAGGAGGTCACGGTCGCCCGCTGGGGTGAGGCCGGCCGGCCGGTGCTGCTCTTTCCGACCGCCGGCGGGGACGCCGAGGAGGTGGAGCGTTTCCGGATGGTCGACGCGCTCGCACCGTTGGTGCGGGCCGGACGGATCCAGCTCTTTTCCTGTGACAGCGTGCCCGGCCAGTGCTGGGTCTCCGATGCCTATTCCGCCAGCCACTGTTCGTGGGTGCAGAACCGCTTCGACGAGTTCCTCTATTTCGAGTTGGCGCCCTATATGCGCCATCTGGCCAGTGACAGGAACGAGATCCTGACCGCCGGCGCGTCGCTCGGAGCCTTTTACGCGCTCGCCGCGGTCTGCCGGCACCCGGACGTCTTCAGCCACGCCGTCTGCATGTCCGGGAAATACGACCTCGAGGAGATGCTCGAGGGCGAGCGGATGTCGCTCGACTTCTACTATTCATCGCCGCTCCACTTCCTGCCCGATCTCGAAGATGCGCAGCACCTGGAACTCCTGCGCAGCCGCTTCATTCATCTCGTGACCGGGCGCGGCGCCTGGGAGCGTCCGCACTACGCGCACCAGATCGCCGGCGTCCTGGGTGAGCGCGGCGTGCCGCACCGGATCGACAACTGGGGACCGCGCTGGGATCACGACTGGCCGTCCTGGCGTCGCGTCCTGCCGCACTACCTCGACCAGCTCTCGCGGTGACGACGAGACCCGGCTCGGCCGAGCCTGGCGTGTCCGGGCCGCCGTGGGCGGTCACCCTCGAGGTTCCGCTCCACTGGGGCGAGATGGACGCCTTCGGCCACGTCAACAACACGGTCTATTTCCGCTGGTTCGAGAGCGCGCGGATGAGCTACTTCGAGCGCCTCGGCTGGCCGGTGCTGCAGGGCGAGACCGGCGTCGGACCGATCCTGCACTCGACCCAGGCGCGTTTCCGTGCCCCGCTCGTCTGGCCCGACACGGTGACCGTCGCGACGCGGGTGAGCGCGGTCGCCGAGGACCGTTTCACCATGCTCTACGAAGTCAGGAGCCGGAACCTCGGCCGGATCGCCGCCGAGGGCAGCGGCCTGATCGTCGCCTTCGACTACCGGACGCTCTCCAAGGCAGCGCTCCCGGCGAAGATCCGCGAGCGTATTGCCGAGATCGAACGCAGCGAGCTCGCGGGCGAAGGGTGAGGCCTCCGCTGCAAGGCGACCGTGGTCGCCTTGCAGCTCCGAGGCCGGCTCTCAGGGGATGGCTAGACTCCAGGCGGAGGTGTCATTGGACTCGAAGCCGTCGACGAAGAGCTCGTTGGTCACGGTGAAGTCGAAGACTGCCGACGGAGCTCCGGTGCACGTTCCGTTGGCGGTTACCCGCCAGAAGTGCTGGACAGGACCGAGACCGCCAAAGGTCGCCTGGGTCGTGGCGACGGTCTGGCTCTGCAGGTTCTGGGTGAAGGCGGCGTTGGTGGCCAACTCCACCGTGTAGTCGCTCGCCCCCGCGGAGGCGTTCCACGAGAGCTCGACGGAGCTCTGGAGGCCCGTCGCGCCGTCGGCGGGAAGGAGGAGCAGCGGCGCGGTGGGCGCAGTGTCGACGGTCACCGTGACGGTGTCGTCGGCGGTCGCGCAGGAGGTCGCCGCGGTCAGGGTGTAAACCGTCGTGATCGTCGGCGAAACACTGATCTGCGCCGTGGTAGCGCCACCGGGAGACCAGAGGTAGGTCTGGCCGGGGACCGCCGGCGTTCCGAGCTGCACGGTCTCGCCGGCGCAGAGGGTCGCCCCGGCGCCGGCGTCGACGACCGCGGAAGGGATCGGTTTGAAGAGGTCGACGGCATGGACGGCGGTCGCCGGCGCGGCGTCGGCGTCGAACCAGAAGCTGAACATCGTCGCCCAGCGCAGGGCGTTGGCGTTCTGGTTGGCGATGAAGTCCTCGGTCGACCAGCTGACCGTGCCGCTCGTCCCGTCGACCGCGGACGTCCAGTCGGTCGTCGAGTACGGCTCGCCGGAGTGGTGGTCGATGTCGTTGAAGCCGAGGTTCGCTATCGGCGTACCGTCGGGGAAGTCGACCGAGAAGGCTTGCGCCGCGTGGTCGGAATTCAGGTTGCGCACCACATACTCGTAGTGCCAGGTGTCGACGTCCACGACGGTGACCTTGCGCGCCACCTCGAAGCGTTCGACCGGCGCGGTGCAGAAGTCCTCGTTGAAGGTCTCCACCGCGGCGTCGGCGGTCTTCCAGGCCTGAATCGCGGTCTTTTCGCGAATCGTCGAACCGGGGAAGCTCAGGTTGAAGGAGGTCGGGTTGACGGTGACCAGCCGGTAGGAGGCGTTGTTGAAGCCGTTGCCGGCGACCGCATCGTTGTCGGAGATGTACTGCCCCTCGACCCAGTAGCTTGCGCCCGGCAGGGCGAGCTCCGCCTCCGGCACCTTGATCCGCTGCTCGTAGATGAGGGTCGGATTGACCTGGGTCTCCGGGAAGGGAAAGACCCCCGTGGTCGGATTCACTTCCGAGCGCATGCCCATCGGCCGGCTGCCGTTCAGCCCCGCGCCATAGGTATCGGTGCAGCCCACGCCGAGCTCGTTGCCTCCGCGCGGGGGATTGGAGCATGTCGGATGGCCGGCGAGGCAGGAGGGGTCGTCGCTGTTCGTCGACACGAACCCGTGCTTCAGCCAGCTCATTCCGATCTGCTCGAAACGACCGTCGAGCAACCTGTACATGTTCTGCGCGATGACTGGATGCTGCGCTGCGGTGAGGCCGCTGCAGCCGCTCGGGAGGTTGTCGCACCAGTTGACCGGCGTCGTGCCGATGTTGCACGAGGTCGTGCCGATCGAGTACCCGCGTATGCCGCCCGACGCGCCATAGTTCGAGGTGTCGCCGATGTAGATGACGGTCACGTCCGGTCCGGATGTCTGCTGACCCTGAGCTCGCAGAGCCGCCGGGAGAGCGACGAGGACGAGCAGTGTCAACCCGACGGCGAAGCGTGCGCTCCGGGCAAGGTCCGGTGTCTGTGTTGGCATGTACGGCTCCTCGAGCAGGAAGTGACGGGAGTTCATGGCGTTGCGGACGACCACGCGGTCAGGTTGTGCGATGCGAAGCCGTCCGAGAAGAGCGGGAAGGCGAAGCTGACACTGGTCGGTGTTCCCGGCTTGAAGAGCTCCAGGGAATGCACCGCGCTCCATGGCGGCGCGTCGGCGTCGAACCAGAAGCTGTACATCGTGGACCAGCGCAGGGCGTTGGCGTTCGGGTCGGTCGCGAAGGTCGCGGTGCTCCAGGCGACCGTTCCCGTGCCCGGACTGACGACAGGGGTCCAATTGACGGTGGAGTAGGGCTCGCCGGAGTGCGAGTCGATATCGTGAAAGCCGACGCCGGCGATCGGCGTCCCATTCGCGAAATCGACCGTGAAAGCGCGCGCTGAACGGTCGGAGTTCACGTTGCGGATCGCGTACTCGTAGTGCCAGGTGTCGACGTCGAGTTGGGTGACCCTTCGCGCCGCCTCGAAGCGCTCGATGATCGCTCCGGGAACGTCGACGTAGTGCAGCTCCACCGCTGGGTCGGTTGCCGGCCAGGCGTGGATCGCCGAGCGCTCCCGCACGGTCGCGAAATAGCTCGGCGGATTGTCGGGCTCCATGATGAGCGCGAAAGTGCCGGCCGAGACGGTGGCCTTGCGGTACGAGGCGTTGTTGAGACCGTTGCCGGCGGCGGCGTCGTTGTCGGCGACGTACTGCCCCTCGACCCAATAGAGCGCGCCGGCGTTCAGCGCCGGGTCGACGTCGGCATCGGCCACCTTGACCCGTTGGTCGTAGACCTGGCTGTAGCCGACGTTGGTGTAGGGGTAGATGAAGTCGCTGATCGTCGCGTTCACTTCCGACCGCGGGCCGAGCGGCTGATTGCCGTTCAATCCCGCCCAGTAGGTGTCGGTGCAGCCGATGCCGAGCTGCTGGAATCCCGCTGCCGGCGGGATGCAGGCGGTGCCCTGGCGGCAGGTCTGCGCGTTGCCCTTGTTGGTGGCGAAGAAGCCATGCTTCAGCCAGCTCATGCCGATCTGCTCGAAGCGGCCCGCCTTCAGTCGATAGAGATTCTGGGCGATCACCGGGTGCTGCTTGGAGGTGAGCCCCTCGTCGCAACCGACGGTGTTGCACCAGTTGAGCTCGTCGTCGCCGATGTTGCAGGAGGTCGTGCCCACGGCGTAGCCGTGAAAACCGTTGGCGCCGCCGTAGCTATCGATGTCGTAGATGTCGATGACCGTGACATCCGGCCCGGTGGTCGGCTGCCCTTGAGCGTGCAGTGCCGGCGCCACGCCGGCGCAACCGAGCGCGACCGCGACGGCTGCCAACCGGGAGATCAACCTGCTGTTGAAGGCGTGAGACATGGGAGCTCCTCCTGCCGAGCCGCGCTTGCTGCCGGGAGTTGCGGTCACCGAGGCGAGCTCAAGGAACGGTGATCGACCATTGAGACGTATCTTCAGACTCGAAACCGTCGCTGAAGAGCGTGTTGTCGATCCAGAACGTCACTTCACCGGGAGTGCCGGGTTTGAAGAGCGTCAGGGTGTGCGCGATCGGATTCGGCGAATCGGCGTCGAACCAGAAATTGAACAGCGTCGCGAAGCGCAGCGCGTTGGCGTCCGGATCGCTGGCGAAAGTCGACGTGGTCCAGGTCACGGTCCCGGTGGCCTGCGTGACCGCGACATCCCAGTCGGCGGTCGAGAAGGGCTCCCCCGAGTGGTGGTCGATGTCCCTGAAGCCGGCGCCGGTGATCGCCGCTTCGCCGGCGAAATCGACGGTGAAGGCCCGTCCCGAGCGGTCGGAGTTCATGTTGCGAACCGCATACTCGAAGTGCCAGACGCCGGGCGCGGGGTTGGTGACCTTGCGCGCGACCTCGAAGCGCTCGAGCGGAGAGCTTGCGGGAATGTCGACGGCGAGGAGCTCCACGGTGGGATCCGCGACCACCCAGGCATCGATGGCGGACTTCTCGCGAATCGTCGAGCCGGTGAGGGAGAGGTTGAACGGGCTGGCTCCGACTGTGACGCTGCGATACGAGGCGTTGTTGAAGGCGTTGCCGGCGAAGCCGTCGTCGCCGGCGATGTACTGCCCTTCGACCCAGTAGGCGGCTCCGGCGTTCAGCGCCGGGTTGACGTCGGCTTCCTCGACCTGCATGCGCTGATCGATCTCGGCGGGGTGACCGATATTGGCGTAGGGCATCGGGAAGTCGCCCGTGGCGGCGTTGACCGCTGACCGCTGTCCGAGACGGCAGTCGCCTCCGCCAGCGCAGGTTCCCGGGTTGCCGTTGCCGCCGTTCAAACCGGAGCCGTAGGTGTCGGTGCAGCCGACGCCGAGCTGGTCGCCGCCGCCCGGCGGACTCACGCAGCTGCCGCAGGCGCCGTCGGGCGAATTGGTCGAGAGCCAGCCATGCTTCAGCCAACTCATTCCGATCTGGGAGAAGCGGCCGTCCTTCAGGCGGTAGATGTTCTGCGCGATGACCGGATGGTCGTTGCTCTGCAGCGTGCCGCCGACGCAGCTCGCGGAGTCGCACCAGGCTAGCGGTGCGTTGCCGATGTTGCAGGAAGTCGTGCCGACCGAATAGGCGCGGACGCCTCCCGCGGCTCCCCAGTTGCTGGTCGAGCCGAGGTAGATGACGGTGACATCCGGGCTCAGCGCAGCGGAGGCTTCAGCCGGGGTGGCCTGGGCGGCCCGGACGGTGATACCGGCGGACAGCAGCAGCGCGAGCGGCGCGAGTGCCAGGGTGAGGAGTCCTCTGCTTCTGCGGCTGCGGTGCGGCGCGATCGACGGCATCCGGTTCTCCAGTTGCGGTGAGTTCAGTCGTGCTTCGCCAGCGTCGCGACGAGACCCCTCGCCTGCGGGTGATCCGGCTGGATTCCCAGCGCGGCTTCGAGCTCTTGTCTTGCCGCCTCGTCCCTGCCCTGCGCCATCAGGGTCTGCGCCAGCAGGACGTGGAGATCGGCATCCAGTGGCGAGGATGCGATCGCCTCACGGTAGAGCACCACCGCTTCTTCCAGGCGACCGCTCTGCGCCAGCATTCCGGCCAGGTTTTCGCGCGCTTCACGATGCCCGGGCTCGACGATCAGCACCTGACGGAATCTCTCTATGGCGAGAGCTGGGTTTCCCTGAATGGCATGGATAATCCCCCAATTATAGGCCAATACCGGCGAAGCCGGGAAGTGAAGCGTTCCACGCTCGAAAAAGCTTGAGGCGGCGGCGATGCCCGCCGGCGAGCCGCTCTTCGCCAGCAGTATCCCGACCCCGGCGTAGGCCTCGAAACGCTTTGGATCGAGGGCGATAGCGCGCTCTCCGGCGAGTGTCAGGCCGCCCAAGTCGCCACGCCCGGCGGCGTCGCGGGCGGTGAGCAGAAGCATTTCGTACGCCGAGTCGTGGCGGGCGATGGCCCGGGTGCTCGCAGTGCGGAAACCGGAGAGGTCGCCAGCGAGCCAGGAGGTCCAGGCCAGGCTCGAGTCGAGACCCCGCCAGCGGAAGAGGCCCCAGCGCTCGACCCGTCCGAAGTGCCTCGCCGCGGAGAGCGCCGCTGCGCGCTCTTCGGAGGTCGGCGGCGCCGGATCGGCGGCGATCTGGAGCGCCTTCTGGCGGACGCTGGCGGTCGCGTCGAAAGCCCGCCTGCCCGCGAGAGCCTCGACCTTGAGCCACCCGTTGTAGGCCGAGAAGAGGGCGATGAGCCCGACAGCGGCGGCCAAGGCCCTCCCGGCCGGAAGCAGCCGGCCGGCGCGCTTCAGCGTGCGGTGACGGAAAGCGAGATCGCGTCGGGTCGCGAGGCGCACAGCGAGCAGGACGAGGAAGGCGAGCACGCCGGCGAGTCCGAGCGACATGAGGAACGGAACGTCGCCGTAGAGACCGCGAAAGGCGGCGAAGGCCAGCAGGAAGGCGATCCCGAGGACGACCTCCTCCCCCCAGGTGAGCGGGTAGCTGCGCTTCGCGAGCTCCGGCCCGGGCGCGGCGCCCTCCGCGACTCCCTGGTCAGCGCCAGAGGCGACCTGGAGACCGCCGGCGAAGAGGGAAGGCATTCCGAACCCGAAGCTGAGCGCATCGTTCGGGCAGACGCTGACGCAGTCGCCGCACTTCATGCACCCGGCGTCGACGACCATGCCGTACTTCGCCACCTCTTCGTGCACGCGCACGTTCGAGGTGCAGACCGCCGTGCAGTGTCCTGAAGCTTCGCAATTCTCGTTCACCCGGACGCGCAGCGGCGCGACCTTGTCGGCGACGTAGAAGGCGGCGCCGTAGGGACAGGCGTAGGTGCAGAAACCTTTGGCTCCGAGGAAATAGACGGTGGCGAAGCCGCAGACCAGGAGGGTGAGGATGCCGACGACCCAGCCCGGGAAGGTCTCCCAGAAGGCTCCGGTCGCGAGCTCGCTGCCGCGCACTGCGAGGGAGTCGCCAAGCCAGAGCCGGTAGGCCGCCGGCCAGAGGAACATGTAGATGAAAGCCAGGTAGGGTACGAGGCGCAGCAGCCGCGAGCGCAGCGGCCGCGGCCGGAGGCCGGTCTTCTCGAGCAGCCAGCGGCAGAGGTCCTGGAGCGCCACCAGATGGCAGGCCCAGCCGCAGAACCAGCGTCCGAAGACAGTTGTGAGGAGGATCGCGCCGGCGAAGAAGATCAGGCCGGCGTTGACGATGCCGGCCTTGGAGAAGGCCATCGCCTCGGAAGGCTCGACCGGCGTCATCGTGCTGCCGGAAACGAGCCAGTGGGCGATGTGGATCGCGATCGCGACGTGGAACGCGATGAGCACCGCTGCCCGCCACCGCGAGGTCCGCGACTTGCGGATCTTCGGCGCGGTGTGGGACTCCTGGAGAACTGGCAGCGCCACCCTGCGCTTCACCCCGTCGCCCTCAGCCCGCGAGAAGGCGGCGGTAGAGCTCCTCGTAGAGGCGCACCTGACGCGCCCAGGAGAAGTCCTTGGCCATGCCGTTCAGCATGAGCTGTTTCCAGGCCGGCGCGTCGCGATAAGCGGTCAGCGCGAAGTCGAGCGCCCAGCGCAAGCCCTCGGGCGTGAAGTGGTCGAAAGAGAAACCGGTTCCCGTGCGGGTCACCGGATTCCACTGCTCGACGGTGTCGGCGAGCCCGCCGGTGCGGCGCACGACCGGCGGCGTGCCATAGCGCAGGCTGTACATCTGGTTGAGGCCGCAAGGTTCGTAGCGTGATGGCATGAGGAAGATGTCCGCGCCGGCCTCGATCCAGTGCGCGAGCTCCTCGCTGTAGCCGCGGAAATACCAGACTTTGCCGGGGAAAGTGACCTGGAGCCAGGAGAGGAACGACTCGTAGCGCTCTTCGCCGCTGCCCAGCGCGATGAAACGCAGATCGCGGTGGTAGAGGAACTCCGGCAGGGTGTCGAACAGGAGGTCGAGGCCCTTCTGGGAGGTCAGGCGCGACACCAGGCCGAGCACCGGCGCCTGGCGCGGGACCGACAGTCCGATCTTGTCGAGCAGGGCGCGCTTCGTCGCCTCCTTGCCTTCGAGACGCTCGGCCGAGTACTTGTGCGGGATGTAGGGATCGGACTCCGGGCTCCATTCGCCGTAGTCGACTCCGTTGACGATGCCCGCCAGGTGGTCGGCGCGGGCGCGCAGGAGGGGATCGAGCCCGAATCCGTGCTCCGGTGTCTGGATCTCCTTCGCATAGGTTCGGCTCACCGTCGTCAGGGCATCGGCATAGAGCAGGCCGGTCTTCAGGAAGCTGACCCTGCCTGCGGCGAGGTCCTCGTTGTAGAGCATCTCGACATGGCCCGCGAGCCCGATCTCGTCGAGAACCTGGGTCGAGAAGACGCCCTGATAGCCGAGATTGTGCAGGGTGAGCGCGGTGCGCGTTTTCGCGAACAGCCGGTCCCAGGCGTAGATCGTGCGCAGGTAGATCGGCGCCAGTGCCGTATGCCAGTCGTGGACGTGCACGATGTCCGGCGCCCAGCCCATGCGCTGACAAGTCTCGAGCGCGACGCGGGTGAGCAAGGCAAAGCGCAGGTACTCGTCCCACTCGCCGCTGTAGATCGAGTCGTGGTGATAGAGCGCCGGACAGTGGACGAAGTAGACATCGACCGGGCTCTCCGGCAGGCGGGTGGTGAAGACGGAATAGGTGAACTTGCGCGGGCCCAGGTGGATCTCGACTTCGCGCAGAAAATCGACCGCGACGAACTGGAAATCGAGCTTCGCCACGCGGGCATAGAAGGGCAGGAAGACGCGGACGTCGTGTCCCTGCTTGCCGAGTGCTCGCGACAGGCCGGCCGCGACATCGCCCAGCCCGCCGGTCTTGGCGAACGGAGTGACTTCGGCGGCAATCTGGCAGATCCTGATGGGCATGGATGGCGGGCCTGGAGATTCCGGGGCGGTCGCTGCGAGGGGAGTGGGCGGGTTCGCGGGCGTCTGGGCTGGCGGAGGCATCGAGCGCTTCAGATGACTGTGCCGGGCGGCAGCTCGGCGTTTTTCGGCACCACGATGATGCCGCCGCGAATCGAGTAGTTCTCCGTTTCCGCCTCTTCGATCTTCTGTTCGTTCAGCAGTTTGCAGCCCTCGCCGATCCGGGCGTTGAAATCGATGATGGCGTTGCGGATCGCGCAGTCGCGGCCGATACCGGTCTTCACGGCGTGACTCGACGCCTCCGCCAAAGGCTCGAACCGGTTGGCTCCCATGATGATCGAGCGCTCGATCGTGGTGCCGGTCTGCACGATGGCGCGAATGCCGACGATCGAGTCGGAGATCTTGGCGCCGGTGATGATCGAGCCTTCGCAGAGCACCGAACGGGTCACCGAACAGCCGTTGATCTTGGTACCCGGGAGGAACCGGGCGTGGGTGTAGATCGGGTAGTTCGGGTTGTACAGGTTGAGCGCCGGCAGGGGTACGGTGAGGTCGAGATTGGCCTGGTGGAAGCTCGGGATCGTCCCGATGTCGGTCCAGTAGCCGTCGTAGGGAAAGGCGAAGACGCGGATGCGGCCGAGCGAGGCCGGGATGACCTCTCTGCCGAAATCGGTGTAGGGGCTTCCTACGAGCACCTCGCGCAGCACTTCGGGCCGGAAGACGTAGATCCCCATGCTGGCGAGGAGCGTCCCGGGGGGCGCTTCGAAGCCGAGCGCGTCGCGGGTCGATTCGTCGAGTGCCAGCGCGTCGAGGGCCGCTTCGGAGGTCGGCTTCTCGACGAATTCGACGACCCGACCGGTGCGATCGAGCCGGAGGATGCCGAAGCCCTGGGCCTCCTCGCGCGTCACCGGCTTGACCGCGATCGTCAGGTCGGCCTGATTGGCGCGATGAGCGAGGACGAACTCGCGCATCTCCATCAGGTAGAGCTGGTCGCCGGAGAGGATCAGGACTTCGGTCGGATCGTTGTCGTCGATCAACCGGGTCAGGTTCTGCCGCACGGCGTCGGCGGTGCCCTGGTACCACGAGCGATTGGTCATGTTCTGCTCGGCGGCGAGCAGATTCACGAAACCGCCGCGAAAGGCGTCGAAACGATAGCTCTGGGCGATGTGGCGGTGGAGGCTCTCGCTGTTGAACTGAGTGAGGACGTAGACCTTGTCGATTCCGGCGTGCAGACTGTTCGAAATCGGAATGTCGATCAGGCGGAACTTGCCGCCCACCGGGACCGCCGGCTTGGCGCGATCACGGGTGAGCGGCGCGAGTCGCGCACCCTGCCCACCGCCGAGAATCGCCGTTACCACCCGTTTCATCGCGTCTCCTTCAGATGCGGCAGATGGAGCGACCTGGCGCACCGGCGCCACCCGCAACCGCCCGGTGGGTGCATTCTAGTCTCACCGGCGGCGCAATCCTCCGCAGGATGCCGCGAGGTCGAGGGTTTCACCTGTACCAGCCGCCCCCCGGCCGCCGTAGAATCATTGGCCGGTCGGCTCGCTGCGCCCGGGAGGCGCACCGGTCCAGGCGTGCGGCGTGCTTGTGTCTCGGTCATTCCGTCGTCCAGCGCTGAGAGACGGTGTTCGGAGGGATTCATGAAGAGGGTTCTGCTCTTGGCAGGCGCGGTGGTTCTCGCCGGACTCGGGCTGTGGTATTTCCTGCGCGGTGGGAGCGGCGGTGAGGAGGCGGGCAAGTACAAGTCCGCGCTCGTCGATCGCGGCGACGTCGCGATGACGGTGACCGCCACCGGCACGATTTCGGCGGTCACCACCGTGCAGGTCGGCAGCCAGGTCTCGGGGATCATCGCCGCGCTCTACGCCGATTTCAACACGCCGGTGACCAAGGGGCAGCTCGTGGCCGAGCTCGATCCGACGACCTTCGAGGCCGCCGCCGCGCAGCGGCGGGCCGACGTGGAGCAGTCCGAAGTGCGCCTGCGCAACGCCCGCGTCCAGATGCTGCGTCAGGAGCAGTTGCTGGCGAAACAGCTGGTGGCGCAGGCCGACTACGATCTGGCGAAGGCCGACTACGACGCCCTGGAGGCTCAGATCAGCCAGGTCAAGGCGGCGCTCCTGCAGGCGCAGACCAATCTCGGCTACACCAGGATCCGCTCGCCGATCGACGGCGTAGTGGTCGACCGCCAGTACGACATCGGACAGACGGTCGCCGCCTCCTTCCAGGCGCCGACCCTGTTCACGATCGCGCAGGACCTGACCAAGATGCAGGTCCAGGCCGACGTCGACCAGTCGGATATCGGCCGGATCCGCGTCGGGCAGAGCGCCCGGTTCACCGTCGACGCCTATCCTGACGAGGAGTTCGTCGGGGCGATCACCCAGGTTCGTCTGAACGCCACCGTGAACCAGAACGTGGTGACCTATCCGGTGATCGTCGGAGTCGAGAACGTGGAGCTCAAGCTCCGCCCCAAGATGACGGCGGACCTCTCGGTCGAGGTCGACCGGGTGCGCGACGTCCTGCGGATCCCGAACGCCGCACTGCGTTTCCGCCCTGCCGAGGAGGCAGCCAGCGCCGGCAGCGGCTCGAGCCGCGGCGGAAATCCAGCCGATGGCGCGGCCCGGTCCGGGCGCCCGGGCAGCGGCTTCGCCAGCGCGGCGCAGGGTCTCGCCGCGGGCCGGCAGCGGACGGGCGGAGAGAAGGCGGAGAAGGGCTGGCAGACGGTCTACCGGCTGGGTGCCGGCGGCGAGCTCGCCGGAGTCCAGGTGCGCACCGGGCTCTCCGATGGGAAGTTCTCCGAGGTTCTCGAAGGCGAGATTGCGGCCGGGGAGACGATCGTCGTCGGTCTTGCGACGAGCAAGGCCGGCGCGTCTTCCAGCTCGAGCCCACTCTCGCCGACCGGCTCCGGCGGCCGCCGGTTCTGAGCATGGCGGCCATCGCGGGAAAGGGCGGTCCTGCCACTGCCCTTGTCGAGCTTACCGATATCGTCAAGGTCTACACCCTCGGCGAGGTCGAGGTGCGGGCGCTCGACGGCGTCAGCCTGACGGTCGGCGCCGGCGAGTTCGTGGCGGTGATGGGGCCGTCGGGCTCGGGAAAGTCGACCCTGATGAACATCGTCGGCTGCCTCGACCGGCCGACCTCCGGGCGCTACGTCCTCGACGGCATCGACGCCTCCGGGCTCGACAAGAACGAGCGCGCCGAGGTCCGCAACGCCAAGATCGGTTTCGTCTTCCAGAACTTCAACCTCCTGGCGCGCACCACTGCGGTCGAGAACGTCGAGCTGCCACTGCTCTACAGCGACCGTCTGAGCACGGCGCGTGAGCGCCGGGAGCGGGCGATGGCGATGCTCGCCCGCGTGGGGCTCGAGGGGCGCGAAGGCCACCGACCGTCGCAGCTCTCGGGCGGCCAGCAGCAGCGGGTGGCGATCGCCCGGGCCCTGGTGACCGACCCCGCGATCCTGCTCGCCGACGAGCCGACCGGCAATCTCGACTCGCGGGTCTCGGAGGAGATCATGGCGATCCTTCAGGAGCTCAACGCGCAGGGGCGCACCGTAATCGCGATCACTCACGAGCGCGACATCGCGCAGTTCGCCGGCCGTGAGGTGACCTTCCGCGACGGCCGTATCGTCGCCGATCAGCCGGTTACAGATCGCAGGATCGCTCGCCGCGCGGGCCGGAAGGAGAATGCCGCATGAACGTCGGGTGGATGCGGGTCGCCAACATCGTCAAGGTGGGGCTGCAGTCGATCGCGCGCAACAAGATGCGCTCGGCACTCACCATGCTCGGCATCGTGATCGGGGTTGCCTGCGTCATCGCGATGGTCGCCGTGGCCTCGGGCGCCTCGCGCTCGATCCAGGCGCAGATCGACGCCCTGGGCACCAACTTCCTCATGATCTTCCCCGGCACGACGACGAGCTCGGGGGCGCGGATGTTCTCCGGGTCATCGAACCTCTCGGTCGAAGACGCCGCTGCGATCCGCGCCGACTGCCCGTCGGTCGCCTACGTCTCGGCGACGTCGCGTACGTCGGCGCAGGTGGTGGCGGGGGAGCTCAACTGGGCGACGCAGATCCAGGGAGTCGACGTGGATTTCACCTTCATCCGCTCGTGGAACATGTCGGAGGGCGATTTCTTCACCGACTCCGACGTGCGGGGGGCGACCAAGGTGGCGGTGCTCGGGCGTACGGTGTCCGACGCGCTCTTCCCGGCGGGAGACGCGGTCGGTTCGACGATCCGGATCAAGAACGTTCCGTTCCGTGTCGTCGGAGTGCTGGAGAAGAAGGGTGGCTCGACGATGGGCCAGGATCAGGACGACGCGATCGTCGCCCCCTACACGACGGTCATGAAGCGCCTCGAGGGACGCTCGCGGGTCGGCATGATCCTCGCCGCGGCCTCCTCGCCGTACCGGGTCGACGAGGCGAAGAGCGAGATCGACCTGCTGCTGCGCCAGCGCCACCGCATCGGTCCCGGCCAGGACGCCGACTTCATGATCCGCTCGCAGGAGGAGATGGCCTCGACGGCGGCGGCGAGCTCGAAGACGCTCTCGGTGCTGCTCGGATCGGTGGCGGCGATCTCGCTGCTCGTCGGCGGCATCGGGATCATGAACATCATGCTGGTCTCGGTCACCGAGCGGACGCGCGAGATCGGCATCCGCATGGCGATCGGCGCCAAAGGGCGCCACGTCCTGGCGCAGTTCCTGCTCGAAGCTGTCGTGCTTTCGGTGGTCGGCGGGATCGTCGGCATCGCCCTCGGCGTCGGGGCTTCCGAGCTCATCGCCCGCTACGCCGGCTGGCCGGTCGCTCTCGGCGCGGGACCGATCTTCATGGCTTTCGGCTTCGCGGCGCTCATCGGCATCTTCTTCGGCTTCTATCCCGCCCGCCGGGCCGCGGCGCTCGATCCGATCGACGCTCTGCGCTTCGAGTAGGCGCGGGCGCCGAGGCGCAGGTCGAGCCGGTTCAAGTCAGGGCGCTACTTCGTGCCGATCCCTGCGCGCGCTGCTGGGGCAGAGACCGGTGAAGAACTCTTGGTCTGTCGTCAGCAAGTGCCAGGCGACAACGTCATAAGCGAGAAACCAGAGGACCCGGTCGGGGCGCGCCGTACCCGCGCGAACGTCCGCCGCCAAAGCGAACGCCTT
Organism: Thermoanaerobaculia bacterium; assembly: GCA_031403995.1. Taxonomy (GTDB): domain Bacteria; phylum Acidobacteriota; class Thermoanaerobaculia; order Multivoradales; family JAGPDF01; genus JAGPDF01. The sequence goes on from JANNGS010000007.1 coordinate 74,729, forward strand.
GGCGAGGAGAGCCTCGTGCTGGGCATGGTGCTGGTCGAGCTGCGGGTGGCCGTGGCGCGTCAGGACCCCCTCCTCGCTCGCGAAGTGGAAGGTGAGGTGCGCGAGCAGAGCGTCGAGCCGCGCATCGACGTCGGACCAGACCGCCTGCGTCGCGACCGCGGCGATAAGGGCATTGGCAAGCAGCAGGAGCTCGCGGTGCTCCGCGTCCACCGTCGGCACACCGCACTCCCACGACTCGTCCCAGCGGAACTGCGCCCACGGTCCCGGGATGTCGGCGTCTTCGGGGCGGGGAACATCGGGATCCCACAGCACGCGATCACGGCCGGTCCGCTTGGCTGCATAGAGCGCCCGATCGGCGCGCGCGACCCAATCCTCGAATGCCTCGCCTGGCATCCACTCCGCCACACCGAGGCTGAGCGTGACCCGGCGGCCGTCCGGAACAGCCTGGTTCGCGACCACCTTCCGGATCCGCCCGGCTAGGGTGACCGAGGCCGCAAGGCTCGCCTGGGGGAGGACGATGACGAACTCATCGCCTCCCATCCGGGCGAAAATGTCGCTGCTGCGCAACTCGCCACGCACCACCTGGCAGAGTTCCGCGAGGACCTGGTCGCCGGTAGCGTGGCCGTGGCGGTCGTTGATCTCCTTGAATCGATCGATGTCGAAGATCATCGTGGAAATCGGGTTCTGGTCTCTTTTCGAGCGGCTGATCTCCTGCTTGGCGATCGCTTCGAGATAGCGCCGATTCCACGTGCCGGTCAGCTTGTCGGTCGACGCGAGCTCATCCAGCTTGGAGACGGTCGACGCGAGCTCCGCCGACTTCCTGTTGAGGTCGGCGTTGGCCAGACGCAGCTCAGTCGTACGCGTCTCGACGAGCCGGTCGAGCCTCTCGGCTCGCCGTCGGAGCGCCAGGACCCGGCCGCGGTAAAGCACGGTCCCAAGCCCGAGGAGGAGCCCACCGAGGAGCGCCTGGAAGGGCCAGGACTCGAGCAGCTGGGGTCGCTGCTCGATGGCGAGGGTGGCATCTCCGCTGCCCCAGTTTTCGGAGTCTTCGGCGGCAGCGACTCGAAAGGTGTAACTGCCCGGTCGGAGACGGGTGAACTCGACCCGCCGGCGCGCGCCGACAGGAACCCAGTCGGGGTCGAGCCCGTCGAGACGGGTCGCGAAGCGGACCCGTTCCGGAGCACTGAGCGCCGCCGCCGTGAAGTCGATCTCGAGGTGACGCACGCCGGGCGCGAGATGGAGGGTGCCGGTGCTGGGGACCTCCTGCCCATCGACGAGCACCTGGTCAATGCGGGCGCGGGGCGCCTCCCGGCGGCTCTCCAGTGCCGCCGGGTCGACGCTCGTCAGCCCCTCGATGGTCGGTATCCAGAGTCGGCCAGCGGCGTCCTTCCATCCGGCGGGTTGGGCGCCGCCGTTCGTCTCGTCCGAGGGCATCCCCTCCGAGCGTGTGAAGCGCTGTGGGTGGACGACCTGGGCCGGATCGGTGGCGGCACGGAGGAGCTCCTCGCGGCGCGCCCGGTAGACCCCCTGGTTTCCGGTCCACCAGATCCAGTCGCCCTCCGCCTGAATCCACGAGACAACGTTCTCGAAGAGACCCCGACGGACGTCGAGAACGACGAATTTCCCTGCCGACTCCACGGCCAGCCCAGCGCCGAACGTGCCGACCCACATCCGCTCAGGGTCGGCGAGAAAGGCACGGATGGGCACCGCCGGCAGGCCGCGCGCCGTCATGTCGCTGACGACGCCGTTCTGCCAGACAGCGACGCCATGGTCGGTGGCGATCCAGATTTGTCCCGAACCATCCTCGGCGAACGCCACGACAGTACGACCCGGGAGGCCGGCCACGGCTGTCACAGTCGGGTTTGGCCCCTCGGCGAGTCGGAAGGCACCGTGCTCACGAGAGCCGACCCAGATCTGGCCGCTGCGGTCGCGGAAGAGCGCGGTTCCGCTCTCGACGCGCGGGCCATCGGAGCGAACTTTGCCGTCGGGGCCGATGTGGGCGAGGAGGCCGGCAAACACTCCCACCCAGACGCCGCCGTCACGCGCCGGCAGCACCGTCCACGGACAGCCTCCGAGCTCGTTGGCTGACCAGACCGCGATCACTCGTCCAGCCGTCGGATCGATGCGGGCGAGACCCTCGCAAGCGAACGCGGCCCAGATGAACCCGGCGGCGTCCCCGCTTATGCCATGGACGGACCGGCCGGGGAGGCCGTCGTCCTCGGTGAGCGAACGAAACAGGCGCGGGACGAACTGGTAGAGACCTTCCCCATCGGTGCCCGCCCAGACCGAGCCGTCGCGATCGCGGAGCAGCGCGTTGACCGGGATGCGACGGGCGTTTCCGAGGGGCACGCGGGCGGAACTCCCCGAGGATTCGCGGTGGAGACCGTCCACGGTTCCAAACCAGACCGACCCGTCCGGCGAAGTCGTGGTGACGAAATAGGTGCCGCCGGCGGTCTCGGGCGTTTGCGGGCCAGCGGGCAGAAACGCCGGCAGGCGAGCGGACGCACTCGGCAAGCGAAGGGGTATCAGCTGCCGCCAGGCTTGGTCGCGCTCAGCGGGGGTGAGCGTTTCGAGACGCTCGCCAGCCAGCCGCAGGGGGCCGAGTCGCGCGCTCCAGAGGAGCAGCCGCCCACCAGGGTCCTCGCCCAGGCGCTGCAGCGCCGGCACGCGGTTCCCGGCAGTCGACGGCACGGCAACGAAGCGGCCGTCAATCCAGCGCGCCACGCCATCGTTCGCGGCCCCCAGCCAGAGGCTGCCGCCCGCGTCGCGATAGAGAGCGGCGATCGGCCTACCCGCAAGCTGCGGCGGCAGCTGGACAGGCTCGAGCATGCCATTGTGGAGGCGGTAGAGCCCGCGGTCGGTGCCGACCCAGAGGGTGTTGGTCTCGGACAACAGGCACAGCACCTCGAAGCTGTCGACCGGAACCGGCCCAGCGAGAGCTATCTGCCGAAAGGTGAGGCCGTCGAACCGGGCCAGTCCACCGAACGTGCCGACCCAGAGAAAGCCGTCGGCATCCTGCGCGAGAGCGGTTACAGAGGCCTGCGCGAGGCCTTGGCTCTGATCCCAATGCCTGATCGTAAAGTCCGGTGTATTGCCCAGCGCCGGTGCGGCGAGCACCAGTAACAGCGCGAGGACGCCGATGGCAATGGCGGCAAGCGAGGTCGCCTCCACTGCGGGCCTTGAGAACCAGACCGTTCGGATCTGCACCGATGTCAGTGTGAAGGAAGTTGGTTTGCGCCGCAACTTCCATGACGGGCGGCGATGCCCTCTGGCTGCCCGACGACCAGCGCAGCGTCGTTCGCACGACCGACTGCGAATCGGGTGCGGGCGAGCGCACCAACGCCGCCGTGCCGACGCCGATCTTCAGCCACGGCTTCCTCAGGGGGACGGCGAAGCCTGGAGCGTGACCGTGGGCTCATCGATCGTCGCGGAAGTAGCGTTACGGCGAGGTTGTGGTCCAGTGAGTGGTGAGCCCGGATTCGAAATCGTCGGTGAAGAGCAGCGGATTGCACACCAGGCGCACGTTGTCGATGTTGGCGTAGCCCCACTCGACGCCGCCGCCGGTGGCGGTGTGATGAGTGAAGAGCATGGCGACCGGAGGGTTGCCGGCGGGAAGCGGAACGACCGTTCCGGTGGCGCCGCCCGGCGGAGGCCAGGAGAAATCGTAGGTAAGGGTGGTCGTCGTCGATCCGTCCGCGAACTCGAATCCGAACGCCAGCGTGTCGTTCGGCGCGCCGATCTCGAAGGTGAAGAGAAAGTAGGCATAGACCTGCGACTGTCCGACGACCGTCATCGGCATCCGCAGCGTCGCCGTGCTCGCCGCCGCGCCGTAGAAGCCGTTGGCGACACAGGCCGCTGTGCCGGAACCCGAAGTCCCGTTGGCTTGGCAGAGGTCCGGGTCGCCGAAGGTCGCCGATTTGATCCACCCCTGTCCGCTGCCGCTCGGCACCGCCGTAGCCCACTCGAGAGGCAGAGCGGCGGCGGACAGGCCGCTGTCGAAGTCCTCGTTGCCGACGTTGCAGCGCGGAGCGTCGAGCACCAGATTGCGGAAGTCGGCGGGGTCGAGGCTGCAGGAGGGGAAACAGACCTCACCGAGGCCCGAGCCGTCGACCGCCCGGAGCTGAAGACCGAGGCGCTGCCCGGGGCCGCCGTGCAGCGACAGCGGCCCGTCGAGCGGCAGCGCGATTTCGTAGATCACCCCCAGACCCGGATTGAGGCCGATCGCTGAGTGTTGGCGGTCTCCCAGCGCCTGGGCCGGGCAGAAGGCAGGGCCCCCGGCTGTCGATCTCCACTCGTAGAAGTCGATGGCGCCGGAGACTTCGAACCAGATCTCGCCCTCGCCCAGCGCCGGATCGTTCTGGCAGTCCGGACTCGTCCAGGTCCCATCATCGAGCCAGGGCGAGGTGCCCCCGTCGTCGTCGAAGAAGACGATCATCCGGTCGGCGGCCGGCTCGCTGGGGCGCGCGTCGATGAGAAGCAGATAGAGCGTGCGACCGTCGTTGCCGATCCTGGCGGTGACCCCGGACCCGAGGTCGATCGCCACCGCCTCCGCCCACTCTCCGGCTGCAGGCTCCCCGTCGATCGCCGGCGCCTGGCTCATCCAGCCGGAAAGCAGCCGGCCGGTGCCGGCAACCCCGGCCCCAGAAAGGGCCAGGAGGCCCAGGAAACCGAATGCCACACTGACCTTGTCGAACTGCCGAGCTCCAGGATCGCGCACGATGTTCCCCTTTCGCCGCGAGTCGAGGGCGGCGCCTGTCAGATCCGTGCGATTTCGAGCCAGAACGTCTCACTCTCCTGCCGCCGGAGGTTCCAATGGTGCCCTGGCACTCGTCGGTGTTCCGCGTTACAGGTCAGATCTTTAAGACAGACCTCGGCTGCCATTTCTGCCAGTGGTGGCCGGGCGATGTTTGGTAATGTGCGCGAAATGGACGGGCACAGCTACAGAGATTTCGAGTCAGCCGGGCATGCGGTGCTCGAGTTTCTCCACCGGCGCATGGGATTCGACCTCTGGATGCTTACCCGGACCGAGGGCGACTCGTGGATCGTGCTGCAGAGTGAAGATCACGGCTATGGCGTCGAACCGGGCACGGTCTTTAGCTGGGCTGATACCTTCTGCTTCGAGATGGTGAAGGGCAGCGGTCCGCGCATTGCACCGCGCTCGGAGGACATCCCGGCGTACGCCGCGGCGCGAATTGGGCGACAGGTCGCAATCAAGGCCTATGTCGGAATGCCTCTTGTCCAACGCGACGGAAGTCTCTTCGGCACGCTTTGTGCGATTCACCCCTCTTCCCAACCGCAGTCCATCGTCGAAGAAGAAGATCTCGTGGAGTTGCTCGGAGCCCTGTTGAGCACGCTCCTGCAAAATGAACTCAGGGCCGCCGATGATGATCGGGCTGCCGAAAGATTGCAGGCCGAGGCGTTGGCCGACCCCCTCACGAAACTCTACAACCGGCGTGGTTGGGATCGGTTGCTGGCTGCCGAAGAGGAACGCTGTCGCCGGTATGGTCATTCCGCGGCAGTCGTCATCGTGGACCTAGACGAGCTCAAGCTCGTGAACGACTCCATGGGACACGCGGCGGGCGATCTCGTTCTCATTCGCGCCGCTGAAGCGTTGCGTGGCGCAGCCCGATCGATCGATGTGGTGGCCCGACTGGGCGGCGACGAGTTCGGAATCTTGAGCGTGGAATGCGACCGGGCTGGTGCGGAGCTCATGGTTGCGCGTATTCGCACGGCCTTGGCCTCGGGGAACGTAGAGGCTTCCCTGGGACTCGCTATGCGCGAGCCCGGCGCCAAGAGCCTGCGCGGTCTGACTCAGGCCTGTGAAGTGGCCGATCGCCTGATGTACGAGGAGAAGAACTCCCGATAGCCCGGTGTCGAGTCGTTCGAAGCGCCTGGTGATGGGACTGCGTCAGGGCCTGCCGATGGTCTACAGAATTCGCAGCTCCGGATCGCCCGCCACGACCTCACCGATCTCGGCGGCACGGTGGCCGGTGGCCGAGAGGGCGGCGAGAATCGGGTCGACGCTCCTTTCCGGGACGGCGAGCAGAAGGCCTCCGGAAGTCTGGGGATCAAACACCAGGTCCTGCTCGGTCTCGCTGCGTTCGCGCATCCACCTGACGTGCGGCGCGAGGTGGCGGCGATTGGCGCCCGTCGCGCCGGTCGTGATGCCGGCCTCGGTGAGCTCGAAGAAGCGCGGGTGGAACTTGAGCGCGGAGAAGTCGATCTCGAGCGCGACGTTCGAGTTGCGCGCGATGTTCCAGGCGTGGCCGGCGAGGCCGAAGCCGGTGACATCGGTCACGGCGGTGGCGCCGTGGAGGAGCGCGAGGCGCGATCCCTCGGCGTTCGAGCGTTCCATCTCGAGGAGCGTCGCTTCCAGGCCGGCGGCATCGATCCTGTCGAACTTGTAGGCGTTCACCAACGCTCCGCTTCCCAGGGGTTTGGTCAGAATCAGCCGGTCGCCGGGACGCGCCCCCTGGTTGGTGAACAGGCGCTCGGGGTCGCCGTAGCCGACTACCGCCAGTCCGAACTTGAGCTCTTTGTCGCGGATCGAATGCCCGCCTAGGACCGCGGCGCCAGCCGCGTAGCAAGTCGCAGCGCTGCCGGCGAGGATCTGAGCCAGCACCTCGGACGGCGCGTCGGCAGGGAAGCAACACAGGTTGAGCGCGAAGAGCGGACGCCCTCCCATCGCGTAGACGTCCGAGATCGCGTTCGTCGCAGCGATGCGTCCGAAACGAAACGGGTCGTCGCAGACCGGAGGTATGAAGTCGGTCGTGGCGATCAGCGCCTGTCCACGGAAGAGAATCACGCCGGCGTCGTCGAGCGTCTCGGGCCCGACGAGCACTCGGGTTCCGGGCTCCGCGAATTGGACTACACCGCCCAACCCTGCGGTGCCTACGTTCGCTTCCATTGCGCCGAGCATCGCTCGGAGGTCGCCCGGGCCGATCTTCGCGGCGCATCCGCCGGCGGATGCGGCCTGCGAGAGACGGTATTCGTTCGCGGGGAGGACCATGGTACGGGTATCTCCGGACGCGCTGGCGTCTAGCTCGCGCGCCGGATGTCCGAGACGATCTTCAGGTGGTGGTGGGTGTGGATGCCGAGGAAGCGCACTCCCTCGACCGCCGTCAAGCCACCGAAGTAGGGATGCGGAAAGACCGGCCTGGGATCGGAGCGCAGCGCTTCGGGGAGCGGTCTGTCGCAGAACAGCTTGCGCATGTGCGAAGCCCGCTCCGCGAGGTCGACCGGAGCCTGCCCTGCCGGCAGTACGCTCCTGGGGGACTTTCCGACGCCGCGCGGAATCCAGCCCGTGGCGAGACAGAGATGCCCGATGAGGTTCATGCCGCGCGGAAGCGTCTGGCTGGTGTCGTCGAGCAGGCGCGTTCCGGCCTCGAGGACCTTCAGGATGTGATCGACCTGCAGGCCGATCGACCAGCGCGAGACCCGTTCCACGCGCAGATCCAGGAGTGCCGGCTCGAAGCGGACGATACGGGTGATCTCGTCGAGCTGCTCGGCGAGTTGTCCAACCGCGGCGGCGAGCTTGTCGGACGGCATGCCCCTAGTCGCGGATTCCGGCGAGCTCGAGCATGAAGGCGTAGTAGAGCGCGGTGTCCTTGAGGCGCTCGAAGCGCCCGGATTTGCCGCCGTGCCCGGCCTCCATGTTGGTCTTCAGGAGCAGCCAGTTCGCGTCGGTCTTGTGGGCGCGCATCCGGGCCACCCACTTGGCCGGCTCGTAGTACTGCACCTGCGAGTCCCAGAGGCCGGTGGTGACGAGCAGGTTCGGGTAGCGTTGAGGCTTCACCTGATCGTAGGGGGAGTACGACAGCATGTAGTCGTAGTTCTCCTTCACCCTGGGATCGCCCCACTCGTCGAGCTCGTTGCTGGTCAGCGGGATCGAGTCGTCCATCATCGTCGTGATGACGTCCACGAACGGCACGGCGGCGATGACCCCGCGATAGAGCTCGGGGCGCATCGTGGCGATCGCACCCATGAGCAGCCCGCCGGCGCTGCCGCCGAGCGCGAAGACGCGGTCGGAAGCCGCGTAGTGCCGCGCCACCAGGCCCTCGGTGACGTCGATGAAGTCGAAGAAGGTGTTCTTCTTCCTGAGGAGCTTGCCGTCCTCGTACCACTGGCGGCCCATCTCCTGGCCGCCGCGGACGTGGGCGATGGCGTAGACGAAGCCGCGATCGACCAGCGAAAGGACGTCGCTGTCGAAGTAGGGGTCGCTCGAATATCCGTAGGAGCCGTAGGCCTCGATCAGCACTGGCGCCTTGCCGTTCGGCTCGAACCCCTTGCGGTAGAGGAGCGATACAGGAACCTGCGCGCCGTCGCGTGCCGGAAGGAAGAGGCGCTCGGTGGCGTAGAGCGCGGCGTCGAAGCCGCCGAGAACGGCCTGCTGTTTGAGGAGAACGCGCTCACCGGTCTGCATATCGACCTCGAAGGTCGACTCCGGGGTGCGCAGCGAAGTGAAGCCGTAGCGCAGCTTCGTCGTCGCCTGCTCGGCGTTGTAGGCGAGCCAGGCGGTCGAGTCGGGCTCGTCGGACTCGACGTAGCGCTCGGCGGATCCGTCGAGCGGAAGGATGCGGAGACGGCGGAGGCCCATCGAACGCTCGGCGATCGCCACGAAGCCGGGGAAGGCTTCGAAGTCGTCGATGAAAATGTCGTCCCTGTGGCCCGCGAGGTCGCGCCAGGTCGCGCGGTCGGAGGTCGTCGCCGCGGGGGTCACCATCAGGCGGAAATTCTTCGCCTGCCAGTTGGTGCGGACGACGAACCGGTCGCCCAGGTCCTCGACGGAGTACTCGTGGTCGCGTTCGCGCGGCAGAAAGAGGCGGAACGGCTCGCTCGGCCGGTCGGCGTCGAGCAGCCGGACCTCCGTCGAAACCGTGCTCTGCGAGAGGATCTTGATAAAACGGCCCGACTTCGACTTCGCGATCTCGGTGTAGAAGGTCTTGTCCTTCTCCTCCCAGACGACCGGGTCGGCCGCCGGATCGCTGCCGAGCTGGTGGCGGCGGACACGGAAGCCGAGCAGCGTCACCGGATCCTTCTCGATATAGAAGAAGGTCCGGTTGTCGTTCGCCCAGACCACCTCTCCCGAGCAGTTGGCGATGGTCTCGGCACGGCACTCGCCGGTCGCGAGGTCGCGGAGGTGAATCGTGTACTGCCGGCGGCTGACGGTGTCTTCCGTCCAGGCGAGGAGGCGTCCGTCCGGCGTCACATCCCAGCCGCCGAGCGCGAAGAAGTCGTGTCCGCGCGCGAGCTCGTTGAGGTCGAGCAGCAGCTCCTCGGGGGCGGTCATCGAGCCCTGGCGCCGGTAGAGCCGGTCGTACTCCTTGCCGGCCTCGTACCGGCGGTAGAACCAGGAACCGTGCTTGCGGTACGGCACGGTGTCGTCGTCCTGCTTCAGGCGTCCGGCGAGCTCCCGATGGAGCTTCGCCTGAAGCCGCTCGGTCGGCGCCAGGATCGCCTGCGTGTAGGCGTTTTCCGCGGCGAGATAGGCCAGCATCTCGGGATTCAGGCGGCTGTCGTCGCGCAGCCAGTAGTAGTCGTCGACGCGCTCGCGGCCGTGCTCCTTGAACTGGCGAGGCCGAACGGCGGCGCGCGGCGGCGCTGGCGGAGCTCCGGCCTCGGCGGAAAGCGACCCGGAAGCGGTGGGGGATTCGGTGGGCACGGTCATGGCTGGACGGACTGCACTGGCGAACGCCGGGAACACCGCAACGGCCAGTAGCTCGAGAAGGACCGCGAGGAGGACCGCGACGAGGGCCGGCAGCGGACGAAAGGCGCTCGATCGCGACAGCATCGGAGTCCTCCGGGAAACGAGCGGAGAGCAGAAAATGGAGCCGACGCCCGGGATTGAACCGGGGACCTACTGATTACGAATCAGTTGCTCTACCGCTGAGCTACGTCGGCCCGCTCTCGCGAGGCCTTCGATTCTATGGGAGAGGTGCACGAGGCGTCCAATCTCGCGCCAGTCCGCGCAGGGCTGCGAGGTTTGCGCCGACAAGGGGATCGTAGGGGTCGAGAGCGGCCGCTTGCTCCAGGGCGATCGTCGCCGCCGGCCGATCGCCCTGCAGGAAGTGCACGTTGGCGAGCAGGCGCCAGGGACGGGGATGCCGCGGCGCCCGCCGCGCGGCGCGTTCGAGCACCCGCCGGGCGCCGGTGAGGTCGCCGCGCTGCGCAGCGCGGCTGCCTTCCTCGCAGAGAGTTTCGGCTGCGCGCGGCAGCGGCGCGAGGGTGGGGCGGCCGAGCCGCGAGTCGATGTCCAGGAGCGCCGCCCGCGCCCGGCCGGCGCCCGGGTTGCGCACCAGAGCCGCGACGAACGCAGCTCGCGCCGCGACGGGATGACCGCCCGCCCGGCGCATCTGCCCCTCGCGTTCCCAGGCGCCGCCGGCCATCTGCCAGTCGGCGGTGCGGATCTCCGCCAGCGGCTCCGGCCGCAGCCAGCCGCCCGCGGCGAGAAGGAGCGCGATGGCGGTGATGGCCCATGCCGGTCGCGCCCGCAGGCGCTGCCAGAGCGCCGCCGCTCCGGCGCCGGCGAGGACGATCACGACGATCGCCAGCGGCTGGCGCAACCGCGCCAGGGGTACGAAGGCGACGAGGCTCAGGGCATAGGCCGCTGCGAGGGGCAGGAGAGGTGCGGCGGCCGGCGTTGCGCTGCGGGCGAGCACCAGACCGGCGAGCGCGAGCGGCACCAGAGTGGGGTAGTCGAACGGTGTCCATCGCAGGGCGGGATTCTCCCGTCGGGCGAGGTAGTAGTTGACGTTGTCCGCGATCTCGATCGGCCGCAGCAGGAAGCCGGCCTTGCGCGCCACGAGACGAACGAATTCGAGCGGGTGCTGCGCCAGATCGTCGGCGAGGGCTCCGAGGAGCTCACCCGGGAGGAAGGGGGCGGTGGCGGGTTGGGCCTGCGTGCGCTTGAAGGCGTCGTAGGTCGGCGTCGTCGCCGGCACCTGGCCCTGGGCATCGTGCAGGTTGGCGATCAGCAGGTTGAAGGGGGTACTGGCCGTCGCGGCGATCAGACGGCCGGAGCGCAGGCTCGCCCACAAGACGAGCGGCAGGAGGACCGCCGCTCCGCCAGCGATGACCCACCGTGCCCCACCCCGGCGGCCGCGCGCCAGCCAGAGCACGCCCGCGATCCAGAGCAGGACGAACTGCTCCTGGAAGAGCACGGCCAGGCCGAAGAGCGCGCCGACGCCGAGCGCGGTCAGGCGTTCCCTGCGCGTCGCGTAGCTCGCGATCGACGCCAGGCGGTCGAGAGCCACGACGATCGCGACGAAGAGCAGTACGAGTCCGCTGGTACGCAACACGGTCGCCTCGAAGAAGATCCACGGGGCATAGAGTGCGCCGCCGAGCGCCGCGAGGGCTCCAGCCGGCTCGCCGTAGCGCCGGCGCGCGACGAGAAAGACGCCGGCGATCGTCGCCAGGCCCGCGGTGACCTGGACGGCGCGGATCCAGCCCGGCGCGCTTCCCACGACCAGCGAGACGAGTGCGAGGAGCGCCGGGTAGAGCGGCGCCTGCGGCGGGAGATGCGGCTGCCGCGCGGCCCAGAAGGCCCACTCGTGCGGCGAGGTCGAGAGGTCGAGCCGTTCGCCGCGCGCCATCGCGGCGGCCCAGTCGACGAAGAAAGTCTGGTCGTCGAGGACGTTCGCGATGCGCTCGTGGCGTGGATAGGGCGCCAGCTGGAGCTCGAACGCGAGGCGAGCGGCCAATCCGAGGAACAGCGCCAACAGCAACCAACGAGAGCGCAAGGGGTGCGAAGCATAGCTGGCGTGAGGTTTTGGCCTCACGCACGGCGCCCGGAGCGTGCCGCCGGAGACCGCCCGCTTTGTAGTACGGTTCGCGGAACATTTGCCACTGCCGGAGGTTCGGCCATGAAGATTCATCGCCCGGGACGGCCGCTCTGTATCGAGGTTGCACTCTTGTTGGTCGCGGTCAGCTTGCACTCCGCTGGCGCGCAGTTGCTGGGGCCCGAGTTTCAGGTCAACAGCTACACGACGAATTCCCAGGCTGGGGCGGCGGTGGCCGCAGACGGCACGGGCAAGTTCCTCGTGGTCTGGCAGAGCGACCTCCAGAACGGCGCGATTCGCAACGGGGGCCGAGGCGGGGGCAGCCTCTTCTTCGGTGTCTTCGGGCAGCGGTTCGACGCGGCGGGCAACCCCGCCGGAAGCGAATTTCAGGTCAACACCTACACCACCGGTCCCCAGGCCTACCCGGCGGTGGCCGCGGATGGCCTGGGCAACTTCGATGTCGTCTGGCAGAGCCCCGGCCAGGACGGCTCGCTCGACGGCGTCTTCGGGCGCCGCTACAACTCGGCTGGAGCTCCTCTGGGGATCGAGTTCCAGATCAACGCCTTCACGACGGGTGAGCAGGCGCGCCCGGCGGTGGCGGCGGACGGCGCGGGCAATTTCATCGTGGTGTGGGATAGCGCCGGGCAGGACGGCGCGAGCACCGGCGTGATCGGGCGGCGGTTCAACTCGGCAGGCACGGCTCTGGGGAACGATTTCCAGATCAACACCTACACGACGAACAGTCAATCGAGTCCGGCAGTGGCTGCCGCTGGTGCCGGCAGTTTCGTCGTGGTCTGGATGAGCAGCGGTGGCCAGGACGGCTCGGGCGACGGCGTGTTCGGGCAGCGCTTCAACTCGGCCGGCACTCCGGTGGGGAGCGAGTTTCAGGTCAATAGTTACACCACGGGGAGTCAACAGCGGCCAGCGGTGGCCGTGGACGGCTCGGGCAACTTCGTCGTGGTCTGGTCGAGCAGCGGCGGCGACGGTTCCTTTTCTGGAGTGTTCGGGCAGCTGTTCACCGTGGGAGGGAGTCCGGTCGGAGGCAATTTCCAGGTGAACACCTACACCACGAACAACCAGTTCGCTGCCACGGTGGCAGCGGACGATTCGGGCGAATTCGTCGTGGCCTGGGGCAGCCCCGGTCAGGACGGCGGGGGCTACGGTGTGTTCGGTCAACGCTTCGGCGCGGCGGGGGGCACTCCCGTGGGGAGCGAGTTCCGGATCAACCGCACGACGGCGGGTGATCAGGGTGCGCCCGCGGTGGCAGCGGCCGGCGCGGGCGAGTTCGTGGTGGCGTTTGTCAGCGACGGACAGGACGGATCCAGCCTGGGTGTCTTCGGTCAACGCCTGCCGGCCTCGGCGTTCTTCGGCGACTTCGAGGTCGCTCCCCCGTTCTGGAGCGACACCACGGCCACGATGTGCGCGGGATTCTGCGCGGGGCAGTCGCCCGATGGCTGCTTCTGCGACAACCTGTGCCTCACTTTCGGGGACTGCTGCATCGACGCCTGCACCACCTGTGGCACTTGTTGACCTTGAGGACCCGGTGGTCGAGGAGAATGGAGGTAGGTCCGTGAAGGTCCTTCGCCGCGACGTCCTGTTCTGCACCTGCGCTGCGCTTGTCGGGTTTTCGAGCGCGGCACACCGATTGACCGCCCAACTGCTGGGACCGGAGTTTCAGGTCAACAGCTACACGCCTCTCGCGCAGTATCGACCGGCGGTGGCTGCGGATTCCTTCGGGAATTTCGTGGTCGTCTGGTCGGACGGCGCGCAGGAGTCAGCCTCCGGGGGGGTCTTCGGCCAGGGGTTCAACGCCACCGGCCCTCCGCTGGGCAGCGAGTTTCATGTCAACAGCTTCACGCCGGGCCAACAGCGGTATCCGGCGATCGCCGCGAGCGGCGCGAACAACTTCCTCGTCGTCTGGGACAGCGCCGGCGAGGACGGCTCGGCGCGGGGCATCTTCGGCCGGCGCTTCTCTGCGGCGGGCCTGCCGGCGGGGAGCGCGTTCATGGTCAACACCTACACCACGGGATATCAAAGCCTTGCCGCGGCGGCGACGGACAGCAACGGTTTCTTCGTGGTGGTCTGGGGTGGCCAGGGTCTGACCGACACCAGCGGGGTGTTCGGGCAGCGGTTCAACGTCGCGGGCAGTCCGGTGGGCGGCGAGTTCCGGGCCAACACCTCCACGCCGGGGAACCAGCAGGAGGCGGCGGTGGCCGGAGACGGCCTGGGAAATTTCGTCGTGGTCTGGGCGAGCGGCGGCCAGGACGGATCGAACTACGGCGTCTTCGGGCAGCGCTTCGACTCGGTGGGCACGCCATTCGGCGGCGAGTTCCAGGTCAACACCTACACGACGGAACAGCAGCGCGAGCCCGCGGTGGCGGCGGACGGCGCCGGGAACTTCGTCGTCTCCTGGATCAGCTACGGCCAGGACGGGTCGAACTGGGGCGTCTTTGCGCAGCGATTCCACTCGACCGGCGTCAAAGCAGGTGCCGAGTTCCGGGTCAACAGCTACACGACCAGCGCCCAGTTCATCTCCGCGGTGGCCGCGGACATCGCCGGCAACTTCGTCGTGACCTGGGAAGGCGTCGGCTCGACCGACAACGACGCCGTCTTCGGGCAGCGCTTCACCTCGGCGGGCGCCACGGTGGGGGGAGAGTTCCGGGTCAACAGCTACACGACCGGCGGCCAGCGGCGGCCCGCGGTGGCGCCGACCACGCAGGGCAACTTCGTCGTCGCCTGGGAGAGTTACTACCAGGACGGGTCGAGTACCGGCGTGTTCGGGCGGCGGATGACCACGACCGTTTTCGACCACGGCTTCGAGGCCAACCCGCCGTTTTGGAGCGCCACGACGGCCAACATGTGCTCGGGCTTCTGCGACTCGCAGTCGAGCAGCGGCTGCTACTGCGACGCTTTCTGCGCCGCGAACGGCGACTGCTGCCTCGATACCTGCTCGACCTGCGGCTACTGCGGGCCCTGAGGCCGCAGAGCACCACTGAGATAGGGTCAGCGAAGCGCAGCGCCTTGCTGGAGGGAATCGCATGGGTATTCGTAGATGGACAGGACCGGCCTGCCTATCGGCGCTTCTCCTCGCCGCGAGCGGGCTGCCCCGCGCGAGCGCCCAGCTGCTGGGGCCGGAGTTCCAGGTCAACTCCTACACGACGAGCTATCAGTCATTTCCCGCAGTGGGGGGGGACGGCTTGGGCAACTTCGTCGTGGTCTGGATGAGCAACGACCAGGACGGCTCGGAGACCGGCCTGTTCGGGCAGCGATTCAACTCGCTGGGCGCTCCGGTGGGGAGCGAGTTCCAGGTCAACAGCTACACGACGGGAAACCAGCAGCGTTCCGCGGTGGCGGCGGACGGCTCGGGCAACTTCGTCGTGGTTTGGGACAGCGCCGGCCAGGACGGCTCGGGCGACGGCGTGTTCGGGCAGCGCTACGACTCGGCGGGCAGTCCTGTTGGGAACGAGTTCCAGGTCAACAGCTACACGACCAGCTGGCAGTCTTCTCCCGCGCTGGCAACCGACAGCGTGGGCAACTTCGTCGTGGTCTGGGACAGCAGCGACCAAGACGGCTCGAGCCTCGGCGTATTCGGTCAGCGTTACGACTCGGCAGGCGGTCCTCTGGGGAACGAGTTCCAGGTCAACAGCTACACCACGGGAAACCAGCAGCGATCCGCGGTGGCGGCGGACGGCTCGGGCAACTTCGTCGTCGTTTGGAATAGCGGCTACCAGGACGGCTCGTGGGACGGCGTGTTCGGCCAGCGCTTCGATGCGCTGGGCAATCCGGTGGGGAGCGAGTTCCAGGTCAACTCCTACACTACGAACGGCCAGGGGAATTCAACGGTGGCGGCTGACTTCTTGGGGAATTTCGTCGTGGTCTGGAACAGCCCTCAGGACGGCTCGAGCTACGGCGTGTTCGGGCAGCGGTTCGACTCGGCGGGCGGCAGGGTGGGGAGCGAGTTCCAGATCAACACCTACACGACGGACGCCCAGGTTGGTCCCGTCGTGGCAGCGGACGTCTCGGGCAACTTCGTCGTGGCCTGGGAAAGCAGCGGCCAGGACGGCTCCAACCGGGGCGTGTTTGGGCAACGGTTCCATTCGGCGGGCAGCAAGGTGGGGAGCGAGTTTCAGGTCAGCAGCTACACGACGAGCTACCAGTACTTTTCCGCGATAGCAGCCGACAACCTGGGTGGCTTCGTCGTGGCTTGGACCAGCGACAATCAGGACGGCTCGAATACCGGCGTCTTCGGGCAGCAATTGGCACAATCGGTATTCTCCGACGGTTTCGAAGCCGCCGAGGTCTGCGCCTGGAGTCTTGCGGTCGGCAGCGGCGACGTCTGCTAGCACCAGCTCCGCGAGCTCGCGTCGCCAAAACGTCACGCAGCCGCCTGCCCGTCATGCGCACGTCGGCGCTCGAGCGGCTGGTATACTTCCCCTGCAGGTGTGGAGGGGAACCCCCTTGAAACAAGAATCGACCGTCGAGACTTCGCTGCGCAAGCTCTGCGCGAACTATGCCCGGCCGCTCCGGGGCCGGGCGACCTGGCAGTTGTTGAATACCGCCATCCCGTTCGTCCTGCTCTGGGCCTTCATGGCGCAGACCGTGCTCTGGGGCTGGAACTACGGCTGGACCGTGCTGCTCGCCCTGCCGATGTCGGGCCTGTTCATCCGGCTCTTCATCATTCAACACGACTGCGGCCACGGGTCCTTCTTCGCCTCGCGCAAGGTGGATCACATGGTCGGCGCCGCGCTCGGTGTGGTGACCCTCTTTCCCTACGGCTACTGGAAGAAGACCCATGCCATCCACCATGCGACTTCGGGAAATCTCGACCGGCGCGAGTTCGGTGACGTTCGCACCCTGACGGTGGAGGAGTATCTCCAGCGCTCTCCCGTCAAGCGGTTTGGCTACCGCTTGTATCGCAGCGCACCGGCGCTCTTCCTGGTCGGGCCGTTCTATCAGTTCGTCCTCAAGCACCGGATTCCGTTCGACCTGCCGTTCGCCTGGAAGAAGGAGTGGGCGAGCGTGCTGTGGAACAACCTGGTGCTCGGCTTCCTGCTCTGGGGCCTGATCGCGACGATCGGCTGGAAGACCCTGCTGCTGGTCGAGCTGCCGATCCTGCTCGTCGCCGGCGCCCTGGGGATCTGGCTGTTCTACGTCCAGCACCAGTTCGAGGACGCCTACTGGGAGCGCCAGGACGCCTGGGACGCCGACACGGCGGCGATCCAGGGCAGCTCCTTCTACGACCTGCCGCGTTTCATGCACTGGTTCACCGGCAACATCGGCTTCCACCACATCCACCATCTGGCGAGCAAGATTCCGAACTACCGTCTGCGCGAGGCGTTCCTGTCGAGCCCGGCGCTGCAGAAGGCGCCCCGCCTGTCGATCCGCGAGAGCTTCCGCTGCGCGCGCTTGAAGCTCTGGGACGAGCAGAAGCGCCGGCTGGTCGGCTTTCCGCGCCGCCGTCAGGCGCTCTCGGCCTAGTCGCGGCAGTTTCGTCGTCATTCGCGGTTCGTCGGAGGTCGCGCTGCTCCGGCACTCGGGATCCAGAGTGGGCTCCTATTTGAAGCGTGGTCGCCCACTCTGGATCCCGAGCGCCCTCGCGTCGCGGTGAACCACCGTTGGAAGCAATTTCTTTCACCTCGCTACCGACGAGGGGTGGCCGGACCGAGGGCTCCCATGGGCGCGGAGCGCTTCTTCAGCGAGCACCCATGGGAGACGGGCCGGACAGGACCCCGAGCAGGGACCCCAGCGACCACCTGCAGGGGAGAAAGGTGCCCCCGGGTTCGCGAGGACCGATCAGAGCGCCGCGGACGCCGGCGGCGGGATGACGTAGTGCAGGATCGCGAAATAGTGGCAGACGCTGCCGGCCAGCACGAACAGGTGCCAGATGAAGTGGTGGTAGCGCAGGCTCTTCCAGGCGAAGAAGATCAGCCCCAGCGTGTAGCAGAGCCCGCCGGCGACAAGGAGCTCGATGCCTCCCTGCGGCAGGCGCTCGACCAGCGGTTGGAAGGCGATGAGGCAGGACCAGCCCATCCCGACGTAGAGCAGCACCGAGACGATCGGGGCGCGGCCGAGCGCCACGGCCTTCCACAGGATGCCGCCGATCGCGCCGCTCCAGACCCAGGCGAAGAGCGACCAGCCCCACGGTCCCAGCAGCGGGCCGAGGGTGAATGGGGTGTAGGTGCCGGCGATCAGCAGGTAGATCGAGGAGTGATCGATGACGCGCAGCACCTTTTTGGCGCGCACGATCGGGATGGCGTGGTAGAGCGTCGAAGCCAGGTAGAGCAGGATCAGCGTCGCGCCGAAGACCCATGCAGCGGTGAGGTCCATCGGGCCGCCGTGGCGCGCCGCGCGCGGCACCAGCACCGCCAGCCCAACAATCGCCAGGACCACGCCGATGCCGTGCGAAACTGCGTGCGCGAGCTCCTCGGCAGGGCTGTACACCGGCAAGTGGACCTCGCGCGCCATGGCACATTCTACTCCCGTCGCTTCCCAGCTCCGGTTTGCGGACGCCGTCGCGATACGATGCGGCCATGGAAACAGGCCGGGTTCCGGGCCTCTGGGGCGCCGCCCTCGTTCTCGCCGTCGCGGCGGGAGCGGGGCACCTGCTTGCCGAAAGCGCCGGCGAGACGCTCTGGGCGCTGGTGGCGAAACCGATCCCGGTGCTGCTCCTCCTCGCCCGGGTCTGCGTCGCGCGGTTCTCGCCGCTCCAGTGGCCACTCGCGCTCGGCCTCGCCCTTTCGGCGCTGGCCGACGTCCTGATGCAGCGGCCTGACGGCTTCCTCGCCGGACTCGCCGTTTTCCTGGTCGCGCACCTCGCGTATACGACCGGATTCTGGCGCGGCCGGCCAGCACTGCTGGCGGCACGGGCCCTGCCGTTCCTCCTCTTCGGCAGCTTGATGGGCTTCTGGATCACTCCCGGCACCGCCGGCATGGCGATCCCGGTCGGCGTCTACGTTCTGGCGATCAGCCTGATGATGTGGCGCGCCGCCGCGCTCGCCGGAGCGCCGCGGCTGCACCCGCTGGTCGGTCGCCTGGCGCTCGGCGGTGCGATCCTCTTCGCCGCCAGCGACAGCCTGATCGCCATCCACCGCTTCGTCGCGCCGCAGGCCTGGGCGAATCCGCCGATCATGCTGCTCTACTGGATCGGCCAGACCGGGATCGCCGCCTCCGCGATCATGGCAGGGCGAACCGAGGGGTCTGGCGCATGACCGGCGAACCGAATCGGAACGGGCCCTCCGGCGACCTGCAGGGGTTGCGCGAGGCGCTCGAACGGATCGACCATCGGCTGCTCGCGCTGCTGCGCGAACGGATGGACCTGGTCGAAGGGGTGGCGGAGGCGAAGCTCGGCAGCGCCTGGCCGTTCCGCGATCCGGCGCGCGAGGACCGGCTGCTGGTGCGCCTGCGCCAGTCGGCGGTAGAGGAGGGACTCGACCCGCACGAGGTGGAGCGGCTCTATCGCGTCATCCTGGACATGTCCGTTGCGCACCAGCAGGCGTTCGTGCGCGCGCTCGAGACCACGCCGTTGCGCGTCTCCTATCAGGGGGCGGAGGGTTCGTACAGTCACCTCGCGGCGCAACGTCAGTACTCCGGCCGCCCCGGTGGCGTTCTCCTCACCGGCTGCGAGACCTTTCGCCGCGCCGCGGAGTCGGTGCTCTCCGGCGAGGCCGACCTGGCCCTCCTGCCGATCGAGAACACCACGGCGGGCAGCATCAACGAGACCTACGACCTTCTCGGCGAAGGCGGCTTGACGATCACCGGTGAGGTGATTGCCGCGATCGAGCATTGCCTGCTGGCGCTTCCCGGTACGACCGTAGCGGAGCTCGCCGCCGCGCTCTCGCATCCGCAGGCGCTCGCGCAGTGCGAAGGCTTCTTCCGCGCTCACCCCCATATCCGCGCCCAGGCGGAGTTCGACACTGCCGGCGCGGCGCGCAAGGTGAGGGAGCTGGGAGACCGGGGGCTGGGCGCGATCGCGAGCTTCGCCGCCGCCTCGACCTACGGCCTCGAGGTGCTGGCGCGCGGCATCCAGACGCAGGCCGGAAACTCGACCCGTTTTGTCGAAGTCGGACTGCATGCGGTGCCGGTCGCGGAAGGCGCGCGCGCGAAGAGCTCGCTCCTGCTGGTGCTTGCCGACCGCACCGGAGTGCTCGGCGAGATCCTGCAGGAGCTCGCCCGCCGCGGGCTCAACCTGACCAAGCTCGAGTCGCGTCCGATCCCAGGCAATCCCTGGTCGTACCGCTTCTACCTCGATGTCGACGGACACTCCTCGGCGACCGCCTTCCAGGAGGCGCTCGCGGCCCTGGCCGGCCTGACCACCGAGCTCCGATTGCTCGGCACCTACCCGACCTACCCGAGGGGCGAGTGAGCGCCGCGGAGCGGGCGAGCGCATGAAACCGACCGAGCTTCTGGCGCGCGCGCCGACCGGCGACGGCGACGAGATGACCCTGACCCGCCGTGACGGCGCCTACTACCTGAACCTGCGTTCGAGCGGCGAGCTCATGACCAGCCGGGCGCACGGTTCCGAGAAGGCGCTGGCGACGCTCGCCATCGCGGCGATACCAAAGGTACCGCGGCCGCGGGTTCTGGTCGGCGGACTGGGATTCGGCTACACGCTGCGGGCGGCGCTCGACGCCCTGCCGGCGGATTCCGAAGTGGTGGTGGCTGAGCTCTTCGATCTGGTGCTGACCGCGAACCGAGGTGAAGTGGGGGAGCTCGCCGGCCGACCGCTCGACGACCCGCGGGTCTCGGTGCGCATGGGCGACGTCCGCGACGCCCTCGGCGACGCCACCTTCGAGGCGATCCTGCTCGATGTCGACAACGGCCCCGAGGCGTTCACCCTCGCCGCCAACTCGCGACTCTATTCGGCGAAGGGCCTCGGCCGCCTGGCGCACAGCCTCGTGCCGAGGGGCATTCTCGGCATCTGGTCGAACGCCGAAGGCCCGCCCTCCGAGCCGGTGCTCAAGCGCTTCGAGACCAGCGGCTTCTACACCCCCTGGGTCGAGCGCACGCGTTCGCGTGAACGCGGCCGCGGCGCGCACCACACCATCGTCCTCGCCCGCCGCCGGCCTCGGGAGATGCCGACCGGCCAGGGATAGCGCTACGCCGAGACGGCGGCGGCCTCGGGGTGGACCTCTTCGAGCGCCACCGTCACCAGCTTCGAGACCCCGCGCTCCTCCATGGTCACGCCGTAGAGCGTGCTGGCCACTTCCATCGTCAGCTTGTTGTGGGTGATGACGATGCACTGCGTCTCCTTGGCGAGCTCGCGCAGCATGCCGACGAAACGCAGGGTGTTGATGTCGTCGAGCGGCGCGTCGACCTCGTCGAGGATGCAGAACGGCGAGGGCTTGATGCGGAAGAGCGCGAAGAGCAGCGCGATCGCCGTCAGCGCCTTCTCGCCGCCGGAGAGCAGCATCAGGTTCTGCAGCCGCTTGCCGGGCGGCCGGGCGACGATCTCGATGCCGCTCTCCATCAGGTCTTCCTCGTCGAGCAGCCGCATCTCCGCCTCGCCGCCGCGGAACAGCTCGACGAAAGTTTTCGAGAACTGCTCGTTGACCTGGGCGAAGGCCTCTTTGAAGCGCGCGCTCGAAGTCTGGTTGATCTCGCGGATCGTCAGGCGCAGCGAGTCGACCGAGGCTGCCACGTCGGCGCGCTGCACCGAGAGGAACTTGTGGCGCTCCTCTTCGCCGCCGTACTCGTCGGCCGCCAGCACGTTGACCGGTCCGATGGCCTCGATCTGCTCCTTGAGCCGCGCCAGGTCGATCTCCATCTCGGCGAGATTCGCCGGCAGCTCGCCAGGGATCTCGGGAAGCGGCTCGCCGAAATGTTCGACGTGCTCGGTTCCGAGGTGGTGGGCGTCGTGCTCCAGTCCGACCTGGGCGACGCGGAGGTCCTCGACTTCACCGCGCGCCGCGTCGTGCTCGCGACGGACGGCGGCGAGCGCCTCCTGCCGGGTGCGCGCGGCCTGCCGTTCGACCTCGAGGCTCTCGGCGTCACGGCGCAGGAGCTCCTCGCCGCCGGCGCGCAGTTCGAGTGCCTCCTGCAGCTCGCGCTCGGCCTGTTGCATCGCTCCCTCGAGCTCGCTCTTGCGCGCGGAGAGGGTCGCGGACTCCTTCCGCCACTCCTCTATCTGGCCCTGCGCGGAGGCGATCTCGCTCGCCAGACGGACGCTCTCCCGATCCATCGACTGCAGGCGCTCGGAAAGCACGTCGAGCTGCCCGCGGCGCCCGGCGCCCAGGGCGCGCTGGGTCTCGCGCTCCTTGCGCGCCGCCTCGACCTCGCGTTGGACCTCGTCGAACTGGCGCTCGTGCGCCGCGTGACGCGCCTCGAGACGCTCGAGCTCACCGCCGAGCCCGAGCTGCACTTCGCCGAGCCGGGCGAGCTCGGACGCGAGATGCGCCTGCTCACCCTGCAGTGTTTCTTCTGACTCTGCCAAGCGCTGGTGGCGCCCGGCGAGCTCGTCGCGCCGCGAGCGCACGCCGGCCTGCTCCTGCTTGAGCGCCGCCACCGCTTCCTGGGCGCGGTGAATGGTTTCGGCCACGGCGGCCCGCCGAGCGACGAGCTCCTGGATTCCGGCGTGGGCGCCGTGGATGCGCTCCTCGAGGTCCGGCAGGAGGTTGGCGAGATCGGTCAGCTCGCTGGTGCGGGCGAGGAATCCAGGCTGCTGCTCGTCACCCTGGAGGTGAATCAGGCCGCCCTGCATCCACAGGCGGTCGCGGGTGAGGAAGGCCACCCCCGGCTGGGCTCGCGCGAGACGCTCGGCGTCTTCGGCGGTGGTCACGAGGTAGGCCGGAGGCAGCGCGTGGGCGATCTCCGATGCGAGGCCGAGGGCATCGCCGAGCGACGCGACAATCGCCGGATCATCGGGCCGCGGCCAGGTTCCGCCGCTGGCAACGCCGGCGAGCGGCGAGAGAAGCGTTCCGGCGGCGTGGGCACTGTCGGCGAGCAAAGTCGCGACGTCGCGCGCCGGCAGGTCGCCGGACAGCACCACCGCGTCGATCAGGTCGCCGAGGTAGAGATCGAGGCTGCGCTCCCAGCCCCGCATCGCATGGATGCGGGTGCCGAGGGTCTCGGGTTCCGAGATACCGAGGGCGGCGAGCCGCTCGGCGAGCGCCCTGCCTTTTTCCTGGTCGCCCTCGGCGAGCTCGGCGAGGAAGCGCTGACGCTCCGACCGCCCGGTGCGCTCGTGTTCGAGCGTACGCACCGCCTCGGCTGCGCCGGCCTCGCGGGCGAGCAGCCCCTCGAGCGTCTCGCGCGTCGCCGCAAGCTCGAGATGGCGCGTGCCCAGCAGCGCCTCGATCTCGGCGAGCCGGGCGTTGGCCGCCGCCAGGCCGCGGCTCGCTTCGGTGATCTCCTGTGACCGCTGCGTGAGCTCCTCGAAGAGATGGCGCTGGCGGAAGCTGCCCTTCTCCGACTCGATCTGTTCACGATGAATCCGGTTGCGCAACGTGGTCAGCTCGCCCAGCGAGGAGAAGAGATCCTGCCGCGCCGATTCGAGGCGCGCCTCCGCAGTCGTCGCAACCGCCTCGACGTCGCGCAGGCGTGCGCCGTCGGCCTGCACGAGAGCGGCGGCCTGGTCGTGATCGACGATCAGCCGGGCGCGGCTCGCGGTGAGCTCGACGACGGCGCGGCCGTGGAGGTCGAGCTCCTCGCCGCGCTTGCCCGAGACCGCTTGTCCGGCGGCGATGCGGGCGTCGATCTCGGCGATGGTGCGCCGGGCGCCGGAGAGGAACTGTTGGCGTCCGGCAATGGTCGCGCCGAGCTCGGCCTGGCGCCGTGATTTCTCGGCGAGCTCCGTCGCCAGGCGGTCGAGACGCTCGCGCAGTTCCGCGAGCTCGGCCTCCTGGCGGTGAATCGTGGCGGCGAGGTCGGTCTCCCGGGTCTGCGACTCGCCGAGGGCGATGCGGCGCTCCGAGAGCTCGCTCGCGAGGCGCGACCAGCGACCGCCGAGGACGGTCCTTTGCAGGGTTTTCCACTCCGCCTGACGCTCCTGGAAGCGGCGCGCAGCTCCGGCCTGGCGCTTCAAGGAACGCAGGTTGCGTTCGATTTCGCTCACGATGTCGTCGAGGCGCAAGAGGTTCGCCGTCGCCTCCTCGAGCTTGACCTCGGCGATCTTCTTGCGCGCCTTGTAGCGCGTGATTCCGGCGGCTTCCTCGATCAGCTTGCGGCGCTCCTGGGGTTTGCCCGAGAGGATGAGACCTATCTTGCCCTGCTCGATCACGGAGTAGGCGCGGATGCCCAGTCCGGTGTCCATGAGCAGGTCCTTGATCTCCTTGAGGCGCACCGTCTTGCCGTTCAATCGGTACTGCGATTCGCCACTGCGAAAGACGCGGCGGGAGATCGTCACCCGGCCGTCGTCACCGAGGGCGCTGCCGGCGAAGCTCGCATCGGCGAGGAAGGAGAGCGTGACCTCGCCCATGCCGAGGGGCTTCCTCTTCTCGGAGCCGTTGAAAATGACGTCTTCCATGGTGTCGCCACGCATCGACTTGGCGCTCTGCTCGCCGAGGACCCAGGTGATGGCGTCCGAGAGGTTTGATTTTCCGCAGCCGTTCGGGCCCACGATGCCGGTGATTCCGCCGGCGAAGAGGACGTGGACAGGGTCGACGAAAGACTTGAATCCAGAGACATCGAGGCGTTCGAGCTTGAGCATTCCGGAATCCCCAGGGAAGGGACCGAACCTAGCAGAGGCGCCGGCTGGAGCACAACCTGTAGGGGTATTCTGAAGCAAATGCAGCTAGATATAGGTGTTGATCGGTCCCGGAGGGCCCCTGGGGCGGCGCACTTCGCCTGCCGGCTCCAGCCCCTCCCTACTCCTGGCGCCGCTCCCGGCGGTGCTGCAGGTAGGCCAGGGCGCCACTCAGCGCGAGGAGGAGGCCGAAGAGGCAGACGATGGTCGGGCCGGTCGGCAGGTCCAGGCTCTCCCACTGCGTCGAGAGCAGGAGCCCGGAGAGGCCGGCGGTGAGGGCGACCCCCCAGCCGATCGCCAACCGGGTGGCGGTCCGCGACGAGAGCAGGGCACCGCAGACTGCCGGAACGATGAGATAGGAGAAGACCAGGTAGACGCCGGCAATGCGGACGAAACTGGTGACCACCAGCCCGAAGGTGGCGTAGAAGAGGAAATCCCACAAGCGCAGGTTCATCCCCCGGCGCTCGGCCTCGTGCTCGTCGAAAGAGACCAGGTGGAACTTCCGGCGCAGGGCGAAATGCAAGGCTCCGACCACGAGGTAGAGGGCCAGGGTGCGCAGCACTTCGTTGCGTGAAACCAGCAGGAGGTTGCCGACCAGGAGGTTCTTGATCTCTTCATCTCCGGCGGCCGTCCGCGAGAGCACCAGCGTCGAGGCGGCGGCTGCGACGATGTAGATGATGCCGATGATCGCCTCCTGCGGCACCCTTGCATGGCGGAAGCGGGTGAGCGAAAAGAGCGCCGCGCCGGCCAGGGTGAAGCCGATCGCCAGCACCTGGGGGAGGCTCCCATGCTCGGGATCCGCGCCGAAGAGGATGGAGGTCGCGATGCCCAGCGCCGCGATCTGTGCCAGGGCGAGGTCGACGAAGATGATGCCCCGGCCGACGACGTGCATCCCGAAATAGACCAGAATCGCCGGCAGCAGGACCAGCGCGACGAGTGGCCAGAGCCAGAGTGTCAGAAGTTCCATGCCGCGCTCCTCAAGGTTGCGCCGCCAGGGCCTGCGCGATGCGCTTCACGTTGGTGTCGATCAGATCGATGTAGGTCGCCGTGCCCGGAATGCCGCCTGGGAACTGGCAGACTTCGACCACCCGGGCGCCGTTGTGCGCAGCAACCGATTCGGCGGTCTTGCGCGGCTGGTACGGCTCGAGCAGGAGCACCCGGATGTCCTGCGCCTTCATCTTCGCGATCACTTGCGCGAGGTGGGGCGGAGAGGGCGGAATGCCGGGCTTGGGCTCGAGGAAGGTGTTGGCCTCGAGGCCGAAGCGGCTGCAGAAGTAGCGCCAGGTGGGATGGTAGGTGACGATCGGTCGGCCCTTGAACGGCGCGAGCACGGCCGTCCATTCGCGCAGCTTCGCGTCGAGGGCGGCGATCCAGGTCGCGAGGTTGAACTCGTAGGTCTGCGCTCCGCCCGCGTCCAGCGCGGTGAAGGCGCGGGCCAGGTGGGTGGCGACGATCCTGGCGTTTAGCGGGTCGAGCATGAAATGCGGATTCCCGGCGATGTGTGCATCGCCCTGTGAGCGGTCGGCGGACTGCGGAATGTCGAGCAGATGGACGCCCTGCGAGGCCACCACGCGGCCCGGCGCGCCGGCGAGAATCCGGAGATTGCGGGCGCCGTCGAGCAGCGGCGTGAGCCAGCCGATCTCGAGCTCGGCGCCGCCCTCGATCAGCACGTCGGCGCGATGCATCGCCACGACCTGGCTCGGCCGCGCGTCGACGAAGTGCGGGTCCTCGGTCGGCTTGGCGATGGTGGTGACGCTCACCCGGGCGCCGCCGATCTCGGCGGCTAGCGCGCCGTATTCGGACGTCGTAGCGACGATCTTGAGCTCGGCGCGGGCGGGTAGTCCGCCCCCCAGAAGCGCAGCAGCGACGAGCAGCAGCGGAAGTCTCATGGCGGAGCTCATGGTAGTCCTCATCTTTCAGAACTTGTGCGCCGCGTGGGCGCCGAGCAGGAACTCGAGCTGCAGCCAGAGCGAGTGTTCGTCGCGCTCGAGTGCATCGCCGTGATCGAAGTTGTATTGCAGGCGGAGCTTCGAATACTCGGTCGGGAACCAGGTCCAGACCGGAGAAAGGCGCAGACGGCTGGCGAGCGCGGGATCTCCGGGGTCTGCGAGCTCTCCGGAGCCGCCGGTGTCCCCGTCCACCCGGTCGAGACGCAGGCCCACGACCTGTCCGGGGCTGTAGCCCCAGTTGAGCTGCAGGTAGCCGCCCCAGTCAGTGTAAGAGGCGGCCGCGAGGTCGGACTCGGGCACCGCGTCGGCGTCGAGATCGCGGTGCATGACCTCGCCCTGGACCTTGAAGAACGGAAAGCCCTTGAAGGCGGTCGGCGACTTCCACTTCCAGAAGCCGTCGATGCCGTAGATGCGGGTCTTTCCCGACTCGCCGGTGCCGTTCGGGCCCAGCGCAGCCGAAGCTCCGAGCAGAAGAGTCTGAGTGTCGGTGAGGTCGAAGGAGGCGGTGTAGCGCGGAGCGAAGAGCAGGTCGTCGACCGCAGCGACCTCGCGCTCGACGATCTCCCGGCCGAAAAGAGTCTCGCCCGGCACGCTCCGGAAGCTGGTCAGGGTCTCGCCCTGGCTGTTCTGGATTCCGAGGTAGGCCTCGGAGTAGAAGTCGGTCGGCAGCAGCCAGGAGATCCGCGCCCCCACCGAGCGCAACCCGTCGCCGCCGAAGAAGCGGCCGTTGACCAGTGGCTGGTCGACGAAGTCCCAGCTGTGGGGATGGATCGGATTGAGCCGCCCGAATTCGGTGAAGAACTGACCCGCCTTGACCTGCAGCCCCCCGGGAAGAGAGGTGGTCGTGGCGTAGACCTCTTCCAGCTCGACGACCGTTTCGCCTTCGGGCGAGATCTGCAGGATCACGTTCGCCTGGCCGCGGAAGTAGGGATCGACCGCCCCTTCGAAGACGACCTCGACGTTCTGGACGGTGAAGCCGCGCTGCGCCGGATCGTGCCCTCCGGGCTCGAGCGCCGGGACATCGGTCGCGGTCGAGGCGCCGGCGGCGAAGAGACCATCCAGCGACAGGTTGAGGAAGTTCTTCCCGCCGCCGCCGGAGAGGGCGGTGATCGGGGCGGGTGCGGCGGGCGCTGGGGCAGGTGCCGCGGCAGCTGCCGGCTGCGGCGGCGTTGGCGTCTGCTCCTGGGTCGCGGCGAGGTCGGCGAGCCTCGCCTCGAGCAGAGCGAGGCGCTGGTCATAGTCGGCGCGCAGCCGGTGGATCTCCTGGCGCAGCTGTGTGACGGCGTCGTCGCCGGGCGTGGCCGACACCGGGGCCGAAAGCAGGGCGGTGAGCGTCGCCGCCGCGAGAAGCGATTTCGAGCGCATCCAAGACTCCTCTGCGCCCGCCCGGGAAGGGGCGGCGCGCGGTTGAACGGTGGAGGACCCCGACTCCGGCGCGGCGCGTCGGGCGGGGTGGGGCCAGTCCGTTCAGGCGGCCGGGGGGCCGCGGGGCGAGGCAGAGAAGGGAAGGCTGGAAAGCGTCGGGGCGGTGGTGCGCGGGCACTCGCAGGGGCGGTTCTCCGCCGGCCCGATGCGGCCGGACGAGGCCGCTTGCACGCCGCGGGCCTTCGCCTGCAGGGCGCAGGTGGCGCACGCCGGCTCGTGACGCTCGTCCGACTGGTCGAAATGGTGCGGAATGCGCGGGTGGCTCGCCGCCTGGTCGAGGATAAGCCCGCCCTCGATGGACCGGTGGTGATTTCGCAGGTTGTGCAACTCGAGCGCGCCGCTGGCCGCAAGGAGAATCGAGAGCAGAATGGCGACGTGCCGCAACCGCGGGAGTCGCCCGAACTCTGTTCGCTCGGAGCGCGTCTTCATCGGCTCAGCGTCGGACCAGGTTCAGCTGAAAGTCGTGGAAATAGAAGGCCACCCAGAGGATGAAGGGGAGGGCCAGCTTGAACGGCAGGTCGAGCATGTGTTTGCCGAAACCCCAGAAGTTCTGGGCGACGGGGCCGTAGTTCTCGTTGCTCCAGGCCCCGAGCTGAGTCGCGTAGACGAACTTCACCACGAAAAAGAGTACCAGCAAGTGAAACAGGAGCGAAAGCAGGAGGGCCCAACCGAGGTTCTCCGCGCGGCGCCGCCGCTCGACCGCCGGGACGGCGAGGAAGAGGGCGACCGTCAGAATCAGCGTGAAGTGCAGGTCGGTGACCCGGAACTTGTAGACGAAGCCCTGCTTGCCCGACATGTCGCTCCGGGTCACGAGCAGGTAGTGCGTCTGCTGGATATAGAGGCGGGTGACGGCGGGGAACTCGCCGGCGCGGGCGAGGCGCTCGCCGGCGACCGAGAGAAACCGGTTGTAGAAGGGGGTGACGAGGACCCAGATGACGACTGCGGGGAGAATCCACAGGAGGAGGTTGCGGACGAGTCGCCCGGACCAGGAGCTGCTGGCGGACTCCTTGCTGGCGGCTCGTCCCGGCATCGGTTCGGGGTTTGCGGGAGGGGGGAGGCTGGCCCTACGCCGACTGCGCTTTTTCGGCGGCGAGGGGGTCGCGCGGCGCTGGCCCGGCGAAGCGACTGGCCCAGAGCATCCAGAGCAGGACTCCCGAGAGGATCACGAGCGTCTGCCAGACGACGGTATGCGAGCTGTCGAAGAGCTTGGGCAGGTAGACGCCGGTAAGAAACAGCGCCACGACCCGAATCAGGTTGACCAGCTGGATGGCGACGAATCCCAGCCCGACTCCCAAGAGGCGCGCCTTCCAGCTCGCCGGAAAGGCGAGCACGGCGGCGAAGTAGATCAACATCGCTTCCACCCCGTTGCAGCCATTGCGGATGTTGACCGCGAAGCGATCGCTGCGAATGATCGTGCCGTTCATCTTCGTCTCCTGGCCGAGAAGGTTGAGGGTCGCCCCTCCGGCTCGGGCGATCGCACCGGTGAACGGTTCGATCACCCGGTCGTTGACCGGGTTCCAGGAGATCAGGGTGAAACTGGTGGCGAGGATCAGCACGAAGAAGATGAGAAACCCGAGCTCCCGGCGGTACCGTTGCCAGAGGGAGGTCCGGGATGGGGTCGGTGGATGGGCGCTCATGCGAGGGTTCCGCGCCGGGCGCGAGGGGAAGAGAGCCTATGACGCGGCGTGCGCGCTGTCCAGGCAGGTTGCTCGCCGGCAGGTTGCTCGCCGGCAGGTTGCTCGATTGACAAGCTCGGCGAGCGAGCCATACCATCCCCGTGCTCGCACTCTTCGGTACCTTTTCTTGCCCCTCGTCACCAAAGCGACCATCCTCGACGCCCCGGAGATGCGCCGCATCGTCCGTCGCATGGCGGGCGAGCTGGTAGAAGCCGAGAGCCGCCTGGAAGACCTCATGCTGATCGGCATCCGCACCCGCGGCGTTCCGCTTGCCGAGCAGCTGGCAGCGGACATCTTCCAGCTCGAGGGCAAGCGCGTGCCGATCGGAACCCTCGATATCACCCTCTATCGCGACGATCTCTCGCTGGTGGCTCCGAAGCCGGTGGTGCGCGAGAGTCACTTCCCGGAGCCGATCGAAGGTCGAACGCTGGTGCTGTGCGACGACGTGCTCTACACCGGACGAACGGTGCGCGCGGCGCTCGATGCCCTGCTCGACTACGGGCGGCCGAAGGCGGTTCGGCTGGCGGTGCTCATCGATCGTGGCTGGCGGGAGTTTCCGATCCATGCCGATGTCGTCGGGCGGAAGATCCCGACCTCCGCGAGCGAGGTGATCAAGGTGAGCTTCGAGGCCACCGATTCGGAGTCGAAGGTGCAGATACTGGAACACAAACCCGGCGCATGATGGTACCCGAAGATCGGCTGGAAGCTCGATCATCCGATCGCTCCGCGGAGACCGAATCGATCGCCTGGCGCCGCAAGGATCTGCTCGGCATCGCCGAGCTCTCCGTGGCGGAGATCGAGCTCATTCTCGCGACGGCCGAATCGTTCACCGAGGTCGCCCATCGCGCGGTCAAGAAGGTGCCGACGCTGCGCGGCAAGACGGTGGTGAACCTCTTCTTCGAGCCCTCCACCCGGACGCGTGTTTCGTTCGAGATCGCCGCGCAACGCCTTTCGGCGGACGTGGTGAATTTCAGCACCAGCGGCTCGTCGCAGTCGAAGGGCGAGACGCTGCGCGACACGACGCACAACATCGCCTCGATGTTCCCCGATTTCGTCGTCGTTCGTCACGCCCACCATGGTGTGCCGGCGATGCTCGCCCGCGAGCTCGCCTGCGGAGTCGTGAACGCCGGCGACGGTTCGCACGAGCATCCGACGCAGGCGCTGCTCGACGCCCTGACGATTCGACGCCGCAAGGGGAGGATCGCCGGCCTGACGGTGGCGCTGGTGGGGGACATCGCCCACAGCCGGGTCGCGCGCTCGAACATCCACCTCCTGACCCGGCTCGGTGCCCACGTGCGGGTGGCGGGACCGCGCACCATGGTCCCGGCGGCGATCGCGAGTCTGGGGGTCGAAGTCTGCTACACGATCGAAGAAGCGGTCGCCGGAGCGGATGTCATCGTGATGCTCCGCCTGCAACTCGAGCGCCAGCGCAGCGTTCTGTTCCCGAGCCTGGGCGAGTATGCCGCCCTCTTCGGGCTGAATCCGGCGCGCCTGGCGCTCGCCAGCCCGGACGCCATCGTGCTGCACCCGGGACCGATGAACCGCGGTGTCGAGATCACCAGTGAGGTGGCCGACGGTCCGCATTCGGCGATTCTCGAGCAGGTGGGGCAGGGAGTGGCGGTGCGGATGGCGGTGCTCTACCTGCTCGCCTCCGCCCGGAGGCCATCGGCATGAAGCGAATCCTCCTCGCCGGCGGCCGTTTGATCGACCCCGCGCAGGGCATCGACGGCGATTTCGATCTGCTGCTCGCCGACGGCATCGTGGCTCGGGTCGCCGCGCCCGGAATCCTGGCGCAGATTGCGAAGGCAGCGGGCGACGACCTCGAGATCGTGGAGTTGGCCGGCAAGGTCGTCTGCCCGGGGCTCATCGACATCCATGTCCACCTTCGTGAACCGGGGCAGGAGGCCAAGGAGACCGTCGCCACCGGTGTGGCCGCCGCCGTCGCGGGCGGCTTCACTGCCGTCGCCTGCATGGCCAATACCCTGCCGGCCAACGACAGCGGCTGGGTCACCAGCGTCATCGTGCGCGCCGCCGAGCGCGCGGCGCTGGCGCGCGTATTCCCGATCGGCGCGGTCAGTAAGGGGCTCGAAGGCAAGGAGCTTGCGCCGATGGGCGCCATGGTCGCCGCCGGCGCGGTCGCCGTTTCCGACGACGGCCGCCCGGTGTCGAACGCCGAACTGATGCGGCGGGCGCTCGAGTATGCGCAGCATTTCGGAATCCCGGTGATCCAGCACGCCCAGGACCTGGACCTGTCGGGCGACGGCGTGATGCACGAAGGGGAGTGGTCGGCGCGTTCGGGCATGCCGGGGATTCCCGGACTCGCGGAGGACGTCATGGTGGCGCGCGATCTGCTTCTGGTCGAGGAGACCGGCGGCCGCTATCACTTGGCGCACATGTCGACCGCCCGCGCCACCGGACTGGTGAGGGCGGCGAAGAGTCGCGGACTGAGAGTGACCTGCGAGGCGACGCCGCACCACCTGCTGCTCACAGACCGGGCGGTGGTCGAAGCCGGATTCGACGCCCAGTTCAAGATGAATCCACCGCTGCGGGCCGACCGTGACCGCGAGGCACTGCTGGCGGCGCTGGTCGACGGCACGGTGGATGCCATCGCCAGCGACCATGCGCCGCACACCTCCGACGAGAAGTGTTTCGAGTTCGAGCTCGCTCCCTTCGGAATCCTCGGGCTCGAGACGACGCTCGCTGTCTGCCTCGAGCACCTGGTGCGACCGGGCCACCTGGCGCTGGCGAAGTTGATCGAGCTCCTGACCTGCGGGCCGGCGCGAGTGCTCGGCCTGCCTGGCGGGACGCTCGCTCCGGGCTCGCCTGCGGACGTGACGGTCATCGACCTCGAGCGCCGCTCGACGATCGAGCCGCGGAGCTTCCGCAGCAAGTCGCGCAACACTCCCTTCGGCGGCTGGCCGGTGACCGGCGGCGCCGTCCTGACGATCGTCGGCGGCAAGGTCGTTTTCCGGCTGGCTGCGGTGGCTTCATGAATCACCGCGAGTTGCTCGAGGGAGGCATGGCCGCCGCGGAGGCGGGGGCCGAAGTTCTCAAGCGCTACTTCCGCAGCGGCGGTCTCCTTGTCGAATCCAAAGCCCAGAACGATTTCGTGACCCAGGCCGACCACGAGAGCGAAGCGGCCCTGGTGGCGGAGATTCTGCGCCGTTTTCCCGACCACCGGATTCTGGCCGAGGAGGGCACCCTGAACAGCGCGGCGTCGGGGGATTATGAGTGGGTCATCGATCCCCTCGACGGAACGACCAACTTCGTGCAGGGCTTGCCGGTCTGGGCGGTCTCGGTCGCTTGCCGTCGCGGGAGCGACCTCCTGGCCGGCGTGGTGCTGGATCCCCAGGGGGGAAACGTCTTCACCGCCGTGCGCGGCGGGGGAGCCTACTGGAACGGACACCGGATGCGGGTTTCCGACCGTCCGGCTCTCGCCGGTGCGTTCCTTGCCACCGGTTACCCCTTTCGGGCCAAGGCGGCGCTCGATCTCTACCTCGGGCTCTTTCGCGGCATTTTCACCGAGGCGCGCGCGATCCGGCGCTGCGGCGCGGCGGCGCTCGATCTGGCCTACGTTGCGGCCGGGGTCTACGATGGGTTCTTCGAATTCCGGCTGTCACCCTGGGACATCGCAGCCGGCGCTCTGCTGATCGAACAGGCGGGAGGCGTGCTGTCGGATCTCGACGGCGGCGGCCGGTTTCTCGTTTCGGGCAATGTGCTTGCCGGCAGTCCAGGCGTCCATGCCGGTCTGGTCGCGGTCGCGAAAGGCCATGCCTCGGAGGCGGAGCTCGACCGTCTGGTGCCGTGAGGCCGACGGACTTCGTCGAGCTCCATCTCCACCCGCGCAATGCTCGCGGCCGGATCCGGACCCTCCGGCTCGGGCGCCGGGGGCGACGCATCGGGCTCGTCCTGCTGGTGGCTTACCTGCTCTTCATCGCCGGCGGATTGCTCCTCGCGCCGCGAGCGATTTCGAATCAGATGCTGAAGCGCGATTACCGCGTGAGAGTGGCGCGGCGCCAGCAACTCGGCGAACGTTTGCAGGCGCTGGTGGAGCGTTTCGCCGAGTTCGGCCGCCAGGGGCACTCGCTGCGCGCCAGCGTCGAGCGCATCGAACGTGTCTATGGCCTGCCTCCGGCGCAGGACGGGACTATGGAGAGCTTTCCTTCCCGGCCGGCCGCGGGCTTGCCGACGATCTTCGCCGGGGCGATTGCGCAGGGCAATCGCCTCGAGGCGGTGCTGCGCCACGATCTCGACCGCACCGATCGAGCGCTCACCACCCTCGAAGCCTTCGAGAGAGAGCACGAACGGTGGGCGACGCAAGTGCCGGCACGCTCTCCGCTACGCGGTGAGGATGTCGTGCTGACGAGCGCCTTCGGGAGTCGCCGAAGTCCCTACACCCGGGCGATGGAGTTTCACTCCGGAATCGACCTCGCCGCACCCGCGGGCACGCGGATCCTCGCGCCGGCTGCGGGAGTAGTGGTTTGGGCCGGAACGGTCGAAGCGGATCGCCGAAACGACTGGTGGCGGCTCGGTCGGACCGTCGTCATTGCGAGCGGCGACTCCTTCCGGACGTTGTTCGGGCATTGCCGGGAGACTCTGGTGCGGCCGGGAATGCGCGTCCGGGCCGGCGATCCGATCGCCACCGTCGGTGACACGGGGTGGACGACCGGACCCCACCTGCACTACGAAGTCCGGCGCCGGTCCGGCACCAGCTGGATCGCCGTCGACCCGTTCGACTACCTGCTCGACCGGCCGCTCGACGAGCAGAACCGCCCGCGACCAGCCCGCAGCGCGAATCCCGTCGAAGCCCAGCCGCTCCCGCCGCAGTTTCTGCGCTAGGAGCCTGCGCGGCAGAACGCCCGCGCCAGCTCCCTGGCCGGGGATCTCAGGAGTCCTCGGTGTCCCAGTGGAACCGGTGCATCAGCCGGTGGAGGAGCGGCGCGAACACGATGCCGGCGACGATCAGGACCGCCAGTCCCGAGTAGAGCGCGTAGAGCCCGGCGAAGAGCTTGCCGCCGGAAGTCTGCGGCATGTCGACCGGTCCCATCCCGCCGAGGATCATCGCGGCATTGAGAAAGGCGTCAAGCCATCCGAGGTGCTCGAAGTAGGCGTATCCCGTCATTCCGAGGCCCAGGGATCCGGCGATGAAACCGAAGGCGGTGAAGAAATGGCGGAGCAACCGACGGTGGAAGGCCGGACGGGACAGGATTGGACGGTCTCTATGCTCGTACAAGCGAGCTCCGTTCAGCCTTCTTGGTCTCGGGTCGGCGAGCTGAACACCGCCCGTCCGAACCAGATCGCGAAGAGGGCGTAGAGCGCCGTCACTGCCAGGAAGCCCGGGTCGCGGCGGCCGGTCGCCGCCGTCTTCGCGAGCGTCAGGGCGACGACAGTGAAGTGGAGCAGGTTGCCGGTCACGATGGGACGATTGTAGATCCCGCCGATCGCCGTGCCGCGGGCGAACCAGTTGAGGATCGCGAAACCGAGGTAGAGCCCGCCGGTGACCTGCAGCACGAGAACGGCGGTGCCGGTGGTGTCGCCGCCGAGTGCCGCGACGACCTCCTGCGGGACAAAGGTTCCGGCGAGGCCGAGAGCGGCCATCAGGATCGCGCTCGCGCTCATCAACCACTTCGTCTTCATCTCTGCTCTCCTCGCTCTCGCGGTGGCATGTCCAGTCTCTCATTGCCTGCCCCTGGATGCGCCGGCGCGCGTGCATCTTCTGTACAATTCACGCCGTGGCTGGCGGCGGGATGGGCGATCGGGTCGTGGCGTCGAAGTCACTCGCCCTGCCGGTCGTTTTCTACCTTTCCGAAGAGCGCGACGTCGCCAGTTTGCGCGACCTCGATCCGGACCACGACCTCGACGCCTTCCGGCCGGGAGAGTTTTCGTGGGTCGCGCAGACTTACCTTCGACTGCGCGCTGCGGGCCATCCGGTGGAGCTGTCAGCGACCCTGCCAGAGCGTGGGCTGGTCGTCTTTCACGCCAAGCACAAGCACGCCCTGGCTCGCGCCGCTCGCGCCGCACGCGGTGCCCAGGAGAACTATTTCGTCGCCATCCGCGCCGACAACAGCTCGCCGCTCCTGGCTGACTTCGAAGTCCTCCAATCCGGCCGTTTCGCCGACGGCCGCTCCCGCTTCTGGACTCCTTTCTGGCCGCAGCCGGGACTGCAGCCGCGCGACGCCGCTCGCGGTACGACGCTCGCCCGCGTGGCCTACATGGGACTGATCGAGAATCTCCATCCCGAATTCCTCGGTGAAGCCTGGCGCAGCGCGGTCGCGGCCATGGGCCTCGAATGGGTCGTGCGCGAGGTGCGTTTCCACCGCGGCGGCGACCTCGGGCGAATCGATTGGGAGGACTATCGCACTCTGGACGCCGTCATCGCGGTGCGCCCGCGCGACCGACACTTGCGCTACTCCAAGCCGGCCAGCAAGCTGATCAACGCCTGGCGGGCCGGAGTTCCCGCGCTTCTGGGGCCGGAGTTCGCGTACCGCGAGATTCGCCGGTCGGCGGATGAGTTCCTGGAGGTGGCGAGTGCCACGGAGGCCCTGGCAGCGCTCGGCCGCTTGCGTGACGACCCGGGGCTCTACGCCAGGATGGTTGCCGCCGGGCGGGAGCGTGCCCCCGAGTTCTCCTTTGCCGCGCTCACGCAGCGCTGGGCGGAGCTCGTCTTCGCGACGATCCCGGCACGGATCGCCGCCGGTGTGCTGCCCTGGAGTCATCGCCTGCCTCTGGCCGCGCGGATTCCGGTGCGTCGCTGCCTGCGCTTCCTGCGCGCCGAGAGGTCCCGCTGATCGAGGCCGTCCCGATGGCTTACATCGCGGAGTATCATTCCACCAGATGGAACGTCGTATCCACCGCCGGTTCCCCCGGCGCATCGAACTGCGCTTCTGGCGTATCGGTGAGACGCAGGGCCATACGGCGTATTCCACGAACATCTCCAAGAGCGGGCTCTTCCTGAGCAGCGTGAGCGCTCTGATGCCCGGCGAACGTCTGCGCCTCGAGATCGTCGATCGCGACCTTGGCTTCATCGCCGAGGGACGGGTGGCGCGGGTGCATCGGGTGTCTTTGGCGCTGCGCCAGTTCGACCAGCAGGGTGTAGGGGTGCGGTTCCTTCTGCCCGACGAGCTCGTCGAGAACCTCGTACCGCTCGCTCGCCAATCCGGGCCGGCCACCCAGGGTGGAAGGGCCGTCGAACCGGAGCCGCTCGCTCCCGACGACCGCTGGCGAGCCGACACTCTGACCGACGAGGCCGCCGATGCCCTCTTCCACGACGGCCAGCCGGCCGAGTCGGCGCCGGCGGGCAGCACGGGAATGGACATCGCTCGCGACAAGGTCGTCCCGGTCAGCTTCGCCGATCCGTCGACCTTTCTCTCGACCTATCATCGCGACATCAGTGCCGGCGGCCTGTTCGTTTCGACGCCGACGCCGGCGGCGCTGCAGGAGGCGGTCTGGATCGAGATGCAGCTGCCGATCGCCGGCGAGCGGCCGAAGCTGTTCGCCGCCCGCGTCATCCAGCGTTTCGACCCGCAAGCCGCGGTCGGTTCCGGCAAGAACCTCCTTTCCGGCATGGCAGTGCAGTTCGTCGACCCCGAAAAGGTGCTCGCCGAGCTCAAACCGCTGCTCGCCTTGCTGAGGAGATAAGCTTGCACCTCGCGGTGGTCGAACGGACCGCCGATTCCACAGGAGAATGCGCATGCCCTATAGCCCGTTGCTGGTCCGACCAATGCGCGAAGAGCTTGCGAGCGCCGGTTTCTGCGAACTGATGACCGCAGCCGATGTCGACCGGCTGCTCGACGAGAAGCAGGGAACGACGCTGGTGGTGGTCAATTCCGTCTGCGGTTGCGCTGCCGGCGGGGCCCGGCCCGGTGCGCGTCTGGCGATCCAGGAGGCGCAGCGTCCCGACCGGCTCGCGACGGTCTTCGCCGGGCAGGATCTCGAAGCCACCGCCCGGGTGCGCGCGCGTTTCGGCGAGATTCCACCTTCATCGCCGTCGATGGGCCTGTTCAAGGACGGCGAGTTGGTCTGGTTCCTGCCGCGCCACCGGATCGAGGGCCGTGACGCGCTTGCGGTGGCGGCCGACCTGCGCGCGGCGTTCGCAACCCATTGCGCTCCGGTTCCGGTCGCCGGCTGAGCCACGGTAAGCCCGCCTCCGGACAACGGCCAGTCGATCATGGGAACGTTTCACAACGATAAGCACGAGCTTCACGGAATCACCGTCGTCGTCGAGACCACCGGGCCCGAAATTTTCGTCGGACGCTGCGACGACGTCGTCGCGCTGGGGGTCATCCTGCGCGACGCCGATGTCCACCGCGAGGGCGACCCGACTTCGGCGGGAAAGAGCCGCGACGAGTTTCTCGATCATGCCCGTCGTTTCGGCGCCTGGCCGAACCTGAAGCGCATCCTCGTTCCGGCGGAGAGTGTGCGCGGGATCCGTCGCCTCGGAGAGATCTGACCTACCTTCGACAGGAGTCCGAAAGATGAACGGCAACGTCCGCGTCCCGGCGCCGGTCAACGAACCGGTTCACAGTTACGCCCCGGGCTCTCCGGAGCGGGCCTCGCTCAAGCGCCGCCTGGCGGAGATGCTGAACGAGGAGATCGAGATTCCGCTGCTCATCGGCGGTCAGGCGGTGCGCAGCGGAAAGATCGGGCGCAGCTTCTCGCCTCACGATCATGCGCACACCCTCGCCACCTATCATCAGGCAGGTCGCAAAGAGGTCGAGATGGCGATCAAGGTCGCCCAGGACGCCTGGAGGGAGTGGTCCGAGACGCCCTGGGAGATGCGCGCCGCGGTGCTGCTCAAGGCTGCAGATCTCCTCGCCGGTCCGTGGCGGGACACGGTGAATGCCGCCACCATGCTCGGGCAGTCGAAGACGGTTTTTCAGGCCGAGATCGATGCCGCCTGCGAGCTGATCGACTTCTGGCGATTCAACGCCCATTTCGCGCAGGAGATCTACGCCCAGCAGCCGGTCTCCTCGCGTGGCGTCTGGAACATGGTCGACTATCGCCCGCTCGAGGGCTTCGTCTTCGCGGTGACCCCGTTCAACTTCACTGCCATCGGTGGCAACCTGTCGACTTCGCCGGCGCTCATGGGCAACACGGTGCTGTGGAAACCGGCCTCGACCTCGATCCTCTCGAACTACTACATCATGCAGATTCTCATCGAGGCAGGCATGCCGCCAGGAGTGGTGAACTTCATCCCGGGACGCGGCGCCGACGTCGGCGATCCGGTTTTCGCGAGTCCCGCTTTCGCCGGCCTGCACTTCACCGGTTCGACCGGGACCTTCCACGGCATGTGGAGCACGATCGCGACGAATCTGCCGCAGTACAAGTCCTATCCGAGGATCGTCGGCGAGACCGGCGGCAAGGACTTCATCTTCGCCCACCCCTCCGCCGACGTCGAGGCGCTTGCTGTCGCCCTGGTGCGAGGTTCGTTCGAGTATCAAGGGCAGAAGTGTTCGGCAGCCTCGCGAGGGTACATTCCGAAGTCGCTCTGGCCGGCGGTCAAGGAGCGCGTGGTGGCCGAGGTCGAAGCGATCCGCATGGGCTCGCCAGTCGACTTTCGCAACTTCATGGCGGCGGTCATCGACGAGAGCTCGTACGACAACACGATGGGCTACATCGACTTCGCTCGCAAGTCGAATGAAGCGCAGATCGTCGTCGGAGGAAGTGGCGACAAAGCGACCGGATATTTCGTCGAGCCGACCGTCGTCCTGACGTCGAATCCGCACTTCAAGCTCATGGAAGAGGAGATCTTCGCGCCGGTACTCACCCTTTTCGTCTACGACGACCGCGACTTCGAGGCCACCCTCGCGTTGTGCGATTCGACCAGCCCCTACGCGCTCACCGGCGCGATCTTCGCCCGTGATCGGGCGGTGATCCGCCGGATGGCGACGGCGCTGCGTCACGCGGCCGGAAATTTCTACATCAACGACAAACCCACCGGCGCCGTCGTCGGCCAGCAGCCGTTCGGTGGCGCACGCGCCTCTGGAACCAACGACAAGGCCGGCGCCGCCGCCAACCTGATGCGCTGGACCTCGATGCGGACGATGAAGGAGACTTTCGTCTCGCCGCGCGAGGTCGCCTATCCACACATGGCGGAGGAGTAGGCCGGGCGAATGCGCCGCCGCAGGACACTTCTCGCTGGGTCGGTCGCTCTGGCGGCAGCGCTGGTCGGACTTGCGGACGCTGCGCTCGCAGAAGGCAAGATCCACACACCTCTGGCCTCGGCGCCGGTGACGCTCAGCTCGGCGCACCTTCGCCAGCCTCTGAGCGCAGGAGATGCAGTTGTGCTCTCCTGGACGGCGACGCCGGAGTTGGCCCGCCATCCTTGGGTCGAGGAGTGGGAGGCTTTTCTCTCTTTCGATGGCGGAGAGACCTACCCGGTGCGGCTCACGCCTCATCTCGACCTCGGCCGGCGGAGCTTCGCCATCGAATTGCCCGCGGTCGCGACGCGGCAGGCGAGATGGATGCTGCGTTTCGGCGACGAGGAGCGCGAGGTCGAGTTCGAGTTTCCCGAACTTTTCGAGATCCGTCCCTCGCGGCTCATCCCGACGCAACCCGTGCTGGTGGCTCGCGGCAGGGGCGAGCCTGCGCGCCTGGGCGATCTCGGCGTCGGGGCCTGGGTGGAGGGAAGCCGCTCTGGCCACGGCAGCCGCATGCTGATGGCGGCGCGCAGCGAGGCCGCCATCGCCGCCGTCGAGCCTCCGGGCTCTCTGGGATTCCGCGCGGCCACCGCCGCA
Source organism: Thermoanaerobaculia bacterium (assembly GCA_031403995.1). GTDB lineage: Bacteria > Acidobacteriota > Thermoanaerobaculia > Multivoradales > JAGPDF01 > JAGPDF01. Next base: position 114,971 of record JANNGS010000007.1, read on the forward strand.
CCTCCTGCGCCGCAAACAGCGGCAGCCCGGGTTTCGAGCCATCCCTTTGCTGGTCTTTTCGCCTCAACCCCCACTGCTCCCGCCGTGCCACCCCGCGGGGCCACGATCGAACCCCGCCGCCGCACCTGCCGCCAGAACGAATGAAGCGAGACCGCGTTCCCCAGAGCTAGACCCCTGGCCTCCGTGTGTGCGGAGGGGGGACCGGTCCAATGCCGTGCCGAGGTTTGCCTTGGGCGAGTAATTTACGTTCTGGAGGATTCTCTTGGTGATGCCCACAATGCGCCAGTCGATGCTGGCGATGGTCGCCTTCGCCTTGCTGCTCGCACTCGCCGCGCCGGTCGCGGCCGCTTTCGAAGCCCGATTGCTGCGCCCTGACGGCGCCGCAGCCTCCGGCTACGCGGTCTCCGTCGTCGGCCAGCCGGTGACCGTCGTCACCGACGATTCGGGCCGGCTGACGATCGACCCGTCGCCGCCGGTCCCTTTCGTCCTCGTCGCGACTTCGCCTGCGGGCGAGACCTCCGCGCCGTTCGAGATCTCCGACCTGGCGGTGGGTGAGATCGAGCTGCCCGAAGTTCTGCGCGAGAGCGTGACGGTGGTCTCGGGTGTCGCGCCGTCACTCGACCTCCTACCCGGAAGTGTCGCCACCGTGCTGACGCGGGAGGAGCTCGAGCAGCGCGCGCCGCAGCGCCTCTACCAGGCTCTCGAATCGATCGCCGGCGCCTCGAAGCTCGGCGACGGAGCCGACTCGGTGCCGGCGCTGCGCAACCTCGGGCGCGGCCGCACGCTGATCCTGATCGACGGCGCCCGGGTCACCGCCGAACGGCGCGCGGGCCCTTCGGCGACCTTCGTCGATCCGGCGAGCCTCGGTTCCGTCGAGGTCGTGCGCGGTCCGGGTTCGGTCATCTACGGCTCGGATGCCTTCGGCGGCGTGTTGAACGCCGTCACGCGCGATCCCGAAATGGACCAATTTCATCTCTCCTACGGCGCAGAAGGCTCATTCGAGTCGAGCGACGAACAATCGGGTTTCGTCGCCGGATCGAGGCCAATCGGAAGCGGTGCGGTGCTTGTCGAGGGACACTATCGGGATGCCGGCAACGTCGCGGCCGGCGGCGGCAAGGAGATCGGGAACTCCAGCTACACCTCGTTCGGGGGGGCGCTGCGGTACGTCGTTTCCACCGGCACGGGGTGGTTGCGCGTCGGGCTCGCACTCGACCGCGTCGAGGACCTGGGCAAGACGGCGATCGACTCGCAGCAGATCCGGGCCTACTATCCGAACGAAGACTCGGATCGCCTGACCGCTTCCTGGCTCGGAACGGCGGGCCCCTGGGACGCTGTGGAGGCGGCGGCCTTCTACGGCACCTACGTCACCGTGCTGGACCGCGATCGCACTCCAACGGCGACCTCGAACCGGCGTATCGACCGGGCCGATACCCGTGCGAAGGACGCTTCTGCGCGTCTCGTCGCGGGGCGATCCCTCGCCGGCGGGCGTTTCCAGGCCGGACTCGATCTCGCCACCCGCTTTGACCTCGAGTCGGTCTTCTCGCAGATTCGCTATGCGCAAGACGCGACGACGATCTCCCGGGTCGACCTGTTTCCGTCGATCGACGACTCGCAGAAGGTCGACGGCGGCCTCTTCGCCACTTGGACGCGGCCGCTCGCCGAGCGGATTGCGCTCGGCCTGGGGGCGCGTGGCGACTACGTCGAGTCCGAGAACAAGGGCGGCTACTTCGGGGACCTTTCGACCGATGAGACCGCCTTCTCGGGCAACGTCGCGCTCTCTTTCGGTCCGTTCGCGGGCTGGACCACGACGGCACAGGTTGCGCGCGGATTTCGCACGCCCACGCTTTCGGACCTCTATTTTCGCGGTCCGTCGGGTCGCGGTTTTGTGACCGGCAATCCCGATCTGGAGGCGGAAGCGAGCCTGCAGTTCGATCTCGGAACGCGCTGGCGAAAAGGACGGACGGCCATCGGCTTCTTCGCCTATCGCTACGAGATCGAAAATCTCATCGAGCGTTATGCGGTCGGCGACAATTTCCAGTTCCGCAACCGCGGCCAGGGCACGATCGAGGGTGTCGAAGCCGAGATACAGACGGCATTCGCCGAGGTCTGGAGCCTCGAAACCGGCCTCGCGATATCGGACGGCGGTACGGATGGCAACGCGGAGATCGACGACATCGCACCTCCCAACGGTTGGCTCACGCTGCGATGCTCCTTCGGGCGCGCCTTCGCCTTCGGGCGGGTGGCGACCTTCCTCGGACAGAATGAGCCCGGCCCGACCGAGCTCGCCCGCCCCGGATACACCCTGTTCGATCTCGGCGGGGGCTACCGCTTCAGCGATGCCATCGAGCTCAGGCTGCTGGTGCGAAACGCCGGCGACAAGCGCTACTTCGGCGCCGCGGACAACGCCGCGGATCGCGCCACGGGACGGATCGTCTCAGTCGCGCTTTCGGGCCGGATCTAGTCCGGGCGCGGGTTGGATCGCCGCAGCCAGGCGTAGGCCGGGAGGCCGAGCGCGACGAGTCCGAGTCCGAGCAGCGACTCGACCGGACGCTCGGCCACCGTGTTCACCAGCAGGACGGCCATCGCGCCGAGGAAGGCGATCGGCACCCAGGGATAGCCCCAGACCTTGTAGGGACGGTCGGCCCCTGGCCGGGTGCGGCGCAGGACGAAGACCGCCGCGCCGGCGAGCACGTGGAAGAGCACGGTCACCAGCACGCTGTAGGTGTAGAGCTGGCTGTAGCTGCCCGAAAGTGTCAGGACGACCGCCCAGAGGCTCTGCGCCCAGAGGCTGCGGGCGGGGACGTGGGTGACCGGGTCGATCCGTGACAGGGAGCGGAAGAAGAGGCCGTCTTCGGCCATCGGCTGATAGATGCGTGAGCTGTAGAGGATGGTCGCCGCCAGGCAGCCGAAGGTCGACACCACCACCGCCGCCGCGAGCCACTGACCGGCGACCGGACCGAGCAGGATCGCGGCCGCTGCTTCTCCGATACGCGACTCGTTCGCCATCTTCTCGACCGGCATGGCGCGCAGGTAGACGAAGTTGATCAGCAGGTAGAGGCCGGTGATGATTGCCGTGCCGCCGATCAGGCCGAGCGGCAGCGACCGGCCGGGGTTCTTCATCTCGCCAGCGGAGAAGGTGAGGCCGTACCAGCCGTCGTAGGTCCACAGCGCGGCGATCATCGCGATGCCAAAGGCGGCCAGAAGCCCGCTTGCCGGGAGCGGCGCGGTGATGCCCATCACGCTCTTCGCCGGCACCCAGAAGCCGAGCACGGCGACCGCCAGGATGGCGCCGATCTTCAGCACCGTCATCAGGTTCTGCACCGCGGCGCCCTGCTTCAGGCCGAAGTGATTGACCGCGGTGAGGACGAGGATCGCGGCGACCGCCATGACCTGGACTCCGGAGAGATTCCAGGTCCAGCTGCCGATCGTCTGCGAGACCAGCACGTTGCTGGTCGAGGAGAACGGAAAGAACGCCCCGAGATACTCGCCGAAACCGACCGCGATCGCCGCGATCCCGCCGGACATCATGACCAGGAAACAGGCCCAGCCGTAGAGGAAGCCCGGCAATGGGCCGTATGCCTCCTTGAGGAAGTGGTAGATGCCGCCGGCGCGCGGAAACATCGCCCCCAGCTCGGCGTAAGTGAGGGCGCCAGTGAGCGAGAGGAGTCCGCCGGCGAGCCAGACCAGGAGGAGCATCCCGCCGTGCGGCAGTACCTTGGCGATGTCCGAAGAGACGAGGAAGATGCCGGTGCCGATCACCGAGCCGACGGTGAGCAGGACTCCATCCCAGACTCCGAGGCCGCGCACTAATTCGACGCGCGGATCGGCGCTGGATAGGACATTCTTGTTCGACATTGCCGCGCATCATACTCGCGCCACGGAGCGCTTTCCCGGCTTGCGTTACACTTTCGAAAACCATGCCCGACTCCGACCTGCTGCAGAAGATCGATGCCGAGATCGAAGTCCTTTCTCCGGCCGGGCTAGCTGCCGAGCTCGTCCGCATACCGAGCCATCCCGGAATCGAGCGCCAGGAGGAGAAGGTGGTCCTGGCGCTGGGGCGATTCCTCGGCGAGCGCGACCTCGGCGTGCAGCTGGAGGAGGTCCTGCCCGGTCGCCCGAACCTGATGGTCAGCGTGCAGGGCGAACGACCGGGGCCCCATCTGCTGCTGTGCGGGCACACCGACACCGTGCCGCTGAACTCCGGCGACCCGGGCTTCGGGCTCTCGGGCGAGATTCGCGACGGCAGGCTGCTGGGCCGCGGTTCGGTGGACATGAAGGGCGCCGTCGCCGCCATGGCGACCGCGATCGTCGCGCTCTCGCGCCATCTGCCGGCGGGCCGGGTCTCATTCGCCGCCGTGATCGACGAGGAGATGGAGAGCCTCGGCGCCGAGCAACTCGTCGACACGAGCTTCCGGGCCGATGGCGCCGTGGTGGGCGAGCCGACATCGAATCGCATCGCTCTCGGCCACAAGGGCCTGGAGTGGCTCGAGGTCCATTTCCAGGGACGCTCGGCGCACGGCGGAACTCCCGAGAAGGGGATCAACGCGGTCTCGGCGGCCGGCCTCTTCCTGGCAATGGTCGAGAACGAGCTCAAGCCCCGCCTTCTGGCGCGACGTCATCCCATTCTCGGACCTCCGACGCTCAACTTCGGGACGATTCGCGGCGGCGACCAGCCGTCGACGGTGGCGGCCACCTGCCTGCTGACGCTCGACCGCCGCACGGTGCCGGGGGAGAACTTCCAGAGCATCGTCGCCGAGCTGACCGACCTGCTGGAGCGCGTCGAACGCGCCAATCCCGGTCTGCACACGATCGTGCGCCGCGTGCAGGGGGGAATGAGCAGCCTTCTCCACGTCGCGCTGGTGACGCCCCCCGACTCACCGCTGGCGATGGCGGCGCAGGCGGCGCGGCGGGAGGTCTGCGGCGAGGTCGGCGAGCTCACCACCTTCCCGGCGTGGACCGACGGCGCGCTCCTCTCCGGCTACGCGGGGATTCCAACCATCATCCTGGGACCAGGCGAGCTCTCCCTGGCGCATTCGCCGCGCGAGTCGGTGCCGGTCGCCGAGATCGCCGAAGCCGCCCGGATATACGCCCATCTGGCGCTCTCGTTCTGCGCCGGAGTGGAGATGTGAAGCTCAAAGTCCCGCACACTTTCGTCCTGCTCTTCGCGCTCGTCGGTTTCGCGGCGGTGGCCACGCACTTCCTGCCGGCGGGGGAGTATCAGCGCACCGAGGTCGACGGGAGAAAGCTCGTGGATCCCGACTCGTACCGGCCGATTGCGGCCCAACCCGCGACGCTCGGCGATGTCTTCCTCGCCTGGCCGCGGGGCCTCGCCGCCACCGCTTCGATCGTCTTCTACATCTTCATCATCGGCGGGGCTTTCGGCGTGCTGCAGGCGACCGGCGCCCTCGACGCGCTGATCGCCGGCGTCGTCGCGGCGGCGCGCGGGCGCGGCGAGGTCATCCTGCCGGCGTTGATGTTTCTCTTCGCAGTCGGCGGTGGGACGATCGGCATGGCGGAGGAGACCCTGCCTTTCCTGCCCGGTTTGGTCCTCCTCGCACGGCGGCTCGGCTACGACGAAGTGGTTGGCGGAGCGATCGCCCTGGTCGGCGCCGGGGCCGGCTTCGCCGGCGCCTTCATGAACCCGTTCACCGTCGGCGTCGGCCAGGCGATCGCCGGGCTGCCGCTGTTCTCGGGAATGGGCTATCGCCTGATCGTCTGGTTCGTCCTGACGACGGTGACCATCGTCTATGTCTCGTGGTACGCCCGGCGGCATCGTGTGCCGCTGCCGGCGAATCCTGGATCGCCGGCGTCCGGGGGAGAACCGCCGGCGTTCGCTGAAGAACCGCAGGCGGTTCGGCTGGGGAGCCGGCAGGCGGGCGTGCTGGCGATCCTGTGCGCGGCTTTCGTCCTGCTCGCTGTCGGTTGCCTGCGCTGGGAGTGGGGCCTGCTCGAGCTCTCGGGCCTGTTCATCGCGGTCGGCCTCCTCGGCGGTCTGTTGGGCGGACTCGGTGGCGACGGCACCGCGGAGGAGTTCCTGAAGGGCGCCTCCGGCTTCGCCGGCGCGGCGCTGGTGGTCGGGTTGGCGCGCGGCGTGCTGGTCATCTTCGACGCCGCCCGGGTCACCGACGGGATCCTGCACGCGATGGCCGAGTCGGTTCGCGGACTGCCCGAGGGCGCGACGGTTGCCGGAATCTACGCCGTCCAGATCGTCCTCTCCTACATCGTGCCGTCGGGGAGCGGGCAGGCGGCGCTCTCGCTGCCGATTCTGACCCCGCTCGCCGATCTCACGGGTGTAACCCGGCAGACGAGCGTCCTCGCCTACCAGTTCGGCGACGGTTTCTCGAACATCTTCACCCCGACCCAGGGGTACTTCATGGCCGGCCTGGCACTCATCGGCGTGCCGTGGACGCGCTGGGCAAGGTTCCTCTGGCCCCTGCAGGTGATCTGGCTCGTTCTGGGTCTCGTCTTCCTGCTCATCGCCCAGGCGATGCGTTGGGGACCGTTCTAGCGTCCACCGACGATGACCCGCCGCTTTCCCGAGAGCGCCGTCTTCTACCGCAAGCTGCGGCACGAGTTTCCTTTCGCGGTGTGCGCCGAAGGCTCGTGGATCGAGGACGACAGCGGCCGTCGCTGGCTCGACGCTTCAGGAGGAGCGGCAGTCGCCAACCTCGGGCACGGCGGCGCGCTCGCCGGCGTGATCGCAGAGGCCGTCGCCGCCGAAATCCGCACGCTCGGATACGTCAACGGCACCCAGTTCACGCACCGCGCGGTGGAGGAGCTGGCGGCCGAGCTCGTCGCCCTCACTCCGGGCGATCTCGACTTCGCCTACTTTCTCGCCAGCGGCTCGGAGGCGGTCGAAGCGGCGGTGAAGCTCGCGCGCCAGGTGCAGGTCGAGTCCGGCCGGCCGGAGAAGTGGAAGGTCATCTCGCGCGTCCCGTCGTACCACGGCAACACCCTCGCGGCGCTCGCCCTATCGGGGCGCGAGCACTACCGGACGATCTACGGCCCGTTGCTGCTCGACCTGCCGCGGATTCCGGCCCCCGATCTCTATCGCGATCCGCAGGGGCCCGGAGCCACCAGCGAGGCGCTCGAGGCCGAGATTCTGCGCCAGGGGCCCGGGTCGATCGCCGCCTTCATCGCCGAGCCGATCGGCGGTTCGTCGTCGGGAGCGATGGTGCCGTCACGCGACTACTGGCGCGCAGTCGCGGAGCTCTGCAGTCGCCATGGCATCCTCCTGATCGCCGACGAGGTGCTTTGCGGCATGGGACGCACCGGTCGCATGTTCGCCTGCGAGCATTTCGACCTCGTGCCGGACATCCTCGTGCTCGGCAAGGGCTTGAATGCCGGAGCCCTGCCGTTGTCGGCAGTCGTGGCGCGCCGCCCGCTGGTCGAGCTCCTCGCCGCGGGCAGCGGTGGCTTCAACCACGCCCAGACCTACTCGCACCATCCTGCGCTCTGCGCGGCGGGTCTCGCGACGCTGCGCGCCCTCGTCGCCGAGCGCCTCGTCGAGCGCGTGGGGCGGCTCGAGGTGCCCTTTTTCGGCGCGCTCGCCAGCTTGCGCGCCTACCCGGCGGTGGGCGACATCCGCGGCCGGGGCCTTCTCGCGGCTGTCGAGTTCGTCGCCGACCGCGCGACGAAGCGGCCGTACGAGCGCTCCCTGCGCTTTGCCGAGCGCTTCACCGATCGGGCGTTCGCCAACGGCCTGATCCTCTGGCCGAACGTGGGCAACGTCGACGGCAGGAGCGGCGACCTCGTCATCGTCGCGCCGCCGTTCACCGCGACCGAAGAGGAGCTCGAAGAGATCGTTCGCCGCATGGACCGGACATTGAAGGAGATGACATGAGCGAATCCCGCAGGATCACTTACACCTCGACCGCCACCGACCCCGAGTTCCGCGCCACCTTCGATGGCGAACTGGCGGGCGTCCGCGGGCGCTTTCCGATCGCTCTCGGCGGCAATGTCGGAGAGGGTCCGGTCGAAGGCCTGCCGGAGCATCCAGTCGTGTCGCCGATCGATACCCGCCTGGTCGTCGCCGAGGTCGCCATCGCCACCCCGGGGGAGGTCGATTCGGCGGTCGGCTTCGCCCGCGCCGCCTTCCCGGGTTGGCGGGCGCTCCCCTGGGAGCGCCGCGTCCGGATCGTGCGCGACGCTGCGGACCGCATCGCCGGGCGCAACCTCGAGCTTGCGGCGTGGATGGTCTACGAGGTCGGCAAGACCCGGCTGGAGGCGATGGCCGAGGTGGAGGAGTCGGCCGACCTCCTGCGCTACTACGCCGAACGGCTGGAGTTCCATCGCGGCTACCGCCGTCCGCTCGCCCGGATGAGCCCGACGGAGACGACCGAGAGCGTGCTGCTGCCTTACGGCGTCTGGGCGGTCGTCTCGCCGTTCAACTTCCCCTCGGCGCTCGCCGCCGGGATGATCGCCGGCGCCCTCCTGGGCGGCAACACCGTGGTCTTCAAACCGGCGATCGATGCCCCGGTCTCCGGAGAGCTGCTCTGTCAGGCCCTTTGGGCGTCCGGGGTGCCACGGGATGCGCTGCAACTCGTTCACGGTCCAGGTTCAACGGTCGGCGAGGCGCTGCTCGCTGACCCCAGGATCGCAGGGGTGGCCTTCACCGGCTCCTCGGCGGTCGGCATGCGGATTGCGCGGGCCGCGGCTCCCGACCTCGCCGGGCAGCACGGACCGCGGCCGGTGGTCGTCGAGATGGGCGGCAAGAACGCCTGCGTGGTGACCGCCACCGCCGACCTCGACGCCGCCGCGGAGGGTGTCGCCCGGTCGGCCTTCGGCTTCGGCGGCCAGAAATGCAGCGCCTGTTCGCGAGTCTACGTCGAGCGCGCTGTCGGCCGCGATTTTCTGGCGCGTCTCGTGGCGCGCACCGGAGCGATGCTGGTCGGCGATCCGGCGACCGGCGACCCGGCGCTCGGACCGGTGATCCGGGAGAGCGCGGTCGCGAGCTACCGCAGCTACATCGAGGGCATCGCCGCGAGCGGAGGAGAGATCGCCTGTGGCGGGAAGGTCCTCGACCAGGGAGAGCTCGCCCACGGCTTCTATGTCGCACCGACGATCGCGCACCTGCCGGACGCCGAGCATCCCTACTTCGCCGAGGAGATGTTCCTTCCCATCCTGCTCTTCCAGGAGGTCGACGACCTCGCCGAAGGCATCGCGCGCGCCAACGCCGTGCCCTACGGTCTCACCGCCGGCCTGTTCAGCAGCGACGAGCACGAGAAACAGTACTTTCTCGATCGCATCGAGGCGGGAGTGGTCTACGTCAATCGCCGCAGCGGCGCCACGACCGGCGCCTGGCCGGGGATCAACCCGTTCGGAGGGTGGAAAGCGAGCGGAGCGCCCGGTCCCGCGGCGCTCGGCCCCGACTACCTGTTGAACTTCCTGCGCGAGCAGAGCCGCACGGTGAACGGCTTCGGCGAAGTCTGAAGCGGCGCCCGGAGTCGGCTCAGGGCTCGACGCCGGTCGCCATGCCCGAGGAGATGGCGCCGTAGATGGTCAGGCCCCAACCGATGCCGAAAACGACGTAGCACCCGAGCATGCGGAGAAACGGCGACTTGCAGGCTGGCCAATTTTTCGCGATGTAGACAAAGACCGCGAACGGCAGGAGCAGGCTCGCGAGTCCCCATCCGGTGCTCGTCTTGAAAGCCAGGATCAGGATCTGAATGTAAAAGATGAGCGCGCCGATGCCGCCGATCCCAGCCAGGATCATTCCCAAAGTGCCCATGTCGTCTCTCCCCATTTGGAACCGGCCGGACCTGCCGGTGGTTACACCCGTCGGAGCACCCCTCCGGCGTGATGCGACCTGGCGAATCCCCGGCCTCGAATTCGTAGCTTCACTTAGAGTACGTGAAGCGCCGGGAAAAGAGGACAGGCGCCCCCGGCTTTACCCGGGGGGCGCCTGCGGGCTAGAGTTCGAGGCGCAGCAGCCCGCCTCCTAAGGCCCACCCTTCGACTTTTCGCGAGAGACCATGGGACGCATATTCGAGACTCGCAAGCACGTGATGTTCGCCCGCTGGGACAAGATGGCCAAGGCGTTCGCGCGCGTCGGCAAGGAAGTCGCTATCGCCGTCAAGGCGGGGGGGCCGAATCCCGAATTCAACCCCCAGCTCAAGCGGGTGCTCCAGAACGCCCGCGCCGTGAACATGCCGAAGGACAAGGTCGAGTCGGCGATCAAGAAGGCCTCCGGACAGAACGCCGTCGCCTACGAGGAGGTGCTCTATGAGGGCTACGCCCCTCACGGCGTCGCGATCCTGATCGAGACCGCCACCGACAATCCCTCCCGGACGGTGCCCAACCTGCGCACGCACTTCAACAAGGGTGGCGGCAACCTCGCCAATACCGGCAGCGTCGCCTTCCAGTTCAAGCGCATGGGGGTTTTCCGCCTCCACCCCGAGAAGATCGACCCGGAGTCGCTCGAGCTCGAGCTGATCGATCACGGCCTCGAGGAGATGGGCGAGTCGGTGAGTGACAAGGGCGAGCCGCAGCTGGTCATCCGCTGCGCATTCAACGACTTCGGCACGGTGCAGAAGGCGCTCGAAGACCGCGGGATCGTACCGATCTCGGCGGAGTCGGAGTACATTCCGAACACCACGGTTGAGCTGTCCGAGAAGGAAGCGAACGAAGTCCTCAAGCTCGTCGACGTCCTCGAGCAGGACGACGACGTCCAGCGCGTCTTCCACAATCTCGTCTGACGGCGGGCCGGGCTCCGGCGTTACTTCCCTGGCAGCGGGAACATCCGGTCGAGCAGTTGCGCGACCATTGGTCCCAGCAGCTTCTTTTCGGACAACCCCTGGGCGTCGCCGAACGCTGCCCCCTCGGCGACCGTCCTTCCCGTCTCGGCTGAAATCGCCCGGATCTCCAGCCTCCCGCGCACCGTGCCGTCGTTGCCGTCTTCGCGATCGAACTTCTCGCCGGACTCCGGTCTCCTCTCGTCGGGATCCATTTTTCCTTTGGCGCGTACTTTCTTCAGTTCGCGCACGCGGATTTCGAGCAGGGTCTGAGCGCCGAGACTCGCAGCCAGGGGCGCCCGATACTCGGCGCTGAGCTCCCTGGCGCCCAGCACGGTGAGCGCAGCTTGGGTTGCGGTGGCACTGTGAAACTCCGGTTTCTTGCGCCGCAGGAGCTCTCCGGCGACCTTGCGATCGAGCCAGACGCAATCGACCTCCGCGGGGCAGATGGCGGGCAGGACGGCCACGACGCCGGCCGTCTGCAGGAAATCGTGGGTGGCGCCACCCTCGATCCTGAAACCGGCGGCGAGGGCCGTTGGCAAGAGCCAGAAAGCCAGCAGGAGTGCGCCTTGTACTTTCACCTCCACAGATTACGGCGGCGGCCGTTTCATCGCAACCCGGAGAGCGCTAGAGTCCGCCGAATGTTCCTCGGTCACTATGCCCTTGGCCTGGCGGCGAAGCGGGCGACACCGGCGCTCTCGCTCGGTCTCCTCTTCGCAGCAGCGCAGTTCGCCGATCTCCTCTGGCCGAATCTGGTTCTCGCTGGGGTGGAGAAGCTCGCGATTGTGCCCGGTGCCACAGCGGTGAATCCGCTGCGCTTCGTCTCCTATCCCTGGTCGCACAGCCTCGTGGCGCTCGTCGCCTGGGGAGTGTTGCTCGGCGGGCTGGTCGTCTTCCTGCGCCGCGGCCGGCGGCTCGAAGCCGGCTTGCTGGTCGCGCTCGTGGTCAGCCACTGGCTGCTCGATTTCGCCTCCCACATTCCCGACATGCCGTTGACGATCACCGGCGAAGCCCGCGTCGGGCTCGGCCTCTGGCGTTCGCTCCCCTGGACCCTGGCGGTCGAGCTCCTGCTGCTGGCCGTCGGGTCGGCGATCTATCTGCGTTCCACCCGGGCGCGCGACCGGATCGGTTCGATCGGCCTGGGGGTGATGCTTGCCCTGCTGGTACTGATCTACGCCGGAAGCCTCTTCGGCCCGCCGCCGCCCTCGGCCGAGGCCGTCGCCTGGAGCGCGCAGGCGCTCTGGCTGCTGGTCCTCTTCGGGTGGTGGGTCGATCGCCACCGCGCGTCGGCACGGCAGCCATCTCAGCCTGCCGAACGGCGGACGATCCAGTCAGTGCGCTGAGGAGCTTTCGTCGTTCACCGTGATCCAGCGTGCGACGAGGAACAGAACGACCATGATCGCGTAGCCGCCCACCCAGGGCCAGGCCGGCGTGAGCGAGACGACGGTGTCGGAGGCGACGAAGCGATACGCGTGCAGCAGGCCCACGGCGGAAAGCGCCGCGGCGATCGCGCACCAGAGGGCCGCAAGCTCGAATCGCCGCTCGATGATCGCGACGGTCGCGGCGGAGAGGATCATGGCCGTGAGGATGAACCCCTGGTCGAGCGCGAAGGCGCCGTGGGCCCAAGTGTCGGAGCCCAGGAAGGCGGCGAGCAACTGCTCGCCAAACGGCGGCCCGCCCGGCATCCCCACGCCGGCGGCGCGCAGGCCGTTCTTCAGTTGCAGCGCGCCCCAGGCAGCGACGCCGGGGAGGAGCCCGACGACGACGGCCGGAGCGTGCACGCGCGGCGTCGCCTGGAACGCCTGCGCGGTGATCACGATCCCGATCCACAGGACGATCGCCATGCCGGCGTCGATCGGCACCGCCCAGGCGATCCAAGCGAGCGTACCCGAGAAGCAGACCAGGGTGAAGAAGGCGGCGTTGAGCACCGAGTAGCCGGAGCGAGCGCCCATCGCCTTCCAGCCCGGGTGGCCGATGTAGATGGTGGTCGGAAAGCACGAGCCGAAGAGCGCGGCGGCGAGGGTTCCGAGGCCGTTCACGGTGAGGGAGGGGCGCGTCGGATAGCTGTCTCCCGCCGCCTCCGCCGACTCGATGTTCTGCAGCGATCCGATGACGTTGAAGAGACCCATCGGCAGGATGACCGAGAGATAGACCATCCAGTCACCCCGCATCGCCGAGAAAAGGTCGCCCAATACGGGCAGCGGCGGATGGAACTGCAGCGCGGCTTGCGGCACGGCGCCGACGGGCGCAATGCCGACGATCCACGCCAGGGCCGTTCCGACGACGACCGCAACCAGGCCCCCGGGAAGTCCACCCCTGAACCGGACGCGGCCGAAGTAGACCAGCATCACGATCGCCAGAGTCGTGAGGCCGACGATCGGGCGGGCGTAGGTCCGGTACAGGAAGCCGAGGGAGATGAAGGTGAGGGCGATGCCGGCCAGGGTCGAGAGCAACGCGGCGCGCGGTGTCGATCTTCGGATCCTCTCCGCGACGAAGGCGCCAGCGAGCTCGATGAGTCCCGACCCTACACAGGCGACGAGTCCGGCCTGCCAGGCGATGCTGGCCGGATCGGCAGCGCCGGCGGCCTCGGCGGCGAGCTTGGCCGGCAGCATCACCAGGAAGACGTAGGCGAAGAGGGAGACGGTGTTGATGCCGTAGGGTAGGGCGCAGACGTCGGTCCGCCCGGTTCGGCGCGCCAGCGCGAGCGCCTGGCGGGCGTAGTAGAGGTTGCCCACCAGCAGTGACACCGCCGCGCCCGGCAGGATTCGGCCGTAGACGAGCTCGACGGAGAAGCCGAGCACGCCCCGGCATAGGGCGTCGATGACCAACAACTGGACGAGGTTGTCGATCGCCAGACCGAAGAAGCCGTCGATGTCCCCCCGGGTCATCCACTTCATGTCGCTGCTCTCCTGGCCCCTTCGCCTGGCGTCACTCGAGCGCCCTCGGTTCGCACGCTCCCGGTGCGTCGACGCCTAGAAGGGCGACGGCCCGCAATAGTCGAGATTCGTCTCGATGTCGAGATTGGTCGGGAAGTCGACGCCCAACGCATTCTCCTGGCGGTAGACGGTTCCGGTCCAGGTGTCCCGGATCGTCAGCGTCGCCGCTACGTTGGTGAGGCCGGCGATCGAAACCCAGGTGTTGCCGTTGTAGCTGCAGGCGTCGACCAGCTTGAAGAGCATCTCGTAGTTGTTGCTGTTGAAGAACCAGGCGTAGCCCGAACTCTCGTTCTTTTTGATCAGATGGGCGTTGCCGCTTCCGCCAACAAAGTCGCTCCAGACTCCTTGCACGCGGAAGCGTCCTCCCTGGAGGCAGATCGTGCGATCGCCGTCGGGCACGCAGGGATCGATCAGGTTGGGGTTCACGAACTCGATCCGGTTCGGGTTCCCCGGCGCGGGGAGGTCGGTGCTGGTGTCCACGGTTTCCGCGGCGGGACCGGAGCCGTCGCAGCGGAAGATCGTGTCGATGTCCAGGTGGCCGTTGGAGTTGTAACCCAACGGATTGTGGTAGGTAAGCGTCTGGAGTGTCTCCGTGTTGCGGATGACGAGGTCCATCTCGACGTTCGAGAGGGCCCGCCAGAACACCCAGTAGTTGCCGGTACTGGCGCAGCCGTCGATGATCTTGACGATGAGCTCGTTGCTCTGGGGGTTGAAGAACCAGAAGTCGCCGGACTCGTTGGAGAGCGGCGTCGCCTGACCCGAGCCGGTGCGGTCCTGGAAGTCCCGAAAGGTCACGCTGATGTTGAACTTGTCGCTCTGCAGGCAGAGGGCGGTGGCGGTCGAGGCGCAGGCGTCCGGCGCGGGCGTGACGCTTTGAGACGGCAACGATGGGGCGCCGGTGCCGACGGCGTTCCCCGCGATGACGGTAAAGGTGTAGGCGGTGCCGTTGGCGAGACCGGTCACGAGATGTGAGAGCCCGGTCGAACCGGCATTGCTGTCGACTCCACCCGCTGGATTCGAGGTCACGGTGTAGCCGGTGATGGCGCTGCCGCCGTTGTCGAGCGGCGCGGCGAAAGTCACCGTCGCCTGGGTGTCGCCGGCAACGGCAACGACGTCGGTCGGCGCCCCCGGCACCGTCGCCGGCGTGACGCTGTGCGACGGCAACGAGGGGAGGCCGGTGCCGTTCGCGTTGGTCGCCCGCACGGTGAAAGTGTAGGAGGTACCGTTGGTCAGGCCCGTGACCAGGTGGGTGAGGTCCGTGGAGCCCGCGTTGATGTCACTCCAGCCGCCCGTGGCGGGACTGGGTGTCACTTCGTAGCCTGTGATGGGGCTTCCACCGTTGCTCGCCGGCGGCAGGAAGCTCACCGCAACCTGGCTGTTGCCGGGGGTCGCGACAACGGCGATTGGTGCACTGGGCACTCCGACCTGACTGAAAGCGTAGAGCTCGATCTCGCCGTCGACGACTCCGTCGGCGGCATAGAGGACCACGAGACTATCGGAAGAGATCGCGAAAACCGGGGCCGTCAGGAAAGTCAGCGAGACGTCGCCGCCAGGAACGAGCGGATCGTTCAGATCGAGGACAGAACCGCCGGCGAGCGACACGGCCAGGAGTTCGTCGACGGTGTCAGCGTCCTGGTCGGCACCGTAGACAACAGAGTCGCTGTCGGGGCTGATGAGGAAGGCCTGAACGTCGCCGCCGGCAACCAGCGTCCGGTTGAGCCTCGTGACGGTGCCGCCACTGAGCGGCACGCTCCAGAGCTCGTTGAGCGTGTCGGCCTCCTGGTCGGCGAGATAGACGACCCGCGCACTGTCCGGGCTGATCGCGAAGTCGAGCACGTCGCCGGCGTTCAGGGGGGGGAGGAGCGTCGCGTTGAGCCGGGTCGCCGTGCCGCCGCTGAGCGGCACGCTCCAAAGCTCATTCAGGCCGTCGAGGCTCTGATCGGCGAAATAGACGACGCGCGCGCCGTTCGGGCTGATCGCCAACTCGAGCACGTCACCGCCGCCGATGAGCTCCCCGTTGAGCTTGGTCGGCACGCCGCCGGTCAGCGGCACGCTGTAGAGCTCGATGAGGGTATTCGTCCCCTCGTCGGAGCGGTAGACCGCCGTATTGCTGTCCGGGCTGACCAGGAAGTCCGCCTCGACACCATGGGCGCCCCCCAGTGCGCCGTTGAGCAGGGTCGAGGAGCCGCCGGCGATCGCCACGCTGTAGAGATCGAAAGACCCGTTGTCCGTCGCGTCGGCCAGGTAGAGCACCCGGTTGCCGTTCGGACTGATCTGGAAGTACTCGTCGACGGCACCACCGCTGACCATGCCGCGGCTGATCCGGATCGCCTCCGGCGTGCCGGTCGCCGTGACGCTCCACAGCTCGAAGCCTCCCACCGTCGATCGGCCGACGCGATAGACCACCCGCTCCGAGCCGCCCGCGGTCAGCCCGACGGCGTATTCGAAGATGTCGTAGGAGTTGCCGATCTCCGCGTTCAGGCGGGTCGAGGCCCCGCCGTCGATGTCGACCCTCCAGAGCTCGATCACATTGTTGACGGCTCCATCCGCGGCGTAATAGACGCGTTCGCTCGTCGGCGAAATCAGAAAATCGCGCACCTGTCCAGGCAAGGACGCCAGCTCCATGTTGAGCTTGGTGTGCGATCCGCCCGCGATCGGGACGCTGTAGAGCTCTGGAACTCCTGGCGTATCCTGATCTACCAGGTAGACGACATGGTCGCTGTCGGGGCTGATGGCGAATTTCACCGATTGGCCGGAGACCAGGACGTCCGAGAGCCGGACCGGAGTGCCGCCGGCGATCCGAACGCTCCAGAGCTCATTGGCGCCGTTGATGACCGCATCCTGAACGTAAACGGCATAGTCGCCGTCCGGACTGATCTGCGGCGGAGTCGAAGCGAAGTGGATGGCGCTGAACGGCAGCCCGTCGCTCAACTGCGTCGAAACCGCGATGAGGGGCGTCGTGGCCGCGGCGAGCGCCAGCAAGGCGAGTGAGAGTGGTGTCGAGAACAGGGACCGTGTGGACATGTCGACTTCCTTTCCAGAGTGCTCTGCGCTTCATGCATGATGAACTGCTCTTCGCCCACAGAAGATAGCGGACGCGGGCGGCGTCGAGAAGGGTGCACGCCACTGCGAGCCGCCGCGATGGAGAGGGAGCCTGCACCCCTGGGGTCTTTTCCCGGTCGTGCTGCGTCAGAGATACAGCCGCTTGGGGTCGAGGTCGTGGCGGAGGAGGTGGAGCTCGGCCTCGGAGGGGGGAGGGGTGGTGGCGATCCCGGGGGCGAACTTCGGCTCCCAGCCGAGGGTTTCGCGGACGCGGTCGAGGGTGACGCCGGGGTGGAGGCTTGTGACGCGCATCTCGCCGGCGTCGAAGTCGTAGAGCGCGAGATCGGTGATGACCCGCTGCGGGCCGGCGCCGCGCATTCCGAGCCGCTCCCGGTCGCCAATGTCTCCAATTTGGGCTCCGAGGTGTCCGGGGCTGGTCACGAAATCGATCTTCGCCGGGAAGCTCTTCCTCGACTGCGCCGCGATGCACAGAACGCGCCGGGCGTTGATCGCGATCTCGCAGGCGCCGCCGCTCCCCGGCAGGCGGACCTTCGGGTGCGCATAGTCGCCGATCACCGTCGTGTTGAGGTTGCCCCAGCGGTCGATTTGCGCCCCCTGCAGGAAGCCGACGTCGATCTTTCCGCCCTGCAGATAGTTGTAGAAGATCTCGGACATCGAAGCGACGGCGATCGAGTTCGTCACCAGCGCCGGGTCGCCGATCGATACCGGGATGCGTTCGGGCACCGCCCCGACCGCGCCCGACTCGTAGATCAGCACCAGGTTCGGAGCGTGCAGCCGGCGGGCGAGATTGCACGCCAGGTTGGGAAGTCCGATGCCGACGAAGACTACCTCGCCGTCGCGCAGCTCTCGCGCCGCGGCCGAGACCATCAGCTCGCTGGGAGTGAAGTCGCAGGTATACCCGGGGTCAGTAGCCATAGTTCACCGGTGCCGAGAACTGCTCGCGCGCCCTGAGGCGGGTGAGCCTCTCGCCCATCCGCCGGACGTACTCCGCGCGGTCGGCGACACTGTAGACCCATTCGTCGAGCCAGGCATCGAGCTTCGCCGCCTCCTGCGAAATCTCCCGCCAGGCGACGTAGAAGTCGTTGTCGCGGTCGTAGTACCCCTGCGCGAACGACGGGTGACAGCCCCAGGGCTCGTGCACCACCGCGGAGACGATGAAGCCGGGGAGGAGCGTGCGGTTGGGGTCGGCCCGGATCGCCGACTCGTCGACGATCTCCTCGGCGACGACGATCACCTTCGAGGCGGCGAAAGCCGCCTCCTTCTGTACCCCGAGGAGGCCCCAGACCTGGCTGTTGCCGAAGGCGTCGGCGCGCTGCACGTGGATGATCGCGACGTCCGGGTTCAACGCTGGCACCGTCGCCAGGCGCTCGCCGGTGTAGGGGCACTCGATCTCTCGAATGCGTTCGTTCACCTTCGGCAGATCGCTGCCGGTGAAGGTCCGGAGTGGCAGGAAGGGGAGCCGGGCGGCACCGGCCTGGAGGCGTGCCACCATGCCGAAGTGCGAGTACTCCTCGAGCTCGAGCGGCTGCGGGAGTCCTTGCTCGACCGCCCGGCGCAATGCATACAACGGGCCCGCGCCGGGATTCCCGGCCCACGAGAAGACCAGCTTGCGGGCGCAGCCGGCGGCGATCATCTGTTCGTAGACGAGATCCGGCGTCAAGCGGCAGAGGGTCAGATCACGCTTCCTCTGGCGGATGATTTCGTGGGCCGCGGCGAACGAGATCAGGTGGGTGAAGCCCTCGATGACCACGACCGCGCCGTCGTCCACGAAGCGCCGCACGGCCTCCGCCATCGGCATCAGCTTCGAAGGTCCAGCGCTCGCCCTCTCAGGTTCGATCAAAAAGAAGCTCCAGTAAGGGATTGGCTTTCGGTGCGCCGTCGAGTCTACCAGCCGATCTCGGCGCCGGAAGGAGGCGCCCACGTGGGGGCTGGCCCGTGGCGGCGGGCGCATCCGCGTAGAGTAACGACATGGATCCGACACGGAACGCAGAGATCGAGGAGCTGTTCGCGGCGGCGCTCGAGCTGGCGGAGGCGGAGCGTGCAGTATGGCTGGAGCGGGAGGTCGCCGACCCGGCGCTGCGCGCCGAGGTGGGCGCTCTGCTTGCCGCCGCAGCGAGGCCGGAGAGTCTGCTCGACAGGCCCTTGCCCGCGCTCGCCGCGCTCGCGGAGGGCGTCGAGGAGGGACCGCCGCCGGCAAGCCTCGTCGGCCGGCGCTTCGGGGCGTACCACCTCGAAGAGCTCATCGGCCAGGGAGGCTCGGCGGCGGTCTACCGCGCGACGCGAGAGGTCGGCGGAGCGCGCCAAACGGTGGCGGTGAAGATCCTGCGGCGCGGGCTCCACGCCGCGGAAGAGCATCGGCTCTTCCTGCGCGAGCAGCGGCTCCTGGCGCGGCTCGAGCATCCCGACATCGCGCGCTGGATCGACGGTGGCGTGACGCCCGAGGGCATCCCCTTCCTGGTGGTTGAGTACGTTGAGGGCGAGCCGCTCACCGTCGCCTGTGAGCGCCGGCAACTGTCGCGCGGGGCGCGGCTGAAGCTCTTCGTTCAGCTCTGTCGTGCGGTGGGGGCGGCCCACGCGGCGCTCATCGTGCATCGCGACCTCAAGCCGCAGAACATCCTCCTCAGCGCTGGGGGACAGTTGAAGGTCCTCGACTTCGGCGTCGCCAAGCTCCTCGACGAGGCCGACAACGACTCGAGTCTGACCGCCTCTGGGCGCCTGACGCCCGGCTACGCGGCGCCCGAACAGATCGACGGCGGCGCCATCACCGTCGCCACCGATGTCTTCGCCCTCGGCGTCCTGCTGGCGGAGCTCCTGCTGGGGCGGCGCCCGGCGCGGCAAGAGCTGGGAGTCCGGGCGTTGCGCGGCGCAGGTCTCGCGCCGGCGGAGCTCGCGCACGTCGTCGGCCAGGCATGCGCGCCTGAGGCGCCGCGGCGTTACGGCAGCGTGGCCGAGCTGCGCGAGGACGTCGAGCGGCTGATCGGCGGCGAGCCGGTGCGCGCCCACCCGCCGAGCCTGTCGTAC
The DNA here is from genome assembly GCA_031403995.1 of Thermoanaerobaculia bacterium. Taxonomy (GTDB): domain Bacteria; phylum Acidobacteriota; class Thermoanaerobaculia; order Multivoradales; family JAGPDF01; genus JAGPDF01. The sequence goes on from JANNGS010000007.1 coordinate 134,724, forward strand.
CGGACCCGCAAGTTCGTCGCCCGCCACCGGGTGGCGGTCGCCGCGACGCTCCTCGTCGTGGCGTCCCTGACGACGGCGACGGTGATCGTCGCGGCGCAGGCGGGGATCGCGCGCGACCAGGCGCACCGGGCGGCGCGGGCCGCCGCGACCTCGAAAGCGGTGCAGGAGTTCATGGTAGGGCTGTTCTCGAGCGCCGCCGAGCAGCTGCCGCGCGACCGCATTCCCACGACGCGCGAGCTGCTCGATCTCGGCGTGGCTCGGGCACGAGCCGATTTCGCCGCTGAGCCGGACGTGGCGATCGATCTTCTGCGCCGCTTCGCGCAGAGCTACTCGGCGCTGCACCTCGTCGACCGGGCGGTTCCGGTGGCGGAGGAGTACTTTAACGCCGCCCGCGCCCGTTACGGCGAGGAGAGCGTCGAGACGGCGCTGGCGCGCCTCGAGCGCGGACGCGCCGCCTTTCTGGCCAATGACTTCGCGCCGGCCGAGACAGAGATGGCTGCGGCCTGCGCGCTTCTCGAAAGGCTCACGCCGGGTTCCGCGGAGTGGGCCGAATGCGAAGGGCAGCTCGGCTCTCTCGAGATCACCACCGGGCGCATCGACAAGGGCATCGCCCGCAGCGAACGTGCCGGACAGTTCTTCGCCGATGCCTGCGCGGCGGGCGGCGGTGCCGGCATCTGTCGCGAGGCCGTGGTCACCGGTTACGCCGTGGCGCTTGCGGAGTCGTGGCGCGGCGGGCTCGCGGCGGGCCGCGACCGTCTCGCGCCGCTGGTGGAGAGAGGACGCACCATGTTGACCGACCGCCGTCTGATGGCGCAGATGCTCAACAGCCTGGGTGCGTTCGAGCAGCGGCTCGGGGCTTACGAGCCGGCGGAACGCCATGTTCGCGAAGGGCTGACGCTGGCCGAGGCGCTGGGCGAGACCGCCGCCGACGTCGTCCTCGAGTGCCGCAGCGAGCTCGCCGCGGCGCTCGCTTCCCGCGGCGACCTGCGCGGCGCCGCCGACGAGCTGAGCCGGGTGGTGGACAGTCTCGAGCGCCTCCATCCCCAGGGCCATCGGCTGCTCGCCGACCACCGTACCAACCTGGCGGTCTACCTGATCGACCTCGGTGAGCTCTCCGCGGCCGAGCCCGCCCTCGGCGCCGCGCTGGTCTGGTTCCGCGGCGAGAGCCCGGTGCGCGACAGCGGCGTCGCCCGCGTGCTCGAGCTCACGGCCCGGATGCGGGCGCTCCAGGGGCGGCTCGCCGAGGCGCGCACCCTTGGCGAGGAGTCGCTGCGGCTGCGCCGGGTCGCCGTCAATCCGCGCGATCTCGGCAGCGTTCTGTTTACGCTGGCGCGCATTCATCTCGATCGGGGAGATCCGCGCGCGGCGCTCGCGGCGGCCACGGAGGGCTATGCGGCGAGTGTTGCGGGGCTCGGTGAAGGGCATCCGCTGCAGGCCCTGCGCTTGGCGCGGCTGGGCGACGCATTCCTCGCCGCGGGGGACCGGACCGCGGCCAGCGAAGCGATCGCTCGCGCCGAACGCTGGAGCGCCGAGCGGCTCGCCCCGGGTCATCCGAGCCGCTGCCGCACCGCCCTCAGCCGCGCCCGGCTCCTGCTCGCGGAGGGCGACGCAGCCGCCGCGCGGCGGGTGGCGCACGAGGCGTGCGGGGGATTCGTCGGGGTCCTCGGGCCGGGCTCCGAGGCGATGCAGGATCTGCGGCTCGTCGAGCGGTCCGCGTTCTCTTCGCCGCGATCGGCCGCGTCGTCAGGGTAGCCGGGTGTCGTCTGGAACGGTCGGCGGAGGCGGGGCCGCCTCCTGCGCCTCCGGCTGCAGGGCGCGCAGCAGCCAAGCGCGGGCGAAGGCCCAGTCGCGCTTGACGGTGCGGGGGGAGAGGTCGAGCGCGGCCGCGACCTCCTCGACGTCGAGCCCGGCGAAGTAGCGCAGCTCTACGACCTGGGAGGGGCGCGGGTGGGCGACGGCGAGCCGGTCGATCGCCCGGTCGAGATCGAGCAGATACACCTCGTCGAATTCGCCCGTCGTCCGCCCGGGGAGATCGCCGATCAGGGAGATCGAGACCGGCATATGGGCGCGCTTGTCGGCGAGGCGCGCGCGGGCGTGGTCGACGAGGATCCGGCGCATCATGGTCGCGGCCAGCCCGAAGAAGTGCGAGCGGTCGCGCCAGTCGAGGCCCTTCTGCCCGGCGAGACGCATGTAGGCCTCGTGGACGAGCGCGGTCGGCTGCAGCGTGTGCTCTTGCCGCTCGCCCCGCAACTGCGCCGCGGCGAGCCGCTTTAGCTCGCCGTAGACCAGCGCCAGCAACTCCTCGTCGGCCGCGGCTTCCCCACGCCGCCAGGCCTGCAGGAGCTCTGTGACGGGCAGACCGCTGTCGGGACGCGATGGGTTGGCCAGACGATTCCTCGTGGAGAGGCTGAGTGTATACGGGGCCGGGGTCAGGCGTCCTCGTCGTCCGCGGCATGCGGTTGCCGTCGCGCGGAGGCTGTGCGAGTCTCTCCGACCATGAGCCATGGCGGGGATCGCATCGCGGAGGTGCTTCAGAGGCAAGGGGTGAAGACGCTCTTCACGCTCTGCGGCGGACATATCTCGCCGATCCTGGTGGGAGCGAAGGCGCTCGGGATCCGGGTCGTCGACACCCGCCACGAGGTCGACGCGGTCTTCGCTGCCGACGCCACGGCGCGCCTCACCGGCATCCCCGGAGTCGCGGCGGTCACCGCCGGCCCGGGGCTCACCAACACGATCACCGCGGTCAAGAACGCCCGCATGGCGCAGTCCCCGGTCGTCATCCTGGGCGGTGCGACCGCCACCGTCCTCAAGGGCCGCGGTTCGCTCCAGGACATCGACCAGCAGTCGCTCATGGCGCCGCACGTCAAATGGCAGGGGAGTGCGAAACGGGTCCGCGAGCTCGCGCCGCTACTCGAAACCGCCTTCGCGATGGCGCGCGAGGGGGTGCCGGGGCCGGTTTTTCTGGAGTGTCCGGTCGATCTCCTCTATCCGGAAGCGACGGCGCGCGAGTGGTACGGCGTGATCCCCAAGGAGGGTGAACGCCCGCCGACCTTCGGCAAACGCCTCGAGCGTTGGTACCTGTCGCGCCATCTCGACCGGGTCTTCGACCGCGCCGACGAGCGCCCGGCTTCCGCCCCTCTGCCGGTAGCCTCGCCGCCGCGCAGAGGGCCGGTGCGCCGAGCCGCCAAGGCGCTGGCGCGCGCCGACCGTCCGCTGCTGCTCGTCGGCTCGCAGGCGATGCTGCACGCGACCTCGGCCGTCGATCTCAGGCGGGCAATCGAGCAACTGGGCCTGCCGGTCTATCTCTCGGGTATGGCCCGCGGTCTTCTCGGCGCCGCGCACCCGCTCCTGCGGCGGCACAAGCGGCGCGAAGCGCTGCGCGCCGCCGACTGCGTCGTGCTGGCCGGCGTGCCGTTCGACTTCCGGCTCGACTACGGCCGGCATGTCGGCCGCAAGGTCGCCCTGATCGCGGCCAACCGCAGCGCCGAGGATCTCGAGAAGAACCGCCGCCCGAGAATCGGCGCGCTCGCCGATCCGGCGATGTTTCTCGGCGAGCTCGCCGACGAGGCCTCCGGCCTTCATGCGCGCTGGCGGGAGTGGCTCGAGCAGCTGGCGGCAAGCGACGATGTTCGCGAGCAAGAGATCGCCGGCCAGGCGGACGCGGCTCCGGGCGCCGAATACGGCCTCAATCCGCTGCGCCTGCTGCGCGACCTCGACGCTTTCCTCGGCGACGATGCGGTCCTGGTCGCCGACGGCGGCGACTTCGTCGGCACGGCCTCCTATATCGTGCGCGCCCGTTCGCCCTTCGGATGGCTCGATCCGGGCGTCTTCGGCACGCTCGGTGTCGGCGGCGGTTTCGCGCTCGGCGCCAAGATCGCGCGGCCCGACTCGGAGGTCTGGATACTCTACGGCGACGGTTCGGTCGCTTACAGCCTGATGGAGTTCGACACCTTCGTCCGTCACGCTGTCCCGGTCATCGCCCTGGTCGGCAACGACGCCTCCTGGGCGCAGATCGCGCGCGACCAGATCGCCGTGCTGGGAGATGACGTCGGCACCGTCCTGGCCTCGACCGACTATCACTTCGCGGCGGAGGCGCTCGGCGGCAAGGGGCTCTCGATCGACCATCCCGATGAGATCGCGCCGGCCTTCGCCCAGGCGCGGGCCTGGGCCAGAGCCGGACATCCTGTGCTGCTCAACGCCCGGCTGTCGCGCTCGGAGTTCCGCAAGGGCTCGATTTCGCTCTAAGCCGCCAGGCTAGTCGGGGATCGGCGGCGAAGCCTGTGCAGCCGGCCGCTCGCCGCGCCGCAGCAGCACCTGGGCGGCGAGCGCGAAGATCATGATCGCGCCGCCGGCCGAGGCCAGCGCGCTCGGACGCTCGCCGGCGGTGAGCCAGGTCCACAGGGGATTGAGCACCGGTTCGAGCAGGACCAGCAGCGAGACCTCGAGCGCCGGCAGGCGCTTCAGCCCCTTCGAGAAGAGCCAGTAGGCGAGGCCGATCTGGATCACGCCGAGGTAGAGAATGGCGGCGATGTCCGCCGTCCGGACCGCGGCAACTGGAAAGGCGAGGGGCAGGGTGGCGACGAAGGCGAGGCCGTTTCCCAGCACCGTCGCCGGCAGCGAGCGGTCGTTGCCCGCCGGTGAGTCGCGCGCCAGCCGGCGCATCGTGATCATCAGCAGGGCGTAGAACAGGCCGGAAGCCAGCGCGAAGACGTTCCCGAGCTCCGGTCTCGGCGCCGTCGCCACCGGATCGCGCGAGCCGAGAAAGACCAGCGCCAGGCCGACGGCCGCCAGTGCGACCGCCGGCAGATCGGCGCGCCGGATCCTCTCCTTGAGCAGCATCGGCGCCAGCAGCAGGATCCAGATCGGCGCTGTCGATTGCAGGAAAATGGCCGCGGCCGAGGTCGTGAGCTTGGTGGCCAACACGAAACAGACCAGCGTTCCGGCGTAGGCGAAGGCTGCCGGCAGGAGATCCCAGCCGAAGCCCTTGCGGGCCGCCGGCAGGAGGAGTGCGAGCGCCAGCGCCGCCACCGCCGAGCGGAAGCCGGCGACCTGAAAGGCGGTGAGCGCCGTGCCCTTGATCGCCGCGCCACCGGTCGAGAACAGGGCGGCCGCGCCGAGGATGAACCAGCGGCTGCGGGCGAGGCTCAGTTCTCCCATCTCCTGGATGCTATCTTCGCGCGCGACCCATTCCCATGTTTCCTCTCCGAGATGGCATCCCCAGCCGCCGCTTTCCGGCCGTGACCGCGTGCCTCATCGCGGTCAACGTGCTGATCTTCCTCTACCAGTGGTCCCTGCCGGACGACGGCCTCAAGACCCTGTTCCATCTCTTCGGCATCGTCCCGGCGCGCTTGAGCGACCCGGCGTGGGCGACGAGCGTGGGCTATCCCGGCGGGGGCTGGTTTTCCTTCCTGTCGAGCATCTTCCTGCACGGCGGTTTCCTGCATCTGGCGTTCAACATGTGGACGCTGTGGATCTTCGGCGACAACGTCGAAGATCGCCTCGGAAGGGGACGCTTCGTGGCTTTCTACCTGGCCAGCGGCATCGTCGCCGGAGGCGTGCAGTGGGCGACCGACCCGGCCTCGACGGTGCCCACGATCGGAGCGTCGGGAGCGATCGCTGGTGTCCTGGGAGCCTACTTGCTGCTCTATCCGCATGCGCGGATCCTCACCCTGATCCCGATCGTCTTCTATCCCCTCTTCGTGCACATCCCGGCGCTGGTCTATCTTGGAATCTGGTTCCTGCTGCAGTTGACGAGCGGGATCCAGGCGTTCGGACAGGTGGCGGCAGGAGAAGCCGGGGGCATCGCCTGGTGGGCGCACGTAGGCGGCTTCCTCGCCGGCATGTTCTTGTTGAAGCTGCTCGTGCGCCCGGAACCGGAGCAGCTGCCCGGGCCAGCCCGCCACTTCATCTACCCGGTGCCGCCGGCCCGCGGCCACTGGCGCTGACCGCTGGGCGCGCGCGGCGCGCGTCTGCCGACCTCACTGAGGCGTCACAGCCGCGGCCGGCAGGGACGTGACGCCGGCCGTTTCCAGGGCCTCCGGCAGCGCGAAGAAGATCAGCGCCAGGATCAGGTAGACGGCGAGGAGCTGCACCCCTTCCAGCCAGTGGCTCTCGCCGTCGCTCGCCACCTGGCTGGTGATGGCGACCGCGATCACGATGGCGATCACCTCCGCGGGCGAGAAGACGAGGTCCATCGGCGCCGGTCCGAGCCAGTAACTCGCGAAGACCAGCACCGGGGCGACGAAGAGCGCGATCTGGATGCTCGAGCCGATGGCGATGCCGAGCGCCAGGTCCATCCGGTTCTTGCGCGCCACCAGGATCGCCGTCGAGTGCTCGGCGGCGTTGCCGATGAT